>DMYD01000049.1 GCA_003483745.1 Roseburia sp. | reverse complement strand
ATAGCCCAACAAACCATCATTTGGCGGCAGCTTATTATAATGACGGTGTGAAAAATACTTGTAAAATCAGGAAAGTCCTGTAAAATAAAACATAGACTGCAATGAGAAAAACAGTATGGTATGGTGAACAATATCAGAAAAAAAGCACGTAGATGCAGGAGGATACATATGGAACAGTTAAAAGCGGTAATACTTGCAGCAGGTAAAGGAACACGTATGAAATCAGATTTGCCGAAAGTGGTACATACAATAGAAGGAAAATGTCTGGTAGATTATGCAATCGAAGCAGCGATCGGAGCAGGTGCAGATGATATCTGTCTGGTTGTCGGATATAAATATGAAGTCGTACGGGAGACGATCCTGCATCAGGAAGTAAACTTTGTATTACAGGAGGAGCAGCTTGGAACCGGTCATGCGGTGCGTTGTGCAAAAGATTTCTTAGGGGATGAGGGACAGACAATGATCCTGTTTGGGGATACGCCTTTAATCACGGCAGAAACCTTAAAGCGTTTAAGAGAATATCACACAGAGAATAAGAATACGGTTACTGTATTATCTGCCATGGTGGAAGATCCGACAGGATATGGAAGAATTATCCGTGATGCGGATGGAAATTTTGTAAAAAGTGTAGAACACAAAGATGCAAGTGAGGAGGAGCGGGCATCTCATGAGATCAATTCCGGTATGTATATTTTTGATACGAAGGAATTAAAAGAAGCACTTGAAAAAATTCAGCCGAATAATGCCCAGGGCGAATATTATCTGCCGGATACGCTGACAATTATAAAGGACAAGGGACTCAAAGTGGACGCGTTTGCTTTAAGTGATCCGGAGGATATCATGGGTGTGAATGATCAGGAGCAGTTAAAATCAGCGGCAGAGATCATTCGCAGAAGAAATCAGGCAAAATAAATGGGATGGAAAGATTTATTCCGATCACTGTGGATGAAAGATACAGAAATGGAGAATTACATGTTTTTGATCGTAGGACTCGGAAATCCGGGAAAACAGTATGAACATACCAGACATAATATCGGATTTGATGTCATGGATGCGCTTGCAGAGAAATATAATATCAGTATCAGTGAAAAAAAACATAAGGCACTCTGTGGAAAAGGTGTTATAAATGGTGTGAAAGTTGTGCTGGCAAAGCCGCAGACATATATGAACTTAAGCGGGGAGAGCGTGGCAGAACTGATCAATTATTACAAGATGGATCCGGAAGAGGAAATGATTGTGATCTACGATGACATCAGCCTTGCACCGGGAAATCTGCGCATCCGCAAGAAAGGGAGTGCAGGTGGGCATAACGGTATCAAAAATATCATTGCGATGACCGGAACACAGAATTTTTTGCGCATTAAAGTCGGTGTCGGGGAAAAACCGGCGGGATGGGATCTTGCAGACCATGTGTTAGGGCATTTTGATACAGCAGACCGCGTGGAAGTAGAGAAAGCAATCGGGCATGCCGTAGAGGCCGCAGAAATGATGATCACCGGTGAGACAGATGCAGCGATGAACCGTTATAATGTGAAAAAGAAGGAAGAGTGAAAAGGAGTATCATGAGAACTTTTACTGAACCTTTAAAAGAGCTCAAAGAATTTGAAACCTTAAGTGAGAAGATACATGACCTGCGTGGCATTGTACAGATCTCAGGATGTATTGATGCAGCAAAACCGCATATCATGTACAGTGTAAACAATGGTTCTGGAAACAGAATCATTGTTACGTTTCAGGAGCAGAGAGCGAAAGAACTCTATGAGGAATATCGTTTCTTTGATCCGAAAGCAGCATATTATCCTGCAAAGGATATCTTGTTTTACCAGTCGGATATCAGGGGAAATGTGCTTACTGCGGAGCGTATCAATGCATTGAAGATGCTTGCGGAGGAGTCGTCGTGCACTATAATAACTACATTTGACGGGCTAATGAATCCGATGCCAATGCCGGAAAAATTTATTCAGGCAGTCAAAAAGATTTCGGTCGGGGATACGCAAAATATCGAAGAACTTACAAAGCATCTTGTGGAACTTGGTTATGAAAAGAATTATCAGGCAGAAACAATGGGAGAGTTTTCTGTGAGGGGTGGAATCTTAGATATCTTTCCACTGACGGAAGATAATCCATATCGAATTGAATTCTGGGGAGATGAGGTAGATTCCATCCGTTCTTTTGATGCCGAGAGCCAGCGCTCAATTGAAAACTTAGAAGAAATCTCAATTTATCCTGCCTGTGAACTGGTTCTGACCCAAACGGATCGTCAGGAGGGAATCAAAAGGATTTTAAAAGAGGCAGAGAAGGTATCTGCAAAACTCCGGAAAGAAATGAAAACGGAGGAGGCCCATCGCACGAAAAGTGCTGCCGCACAGATCGCAGAAGAAGCGGGAGAACTGGGCATCAGCGCGGGGCTTGACGCATATCTGTCTTATTTCTGTGAGGATCGTGTATCACTGCTTGAATATTTTAACAGGGACAATACCGTTATTTTTGTGGATGAACTGGCACGCTCCATTGAGCGCGGTATGGTGACAGAAACAGAATTTTCCGAGAGCATGAAGCAGCGCCTCGAAAAAGGTTATATTCTGCCGGGACAGATGCGGGAACTTTTTTCCTGTAAGGAAATTCTGGCAAAAGTTGAAAAGATGGCGTGTGTTTCCCTGGTGGCACTGGATCTGAAAAACAGCCATGTGGATATCAAAGAAAAATTTGTCATTGATTCTAAGACGGTCAATCCATACAACAACAGTTTTGAACTTCTGGTCAAAGATCTTACCCGTTACAAGAAAAACGGATATCGTGTAATTTTACTTTCCGGATCAAAGACGCGCGCAAAGCGTCTGTCAGAAGATCTGATGGCGGAGGGACTGAATGCGTTTTATTCGGAGGATTTTGATCATGAGGTAAAACCGGGGGAGATCATGACCGGCTACGGAAAGATCAAAAAAGGTTACGAATATCCGCTGCTTAAATTTGTTGTGATATCAGAGAGCGATATTTTCGGTGGTGAAAAGAAAAAAAAGAAACGCCGCCGTACCTATGAGGGAGAAAAAATTGCCAGTTTTACCGACCTTAACATCGGTGATTATGTCGTTCATGAAAATCATGGCCTTGGGATCTACCGTGGAATTGAAAAAATAGAGGTCGATAAGACGGTTAAAGACTATATCAAAATTGAATATGCCGGTGGTGGAAACTTATACATCCTTGCAACGCAGTTAGAACTGATCCAGAAATATGCGGGCGCGGACGCGAAGAAGCCAAAACTGAACAAATTAGGCGGACAGGAATGGAATAAAACAAAGACAAAAGTTCGCGGTGCAGTAAAAGAGATTGCACAGGATCTTGTGCGGCTTTATGCACAGAGACAGGAGCAGGACGGATTTGTCTATGGACCGGATACCGTCTGGCAGAGGGAGTTTGAGGAAATGTTTCCATTTGAGGAAACCGAGGATCAGGAACTTGCGATCGAGGCGACTAAAAAAGACATGGAAAGCACGAAGATTATGGATCGTCTGATTTGTGGGGATGTTGGTTATGGCAAGACGGAGATCGCGATCCGTGCGGCCTTTAAGGCAGTGCAGGATGGAAAACAGGTTGCTTTTTTAGTGCCGACGACGATCTTGGCACAGCAGCATTACAATAACTTTGTACAGCGCATGAAAGACTTTCCGGTCAATATTGATCTTTTGTGCCGTTTCAGGAGCAGTGCCGAGCAGAAAAAGACGGTGGAGGCACTGAAAAAGGGAAATGTTGATATCATTATCGGAACACACAGGCTGCTGTCAAAAGATGTAGTATACAAAGATCTTGGACTTCTGATCATTGACGAGGAGCAGCGTTTTGGTGTGACACACAAGGAAAAAATCAAACAGCTAAAGACCAATATTGATGTGCTTACACTTACGGCAACGCCGATCCCGAGAACACTCCATATGAGTCTGATCGGGATCCGTGATATGAGTGTTTTAGAGGAGCCGCCGATGGACCGTGTGCCGATTCAGACGTATGTGATGGAATACAATGAAGAACTGGTGCGTGAGGCAATCTCCAGGGAACTTTCCCGTGGCGGACAGGCATATTATGTATACAACCGTGTGCGGGAGATCGCAGATGTGGCAGCAAAAATTGCAGAACTTGTGCCTGAGGCAAACGTTGCCTATGCACATGGGCAGATGAAAGAGACGGAATTAGAGAATATCATGTACCGTTTTATCAACGGAGAGATCGATGTGCTGGTTTCGACAACGATCATCGAGACGGGGCTTGATATCTCAAATGTCAATACGATGATCATCCATGATGCGGATAATATGGGACTGTCACAGCTTTATCAGCTTCGCGGGCGTGTCGGCAGATCGAACCGGACGGCGTATGCATTTTTAATGTACCGCAGGGATAAAATGCTGAAAGAAGTCGCGGAAAAAAGACTTGCCGCGATCAAGGAGTATACGGAACTTGGAAGTGGCTTTAAGATAGCCATGCGTGATCTTGAGATACGCGGTGCAGGAAATCTGCTTGGCGCTAAGCAGCATGGACATATGGAGGCAGTTGGATATGATCTTTACTGTAAAATGTTGAATGAAGCAGTCAAGGAAGCAAAAGGCATGGAGGTTGCAGAAAGTTTTGATACCTCGATCGATATTGATATTGATGCCTATATTCCGATGGGATATATTCCAAATGAGATGCAGAAACTTGATATTTATAAGCGTATCGCAGGCATCGAGACAGCAGATGAGTCGGAAGAAATGTTAGAAGAGCTGATTGACCGTTTTGGAGATCCGCCAAAATCTGTCGAAAATCTGCTTTATATTGCAAGGGTAAAATCCATGGCACATCAGCTTTATTTCACGGATATTTCACAGAAAGGTGATACACTGCGGTTCACTCTGTATGAGAAAGCGAAGATCAATGTAGCAGCAATTCCGGAGTTTACGGATTCCTTTGACAATCATGTGAAATTCACCATGGATGCAAAAGCACCGTATTTCACTTATTTCCTGAAAATGAATACCCGGGAAAAATATGTGGAAGCAAAAGATGTGATGGAGACATTTTTGCAGCGCGCGGGGGAGATGCTGATGGAAAAATAACTTGCGGCTTTATAGAAAACGAATTATAATAAAATGAATGACTGCCCGGATCAGAAAAAGAGGGCACTGGGAGGAACATATGAACAGCAAAAAAATTACCGCATTATTGTTAAGCAGCGCTATGGCTTTGTCTGTACTTACAGGCTGTGGCGGAGTTAATAAAGATAAAACAGTGGCAACTTTAAACGGAGAGCCGGTAAAACTTGGTGTTGCAAACTTTGCAGCAAGGGTTGGGCAGGCCGGAGCAGATGATTTTTATACCGCATATTTTGGAAAAAATGTCTGGACATCCGATTTATATGGAAATGGATCAACCGGACAGGATGATTTTAAAGACAGCGTGATGGATTCCTTAGAAGATATGTATGTGTTACAGCTTCATATGGATGAGTACAATGTCACCATTTCGGATGATGAGAAAGCAGCGATCACTGCAGCGGCAGCACAGTTTATGGAAGATAACAGTAAAGATGCGATCAAGGCTCTTGGCGCGACGCAGGAGATTGTAGAAGAGTATCTTACTTTGGAGACGATCCAGAGCAAAATGAAAGCAGCAATCGTTGCAGATGCAGATACCAATGTGACAGACGAGGAAGCAAAAACCGGTGCATACAGCTATGTAAATATTTCTAAGACAACACATAAGGATGAGAGCGGAAATACGGTGGATTACACCGATGAGGAGAAAGAGGAACTTGCAGCAACCGTGGCAGACTTTGCAAAAGCAGCGAAGGAAGATGGACTTGATGCGGCGGCAGAGGATGCAGGCTATACAGTAAGTACGGGCACTTTTACGCAGGATGATGATTCTGTGGATAAGAATCTTTTAGAAGCACTCAAAAATTTAAAAGAAGGCGAAGTTACAGATCTGATCGAAGGTGACAGCGCTTATTTTGTGGCACGTCTTGATAAAGAAGTGGACGAGGATGCGACAGAGGAGACACGTCAGAATATTATCAAGCAGCGCAAAGATGATCTGTATGACAAGACGCTTGATGGCTGGAAAGAGGGCATCGAGTGGGCAGTGAAAGAAAAAGTCTGGGATGACGTGAATTTTGATAACCTGTTTACAACTATAAAAGACACAGAGACAGAAAGCACGACGGAGCAGGCAACAGAGTAAAAAGATAACGTCGAAAGCACAGCCTTTCGGCGTTTTTTATGGAAATGGATCACTTACAGCGGGAGAAAGCGGATGAAAAAAGATAATATTGTATTGATTGGTATGCCTGGGGTTGGAAAAAGCACCGTAGGAGTTATATTGGCGAAGGTACTGGGGTTCCAGTTTGTAGATGCAGATCTGGTCATTCAGGAAAAAGAAGGAAAATTATTGCGGGAGATCATCGCAGAAGAGGGACCTGACGGATTTATTGCAGTTGAAAACCGCATCAACAGTGAAATAGAAGCGCATCATTCCGTCATTGCCACTGGGGGCAGTGTCGTATATGGAAAAGAGGCAATGGAACACTTAAGTCAGATTGGGATCGTGATTTATTTAAAATTAGATTATGAGAATATCAGCCGCAGACTGTCGGATATTAAAGGCAGGGGTGTTGTTTTAAAAGATGGACAGACTTTAAAAGATCTGTATGATGAGAGAGTTGTGCTGTATGAAAAATACGCGGACATCACGATTGCAGAGAATGGTCTGAATGTGGAGCAGACGATCGAAAAAATTGTGACACAACTTCAAAAAGAATCTTTATAAAATTACATCTATGGAATGAAAGAGTCAGAAGATGAACAAAAGATTAAAAGATAAAAAAACACTGCCCGGCATAATTGCCGCCGGCGGATTTCTTATAATACTGGCCGGAAGTGCGCTTTCGCAGCAGACGTCATTAGGACAGAACTATCAGGGCGTGTATGTAGATGGAGTGTTTGTCGGATATGTGGCAGAAAATGTTGATGTGAAAGATACTATCCTTGGGGCGAGAAGAAAACTGGCAGAAGAGTCTGCAAACCGTTTATGCATGGATTATGAGTGGTCAGTAAAAACAGAAAAAAAACTGTTTGTGCATTTAGAAAAGAAAGAAGCACTGGAAGAACAATTAAAAAAGATACTGGCAGAAAAGAAGATTGAGAGCAGAGAGCGTGCCTATACGGTTGCAATCGGTTCATATCGTGGAAATTTTAAGACATTAGATGAAGTGTCCGATTTTTTAAATCAGGTCAGGAAAAAATCGGACGAAGAGGATGCCTATACTGTTACATATCAGTCGTTAGAAGGACAGATCGGTGGCATATTAACGGCTGATCTGAAAAAGACAGATAATGAGGATGACGCAGTGGAAACGGAACAAACAGAGACGCAGGATATGCAGGAATCATCGCTTGCGGGAGTTTCCCTGGTGTCTGCAGTGCATCTTTTAGATGCTGTGACGTCGGATGCAGCAGATTTTTATGAAACAGGCGTCCTTGATATGGCATTTGTGGAGAATATTGAAGTTTATGAAAATTATGTGCAGCCGGATGCGTTTACCACGGCAGATGATGCGGCTGTGGAAGTAACAAAAGAAAAAGAATCGAATAAAATATATGTAGTAGAGAGTGGTGACTGTCTCTCTGTGATCGCACTTGACCATGATACAAAAGTCGCAGATATTATGGCATTAAACGGGATGGAAAATGCAGATTCACTGCGCGAAGGACAGGAGCTTATCATTTCGGTTCCGGAACCGGATTTAAAGATCAGGCTGACTGTGGGAGAAGTTTATGAGGAAGATTACGAGGAAGAACCTGTTATTATGGAAAATGATTCCTGGTATACCAATCAGGAGAAAGTGCTAGAAGAGGGTGTTGCAGGTCATCGTGAGAGAAACGATATTGTTGTATATGAAAACGGCTCTGAGGTAAGCAGGGAGTTAGCACATCAGAAGATTATGACGGCAGCGAAGGCAGCTGTTGTGGAGCGGGGAACGATCGTGCCGCCGACATACATCAAGCCGATTGCCGGTGGCAGGTTTACCTCGGGATTTGGAAGACGCTGGGGAAGAATGCATAAAGGTGTGGACTGGGCATGCCCGGTTGGAACAACCGTGTATGCATCCTGTGCCGGTACAGTGATCCAGGCTTCTTACAATGGTGGATATGGCAATAATGTTGTGATCAGTCATGCGGATGGAAGACTGACACGGTATGCACATAACAGCAAATTATTGGTGAAAGTCGGACAGAAAGTAGAGCAGGGCGAACCGATCGCGCTGAGTGGAAGCACCGGACGCTCTACAGGACCGCATGTGCATTTTGAAATCTATATCGGAGGGGCAGCAGTCAATCCACTGAAATACATCAGCAACTGATAAAAAATGAACGGAAGTGTGTAAAGATAAAGGGCTTTTTTGGGAATATCTGCATATTTACAACAAAATTGAAACTGTGATATAATTCTTGACAAAAGCACATAATAGCCACTATAATTATGTGTTTGTATGAAAAGGTTCATAGAGGTGTGATATGGAACAATATGTCATTAAAGGAGGCAATCCGTTAGTCGGAGAAGTGGAAATCGGCGGAGCGAAAAATGCTGCGCTTGCCATTATTTCTGCGGCAGTTATGACGGATGAGACCGTTACAATAGAAAATTTACCCAATGTCAGAGATATTAATGTGCTGTTAAATGCAATCAGTGATATTGGAGCAAAGGTAGACAGACTGGATGCACATACAGTAAAGATGAACGGATCATTTATTCATAATCTGGTTGTGGACAATGAATATATCCGCAAGATCAGAGCGTCCTATTACCTGCTTGGAGCGCTCCTTGGAAAATATAAACATGCAGAGGTAGCTCTTCCGGGTGGATGTGATATCGGAAGCCGTCCGTTTGATCTTCACCTGAAAGGATTCCGTGCACTGGGCGCAACGGTAGATATCCGTCATGGTCTTGTGGTAGCAGATGCAAAGCAGTTAAAAGGTACGCATATCTATCTGGATAAGGTGTCTGTCGGTGCAACGATCAACATTATGATGGCAGCCGCTATGGCTGAGGGTAAGACTACTTTGGAAAATGCGGCAAAAGAGCCTCATGTTGTAGATGCAGCCAACTTTTTAAACAGTATGGGTGCAAACATCAGAGGTGCCGGCACGGATGTGATACGGATCGTTGGTGTTGAGAAGCTGCACAAGACAGAGTATTCTATCATTCCGGATCAGATTGAAGCCGGAACGTTCATGCTTGCGGCAGCAGCGACAAAAGGTGATATTACCGTAAAAAATGTGATCCCGAAACATCTGGAGGCAATCAGCGCAAAGCTGCTTGAGATTGGATGTGAAGTGGAAGAGTTTGATGATGCAGTGCGTGTAGTATCCTCAAAACCATTGCATCATACACAGGTTACAACACTTCCATATCCGGGATTTCCGACGGATATGCAGCCGCAGATTGCAGTTGTGTTAGGTATTTCGGAAGGCACGAGTACTGTTACCGAGAGCATTTTTGAAAACCGCTTTAAATATGTCGGTGAGCTGGCGCGCATGGGTGCTAATTTTAAAGTAGAGAGCAATATAGCAATCATTGGTGGTGTTGAGAATTATACCGGAGCCCGTGTCAATGCACCGGATCTGCGTGCAGGAGCAGCGCTTGTGATCGCAGGTCTTGCAGCAGAGGGCATTACGGTGGTAGATGATATTTACTATATTGAACGTGGATATGAAGAATTTGAAAAGAAACTTGCATCACTGGGGGCTGTGATCGAGAAAGTAAGCACAGAGAAAGAGATACAGAAGTTTACACTGAAAGTATCATAGTAGTTGATGATATGGCAGGTAAAACTGCCATGTAGGAGCTACTATGCAGAAACTGCCATGGAGAGGGCGTTTCCGGGTATGGGAGACGTCTTTTACCATGGCAGTTTTTGCGCACAGTCATTCATAATCATAGAGTTTTTCAGAGGATGAGGATAACGATGAGAAAAATATTTCAAAAAGAACTGGATATGATCCTTCACTGGAATCTTACGCTGGTTGGAGGATTTCTTGGAACTTATGCGATATTGCTGCATGCAGGGAATTTCGGCTCTGCGCAGACCGGAAATGTCATGGAGATGGCAGCAGCGCTTACCGGAAGAAATTTTGCGGAAGTGGGAATACGATTTCTTGCATTTCTTATTTTTGGCAGTGCGATCGTGATCTCGTATCTTCTGACGAATTTTACAAAGCTGGATATGCGGAAATTTGTGCTCTGGGTAGATGCAGCCGGACTTACCGTTACAGCGCTGATGCCGGAGAGAATGTCTGCTGTTGTAAGTCTTTATCCGATATTTTTCTGCTCGGCATTTCAGTGGGGAAGCTATTCCGGTGCGTCAGGGTATAATAGTGCAAGTATTTTTACCACGAACAATTTCAAGCAGTCATTGCTCGCATGGACACAGTATATATTGACGAAGGATTCGGAATTTCGCAGAAAAGGTATAATGTATACTATGACAGTACTCTCCTTTTTTGCAGGTGCATGTATCGGCTGTGTATCTGTCTATACATACGGGGTATATGGAGCTTTTGTTGGATTTGTACCGCTGATTGTGGCGCGTGTGTTTATGTATATTGGAAAGATACCGGTTGAGAATGGGACACCGGAAGAAATTGAAGAAGAAGCAGAAGAAGCGCTCGAAGAGGCAACTCTGTTAGAAAACGATCAGAAGCTGTGACCGTTTCCGAAAGAGGCCGCTTGGAGCGCTTCTTTTTTGAAACTGCAGGTATATCCGAAAACAGTGGATCCTGGCTGCAGCGATCCGTCTGCTTACAGAATACTCTGGATATGCAGATCAAGACGGGTAGAGAGATCGATACAGGAATTGTCGTTTAACTGAACGATCGGTCTTGCAAGATGCTGCTGGTTTAACATTACGATATTGGCACTCTGTCCGTTGCTTAAAAGAACACGGTTATTCTGATAAGTGGATGCGATATGCTGTAAAAAGGTCAGGATAAATTTTGGTTTGTATTTCTGAAGACCTTCCTGCTCAAAACATTCGATGACCTGGAATGGACACAGAGGAGCACGATAAGATCTTGCGGCAGTCATGGCATCGTAAACGTCGGCGATCGCAACGACCATCGAGAAGTCGTCTAAGTCTTTCTGAGCCACTTTCAGTGGATAGCCGGATCCGTCACAACGCTCATGATGGAGCAGCGCAGCTTTTTTGATATGCGGATCAATCGAAAGCGGCTTTAACAGATCGTAGCCAAATTTAGTATGTTTTTTGACAAGATCAAACTCTTCGTCGGTGTATTTGTCCGGTTTATTTAAGATATCATCCGGAATTTTTAATTTGCCGATATCATGTAAAAGACCACAGAGCGTTAAAGTATCTAAAGTGCTGGCATCTACTTTCAGCCATTTACCGATACGGCGGCAGATCAAAGATACATTTAAGGAATGTGCATAAGTGCTGTCGTCATAGGCACGCATATTATGCAGCATATCAAAAAGTTCAAGTGATGTCTGGCATGAATTGAACAGTTTGACTGTCTGGTCAAGAAGATCATCCGTATCAAGAGGCTGATTGTGAAAAACATAACCCTCCATGGAAGACTTCAAAGAGTTCAATACGAATGAATGATCAAACTGGAACGTCTGAAACTCTTTCGAGGCTTTTACCTTTTGAGAATAAGCCGGGATAAAATGCGGTGTTTCAGGTTCTTCGTGTTCATCTGGATCTTCAATGCCCACCTCTAATACACAATAAAAGGAAAGACGCATGATAAGCGGTCTTGTAAGTGTGACACCTTTATCAACGATCATCTGTCCGTTTTTTGTCAGAATTTGTTCGGCAGTAACCATGCCTGGTTCAAGTTTATTGACTGTTACCTTCTTCATAAAAAACCCCATTTCATTTGTATGTCACGTTCGTAATTAAATATAGTATAGAATTTTCACATTTGAAAGTCAATCAGGTTTGTGCAAAAGGTGAAGAAAATACACCTTGACATTTTGGAAAAACGGGTGTATGTTAGTCACTGTGAGTTTTATAACTTAATAACTTATAGAATTTTCTTATTCAGAGTGATGGAGATACAAAGGATCTGTGAAGTCACGGCAACCCCTCTACGGAAGGTGCCAACCTGAGCGAATCGTACGCAGTAGTACATATATGTTCGAACAATAAGAGGATTTGATGATTGATTTACAGCTATCACTTCCACTTGTTTTTCGCAAGTGGATTTTTTTTGCGAAAAATGCAGAAAAACACTATCAGAAAAGGAGCAGAAAAATGGAAAAAAGATTATTTACATCAGAATCTGTAACAGAAGGACACCCTGACAAAGTCTGCGATGCAATCTCTGACGCAATCTTAGATGCATGTATGGCAGAAGATCCAATGAGCCGTGTTGCATGTGAAACAGCAAGCTGTACAGGTTTTGTTTTAGTAACCGGTGAGATCACCACAAAAGCACAGCTGGATATTCCGGCAATTGTTCGTAAAACAGTTAACGAGATTGGTTACAATGATGCAAAGACTGGATTTGACGGAAATACCTGTGCAGTTATGGTAGCACTCGACCAGCAGTCTCCGGATATTGCAATGGGTGTTGATAAGGCATTAGAGGCAAAAGAGGGAGCATTAACAGATGATCTTGATACCGGAGCAGGTGATCAGGGTATGATGTTTGGTTACGCAACCAACGAGACACCGGAGTTAATGCCATATCCGATCTCTTTAGCACATAAGCTGGCATTACAGTTAACAAAAGTAAGAAAAGACGGCACACTGACCTACTTAAGACCAGACGGAAAAACACAGGTTTCCGTAGAGTATGATGAGGCAGGAAAACCGGTACGTCTTGAGGCAGTTGTATTATCAACCCAGCATGACGATGATGTGACACAGGAACAGATCCATGCAGATATCAAAAAATATGTTTTCGATCCGATTCTTCCAAAGGAGATGATCGATGCAGATACCAAGTTCTTCATCAATCCGACCGGACGTTTCGTAATCGGTGGACCACACGGAGATGCAGGTTTAACAGGACGTAAGATCATCGTAGACACTTACGGCGGATATGCACGTCACGGCGGCGGAGCTTTCTCCGGAAAAGACTGTACAAAGGTTGACCGTTCTGCAGCATATGCAGCACGTTATGTTGCAAAGAACATCGTTGCAGCAGGTCTTGCTGAGAAATGTGAGATCCAGTTATCCTATGCGATCGGTGTTGCACAGCCGACATCCGTTATGGTTGATACTTTCGGTACAGGCAGATTAGCTGATGAGAAGTTAGTTGAGATCATTCGTGAGAACTTCGACCTTCGTCCGGCAGGAATCATTAAGATGCTTGACTTAAGAAGACCGATTTACCGCGGAACAGCAGCTTACGGACATTTCGGACGTACAGACTTAGACCTTCCGTGGGAGGCAGTTGATAAAGCTGAGACATTAAAGAAATATCTGTAGGAAATAGCTGCAGAAGATAATGATATAGAAATCTTTTAAAGAAAAATAATAAGCTGCTCTATTACGGTGACCGCTGGGGTGGTGACGGAGAAAAATATTTTGAATCTTCGTATGTGATCTTCCCACTGGAAATACAGGATGGAGAACTTGTGATGCGGTATGTGGATGAAATTGATCCGGAAGCATATTTCAATGCGTGATAATAGATTTATCCGGCTTCACAAAAAGTTTAGACAATTTTATATAAAATAAATGGGATTTGTAATTTTTCATGTTATAATAAGTCATAAAGGTATATTTATGAAGGTCATAAAGTACCATTATGACTTTTTTTTGCAATAAAATTTTGTAGTGTGGGAACAATTTAACCGGAAAGGTGAACATGAAATATGAAACTGAAATCAAAAATCATTATTTCTTTTTGTATTATCATCTTTGTTCCGATCGTGCTGATGATGGCGGCACTTTTCAGTTTTCAGCGTATACAGGTAAAGGCGATTGAGCAGACTTATGGGATCAAGGAAAATAATTACAGTTATTTTTCTAATTCCATGCAGCTTTTGAGCCGTTTTACCAAAGAATGTTTTAAAGAACTGAAAGATACAGCAAAGAATGACCCGGCGCGGTTAGAAGATCAGGGATACTTAGATGAACTTAACCAGACATTAGAGCAAAAGAGTTCTTATCTGATCGTGAGAAAGGGCAAAGAGTTAATTTATATTGGTGAGGATGCGAGTGTTTCGCTTTTGACACAGTTGCCGTCGTATGGGGATACTGTGAAAGATGAAGATGCCGGAACTTACATTGACGGTGATGAGCAGGTGCTGATCAAGCAGATCGATTTTAAGTTCGGGGATGGAAGTGACGGAAGCGCTTTTATTGTTACGGTTTTAGAGGAGACGGTTCCGGAGGTAAAGAAACTGCTCATTGATGTGTTAGTCTCCATTATTCTGATTCTTGTACTGACAGCGACGATGTTGACGATCTGGATGTATACGAGCATGATCAACCCGATAAAAAAATTGCAGATGGCAGCACAAAACATCAAAGACGGCAATCTTGATTTTTCGGTAGAGTCGGACAGCAAGGATGAGATTGGTGAGCTCTGCAGATCATTTGAGGAGATGCGCCTGCGCTTAAAGGATAATGCGGAGGAGAAGATTGAGGGCGAAAAAGAAAATAAGACACTTATCAGCAATATTGCACACGATTTAAAGACACCGATCACAGCCGTGAAGGGATATGCGGAAGGACTGATGGATGGTGTGGCGGATACGCCGGAGAAACGTGATAAATATATCCGTACAATCTATAACAAGGCAAATGAGATGGATACGCTTTTAAATGAGTTGACATTGTATGCTAAAATTGATACAAATCGTATTCCTTATAATTTTGCAAAGATCAATGTATCGGAATATTTTAATGACTGCGTAGAGGAAATTGGACTTGATCTTGAGACAAAGAATATCAGGCTTGCCTACTTTAATTATGTGGATGAGAATGTTTTGATCATTGCAGATCCGGAGCAGCTTCGCCGTGTGATCCACAATATTATCGGCAATTCCATCAAGTACTTAGATAAGCAGCAGGGATTTATCAATATCCGAATCAAGGATGTTGGTGACTTTATCCAGGTGGAGATCGAAGATAACGGAAGAGGTATTTCGGCGAGAGATCTGCCATATATTTTTGATCGTTTTTATCGCGCGGATGCGTCGCGCAATTCGGCAACCGGCGGCAGCGGCATTGGTTTGTCCATTGTAAAGAAGATTATAGAAGACCATGGTGGAAAAATATGGGCGACCAGCAAAGAATCCATCGGAACGGTCATGTATTTTGTAATTCGTAAATATCAGGAGGTACCAAATGAGTAAGGTTTTGATTATTGAAGATGAGGTAGCAATCGCAGATTTAGAGAAAGATTATTTAGAACTCAGTGGTTTTGAGGTGGAGATCGAGAATGACGGTGTGGTCGGATTGAAACGTGCGCTCTCCGAAGATTTTGATATGTATATTTTGGATCTGATGTTGCCGGGCATTGATGGATTTGAGATCTGCAAACAGATCAGAGAGGAAAAAAATACTCCGATTCTTATGGTATCTGCAAAGAAAGATGATATTGATAAGATCAGGGGATTGGGACTTGGTGCGGACGATTATATCACAAAGCCTTTTTCTCCGAGTGAACTTGTTGCGAGAGTGAAGGCGCACCTTGCCCGCTATGAACGCCTGATCGGAAGCAACACCGTGGAGAATGATGTGATCGAGATCCGTGGCATCCGTATCGACAAGACAGCAAGACGTGTCTGGGTCAACGGGGAAGAAAAACAGTTTACGACCAAGGAATTTGATCTTTTGACATTCTTAGCAGAGCATCCAAATCATGTGTTCACGAAAGAGGAACTATTCCGGGAGATCTGGGATATGGAGTCGATCGGAGATATCGCAACTGTGACCGTGCATATCAAAAAGATCCGGGAGAAAATCGAGATGAATACTAATAAACCTCAGTACATAGAGACCATCTGGGGCGTCGGGTACCGCTTTAAATTGTAAGAAGTTTATTTTGCATGTATCAAAGAAATAAGAACCAGCAAGCAGTAGAAATGAGGGACAGTATGCAGCCAGCGATCATTTATGAAGATGAAGATATTATCGTCTGCAAAAAGCCGGCAGGCGTGGCGACACAGACAAAACGCATTGGACAGGCAGATATGGAAAGCATGCTCAAAAACTACCGGACGTCCAAAGGGGAAACTCCTTATATCAGTGTGGTACATCGGTTAGATCAGCCGGTGGAAGGAGTCATGGTGTTTGCAAAAAATAAAGAGTCGGCAGCGGATTTAAGCCATCAGATTAAAATGAAATCCGCAGACAAATATTATTATGCCATGACGGACGGAGTGCCGGAAAAGAAAAAGGGAACCTTAGAGGATGAACTTTTGCAGAACGGAAAGACAAATACATCTGAGGTAGTGGAGAGAGGAACACCGCAGGCGAAACATGCATGCCTTTCCTACGAAGTCATCGAACAGGATGGAAGACATGCCGTTTTGCGCATCAAACTTGATACCGGACGTCACCATCAGATCCGGGTTCAGCTTGCACATGCAGGGATACCGATCGTTGGGGATAAAAAGTATAATTTTAAGGAAAACATAGAGCCGTCGGGCAGAAAGCTTGCACTGTGTTCGTTCAGACTTGCGTTCCGCCATCCGAAAACGCATAGAAAACTGGAGTTTGAAATTGACAAGCCTTTTGGTTTATCATAAAATAAATCCAAAGGTTTAGATAGAAGAGTAAGGAGATTTATCATGGCAAAGGACAAGAAGTTAGTAGAGGCAATCACTTCCATGGAGGAAGATTTTGCCCAGTGGTATACAGACGTGGTTAAAAAAGCGGAACTGATCGATTATTCATCCGTAAAGGGATGTATGATCCTTCGTCCGGCAGGTTATGCGATCTGGGAAAATATTCAGCACGAGTTAGACCGCCGTTTCAAAGAGACCGGTGTTGAGAACGTATATTTACCGCTGTTTATTCCGGAGAGCCTGTTAGAGAAAGAAAAAGATCATGTGGAGGGATTTGCACCGGAGGTTGCGTGGGTAACTTATGGTGGTCTGAATCAGCTCCCGGAACGTCTGTGTGTCAGACCGACTTCCGAGACATTGTTCTGTGATTTTTATAAAAATATTATCCAGTCTTACCGTGATTTACCAAAGGTATACAACCAGTGGTGCTCTGTTGTGAGATGGGAGAAAGAGACACGTCCGTTCTTACGTTCCAGAGAGTTCTTATGGCAGGAGGGACACACGGCGCATGCAACTGCAGAGGAAGCAGAGCAGAGAACCGTACAGATGTTAAATGTTTATGCGGATTTCTGTGAGGAAGTGTTGGCAATGCCGGTTGTACGTGGACAGAAGACGGAAAAAGAAAAATTTGCAGGTGCAGAGGCAACTTATACGATTGAAGCGCTGATGCATGATGGAAAGGCATTACAGTCAGGAACCAGCCACAACTTTGGCAATGGATTTGCAAAAGCATTTGGCATTCAGTATACAGATAAGGATAACAAACTTCAGTATGTATATCAGACATCCTGGGGTATGACAACACGTCTGATCGGTGCGATCATCATGGTACATGGAGATGATTCCGGTCTTGTGCTGCCGCCACGTATTGCGCCGGTACAGGCTATGGTCATTCCGATCCAGCAGCAGAAAGACGGTGTGCTTGACACTGCAAAAGAAGTCTGTGAACGTATCGGAAAAGTCTGCCGTGCAAAACTTGATGATTCGGACAAGAGTCCGGGATGGAAGTTCTCTGAGCAGGAGATGAGAGGTATTCCGGTTCGTATCGAACTTGGACCGAAGGATATTGCAGCAGGTAAATGTGTGGTAGTACGCCGTGATACCAGAGAGAAGATCGAGATCGCATTAGATGAACTTGAAGCAAAACTTCCAGAGTTGTTAGAGCAGATCCAGAAAGATATGTTTGAGCGTGCAAAAGCACACAGGGATGCGCATATCTGGGATGCACATAACTACGAAGAATTTACCGCGATTGCAAATGAGAAGCCTGGCTTTATCCGTGCAATGTGGTGTGGAGATCAGGCATGCGAAGACAAGATCAAAGAAGATCTTGCAGTGACTTCACGTTGTATGCCATTCCATGATCAGGAGCATATTTCCGATGTATGTGTATGCTGTGGAAAGCCGGCACACAAATTGGTATATTGGGGTAAAGCATACTAAAACAATGAATGTGTGTTATGAACACATGGATTGTCTTATATGAAAACAGAACTGGAAAGTGATTCAGGGAATATAGACAGATTTCCCTGAATTACAAGGTTCTGTTTCCTTTTTACATAATATGAAAACGATTCCGGTAGCGTTTCTGCAACGAATCATACGATAAAAAAGTACATGTAACACAAAATATTATTTTTCCGGGGGCAGGAGAAGATGATAGAAAAGTATTATGATGGTGCGATAAAACAGGTAGCGACCGGTTTGGGAACTGTGGAAAAGAACCACCTTTTAGTCAGATACAGTGGACAATTTTCCGTAGAAAAATTAAATGATACAAAGCAGTTAGAACAAAATAAAGATATTTTTGTGCAGGTGCACGAATTTGAGGCGGGAGAGATTACCAGAGCATACGAACCGTATCTTACCATGATCTGTGATGGCTTCAGGCGGTATATGACCGGAACCTTTGAAGATTTTATGGAAGCATGCGATGTGTATGATCTGCATCGCCCGGTTTTGCTGGGCTATTTTAATCAGGATTATGCAAAGCGTGAGGAGATAATTCTGCTTGATGAGGTGGCATATGAACAGGAGCGTATGTTAGCGGCACTTGAACGTATGTTGTGTGCCATTGCAGACAGACATCCGATTCTTCTGATTTTAAATCGTTTTCAGCTTGCTCCTAAAAGCACTATGCAGTTGACGGCACGTCTTTTAAAAATTGAAAACTGCAATATTGGTCTTGTACTTGGTGTGAGTGACATACAGGCGATGCCGGAGTTTTTAGTACCGGATTGGGAAATGTTGTATGAAACATTAGATGATGGCAGCAAGATTTATCATATCGGAAACTCCGGCAGGAAAAAAGAAGAAATTGCAGAGGATGAAAAGTATATTGACTATGGAAGTGAAAAAGTATACCGGAAGCTGCAGAATATGGTGGAATTTCTTGATTTTGACCAGGCGGCATACTATTTAGAAACCATAGAGCGAAAGATAAAATTTGATAATCTTTTCGTGGATGATGCCGCACGGTTTCGCATGTGGCTTTTGTTTGCCAAAGTTTCGATTTTAAGACAGGATATTCCCAAAGCACTTGAAATCTGTGAAGATTTAGAGAAAATTCATCTTGCAGGGAAGGAAGATGAATGCGCATATGAGCAGGATTATCTGATCGCAACCGCCTATATGTATCAGGGAAAATTAAAAGAAGCCTTAAAGATGGCAGGAGAAACATACCGTATTGCCGGGAAAATGTCCGATGATTACCGCATGTTTTTATCGGAGTTGTTAGAAGCCCAGATACAGATGTCCGGCTGGTATAATATTTTTTTCTGTGCGCAGGATGTAAAGATCAAGGAAAGCCTGATCCAAAATCTGATCCACTATAATTACCGCAATCATCTGGCGCATGTATATATTTATGCGTATGATAATAAGCCGGAAATCGTGGAAAAGGCGAACCAGTCTGAGGAACTTCTGATTTATTTCAGCAAGGGAATCCGCATAGCAAAAGAAATCGGAAATGAACATCTGATCAACACGGCATACCAGAAGAATATTATGCTGTCATCGACGAACGGTATGTATGAAATATCCCTGCTTTATTCGGTGCGGACTTATGAGGCATTGAAAGATAAAAAATCAATTCAGGCGGGGCGTATTTATTCGGGGATTGCATACAATTTATGTGCGATCGGTGAAAATGAATGTGCAATGGCATATTACAATCATGCGATCCGTCTGTTATATCATCTGAGAGAGCCGGAGGATATTGCAGAAGTTCAGTATAACATGTCTTTAAATTGTATTATGTGCGGTCAGTACGAAAAGGCAGAGTTTTATCTGACACAGTGCATGAAAGCGGTGGAGCGCCTGCATTTGAACAGCTTAAGAGTCTGTAATCTGTCCAAATTATATGGACTGCTTGCACTGGTGTCTATCTTAGAGGGCAACCGGTTTAACTGTGAGCGTTACTTAAATAACTGCCGGCAGTTTTTAAATTATGTCATAGAAAAAGAGAAGATGGGAGATGGTTTTGGAACAGTCCACGATTATGCAAAGGTGGATGATGATATGTTTTTGTATACTTTTTCCCATGGCCTGCTTGCCGTACACGATGGAGATTACGAAAAAGCTGATTCGGATTATGAAAAGGCGGAGGATTATCTGAGCCGTTCGGAGGGAAATCAGTTTTTCAGCTATGCACTTTTCCGGAAAAAGCGGATGGAATGTTTCAAATGTCTCGAAAACCGGGAAGGCTGTGAGAAGCAGAAAAAAACGTTAGAGGAATACGAAAAACAGCATTTTAGTACCTATGGAAAACTGGCAGGAAAAGTGATGGATACGTTGCCGCCGGTGGATGAGGCGGACGGGCAGCAGGAGGTTTCCGTACAGGAATTAGACGCACTTCTCTGGCAGGAGAGCATGGTGCTCGCATATAAGAGCAAGAAACATCAGCTTGATTTTATTTCGACCTGGCAGAAACTGATCGACGTGACCGGAGTCAGTGCAGAAGAAATGATCGATGCGGTCATGAAAACTTTTTTAAATCATTTTAATGTGGATTGCGCGGTATATGCGCGCTGTATGGAGAGACAGACGCAGGTATTATACAATAATACAGGAATAGATTTAAATGAGGAGAGGATTGGCAGGATCATCGCATCCTTAAAAAGAAATCCGGGAGGATATGCGATTTCGAAGATCAGCAGCAACTACAACGAACACCAGGATATCACGGCGCTGTTTGGTGAGGATGATGTTTGTTCTTTAGTGGCTGTACCGTATTTTAACAATGCAAAACTGGAAAGTTTTCTGATCGCCTATGTGAGGATGAAGGATAACTGGCATTCTTTCGTAAACCGGTATATGCTCGACGAAGATGATTTAAATATGTATCAGCTTTTATTCCGTGAGGTAAAATATTCTTTGAACCGTCTCGACGCATATGATAAAATATACGAGATGAACAATAAACTCTATCTTTCAGCGGTTACAGACCAGTTGACCGGAATTTATAACAGGGAAGGTTTTTATCGGAAAATCAAAGCTCTGATGGAAGAATTTTCAGGTGGTATACGTAAACCGGAACTGGGACTGATGTTTATTGATCTCGATAATTTCAAGCATTATAATGATACTTACGGTCATGATGTCGGAGATCTGGTTTTAAAGGAAATGGCAGACATTTTCTCGGGTCTGTGTGAAAAACAGGGATTTGTATGCCGCTACGGCGGGGATGAATACATTATCGTATTTTTTACTGCAGACGAAGAAAAACTTACAGAGACGGCAGAGCTGATCTATAAAAAGATCGATCAGGCAGACGGTTTTGAAGGAGCGATTTCTGAGAAACTGAAAAAACAGATTTCTATCAAAAAAGAGCAGCGTATTTCCTGTTCCATTGGAATCGTGTCGGCGAAAGACGTTCATGACGAGGAAGAAATCAACCAGATGATCAAGCGGGCGGATGATCTGCTCTATTCGATCAAGACAACAAAAAAGGGAACTTACCGTATATGAAAATCGTTTTGCCGGAAAAAGTAAAATTTATCATAGAAACATTAGAGGAACATGGCTATGAAGCGTATGCAGTCGGCGGCTGTGTGCGCGACACCATGTTACACCGCACACCGGGGGACTGGGATATCACGACACAGGCGAAACCGGAGCAGGTCAAAGAAATATTTGCCGAAAAGAAGATTCATACCATTGATACCGGGATCCAGCACGGAACCGTGACCGTGATGGTAGAACATGAAGGGTTTGAGGTGACGACCTACCGGATCGATGGAGAATATGAGGATGCGAGACATCCGAAAAATGTGCAGTTTACGGCGAGTCTGTTAGAGGATTTAAAAAGACGCGATTTTACGATCAATGCCATGGCGTACAATGACAAAAATGGACTGATCGATGCATTTGACGGTGTGGGGGATTTAGAACGCGGTGTGATCCGCTGTGTGGGATGTGCCATAGAACGTTTCTCTGAGGATGCACTGCGGATGCTTCGCGCTGTGCGTTTTGCCGCACAGCTTGGTTTTTCAATCGAGGAAGAGACAAAGAAAGCCATGGTAAAACTTGCGCCAAATATTGCAAAAGTCAGTGCAGAGCGGATACAGACCGAGCTGGTAAAATTAATTACATCTGCACATCCGGGCGAGATCAAAACAGCGTGGGAGACAGGGCTTACAGCAGTGTTTCTGCCAGAGTTTGACCGTATGATGGAGACGCCGCAGAACACAAAGCATCATTGTTATTCGGTCGGGGAACACACTGTGGCAGCCTTAAATCATATTGTGGGAGATAAGGTGCTGCGCCTTACAATGTTGTTACACGATGTGGCAAAACCTGCGTGCAGGACCACGGATACTTCCGGTAATGATCATTTTTACGGACATCCAAAGGAAGGCAGTGAGATGGCGAGGAAGATCCTTCGCCGGTTAAAGTTTGACAATGACACGACCGATAAGGTGTGCCGTCTTGTGTGCTGGCATGATGACAATCCGCCGCTTTCTGAAAAAAATATAAGAAGGGCGGTAAGCAGGATCGGCATAGAACAGTATCCGGCATTATTTGCAGTGAAACGTGCGGATATCCTGGCGCAGAGTGAATATCAGAGAGAAGAAAAACTCTCTTATGTAGATGGTTACGAGGCATTATACCGGGAAATTTTAGAGAAGAATCAGTGTCTTACGATACGGGACTTAGCAGTAAACGGAAGCGATCTGATCAATGCCGGAATGAAACCGGGAAAAGAAATTGGTGAAACATTAAAAGATTTTTTAGAACTGGTGCTTGATGATCCGGGACTGAATACCAGAGAGCAGTTATTAGGGCGAATCAGTAGTCATGAATGAACAAACCCTCTCATATGATGAAGAGACACGGTGGTAAGACCGTAATCAATCATATGGGGGGCGTTTTTTTGTATAATCGACCGGAACAGGTATTAGAACAATACGAACTGGAAGTAAAGTCCATCTCAAGGGGACGGGACAGCTATCAGTGTGATACAGGGCAGGGACCGAAAATATTGCGGGAATACAGAGGCTCAAAGGAGCGGGCCGAATTTTTAGCAGATATGCTGGATCATCTGAGCGGCCAGGGAAGAACTGTGGAGACGGTAATGCGCACGAAAGAGGGCGAGCCGTTTTCCGTGAATGATGAGGAGACAAAGTACATATTGTATCAGGCGTATCCGGGTGCGGAATGTGATACAAAAAACAGATCAGATATGCTTGCCGCAGTAAAAGAACTTGCGTTACTGCATCAGTCTGCGCAGGATTATGCGGGGAGCGTACCGGAATTTTTGCAGTCAGAGAAAAATAGTCTGTTACCGCTTTATGAAAAAAGAAACCGGGAATTAAACAAAGTCAGAAATTATATCCGGGCAAAAAAGAAAAAGAATGATTTTGAGATGATGTTTGCGGTCTGGTATCCGGAATATATGAAAAAGGCACAGGAGACGACGGATATTTTAAAAGATCTTGGCAGACAGGAACAGCTGATCGGATTCTGCCACGGTGATTATAACCAGCACAATGTCATATTTTCACGCGAAGGAATTGCAGTGGTCCACTTTGAAAACTTTCTGTATCAGGAGAGAGTGGGGGATCTTGCCAATTTTATCCGGAAAATGATGGAAAAAAATAACTGGAATGCCGGACTTGGCATGGATTTAATACGAGGTTATGACCGGATCAGAAAACTTTCACCGGAAGAACTTAAGTATCTGTATGTATATCTTGCATACCCGGAAAAATTCTGGAAGATCGCCAATCGTTATTATAATTCACACAAAGCGTGGCTGTCAGGCAGAAATATAGAAAAATTAGAAAAGGTCATTGCGCAGGAAGGTGCAAGGGAGCAGTTTTTACAGATGCTCTTCCACTTTACCGTGTAGACAGTTTGCGGTATAATCAGGTGAGTGAAAAATTGTTCATAGCTACAGTAGGAGACAGGAGAACACATGAAGATAAAATACCAGATCATATTACTGCTTGCAGCAATGGTTATGCTGTTTGGTGCATGTGGAAAGAAAAATACGGTCGTGACCGGACGTTATTATTATCCGGATCAGGAGAAGAATGGCAAAACGCAGGAAGCTTCGGATGATACGACAGAGTCGGTAGAGACAACCGAAAATAATGAGGACAAAATCGGGACAGACCAGTTTTTGATCAAAACTAATGATATGCAGGCGGAATGTCTGACCTTAGAGCAGATTGCATCCGGAAAAGAGTATGTATATTATTACACACTTGCAACCAGATTCCTTGACAAATATGGAAACCACACGGCGGTGTCTTATTTTGAACCGGGCAGGGTCATCACGGTGGGAGAAAAAGATGACCAGGGAAAGATCACACAGGTGCAGATTTCAGATGCAGTCTGGGAATATCCGGATGTATCGCGTTATTCGGTGGATATGGAGCGCGGCATTTTTAAAATTGGAGAGGAACGTTATTCCTATGATGCAGATTTATATATCTGTGAAGATGATTTAAGAAAGCAGCTGTCAGATCTGACAGATTTAGATACCCTGCGGGTGACTGGCATAGGGAAAAAACTGATTTCCATTGTGGTTACGACCGGACATGGAGAGCTTGCATTAACAAATACAGATCTTTTTGAGGGAAGCTTTATCCAGATCGGTAGTAAAATATTTGCGGAAGTGACCAAAGATATGACCATGGAACTGCCGGCGGGTACATATACGGTAACCGTTGCAAATAACGGATATGGTGGCAGTACAGAGCTTACGATCGAGAGCGGAAGAACAGAGACACTTGATCTTAACACCTTAAAGGGTGAGGGACCGAAGTTTGGAAATATTTTATTTGCTGTGGATGTGGAAGATGCGATCGTTCAGATCGACGGAAAAGTTATTGACACCTCGGAGGCAGTTCCGGTCCGGTATGGAGTGCACAGTCTTGCTGTCACGGCTCCCGGATATGATACATATAATAAGAAACTGTTCGTTAATTCCGAGGAGGCAACGATCGTGATCGGAATGTCGGGTGAGGGAACAGGAACAGACAGCGTAGCAGAGGAGACGGAAGCAGAAAATACTGCAGATTCTGTGGCAAATGAAGCGGACAGTTCGGCAGAGGGTGCAGCAGGAAGCCTTGCAGGAAGTCTTGCAGGAAGTCATACAGCCGGGGAGAACAGCGGAACAACTTCCGGAACCGATACGGGAAGCACTGCCGGGGCATCCACGGGAGAAGGAACTGGAAGCACTGCCGGGGCATCCACGGGAGAAGGAACTGGAAGCAGTACTGGAACATCAACCGGAACGACAGCAGGAAGTGGTACCGGAACGTCGACAGGAAGCAGTACCGGAAATGCAGCATCAACCGATAGCAGCGCGGATTATCTGTCTACTCTGTCAGAACTTCTGTCAACATTATCTGGTGGAAGTAATTAAAATAAAGACAAAAAGGACAGAATTGTACAAATTTAGCATGGAATAGTACTTGAAAAACAAGTTCGTTATCGCTAATATAAAAACAGAATCAAAAGTATGGGAGGAAAGAAAAATGGGTTACAAAGAAAACTATGAGAGCTGGCTGAATAATCCTTACTTTGATGAGGATACCAGAAATGAATTAAAGAGTATTGCAGGGAATGAAAAAGAGATTGAAGACCGTTTTTATATGGATCTGGAATTTGGTACGGCAGGACTTCGTGGAGTGATCGGAGCCGGAACTAACCGTATGAACATTTATACCGTGCGCAAGGCTACACAGGGACTTGCCAATTATATCAGCAAGGTAAACGGACAGAAGCGCGGTGTTGCCATTGCCTATGATTCACGCCACATGTCACCGGAGTTTGCAGATGAAGCAGCACTTTGTCTGGCAGCGAATGGAATCAAAGCATATGTATTTGAATCTTTAAGACCAACTCCGGAGCTTTCTTACGCAGTGCGTAAATTAGGATGTATAGCCGGAATCAATGTGACAGCAAGTCACAATCCGCCGGAATACAATGGATATAAAGTATACTGGGAAGATGGTGCACAGATCACACCTCCACATGATACCGGAATCATGGATGAGGTAAAAAAAGTAACCGATTATGCAACAGTAAAGACCATGCCGCTTGATGAGGCAAAGGCAGCAGGACTTTATCAGGTGATCGGGGCAGATATCGATGATCCGTATATTGCAGAGCTGAAAAAACTGGTGTTACATCAGGACTGCATTGATAAAGTAGGCGGAGAGTTAAAAATCGTATATACACCGTTACATGGAACAGGAAATATTCCGGTGCGCCGTATATTAAAAGAACTTGGATTTAAAAACGTATACGTTGTTCCGGAGCAGGAACTGCCGGATGGAGATTTCCCGACGGTAAGTTACCCGAACCCGGAAGCAGCAGAAGCATTTGAACTTGGACTTGCACTTGGTAAAAAAGTAGATGCGGATCTGATTCTTGCAACAGACCCGGATGCAGACCGTCTTGGTGTATATGTAAAGGACAGCAAAACAGGAGAATACCACAGTTTAACCGGTAATATGTCAGGATGTCTGATCGGTGATTATGTGATCGGACAGCGTAAAGAGCGCGATGGCAGCCTGCCGGCTGACGGTGCATTTATCCGCTCTATTGTTTCCACAAATATGGCAGATGCGATTGCTGACTATTACGGAATCGAACTGGTAGAGGTACTGACCGGATTTAAGTTCATCGGACAGAAAATCTTAGAGTTTGAAAAGACAGGAAAAGGAACTTATCTGTTTGGTATGGAAGAAAGCTATGGCTGTCTGACAGGAACCTATGCGAGAGATAAAGATGCGATCGTGGCATCCATGACACTCTGTGAAGCAGCCGCTTACTACAAGACAAAGGGAATGACACTGTGGGATGCAATGCTTGCAATGTATGAGAGATACGGATATTACAAAGATGATGTGACATCCATCACCTTAAAGGGTATCGAGGGACTTGCAAAAATCCAGGAGATCATGAACACGCTGCGTGATGAGGCACCACAGGAGATCGGTGCTTATAAGGTAACGGCAATCCGTGATTATAAGAAGGATACGATTACAGAGCTTGCAACCGGCAAGGTGACACCGACCGGACTTCCGTCTTCTAATGTGCTTTACTACGAGATGACAGACGGTGCGTGGGTGTGTGTAAGACCGTCCGGTACAGAGCCAAAAGTAAAATTCTATCTGGGTGTAAAAGGAACTTCTCTTGCAGATGCAGATAAAAAATCAGCGGATTTATCAAAAGCAGTACATGCGATGATCGATAAAATGCTTTGATCGTAATTCTGGATAGAAAATGTTTGTAAAAATGCCCAATTTCGGGGATTTTCCTTGACAACAGAAGTAAAAACAAGTATAAATAATGAAGTAGGTATTACAGTGTACGGATATCCGACAGGGATTGGTGCATCAGAAAACCGCAAAATTAAATTTACTGTGAAAATCCAGAGGAGGAATTTTTAACATGAACAAAGCAGAATTAGTTGCAGCAATGGCTGAGAAAACTGAATTAAGCAAAAAAGACGCAGAAGCAGCATTAAAAGCTTTCACAGATGTTGTAGCTGAAGAATTAAAAAAAGGTGAGAAAATCCAGTTAGTTGGATTCGGAACATTCGAAGTATCTGAGAGAGCAGAGAGAACAGGAAGAAACCCACAGAGCGGTAAAGAGATGGTTATTCCGGCTTCTAAAGCTCCAAAATTCAAAGCTGGTAAAGCTTTAAAAGATATGGTTAACGCATAATCATAACAGAAAAGATTCTAAGCGGGTTCCGGATGAGGAATCCGCTTTTTCTTATGGAATGGAGAATAGTATGAGACTCGATAAATTTTTAAAGGTATCCCGCCTGATCAAACGCCGCACGGTGGCAAATGAGGCATGTGATGCGGGAAGAGTATCGGTAAATGGAAAACCGGCAAAGGCATCGGTAAATGTCAAAGTTGGAGATATCATTGAAATTGCGTTTGGAACGAAAACCGTAAAGGTGCGTGTACTTGACCTGTTAGATACCACGAAAAAGGAACAGGCAAAGGATTTATTTGAATATATAGCATAAATGTAAAGATCTTCTAATATATTTAGAAACGGTGATAGGTATTTTTGCCAATAAATATCAGGAGGTCTTAGAATGGATGATAAAAATACAAATGTGACAAAGTCACATAAGGTACTGTTGGCAAACCGCAAAAGCGGAGCTTTTTCCGGAGTTGTGGATGTATTGTCATTTGATGTTGCGGAGATTTTGTTAGAGACAGAACTCGGCATGCTCTTAATAAAAGGACATGATCTTCATGTGAACCGCCTCACCTTAGAAAAGGGGGAAATTGATATTGAAGGAAGAATCGATTCCCTGACTTATTCTGATATTAAAAATGCAGGAAAACAGGCAGAATCTTTTTTGGGAAGGTTGTTTAAATGATGGCTGTCAGCACGGCAATCAGTGAGCAGGCTGTCTCACTTGGCGTATCCATACTGATTGGCGGTGCATTGTTTCTTTTCTATGACATTCTCCGGATTTTTCGCAGAGTTGTGCCGCATGGGAATTTCTGGATCGGTGTGGAGGATTTTTTATACTGGCTTTGTTGTACTGCGGTGGTTTTTGTGATGCTGTATCAGGAAAATGACGGTATGGTGAGAGGATTTTCCATAGGCGGGATCGTATTTGGCATGCTGCTTTATTATCTTTTACTCAGTCGTTTTGTCATACGGATCAATGTGAAAGTTTTCCGCACTGTATTTGGCGTGGCCGGCAGGTTTTTGCGTGTTATTTTCCACCCGTTCAGAAAACAGAAAAAAAAATTTACATCTTTTTTTAGAAAACAATTGAAAAAAGTGTATAGAGCGGTTAAAATGGGATTATGTAAACTTTAGTCTGACAGTGTGATTTTAGAGGGATGTCAGAATTTGGGTATATCAGATGGGAAGGTAACAGATATGGCAGGTAGGGGACGTCGTAAAAAGAATAATAACAGAGCGGGAAAGCTTTGTATTGGCTTGATCGTCATTGCATTTGTGGCAGTAATGTCTGTTCAGATCATCCGGGTTTATCAGAAAGATCAGGAGTATATGCAGCAGGAGGCGTCACTCCAGAAACAATTAGAGGAAGAGACGGCCAGGGGAGAACAGCTGAGCAACTATGAAGCATATACAAAGTCCCAGCAGTATGTAGAAGATACTGCAAAGAGTAAATTAGGACTTGCCTATGATAATGAGATTATTTTCAAGGAAGCAAAATAAAAAGATACGATAATAAAACCAGTTCCATGCGCGGATGGCGCAAATGGAACTGGTTTTTTGTTGTCTATTGTTTTGCGATAGCGTCAATTTTTTCAAGTTCTTCTTTGGAGAAAGAAGTATGTCCAATGATACCGATGTTGTCTAAGATCTGTTCCGGTTTTGAAGCACCGATAAGTACACTTGTCACATGATCATCCTTTAAGATCCAGCTTAACGCCATTTCAGCAAGCGTCTGACCACGCTGGTCGGCCAGTTCATTTAATGCTTTGATCTGGCTGAGACGCTGCGGTGTTAAGGAAGACTCATGCAGGAAACGGCCATCTTTAGCGATACGGCTGTCTTTTGGGATACCATTTAAATAACGGTTGGTCAACATACCCTGTGCTAAAGGAGAAAAGGCAATGATACCTTTGTGAAGGTCATGGGCAGTTTCCTTTAAGCCGTTCTCCTCGATGGTACGGTCAAAAATCGAATAACGGTTCTGGTTAATGATGAACGGACATTTTAAGTCATTCAAAATAGCCGTTGCCCTCTTTAAGGTCGGCCCGTCATAGTTCGAAAGTCCGACATAAAGTGCCTTACCGCTTTTTACAATAGAATCAAGCGCACCCATTGTCTCCTCAAGCGGAGTTTCCGGATCCATGCGGTGGTGGTAGAAGATATCGACGTATTCAAGACCAAGTCTCTTTAAACTCTGGTCTAAACTTGCAATCAGGTATTTGCGGCTTCCCCAGTTGCCATAAGGTCCCTCCCACATATCGTAACCTGCCTTCGTGCTGATCAGAAGTTCATCACGGTAAGGCAGAAAATCATCTTTTAAAATCTGACCGAAATTGCGCTCAGCACTTCCGTAAGCAGGACCGTAATTGTTGGCGAGATCGAAGTGGGTGATGCCGTGATCAAAGGCGGTGCGGCACATTGCCTTCATGGTATCATAACATCCGGTGTCACCAAAATTATGCCATAATCCCAAAGATACGATCGGAAGTTTTAACCCACTTGCCCCACAGCGGTTATACTGCATGGTTTCATAACGTTTGCTGTCTGCTGTATACATGTTATTCCTCCATTTCTACGTCGGTTTTGCGCATAATAAATCCTGGTTGTAAGCACAAAACTGAGTGTGAAAAATACTATGTGAAGATTATACCACAGAGTATACTCCGGTTGCGATGGTTATATGAAATTCTTAAAAATAATCAACCGTTTTGAACTCCCTCGAAAGGACATCGAAAAAGAGATTTTGGCGAAAACTTTTTTGAAATCAGACTTTCCTTTGACAAAGATTTTTATTTCTGACTTCTATAATGGGATGCACCCGAAAAAATCCGGCAGAGAAAATATTGCTGACGGAGGGAGAAATAAGAAAGTGTAAGGAGAAAGGAAATGAAAAAAACAGGAGTCAGACAAATGATATTTAGTATACTTGGGAGCCTGGTATGCGGAGTCAGCGTGATGGGATGTTATCCGCTTGTTCCGGCATATTTTACAGCACTCTATTTAGAACAGGTAAACGGAGTCATACTGCTTGCATTTATGTACATAGGAATGACTATATTTATGCCGCTTACTGCAGCAGTGAAATATGGTGTGGCACTGATTGTTATGGTTGGCGCTGTGAAGCTGATCGAGTGGGCAAACGAAGGATGTCCGGCATTTTTAGCAGGTGTGATGGCAGGGCTTACCACGCTGATCTTATCGTTTTGCGGAAGTCTTCTTGAATGGAAGAATCAGCCGGACGGTGCCGCAGTATTTCTGGAGGCCGTATTTATTTTTGGTGCGGTGATCCTTTTAAACCGCAGCATTCATTTTCTGATGGAGTGGACACCGGTGCAGCGGAAACAGGAGGAATTGCCGGAACGGAAAAATGGTGAACGGCTCAGAAATTATGCGGAATCTTTTCAGGGATTGTCCCAGATATTTTTAAATATGAGTGCGGGAAAAGAAAAATATGCGGCGGACGAGCTTGGCAGGGTACAAAATGAACTGACCGGAAAAGTGTGTGCCTCCTGTGATTCCTGTGCACTCTGCTGGGAGAGAGATTGTACGCCGCTTTATGGAATATTGTCTTCAATGATCACGTCAATCTGGCAGATGGGGGAGCCGGGAGCAGAAAATGAGGCAGAGTTAAAGAAGTATTGTGCAAAAAGCCGGGATATGGTGGAGGAGGCGGTGCGCGTGTTTGAACGTGTCAGTTTAAATCATGCCTGGTATAACCGTCTTTTGCAAAACCGGCAGGTGATCGCAGAACAGCTTGATGCCATGGCATATATTATGCAGGACTGTGCAAGAGAAGAACGCGTGCTTGATACCCAGGAGAAGAGAGCAATTTCCGAGATACGCTATCGTGCGAAGGAGAAAGGAATTTCGATTGAGGAGATACATCTGATCGAGACGCTGGATGGCAGGTTAAAACTAAGCGCAGCTTTAAAGAGCAGAAGGGGAGGGTGCATTTCTTTGAAATCATTTGTGACCGCTGCAGAACATGCCTTGGGAAAGCAGATGCGGGCAGCGGCAGATACGAAAACTTTTATTTCGAGGGAACCGGTCAGTTATGTTTTTTATGAGGATACGGTGTATCGCAATGTGCAGGGAATTGCGAGAATCAAAAAAGACGGGGCAAAAATATCGGGAGATAATTTTTCTTTTCTGGAGTTAGAGCGCGGAGAATTTCTGCTTGGACTTTCTGATGGTATGGGATCAGGAAGCATGGCATGTAAAGAGAGCGAAATGGTTTTAGATCTGGTTGAACGTTTCTTAGAAGCTGGATTTTCGGTTGAAACAGCAATCCGTATGATGAATTCGGCGATGGTCATGAAAGGAGCAGATGATCTGTATTCTACCGTCGATCTCTGCAAGATCAATCTGTATACCGGAATGGCAAAGTTATATAAGATCGGTGCGGCGGCTACTTTTATAAAGAGAGGAACGGAGGTGGAATGCATTACCTCGCAGAGTCTGCCGGTCGGGGCACAGGTACAGATGGATATTTCTATGCAGGAAACAAAACTAAAGGGGGGTGATTTTGTTGTCATGGTAACGGATGGTGTGTTAGAATATCTGCATGTGAAGAAACCGGAAGATACCATGCAGGAGATCATTGAGAGCATACAGACAAATAATCCGGGGATACTGGCAAAGAAAATTATGGAGCGTGTCATGCTTTTTACGGGAGGAAAGGCGAAGGATGATATGACCGTGTTAGCGGCATGTATCTGGGAAAAATAAATGACAGAAGATGTATTAAACTGGATCAAAAAAGAAAAACTGATGACAGAAGGGGATACCGTGATCGTGGGACTGTCCGGCGGGGCGGATTCTGTAGCGCTTTTGCTCGTGCTTTTGGAACTGCGCCAAAGAATTGGTTATACGCTTTTGGCAATACATGTGGAACATGGGATCCGTGGAGAAGAGAGCAGGCAGGATGCTGCGTTTGTGGAGAAACTCTGCAGGCAGAAAAATATCCCGTGCAGGATATGTCCGGTCAGTGTGCCTGAATATGCAGCCGAAGTGGGGATAGGCACCGAGGAAGCGGCAAGGGTACTCCGTTATGACTGCTATCAAAAGGCAGCAGAAGAATGTAAAAAAAATGGAGCAGGACATGTCTGCATTGCTCTTGCACACCATGCGAATGATAATGCGGAGACTGTTTTATTTCAGATGGCGAGAGGAAGCGGCGTGCGGGGAATGTGTGGAATGCATCCGAAACGTGTACTTGCGGAAGATATTTTCATTGTGCGCCCGCTTCTTTGTGTGACGAGAGCACAGATTGAGGAGTATCTTTGCAGAGCCGGTCAGGATTACCGGACAGATGGAACCAACCTGGATGTAAATTACAGCAGAAACCGCATTCGTCACTGTGTTCTGCCGGAACTTTTAAAGGTCAATGAACAGGCAGTTTCCCATATCAATCAGAGTGCACTGATTTTGCAGCAGGCGGTTGATTATATGGAGCAGGAGACGAAAAAGGCAATGCAGACATGCTGCATTTTTAAGGATGCTGCATACGTTATCTTAAAAAATGAGTGGGAACAGTACCCGGATATCATACGGCAGGAGATTGTCCATACGGTATTGGGGAAGGTATCCGGCAGCCGCAAGGATCTTGGTATGGTGCATGTGCAGGATATCTGTGCACTGATGGAGAAGCAGACCGGACGGGAGATCATGCTTCCCTATCAGGTAACAGCCTGCCGGATCTATGAGGGGGTAAGACTGTGCAGAAATCAAAGAGACAAGGGCACAGGGAAAAAAAGCCGGTCATTTTATGAGTTTACAGAAGTGGATTTTGCAAAGCTTGAGGCAGGAGAAACATTAAACATTACATTGCCGGATGCACATGTGAGTCTCAGATTGCTTTTATTTTCGGGAAAAGTTGACGAAATTCCAAAAAATCAGTATACGAAATGGCTGAATTATGATAGGATAGAATGTGGCTTGCAGTTTCGGAGAAGGGCATCCGGAGATTATCTGACGGTGGATGATGCGGGACATAAAAAGAAACTGAAAAGCTATTTTATTGATGAAAAAATACCGCAGATAAAAAGAGATCACATATGGCTTTTGGCACAGCAGTCGCATGTGTTATGGGTCATTGGCGGACGGATCAGTGCCGTCTGCAAAATAAAAGAAGATACAAAAAAGATTCTGGAAGTAAGGATCGACGGAGGAAGCTATCGTGAAGATTAAAAACATTAACGTTCATTTTACGGAAGAAGAGATTGACAAAAAGATCAGAGAATTAGGTGCAAGAATCAGCAAGGATTATGCCGGGGAATCTGTATGCCTGATCTGTATTTTAAAGGGGGCATCTTTCTTTACCTGTGAGCTGGCAAAACGGATCACCATTCCGGTAGAAGTAGAATTTATGTCAGTTTCAAGTTATGGCTCCGGTACAGAATCCAGTGGAATCGTAAAGATCGTACAGGATTTATCAACCAGCATTGAAGGTAAGAATGTCATCGTTGTCGAGGACATTATTGATACAGGAAGAACTTTAAGTTATCTTCTGGAAAATTTGAAAACAAGAAGTCCAAAGAGTGTTCGCCTGTGTACACTTCTTGACAAACCGGACCGCAGAGTTGTGGATGTTAAGGTTGACTATGTCGGATTTGAGATACCGGACGAATTTGTAGTAGGTTATGGTCTTGATTATGACCAGCAGTACCGTAATCTGCCTTACATTGGATTTGTGGAGATAGAGGAATAAAGGAGAAAAGGGATTGAATAATAAGAGAAGTGGTTTTAGAGGATTTGGAGTATATCTGATATTAGTTCTCGCTGTCATTGCAATCTGGTACTGGCTCGATGGCAATAACGTGACCAATACGTATACAAGACAGCAGTTTGAGACGGCGTTGGCAGAGGGCAAGGTAACGCAGGTTAATGTTGTGCCGAACCGTGAAGTGCCGACAGGAAGTGTGAACATTACATTTAGTGATTCGAGTACGCAGGTGATGCTTGTTTCCGATGTAGCAGAGATTGAGCAGTACATGCGGGATGCCGGATTTAAGACCTATACGGTGCAGAATCCGCCGGAGGAAAGCTGGCTTTTGACACTGCTGCCATATCTGATTATTTTTGCTGCGATGTTTATCTTCTTTATGATCATGACAAATCAGGCTGCTGCAAATTCAGGCGGCGGAAGCAAAATGATGAATTTTGGCAAGAGCCGTGCGAGAAGAATGAGTGACGATCCGGCAAAACGTGTGAAGTTTTCGGATGTTGCAGGATTGCAGGAAGAAAAAGAAGAGTTAGAGGAGATCGTTGATTTCTTACGTGCACCGAAGAAGTATACACAGCTCGGTGCGAGAATTCCGAAAGGTGTGCTTTTGGTGGGACCTCCTGGTACCGGTAAAACATTACTTGCAAAGGCGATCGCAGGTGAAGCAGGAGTGCCGTTTTTCTCTATTTCAGGTTCTGACTTTGTAGAGATGTTCGTCGGTGTCGGTGCATCGAGAGTCCGTGATCTTTTTGAGGAAGCAAAGAAAAATGCACCATGTATCATTTTCATCGACGAGATCGATGCCGTTGCAAGACGAAGAGGAACCGGTATGGGCGGCGGTCATGATGAGCGCGAACAGACATTAAACCAGATGCTTGTTGAAATGGACGGATTTGGCGTCAATGAAGGAATTATTGTCATGGCTGCAACCAACCGTGTGGATATTTTAGACCCGGCGATCATGCGTCCGGGACGTTTTGACCGAAAGGTTGTTGTCGGACGTCCGGATGTGCGTGGAAGAGAGGAGATTCTTTCCGTACATGCGAAGAACAAGCCGCTTGGCGATGATGTTGATTTAAAACAGATTGCACAGACCACGGCAGGATTTACCGGTGCGGATCTTGAGAATCTTTTGAATGAGGCGGCGATTATTGCGGCAAAGGATAATCGTGCGTATATTAAGCAGGATGATATCAAGAAATCCTTTGTAAAGGTAGGAATCGGTGCGGAGAAGAAGAGTCGTGTGATTTCCGACAAGGAGAAACGCATCACGGCATTCCATGAATCCGGTCATGCGATCCTGTTCCATTTATTACCGGATGTGGGACCTGTTTATTCGGTTTCCATCATTCCGACCGGAAGCGGTGCAGCAGGATATACGATGCCTCTGCCGGAAAAGGATGAGATGTTTAATACGAAAGGCAAGATGCTGCAGGATATCGTTGTATCACTTGGCGGACGTGTGGCAGAAGAGCTTGTATTTGATGATATTACAACCGGAGCATCACAGGATATCAAACAGGCGACACAGATGGCAAAAGCGATGGTTACCAAATACGGTATGTCGGATAACATAGGTCTGATCTGTTATGACAATGATGACGATGAAGTATTTATCGGACGTGATCTTGCACATGCCAGAGGTTACAGCGAGGGAGTGGCAAGCGCGATTGATCAGGAAATCAAACGTATCATCGATGAATGTTATGCAAAGGCAAAACAGATGATCATGGATAACCGCGAGGTATTAGATGCCTGCGCAAATCTTCTTTTAGAGAAAGAAAAGATCAGCCAGCAGGAATTCGAGGCATTATTTGATAAGTAATTGTGCAAATTTTTCTGCTTTTCCAAAAGCATAGTACCAAGGTACTGTACAATGTGTATAAAAACAATAGTGAAAAATTGTGAACTTTGTGCACACTTATTTGCGGGGGCATGCTATTATAATAACCGTAAAAACCCCCCAATACATTATATATAGTTTTTGCTATACCCCATAGTAAAAATACCTTCTCCTAAAAATGGAACCTGACCCCAGGTTTCATTTTTTTTGTCTTTTATTTGGTAGTTCAATGATTATCCATGAAAAGTGACGGGCAGTGTCACAGAAAAAATATTCTCATTACCGGATCGATCCACAGAAATTTTTCCGGAATGGTTATGAACGATGCTTTTGGCGATGGAAAGTCCAAGACCAAAATGACCATTATCTTCCCGGACATTGTCTGCACGGAAAAATCGTTCGAATAGTTTATCACGGATCTCATTGGAAATCGCATCTCCGGTATTTGCAACCGATAAATAAAAATTACGGTTTTGTACATGTGCATGAATATAGATGCTGCCGTGCTTAGGCGTGTAGCTGATGGCATTGTTTAACAGGATGGAGATCAAGGTCTGAATATGTTCTTTGTTTCCATCTATTTTCATATTTTCCTGAATGTCAGTCTCAAGGGAAAGCTCCTTTTCATAGGCAACGCTCTCCATTGGGTAGATGATATCAAACAGTGCTTCATCCACAGAAAATACAGAGTGGCTTTCTTTGTACTGCGGTGCGTCAAGTCTGGTCAGGGTCAGCAATTTCTGAACCAGAGAGATCATACGGGAAGTTTCCTGCTGAATATAGAGCAGGTGTTTGTTGTCGGCTGCGAGTTCGGAGGTTAACAGTTCGGTGTTGGCGCTGATCACCGCAAGCGGTGTTTTCAGCTCATGGCTGGCATTGGAAATAAATGTTTTTTCAGAACGTATCATGTCTTCAATAGGCTTTACCATCCAGTGTGACAGGAGGTTTGAACAGATAATAAAGACAATGATGCCTGTTACAGCGAGTACAACACAGAACAAAATGGTTGGAATGGTTGCTTGTAATGCCGGTTCACCACTGATCAGCAGCAAATATTTTTTATGTTTAATGCGGTCAATAGAACTGTATCTTTTTATGAGGCTGAATTTGTTTTTGCTGGATAGTTGTATCTGCCCCTGGGTTAATAATTCTTCGTCTGATTTATCTGTAAATGTATGAAATAAAATACGAGGTTCATTGGAGCTGTCTAAAGAAAACATACAGTAAGGAATGTCATCAAGATCAGCCGCTGCTCCCTGTGACTGGATAAAATTGTCCCATTTCACATCTGTGATTTCAGAAAGTACATCCTGTTTTAAATCAATCAGGTTGTTACGGTAGGCTGTATTGCCCAAAAGAAATAAAATACCCAGCCAGATGATGGTAAGCAGTATAACAAACAGGATACAGAATTTTTTTTGCAGAGAATTAATCATTGGAAACCTCCATTCTATATCCGATGCCGCGGATGGTGCGGATCGTTACATCAACCTGCAGATGTTTGAATTTGCGTCGCAGGAAAGAAACATAGACTTCTACATTGTTATATTCGGCGTTGGAATCAAACCCCCAGATTTTTGTGGTGATCTGTTCTTTTTCTAATACCTGATTGCAGTTGTTCATAAAAAATTCAAGCAGCTGCATTTCTTTTCCGGTGATCTGCATTTCTTTTCCGGTCCTGATATTTTTGGCAGTGCAGGTACTAGAATCCAATGAGAGATTTCCAACGATAAGGTCGGTAAAATCCTGTTTATTGTGCCTTCTGCTGATTGCCTGAATGCGCATGAGCAGTTCACGTATTTCAAAAGGTTTGGTCACGTAATCGTCGGCACCCGCGGTAAATCCCTGCAGTTTGTCATCTAACTCTGTTTTCGCGGAAAGAATCAGAACCGGTACGGTATGTCCATTCTGACGCAGGGTGGAAAGAACATCATAGCCATTCATCTTTGGGAGCATCAAATCCAAAATAACAATATCGTAAATATCCGTGGCGGCATATTCATAGCCGGTCTGTCCGTCGTTTGCAATGTCAACCTGATAATTTTCTTTCTGCAGTGCTTCGGCAATGGTATCGGATAACCGGATGGAATCTTCAATCACTAAAACTTTCATAATACAAATCCCCTTTATTCTTAATTCGTATGGCAGGACTGCCTGTAAGGCATACAGGTTATTTCCGTGCTCTGTGTCATATCTGAAAATCATTATAACAAAGTTAAAAAATTCTTCAAATGAAACCAATTCCCATTTGAAAAAATAATACATTTTGGGGCAGTGCAATTTCATAAAATAAAAATTTAAGGATTTTCAAGGTTTATTCAAGGAAGACTGTTTATGATAATTTTGAATTTTAATTGAAAGAGGTAAATTTGAATGAAAACACTTTATTTACATATCGGAACACCCAAAACGGCAACGTCTTCCATTCAGAAATTTCTGACAGACAACAGCGAAAATCTTGAGAAAAAGGGCTATTGTTTTCCGCCTTCCCAGTACACATATCCTAAAGTAAATCCGAGAAGAAATGGTCATTTTTTGATTGCAAAGGTGCGGGATGAAAATGGGAAAAAAGATGTGGAAAAGGAACAGTGGTATTGGGATGAAGGAATGAAACAGGTGAGGGAAAAATTTAAAAAATTTGATCAGGTCATTCTCTCCGATGAGTCAATCTGGTACTGCTTAAGCTACAGAAAAAAATCGGTACTGCGGGATCTGCAAAAAGAGGCCCAAAAGGATCATTTCCGGATCAAGGTCATCGTGTACCTGCGCAGACAGGATGATTTCCTGTTGTCACGTTGGAATCAATTTATCAAGCAGAACATGTCATATGTAGCGAAACTTACCTGCGATGAATATTTTAACGAAGGATATAAAAAAGAAGAAAAATTATTTGAATATGACCGGAAATTAGATGAGATCGCGGAAGTGATCGGAAAAGAAAATCTGATCGTGCGTAGATTTGAACCGAAGGTATGGCATAATGGATCGATCATTTATGATTTTATGCATGAGATTGGACTGGATGCAGAAGATGGTTTTGGTCCGCTGGATGAAACGGTAAATTTGCGCCTTGGGAAAAATGAGACGGAGATGAAGCGTCTGATTAATTTAAACCCTGATTTTGATGCAAAGCAGATTGCTTATATGGGAAATTTCTTAAGAGAAATTTCAAAAAATGAGAAGGAAAAGGAGCCGGCTTCGATGTTGTCGAAGGAGGAAGTGCAGCAGTTCCTGAAAAAATATGCGGACGGAAATAAGAGAGTGGCGGAAGAATATATCGGTGATGGAGCACCAGCCTTTTCGGAAACGGTGGAAGATCTGCCGAAATGGAGTCCACACAATGATGCAATGCCGCAGGATGCCTTCCGTTTTTTTACGGCAGTGATCGCGGATATTTACAGAGAAAATGAAGAGCAGAAGACAGAAATCAGGGAACTGAAAAAAGAAGTGGAAAGTCTTAAAATGTTTCGGGACAAGATAAAACATCCATCAAAGATAATTTTAAATAAGCTGACACAGAAAGGATGCAAAGAAGAATGAAAACAATGACAGACAATAATCTGACCTGGCACATGATGGATATTACAAAGGAGCTCCGGGAAGAAAGAATGCAGCAGAAAGCATGTACGATCTGGATGAGTGGATTATCCGGGGCAGGAAAATCCACCATTGCCAATGCACTGGAAAAGCGTTTGTATGCGATGGGGAAAAAGACGATGCTTTTAGATGGGGATAATGTGCGCATGGGGCTAAACAGTAACCTCGGTTTTTCAGAGGAAGACAGAGTTGAAAATATAAGACGTATCGCAGAAGTCGCTAAATTGATGAATGATGCGGGGCTGATCGTGATCACGGCATTTATTTCTCCATACCGGCAGGACCGCCGTAATGCAAAAAGAATTATTGGAGATAAATTTCGGGAGGTATATGTCAGTACATCTCTTGCGGAATGCGAAAGACGTGATGTGAAAGGGTTGTATAAGGCAGCGAGAGAGGGGGAAATTTCCTGCTTTACAGGTATTTCAAGTCCTTACGAGGTGCCGCAGCATCCGGATGTTGTGATTGATACGGCAAAGATGGATGTTGAGGCATGCGTGGATTATATTTTAAATAGCCTTGTTTTTTGAAAAAAGGATAATTGAAAAAAATTTCCAATTATATCTTGACACATCAGCGAACTAAAGTTATAATCCTAGTAATCTTATAGGATATATATGAAATATAAAAATAATCCCAAAAGACGAAATAACAGACACAGATTTTACATATTCATGATGCAGGTTTTACGGAGTGGAGAGACAATGAAAAAAAGGATGGCAGCAATCCTTGCAGCAGCGGTGCTTGCAATGGGAACACTTGCCGGATGTGGCAGTGTGGCAGATGCGGATACAGTGGAAATTGTCAATGTTTCCTACGATCCGACCAGAGAATTATATCAGGCCTACAATACCATGTTCCAGAAACACTTTGAGGAGCAGACAGGGAAGAAAGTAAGGATCATCCAGTCCCATGGAGGTTCCGGAAAACAGGCATTAGAGGTTGCAAACGGATTGGATGCGGATGTGGTAACACTTGCATTAGAGGGTGATATCCAGACCATTTCCGATTCCGGGTTGATTGAGCCGGGATTTACATCGGAGTTTCCGGACGACAGTGCTCCTTATACTTCAACGATCGTATTCCTTGTGAGAAAAGGCAATCCAAAGCAGATCAAAGACTGGGATGATCTGTTGAGATCAGATGTCAGCGTTATTACTCCGAATCCAAAGACGTCCGGTGGAGCGAGATGGAATTATCTCGCAGCATGGTATTATTTTGAAAGGCAGGGCGAGAGTGAGGAAGCGATTACGGAGCATATGAAGACGTTATATCAGAATGTGCAGGTTCTGGATTCCGGTGCACGCGGTTCCACAACGACATTCATTGAGAATGGTCAGGGCGATGTCCTGATCGCATGGGAGAATGAAGCATTTTTATCCATGGAGGAAGAACCGGGAGAATATGAGATTGTTGTTCCAACGGCTTCCGTTCTCTGTCAGCCGACGGTGGCTGTTGTAGATGAAGTGGTGGACAGAAGAGGCAGCCGTGCAGTGGCTGAGGAATATCTGAATTACCTGTATTCCGATGAGGCGCAGAAACTTGTGGGAGAAAATTATTACCGTCCCGCAGACCAGAACATTTCGAAAGATTTTTATGCAAAGGAAGGAACACATGAGATCACAGAACTTCCTTCCGATGGAAAATGGATGGTAACAGATGTTGACATGGCAGATATCGGTCATTTCGGCGGATGGAATGCGGTGATAGAGAAACATTTTTCGGATGGCGGTATTTTTGATACGATCTATGAACGTAACAGATGAATAAGGGAGCAAAACAAGGGAGGATTGCATGAAGAAAAGTAAAAATAAAAGAGTCATACCGGGGTTTGACCTGTCTTTTGGAATTACTATTACAATGCTTGGACTGATCGTAATTATTCCGTTATGTTCACTGGTCATATTTTCTGCGAGACTTTCGTTTACAGAATTTGTTGAGACGATCACAAGACCGCGTGTGTTATCCAGTTATGCAGTCAGTTTTTTTACCGCGTTTGTGGCGGCAGCGATTGATGCGGTTATGGGAATGATCATTGCCTGGGTGCTTGTAAGGTATGATTTTCCGGGGAAAGCAATCATGGATGGCATCATCGAACTGCCATTTGCACTTCCGACTGCGGTTGCAGGCATTGCACTGACACATCTGACCACAACGGAAGGCTGGGTGGGAGCATTTTTTCAGAAGTTTGGAATTAAGATCGCATATACAAGACTTGGAATTATCGTGGCACTGGTATTTATCGGAATCCCGTTTGTCGTGCGGGCGGTACAGCCGGTTTTAGAAAAAGTAGATATCCAGTACGAGGAAGCGGCAAATATCCTTGGTGCAAACAGCAGACAGACCATGTTCCGCGTGATCTTACCGGAAATTTTACCGCCTTTGATCGCCGGATTTACAATGTCCTTTGCAAGAGGGCTTGGCGAATACGGAAGTGTGGTATTTATCGCAGGAAATACACCTTATGAGACAGAGATCGCACCGCTTATGATCATGTCAAAACTTCAGGAATTTGATTATGCAAGTGCAACCTCGATCGCACTTGTTATGTTAGCGGCAGCATTTGTGATTCTTTTTATCAATGCATGGCTGCAGAGCCGGGCGTCGAAGATTGTCAGCGGTATCGCATAATATTGCAGGTGCATGGATATTGACAGAACATCTGTCAGATTTTACATAAAATCGGATAAAAGGAAGGAGAAAAGCTATGGAGATCAGAAAAAATTCGGGACCACTTAAATGGATCTTAATCGGCATCAGCGCGTTGTTTCTCATAGTGATGCTGATCCTGCCTCTCACATATGTTCTTGTCACAGCGTTTGGGGAAGGCATCAAAGTATTCGTGGCGGCCGTTACCGATTATTATGCATTAAAAGCCATCGGGCTTACGTTAGAGGTAACGCTGATCGCAGTCGTTGTCAATACCATATTTGGAATAGCGGCATCCTGGTGTATCACAAGATTTCAGTTTCATGGCAAAAAGATTTTATCCACGCTGATTGATCTTCCGCTTACGATTTCACCGGTTATTGCCGGATTGATCTATATCCTGACGTTTGGGCGGCAAAGTGTCCTTTACGAATATCTGCGGTCGGCGGGAATTAAAATGATTTTCGCGGTGCCGGGTATCGTGGTTGCCACAGTGTTTGTGACATTTCCATTTATTTCAAGGGAGATCATACCGGTGCTCTCCACACTTGGTACCGACGAGGAAGAGGCAGCAGCACTGATGGGTGCAAACGGATTTACAATTTTTAGGAAGATCACTTTTCCACATATCAAATGGGCACTGCTATACGGAATTGTGCTTTGTACGGCAAGAGCAATGGGCGAGTTCGGTGCGGTATCTGTTTTATCCGGGCATCTGCAGGGAAAAACAAATACGATGCCACTTTACATTGAACTGTTGTATCAGGGATATGATTTTACCGGAGCGTTTGCGGTGTCGGCAATTCTGGTATGTATGGCGGTCGTGATCTTAGTGCTTCGGAGTGTGTTAGAACATAAGGGAAAAGAAGCGTAAAAACAGCATTGGAAATGGAGCAGGCTATGGCGGAACAAAATTATGTAGAACTTAGGCATGTAAATAAAAAGTATAAAGATTTTCAGGCGTCCAATGACATTAATTTTGGAATCGGGAAAGGAAAACTGATCGGGCTGCTTGGTCCGAGTGGCAGCGGAAAGACGACGATCCTTCGAATGTTGGCAGGATTAGAACATGCGGATTCCGGTGAGATCATCATTGATGGAAGAGTCGTCAATGATGTGCCTGCGAGTGAGCGTGGAATCGGATTTGTGTTTCAAAACTATGCATTGTTCCGCTATATGACTGTATATGATAATATAGCATTTGGACTGGATGTAAAAAAATGGAAGAAGGCGGATATCAAACGACGTGTTGATGAATTAGTCGAGTTAGTCGGGTTAAAGGGGTTTGAGAAGCGTTATCCGAACCAGTTATCCGGTGGACAGAGACAGAGAGTTGCATTTGCGAGAGCCTTAGCACCGAATCCGGAACTTCTTCTTTTAGATGAACCGTTTGCAGCCATTGATGCAAAGGTGCGCCAGGAACTTAGAAGCTGGCTTCGGGAGATGATCACGAGAGTCGGCATTACCAGCATCTTTGTCACACATGATCAGGATGAAGCAATCGAGGTTGCCGATGAGATCATCATTACCAACCACGGACACATCGAGCAGGCGGGAACGCCGATCGAGATCTACAGCCAGCCAAAGACGCCGTTTGTCACGGAGTTCATGGGAAGTCCGACGAGAATCAGCAACATCACGAGTTTCCATGGATATGAGGAATTAGGGGAAGGATTTCATGCGGTGGTGAGACCGGAACATGTGAGTGTCACAAAGAAAACCGAACAGAGCCGTTTTTCTTCTTCCGTGGAGGAAGGTGTTGTGGAGCGGGTGATGTTCCGCGGCAGAGAGGTTGAACTTTATGTAAAAGTGCATGATGTGCTGCTTGTGGCAAACCGCAGGTTAGAGGAAGCACCGATCAAAGAAGGCGAGCGGGTGAATGTATTTATTTATCAGGTGTTTGCATTCCCGGCGAACGAGGAAAGTGCACAGGATGTACATATTGTAGAAAATGCAAATATTGAAACAGAGAAGCTGTTTTATATCTAAAGAGTCAGGGAGAATTATATGAAAACAGAAATTGTTGCATCGGATGTGTTGATCATCGGAGGTGGAACCTCCGGCTGTTACGCAGCGTTGACCATAGCGGAACAAAACCCGGAAATAAAGGTCGTGATCGCAGAAAAAGCGAATATTATAAGAAGCGGCTGTCTTGCAGCCGGCGTCAATGCATTAAACGCATATATCACAGAGGGAAGAAAGCCGGAAGATTATGTAGATTATGCAACGAAAGATGCAAATGGCATTGTAAGGAAAGACCTGCTGCTTTCAATGTCGCAGGGACTTAACCGTGTGACGGCGAAGTTAGAAAAGTTAGGACTTGTCATTTTAAAAGATGAAAATGGAAAATATGTGGCAAGAGGTAACCGGAATATCAAGATCAACGGAGAGAACATCAAACCGATCTTAGCGGAAGCAGTGAAGGCACAGAAAAATGTGACAGTTATCAATCATGTGAATATCACAGATTATATCACAGTGCAGGATCGTGTGACCGGAGCATACGGATTTGATGTCAATGAGAAAAAGGCATATATTTTTTCTGCAAAAGCAGTTTTATGTGCGACCGGCGGAGCAGCAGGACTTTACCGTCCGAATAATCCGGGATTTTCAAGACACAAAATGTGGTATCCGCCGTTTAACACCGGAGCCGGATATGCAATGGGAATTTTAGCCGGTGCGGAGATGACAACATTTGAGATGCGGTTTATCGCACTGCGCTGTAAAGATACGATTGCACCGACCGGAACGATTGCACAGGGGGTTGGGGCGAAACAGATCAACTCCCTTGGAGATGTCTATGAAACAAAATATGGCATTACGACCGAGGAACGTGTTTACGGTACGGTAGCGGAGAATCAGGAGGGAAGAGGACCGTGTTACCTCCACACCGAAGGGATTCAAGAAGAACAGGGCAAAGATCTGTTAAAAGCATATTTAAACATGGCACCGAGCCAGACGCTCAAATGGATCGAAAGCGGAAAAGAGCCGAATGAACAGGATGTTGAGATTGAGGGAACCGAGCCGTATATCGTGGGCGGTCATACCGCAAGCGGATACTGGATCGACGATGCGAGAAGAACGACATTAAAAGGGCTTTATGCTGCCGGAGATGTTGCCGGAGGCTGTCCACAGAAGTATGTAACCGGAGCACTTGTAGAGGGTGAGATTGCAGCAGAGACGATACGAAAGGATCTAAAACAGGCAGATGCATCCAAAGAGTCAGAAGAACAGGTTACAGAGAAGCAGATTAGGGAGCTGGCTAAAGCAGTCGATCGGGAATATGAATCTTACTTTAAAGAAAAAGAGTCATTTTTCGGGACGGAACAGATCGAGGAAGCCATGCAGAAAGTCATGGATGCCTATGCAGGCGGAATCGGGACGAATTACCGCTACAATGAGAAGCAGCTTAATATTGCAAAAGATAAGATCGACCAGCTGTTAACTTTGACAAAAGATCTGACTGCAAAAGACACGGACGATCTGCTGCACATTTACGAAGTAAAGGAACGCTTAGTCGTGTGTAAAAGTGTGATCGCACACTTAAAGGCAAGAAAAGAGACACGCTGGCGTGGCTTTGGCCAGAATATGGACTATCCGGAAACAAAAGGCGACTGGGACAAAAAAGCAGTTAATTCCGTCTATGAAAACGGTGATATCAAAATCCTGCTTCGTGATCTGACAAAGACACCGGATTTTGACCGGAAAGGAGGCACCCTGTGAGCATAGCAATCAATAAAAGTAAATGCGTAAAATGCAGACGCTGCATTGAAGTCTGCCCGGGAAACCTGATCAAGGCAGATGCAGACGGCAAGGCATACATCAAAGAGCCAAGAGACTGCTGGGGCTGCACCTCCTGCGTCAAAGAGTGCAGAGCCGAAGCCATAGACTTCTTTTTAGGAGCCGATATCGGCGGCAGAGGCAGTATCTTAACCACCAAAGAGGACGGCGACTACCGTCTCTGGACCGTCACCGCACCCGACGGCGTGGCGACAGTCATAAAAATCAACAAAAAAGATGCCAACAAATATTAAGATATAGCAGATAGAGGAGGATATTTTATGAGTGGATTATCACATTTGGACGAACTGGAGGCAGAGGCAATCTACATCATCCGTGAAGTAGCTGCTGAGTGCGAAAAACCGGTAATGCTTTACTCCATAGGAAAGGACAGTTCTGTTATGCTGCACCTTGCCATGAAAGCATTTTACCCGGAGAAGCCGCCTTTTCCATTTTTACATATCGATACGACCTGGAAATTTCGTGAAATGATCGAATTCCGTGACCGTATCGCAAAAGAAAACGGTATTGAGATGTTAGTTTACACCAATCAGGAGGGTGTGGATGCTGGAATCAATCCATTTGATCACGGTTCTGCTTACACTGATATTATGAAAACACAGGCATTAAAGCAGGCACTTAAAAAATATGAGTTTACCGCAGCATTTGGCGGCGGCCGCCGTGACGAGGAAAAGTCCCGTGCGAAAGAGAGAATTTTCTCCTTCCGTAATGAGGCACAGGCATGGGATCCGAAGAACCAGCGACCGGAGATGTGGAAACTTTACAATACCAAGATCAATAAGGGTGAGAGCATCCGTGTATTCCCAATTTCAAACTGGACAGAAAAAGATATCTGGCAGTACATCAAACGCGAGAATATCGAGATCGTACCGCTTTACTTTGCAAAAGAGCGTCCGGTCGTATATCGTGACGGCAACATCATCATGGTAGATGATGACCGTTTCAAATTCCGTGAGGGCGAGAAGCCGGAGATGAAAAAAGTACGTTTCCGTACATTAGGATGTTATCCTTTGACCGGTGGTGTGGAGTCTGATGCGGAGACCTTAGATGAAATTATTGATGAGACACTTGCAGCCGTATCTTCAGAGCGTACCAGCCGTGTGATCGACAATGAGGCGGCAGGCAGCATGGAACGTAGAAAAAGGGAGGGGTATTTCTAAATGAAAGGTTTACTTAAATTTATTACCTGTGGAAGTGTAGATGACGGAAAATCCACACTGATCGGACATATTTTATACGATGCAAAACTGCTTTATGCAGATCAGGAGAAAGCACTTGAATTGGACAGTAAAGTCGGAAGCAGAGAGGGAGCCATCGATTATTCCCTGCTGCTTGACGGCTTGATGGCAGAGCGTGAACAGGGTATCACGATTGATGTCGCATACCGTTACTTTACGACAGACCGCAGAAGTTTTATTGTGGCAGATACGCCAGGCCATGAAGAGTACACCAGAAACATGGCAGTAGGAGCATCCTTTGCAGATCTTGCAATCATTCTGCTGGATGCAACACAGGGTGTATTAGTGCAGACAAGACGTCATGCGAGAATTTGTGCGCTGATGGGAATCCGCTACTTTGTATTTGCCGTAAACAAGATGGATTTAATTGGTTATGATAAAGAGAAATTTGATGCGATCCAGGCAGAGATCTTACAGCTTGCAGGTGAGCTTGGACTTGAAAGCGTAAAAATCATTCCGGTATCTGCGACAGAGGGCGATAATGTCACAAAGAAATCAGACAATATCCCATGGTACACGGGTGAACCAATCTTAACCTATCTGGAAGAGGTTGATGTGACTGAAAAGGCAAAAGAGCAGGGATTTTATATGCCGGTACAGCGTGTATGCCGTCCAAATCATACGTTCCGCGGTTTTCAGGGACAGATTGAGGCAGGTGAGGTGCATGTGGGTGATACTTTAACAGTATTACCGGGCAATGAGACTGCCAGTGTAAAGAGCATCTTAGTAGCTGGAAAAGAGGCAGATACTGCACAGACCGGACAGCCGGTTACCATTCAGTTAGACAAAGAGATCGATGTATCAAGAGGATGTGTACTAGAGAATGGCAGCGGCATCACGGCAGCACAGAAATTTACGACAACGCTTTTATGGATGGATGACAACCAGTTGTCAGCCGGAGGCGACTATTTTATCAAACTTGGAACAAAACTGATCACAGGAACTGTGACAGAGATTTCTTATAAGATCGATGTTAACACCGGAGAACATCATCCGACTGATACATTAGGAAAAAATGAGATTGCAGTCTGCAATATTGTCTTAGATGAAAAGATTCCGCTTGATGTATTCAAAAAACATAAGACCATGGGCGAACTGATCTTAATCGACCGTGTGACTAACATGACTTCTGCCTGCGGTGTCGTAGAGAAGTTTGCAAGCGGCAATGAGACAGACGAGCCGGTATTTGTTTACGGAGATTTAAAAGCACGAGGAGATATCTTCGAGGAGTTCTACTATAACATGGAGAAATCTTCCATTGCAAAACATAAACCGGAGCAGAAGACCTACACGGTGGGCGATGTGATCCCGACGAAGAGTGAAACTTATGAATATCCGGAGTATTTTGACATTCTGATCTTAAGAGACCAGGTTGCGGTGCAGGTACGTGACAATAAGATCGAGGCGATTCTTCCATTAGCAGATTATCGTTACTCAGGTGTTCCGGTTGTCAATGGAAGAGGATTTGCAGTGAATGTAAAATCGCAGAAAGATCTGCAGTCATTCTTAGAGGGATATGAACAGGACGAGAAGGATACAGTGTTCTGGAATCAGTGGCTGACATTCGGAACTTACCGGAAAGTGATCTTCCATGAAAACTATTGGGAAATCTGATGCGCAATCGTTTGTGCAAAATTTTAGTACCAGTTTTAAAACTGGTACTAAGGTACTGTTTATTTTGTATAGTTTAAGGGGCAAAAAAATATGAAGTTTGTGCACACTTATTCTGTCGCTCATGCTATTATAATAACCGTAAAAACCCCCCAATACATTATATATATTTTTTGCTATACCCCATAGTAAAAATACCTTCTCCTAAAAAGATAGCTAGCCGATAGCTATCTTTTTTTTCTAAAAATCCGTTCATTCTGGTATCCTATCGTTTATTTGCAAAAGTCCGGTATACATCATAATAGATATTTTCACGGTTTGGTCCGACCAGGGAGGCAAGCTCTTTCCTGAGATCGGAGTGTGTTAGAATCAGGTTGATGATATCGGGATTATATTGTGTGCCACTGCCATCTGCTAATTCCTTTAGTACAGTATCAAAATCTTTTGCATTGTGATAGTTACGGCTTAAGTAATCGGTAGCTGCATCCAGACAGTCGCAGATGTGCACGAGATCAATAATCGGACGGCATGGTGAATGGATGATATCAAAATCATCCGGGTAACCGCCGGTGCCATCGTAGGTGCGGTGATGTCCGTGTGCAATATCCGCATAACAGGCAAAATCAGGCATCGATGCGAGATCTTTCGCTCCCGTTTCAGGATGCATGCGGATCAGGTAAAATTCGTAATCAGTCAGCTTCCGGTGCTGCGTGTTGATGATCGGAACAATTCCGTTTTTGCCGATATCGTGAAGCATCGATCCCTGTACGGCAAAATCGATGATGTGAGAACGGTTTTTCTGAATTTCAGAAACCGTTGTTCCAAGTGCCGGACAGAGTAGAATTTCCGGTTTATCATCCAGAATATATTTTAAAAGTGCCTCTGCAAGGTATGAAACCATGACGGAGTGTGTCAGTGTTGCAAGGTGGCTTGAGACAATCAGGTCAAGGATAAAGTTTGTCTTTTCTACCGGATGATGGAAAGTATCAAGTACGATTGGATGAAAACATGCCATACGCATACCATCATACTGCGAATATGTGTGCAGACGATAATGTCTTGTCGACAGAAAACGGATGACCATACTGCGGTAAGTGAGGTTTCTGTGATCTTTTTCGTTTGCAGAAAGTGTGGTATGGGATAAAAAGTACATCAGGAGAATTGGAAGATCTACATAAAAAGACAGATAATCCAGTTCTGTTTCATCCGGGATCATTTCATTTTTCCGTGTATAATAATCATCTACGATCGAATATGCCTCATCCCAGCTTATTGCATCTTCTTCTGCCATGAGACGATAATATTGAAATACGAGCGAGGGAGGACAGCCATAAATGGAACCTTTGCGTTTCAGAACTTCTATGTAATGCTCTTTTGTCAGATCGAATAAATGCAGCCGCAGTGAATCCGGAAATTCAATATCAAAAAGCAGCAGCTCATTTTCACAGGAAATAAAATTGTTGATTGTTTTATTCACAATTTTTGGAATGCGTGGATTGACAGTGTCATAACGGCAGAACTTTTCCTGTTTACGCAGATCCAGCAATTCTAAAAAGAACTGATATGCTTCCTCAATCGGCAGATTATGGAGAAACGGTTCAACACGGATCAGATTATCATAGGCGATAAAAATATAGTCACGGCTTGCAGGCACCTGAAATGTATCGATCTCATCGCGCAGCGCAACAACTTTCTTATAATAGTCACTTGAGCGCAGTCCAATTTCATGATCGCCTGTGCGGGAAAGCTGAAGTGCAGAATAACCGGCACAGGTGTACAAAAAAATAAGGCTTTCAATGTCTTTATTTGCTTTATAATGAGGGATCAGTTCTTCTGCAAAACGAAGCAGCAGAGACGGTTCATTGTACTGGCTGTAATAAAGTTTGCGGCAGTAACTTAAAATCAGATCAAACTGACTGTTGCTTAAAGCAGGCGTATCTTCTTTTAAATGTGTAAAAAAAGAGCGGAACAAAAGATCATCCTCGATGCAAAGCTGGTATCTTGAACGTCCGCAATTCTTCAGGCACCCGATCCATTCCTCTTTTGTGGCAGGAGCATGAATCTGCTCATCCCAGGAAATGCTGGTTATAAAATTATTAAAATAGACATCGAAAAAAAGCTTGATATCGTTGTCAGTCAACCTGATGTCCTCCTTTAACTTCAAATATCCTTTTCCTAAATTATACAACGTCAAAATATATGTGTAAATATATTTTATATCACCAATATTAGATGAAAATCTAACATAAATACTGACGAGTATAAAATATTATGCTATAAAAGTACTAGATAGACATCTGACAATATAAAAGATGCTTGTAAAACAGTATAAAAACTGTGAAGGGAAAAGGGACAGGTGAGAGATATGAAGGAAGAAAGAAAAAGAAAGAAAAAAGATAAGCTATGCGATGACAGACAGTGCATCCTGGTCGGAGCAGGAGTATCTGGCGCGGGTAGGCGCAATATTTAACGCACTGGCGACTGCAGCAGTTCCGGCAGCATCTGTCGCAGTGAGTCTGCTTGTGGTCATTTGCAGTGTCCGTCAGATTTTTATGGTCAGTGGACTTATTTGTGTGTTATTATTTGGATATATCAAAATAAGAAAAGTACAGTTTGAGTAAAGGAGTTTCCTACATTAATGCAAACAATCATTCATGACACTTTAAACAGGAAGGAAGAGTCCTATATGCTGTTGGCGCATATGGCCGGAAAAGAATCCTACAAAGAGTTAGGGGACAGACTTAAGAAAAAATATGATCTGACAAATCCTGATGCCGAGCGGATTTTTAGCCTTCTTCAGAAGATTGAAAATAAAGCAAAAAAATTATTAAAACCATATATGGATGATGTAACATATTATTTTTCCGGTGAAAAGGATGGGTGCGGACTTGCGGACATCGTACTGCTCTGGGAACATTGCAGTGATGAGAGCAGAGAGGACTGCGAGAAAAGGCTGACCGGTATGCAGGAGGAAATGTACTGCAGGATGTTCCGGGAACATCTGGATGGATATGGCAGTAGAATGGTAATCGGTGAAAATCGCGAAAACAATGATACGGTTGAGGAAGTTATGAAACATCTTCTGGCATCAGATCTGACAGATACATTAAAACTCCGGCTTCAGGATATTTTCTGGAATCGCAGAAAGCATCAGGAGAAGGTATTCGGGCTGTTGAAGCTGGCGGAAGATATTTTAATGCAGTTTGAAAAAACATTGCTGGATGAAGTAAAGTTTTTTTATGATTATTGGATGAAATTTTGTGAAACACGGGATTTCCGTGCCTATCTGTTTTCTGAATTAAACCTTACAATGGAGGAAAAATCCTGTGGCTGTGAACTATGGGCCAGCATAATGGAACCGAACCGGACGATGCTGCATTGTGATGAAGAGGACGATTTGTGTTCAGAACCAGACTGGTTTGGAATGGGAATTTTATTTTCGGCGGGACTGCCATTTCGGATCGCACTGTCAAAAGATGAAAAAAACATGGATGAGTATGCACCTGAGGTATTGAAACTTTTAGCAGATAAAAGCAAGTTTGAAATTTTAAAATATATCAGGGAACACAGTGCATATGGCAGTGAGCTGGCAAAACATGCAAACCTTACAACAGCAACAATTTCCCATCACATGAATGCATTGTATGAAAAAGGGCTGGTGGAACTGGAAAAAGAAAACAACAGGGTATTCTATCATACCAATAAAAAAGTGATACGGGATGTGCTTGATTATTGCAGTGATGTTCTGACAGGAGAAAGATAGTTTTTTGACATAAATCAGGTTTTAGACGTTGCGAAAGTACTATACTGTGTTACAATAAAAGAAATATTTTCGTAAATTTTCGCAATGAGGGAAAACAAGGAGGAAAATCCTGCCCAATGTGTTGGGCATTGCTCCCTGCAAAAGCAGTCGCATTTTGCTCCGCAAAACAAGGAGGATTGTATGAATCAGGAAGAATCAGTTTATGAATTGAATCGTATTCAAAGATATATTATGCAGATGCGTCCACTGTTAAAAAAGAATGCACTTTTTTCAGATGGAACTGCGGATTACAGGCAGCCGACAGAGCCGGAGGCCGGTGAGGAAGTGACGGTCCGTTTCCGTACGGGGCGTGATAATGTGGATATTGTATGGCTGTGTACCGATGATAAAAAATACAAAATGAAAAAGGCAGAGAACGAAGGTGCTTTTGATTATTATGAGGTAAAGTTTACACTTGGAGAGGAGCCGTTTTATTATTATTTTAAAGTGGCAAGCGGTATGTTAAATGTGTATTATGACCGTTATGGTGTCAGCAAGGAAAAGCGTGACGAATACCGATTCTGTATTATACCGGGATTCTCAACACCGGACTGGTCAAAGGGCGCTGTCATGTACCAGATATTAGTCGACCGTTTTTATAATGGCGATACGTCGAATGATGTGCTGACCGATGAATATTATTATATCCGTTCCACGAGCAGAAAGATGGACAGCTGGGATCAGTGTCCGTCTGATTTTTCAGTGGCAGAGTTTTATGGCGGTGATTTAGAGGGAGTCAGACAGAAGCTTGATTATCTACAGAACCTGGGTGTGGAAGTAATTTACTTTAATCCATTATTTGTTTCACCATCAAACCATAAATATGATATTCAGGATTATGACTATATTGATCCACATTATGGAAAAATCGTAGAGGATGGTGGAGAACTGTTAAAGGATGGTGTGAGCGATAACCGGAAGGCAACACGTTATATTAACCGTGTGACAAATAAGAAAAATCTTGAAGCGAGCAATCAGTTTTTTGCAGAACTGGTAGAAGAAATCCATGCGCGTGGTATGAAAGTGATTTTAGATGGTGTGTTTAATCACTGCGGGTCTTTTAATAAATGGCTTGACCGTGAGGAAATTTATCAGGTAAGCGGGGATTACGAGGATGGTGCGTTTGTTTCTAAAGACAGCCCATATCGCAATTTTTTTGGATTCCAGGATCAGCTTGCGTGGCCGTACAATACGACTTACGAGGGCTGGTGGGGACATGATACATTGCCGAAACTCAATTATGAAGGTTCACAGAAACTGTACAATGATATCATGCGTGTCGCAGCAAAATGGGTATCTCCGCCATACAATGCAGATGGCTGGAGACTGGATGTCGCAGCAGATTTAGGACATTCTCCGGAGATGAACCATAAGTTCTGGAGAGATTTCCGTAAGTCAGTGAAAACGGCAAATCCGGATGCGATTATTTTGGCGGAACATTACGGTGATCCGAAAGAGTGGCTGCAGAAAGGTGACCAGTGGGATACCGTTATGAATTATGATGCATTCATGGAACCTCTGACCTGGTTTTTGACCGGTATGGAAAAACACAGTGATGAGTCAAAACCACAGTTAAAGGGAAGCGTGAAAGACTTTGAAGGTGCCATGCGCCATTATATGGCAAGTTTTCAGACCTCACAGCTTTTGTGCGCCATGAATGAGCTTTCGAATCATGATCACTCCAGATTTATGACAAGAACCAATGAAAAAGTGGGACGGGCAGCAGTGCTTGGCACAGCTGCTGCTGAGGAAGGAATAAAACCGGCAGTATTCCGTGAAGCGGTTGTTGTTCAGATGACATGGCCGGGTGCACCGACCGTTTATTACGGCGATGAGGCGGGACTCTGCGGATTTACAGATCCGGATAACAGACGTACTTATCCATGGGGAAAAGAGGACATTGTCCTGATCGATTTTCACCGTGACATTATCCGTATCCATAAAGAAAATGAAGCACTTCGTACCGGTTCCCTTATGTTTTTAAAGGGAAATGATAATCTCCTTTGTTACGCAAGATTTAACCGCAAGCAGCAGTTTGTTGTTCTTATAAATAATAAGGAGCAGCAGCGTGATGTGGAACTTGAAGTATGGCAGTGTGGAATCCCGAAAAATGCGGTGTTAGAGCGTGTGATCGTTTCAAACGAAACGGGCTATTCACTGATGCCGAAAAAGTATGAAGTAGTGGATGGAGTACTGAAACTGAGCCTGCAGAAATATTCGGCAGCTGTTTTGATGTACGACAGAACAAGAAGCGTTACTGTTCAGACCATTGTAA
>DMYD01000023.1:12851-15045 GCA_003483745.1 Roseburia sp. | reverse complement strand
AGGAATATTAGGTGATAAAGCAAAACCAGACGAGCCAGTCAACGGTCATGATGCTAGAATTTTTCAGTGCTGATTGAAATGCTGTATGAATGATAAGATTTACAGCATGTATAGCTAGTGTACTGTATCACTGACATTTCGCCAAATAACTTGTATAAGTTTTCATCTGCTGCGTTGTCGTCAATCGACGTAGCCACCGCTACGCCTCATTCCTCCGCCTTGCAGACTGAAAATTTATCCTGCGTTATTTAGCTGAAAGTCAATGATACAGTACACTAGTATTTAATAGGGGTGAGAATACAGACATGAATCAATTAAAAAAGAACACAGCATACTACCATCTTCCGGGTTTGTTTGAGTTTTATGAATTATATCGTGTGTTTCTGCCATTATTCCGGGAACACAGAGAATACTTTTACGACTGGTGTGAGATAGGTTCTGTCTATGGTGCTCCGTCAGACTGTATCTGGGGCGGAGGCCGTACTTCGTTCGGGGATCACGATCCGCAGGAGGTTTTTGCGTTGATGCAGGAATACGGAATCTCAGCGCGGCTTACATTCAGCAATTCCCTGCTTGGGCAGGAACATCTCTGGGATAAGAAATGCAATCATCTCTGCACTTTATTTGAGAAAAGTGAGGGTGTCAGAAATGGTGTCATTATCTATTCGGATCTGTTGCTGGAATATCTGAGAAAAAATTATCCGGGATTTTATTTTGTTTCCTCCACCACCAAGGTTCTGACGGATTTTGAGCAGTTTGTAAGGGAAGTAAACAGAGATGAGTTTCTTTACGTCGTACCGGATTTCCGGCTGAATAAGGTTTTTGATAAATTAAATACATTGACAGGGGCACAGAAAGACAAAGTGGAATTCTTATGTAATGAATGCTGCTGGTTTGGCTGCGGGGACAGGAAAATCTGTTATGAAGCTGTCAGCCGCAAAAACCTTGGAGAAAATGGTCCGGATCACCGCTGTGCAGCTCCGGATGCAGGGAATGGCTATCGTTTTTCGAAGGCAATGGAAAATCCCGGGTTTATTGGAGTGGATGATATGAAAAACAGCTATCTGCCGATGGAATTTTCCAATTTTAAAATCGAAGGCCGGGGACTTGGCAGCGCCCTGATTCTGGAATTTTTGCTCTATTATATGACGAAACCCGAATATCAGCTGCATGTCAGAGAAAAAATATATTTAGATAACATGCTGGATTTGTTTTAAATAAGTCCTTTTAACACTTTCTTGTTATGATACATCATCTCATCTGCACGCTCGCGTACTTTTTCTATATCGGTATCATCCGGTGTGACCAGCGCATATCCGCATGCGATTTCTACTTCAGTCGGAATGATATTCTTATTATTGAGTATCGCTACGTCCTGATGCATTTTTTGAATAAAATGTTCTATCTGAAATTCTGTTGCATCCGGTATGATGCAGCAGAATTCATCGCCGCCGATACGGTAACATTTGCCAAAACGATCAAACGCAGTCTCTATGATATGTGCCGAATTGATGATATAGGCATCCCCGGCACTGTGTCCATAGTTGTCGTTACACATCTTGAGATTATTAAGATCAAATGTAACCACCATATGATTTTTAATATCCGATTCATTATTTATAAAGTAATCATAGGCATTTCTGTTGTAGAGTCCTGTCATGGAATCATTCAGTGCAAATTGTTCGAGTTCCTCCATCCTGCGTCTTTTTTTCAAACTGGTAACAGCCTGTCTTGCGGATTCTAAACCGAGAATTATGATAAATACAAGGAAGGATGATCTTCCAAACATTCCGGAATTATTTCCTGTTTTGTAATAACCGACCATATCCACGATAGTTGCAATGATGACAAGCGTAAGAGCCATCATGCAGGCTTTCAGTTTCTGGTCTGTCTGTTTTTTTATAATCTTATATATGATAACTGCAATGAGATAAACGAGCACCATACAAATGGAAATGTGAGTGATCCAGATGCTTCTTCGAAACTCATAGAATCCGGTAAAGTGCAGCAAGCTGCAGACAACTGTCTGAAGCATACACAGATTGCAGATGATCTTCCAGATTTTATCATCATTGATCTCAAGGAAGCTCTTTACAAACATCAAAAATGGAATAGGCATTATCATCAGAAACATAAAAGCAGCAAATGCAGATGATCTTCTGTTTAGGAGCATCAGAGAACAAACATCTGTCTC
>DMYD01000023.1:0-12591 GCA_003483745.1 Roseburia sp. | reverse complement strand
GTTCCGTCTATATGGCTGCTGTTGTGAATAAACACCCAGTAACACGTGATAAAAAAACCGGCTAACAGAATAAATACACTCGCTATAAAAGTGGGCATAGACTGACGCAATATGCCTGTATAGATTTCATTTCCGGTTCCTATATAATATTGTTCAATTTGACCGGCTGTTTCCGGATAACAGGGTTTCAGCCTGACTATGACTGTTTCTGCATATGCCGGCAGTTTGACAAAATTCCATACATTTCCTGTTGTATGCCCCCATATTCCACCGGAGTCATCCAATCTGTATATTTCATTGTTTTTCGTAGAAACGGTCACATGCTGATGTGAGGTAAAAAATACAAGGGAACCGTTGTTACTTTCATTGCGGTTAATGTTAAAACTAAGCAGTACCATTCCATCATCCAGATATTGTATTTTGTCAGGCTGACGTGCTTTGAGTTTGCTTACAGAGGCTGCATCCTGATTTGTAAATATGGTACAAAGCAGGAGCATGATAAATAATGTCAAAATTACGCCTGTCAACATTTGCTGTGCGTTTTTTTCTTTATTTTGTCTTAAGTTCATCTATGATCAGATCTCCACAAATAATACTTTTACCTTATTTTACCATGTTATGGGATAATATTCTATAATATTGCGTGGATTTTTGGTGGCGTTCAAGATATAATAAGACTGCCGGGCGAAGCGAGTCAAGATACTTGTATAAGTGGCAAACGGCGAATTGGATAAATAAAGGAGCAAAAAATGTACACACTATTATTACTGTTAATTTACATGGCATTTATAAGTCTTGGCTTACCGGACTCTCTGCTTGGTTCGGCATGGCCGATCATGCATGAGGCATTTTCGGTGCCGCTGTCCTATGCGGGACTGGTCACAATGATCATCTCTGCAGGGACGATCTGTTCAAGTTTAATGTCGGAACGCCTGACAAAGAAATTTGGAACACAGATCGTTACGGTATGCAGTGTCCTGTTAACGGCAGCTGCCTTGTTTGGCTTTTCGACGTCGAGCGCATTTTACATGTTGTGCCTGTGGGCGATTCCGTATGGACTTGGCGCAGGAGCTATCGATGTGGCACTCAATAACTATGTTGCATTGCATTATTCATCAAAACATATGAGCTGGCTGCATTGTTTCTGGGGCGTGGGAACAATCATCAGCCCGTACATAATGAGCTATGCACTGACCACCTCATCCTGGCAGAACGGTTACCGCATGGTATCTTTTCTTCAGATTGGGATAACAATGATTCTGTTTGTGACACTTCCGGTCTGGAAAGTCAACAAAACGGCAGAACAGCAGGAAGAGCAGCACGAGGTGATTGGAATACGCGGTGCAGTGAAGATCAAAGGCGTACCACAGCTCTTGCTTGGATTTTTCTCTTATTGTGCATTGGAATCCACACTGATCCTCTGGTCAAGCAGTTATTTAGTCGGTGCGAAAGGAATCTCTGCGGAGCGTGCGGCAGCATATGCGGCATTATTCTGCAGCGGTATTACGCTCGGAAGATTTTTAGCCGGATTTGTAACGGAAAAATTAGGCGATCATAAGATGATCAGGCTTGGCACAACTATTTTACTGGCTGGCTGTGCTGCAGTACTTCTGCCGATTCCGTCTGACACGGCAGCTCTGGCAGGACTTGTCGTGATGGGGATTGGATGTGCACCGGTCTATCCATCGATCATCCATGCCACACCGGCAAATTTTGGAGAAAAAAATTCGCAGGCGATCATCGGTATCCAGATGGCGAGTGCTTATGTTGGTTCTACATTTATGCCTCCGGTCTTTGGACTGATCGCAAACCATATTTCTATCACATTGCTGCCGGCCTATGTGCTGATTTTCATTGTGTTAATGTTTTTCATGGTGGAAAAGACATTCCGGCTGGTGCGGTAATAGAGAAGAAAACAAAAAATGAAGGGAGACTGTTTCACAAACCGTGAACAAAAAGATATGAGCAATTTACACACACACGACAACAAAAGAAGTTCTTTTTCCGGGAAACTGGGTTATGTACTGTCCGCCGCAGGTGCGTCCGTAGGACTTGGAAATATATGGCGTTTTCCATATCTTGCGGCAAAATACGGCGGAGGAATCTTTCTTTTGATCTATATTTTGCTGGCTCTGACTTTTGGATACACAATGATCGTGGCGGAGTCGGCACTTGGACGAATGACGAGAAAAAGTCCGGTGGGGGCATTTCATGCCTTTGGAAAAGCCGGATGGCTGTCAGCCGGTGGATGGATCAATGCGATCATACCTGTATTGATCGTGCCGTATTATTCCGTGATCGGCGGCTGGGTCATCAAATATCTGATCGAGTATGTCAGGGGAAATGGAAAAATGCTGGCAGCGGACGGATATTTTTCGGAATTTATCTCAAATGGAGTATCCACGGAACTCTGTTTTATCCTGTTCTGTCTGTTTACACTGACGATCATTTATGCGGGTGTACGGAATGGCATCGAGCGTGTCTCGAAATTTATGATGCCGATACTAATCGTATTGTCCGTCCTGATCGCAGTGTATTCTGTGACAAGACCGGGTGCCATAGAGGGTGTAAAATATTTTCTTGTGCCAAATGTGAAGAACTTTTCCTGGATGACGGTGGTAGCGGCGATGGGACAGATGTTTTATTCGCTGTCGATCGCAATGGGAATCCTGATTACATTTGGATCCTATATGAAAAAAGAAACATCACTGGAAGATTCCACAAGAAATGTGGAAGTGTTTGACACGGCGATCGCTATTATGGCGGGACTGATGATCATTCCGGCGGTGTTCGCATTTTCGGGCGGCGACCCGGATACCCTGCAGGCGGGACCGGCATTGATGTTTATTACAATTCCAAAAGTGTTTGAGAATATGGGATTTGGGACGGTAGTCGGAATCCTATTTTTCCTGCTAGTACTGTTTGCGGCAGTGACAAGTTCTATCGCATTGACTGAGAGCGCGGTTTCCACCTTTGAGGATGAGCTGGGATGGAGCAGAAGAAGAGCAACGGTTTTAGTCGGAGTGATCATGATCGCGCTTGGAAGTTTATCTTCACTGGGATATGGACCGTTAGCAGGCATTAAAATTATCGGCATGCAGTTTTTGGATTTCTTTGATTTCCTGACGAACTCTGTGATGATGCCGATTGCGGCAATGCTCACAAGCCTGTTTGTATCGAGAATCGTCGGGATGAAGCGGATGGAAGAGGAGATCATGCACGGAGAGAGCACATTCCGCAGGAAAAAGATTTTTATTGTGATGATCAAATATCTGTGCCCGGTCTTTGCGCTGATCATACTGATCAGTTCCGTGGCAAATGCATTTGGCTGGATTGCAATGTAAAAAGGAGAAACAAATTTTGAATTTATATCAGACACTCAAACATTATTTTGGATACGACACCCTCCGCCCCGGTCAGCAGGACTTGATGGAAGGCATCTTAAATGGCAGCGACGTTCTTGGCATCATGCCGACCGGTGCCGGAAAATCACTCTGCTATCAGGTCCCGGCACTGATGCTTTCAGGCATCACGATCGTGATCTCGCCGCTGATTTCCCTGATGTCTGATCAGGTCAAAGCATTAAATCAGGCAGGAGTACATGCGGCATACATCAACAGTTCACTGACAGAAAATCAGATCCGGGCAGCACTTTTGTATGCGGCACAGGGACAGTACAAAATTATTTATGTGGCACCGGAGCGGTTAAATACCATGCGTTTTTTAGATTTTGCATGCCGGGCAGACATTTCGATGGTGACAGTGGATGAGGCACACTGTATTTCCCAGTGGGGACAGGATTTCAGGCCAAGCTATTTAGAGATTGCAGATTTTCTTGCAAGACTGCCGAGACGCCCTGTGGTCAGCGCATTTACGGCGACAGCGACCGAGCGCGTCAAACAGGATATCACGGGAAGTCTGCACCTGCAGAATCCGGTGACTGTCGTGACCGGGTTTGACCGGCCGAATCTTTTCTTCCGTGTCGTAAAGCGAAAAGGTGGAAAAGAGACGGACAACAGTATTTTAAATTATGTCAAAAGGCATGAGGATGAGAGCGGGATCATCTACTGTGCGACAAAAAAGAATGTGGATAGTGTCTGTGAACTTTTATTGCAGCACGGCATTCTGGCAGGGCGGTACCATGCGGGGCTTTCTTTGGAAGAACGGAAAGAGAGTCAGGATGATTTTACCTATGACAGGATCCGTGTGATGGTTGCGACCAACGCATTTGGAATGGGGATCGACAAATCCAATGTGCGTTATGTTCTCCATTATAATATGCCGCAAAGCCTTGAATATTATTACCAGGAGGCGGGAAGAGCCGGGCGCGACGGGGAGGAAGCAGAGTGTGTGCTTTTCTTTTCCAAGCAGGATATCATGATCAACAAACGACTGCTCGATTATAAGGCAATAGAGGGTGGTTATACGGCGGGGGATCCGGCAGTCCGGGCAAATGAACAGCGGAAGCTGAATCAGATGATTAACTATTGTGAGACAGATGAGTGCCTGCGCCGGTATATCCTGAATTATTTCGGGGATTACAGTCCGTGTACCTGTGAGAAATGCAGTAACTGCGTTGTGACGGAGGACGAGGCGGAGGAAAATTATATAGAGACCGGAAAGGCAAAGAAAAAGACCGCGGAACTTGCAGATTTAACGAAAGAGGGACAGGAGCTGTTTGAGGAGCTGCGTAAATGCCGGTTGGAGCTTGCAGCAAAACAGGGCGTACCTCCATTTATCATCTGTTCGGATAAAACGTTGAAAGATATGTGCGCTAAATGTCCGGCTGATAAAGCGCAGATGGCAGACGTTTACGGAATGGGTGCACAGAAGATTGCAAGCTACGGGGAGAATTTTACAGAGATCATCCGAAAGTTTTTACAGACACATGAAACCGAAAATATGACAACAGGAAAGACAGAAGGAGTTGCGACAGTAGAGACTGTGGCGAAAGCCCCGGCGAGAAAAAAGAAACAGCCGTTTTATATTGCACCGGAAAAATTAGATCAGGTAACGTTTTCTGACTCCTGCATGATATCGGAACTGACCGATCAGATCAATGCACTTTGTGGGGAAAAAGACCGTAAAAAACTGACGGCAGCTTTTGTCAATGAGCTGCTCGTGCAAAAAGGTTATTTGAAAGAGGAGGTGCAAGGCGAAACCCACGTCAGACGCGTAACCGAAAAAGGCACCGCAGCGGGGATACGGGAAGAGGAAAGAAGATCAAAATTTGGAGGCGGACATTATTATGCCCTGATCCACACGAGGGAGAGCCAGAAGATGATCGTGGCGGAATTGAAAGAGTATTTTACTGCTTTTCCATCCGGTTCAGCTCCGGCAGCACAGTGAGCAGCATCGTGATAAAACACAGACTGCCGCCGATCACGTTTGAGATCGGTTCTGCAAGAAATACGCCGTCTGTTCCCATATGGAAGGCGTATGGCAGGAGATAGGTCAGAGGTACGACGATAAAAACTTTGCGCAGCAGGGAAAAGAAAATAGCCTGTTTGCGTTTGTTTAAAGATTTAAAAACAGTCTGACCGATATACTGCAGATCCATAAAGATAAATGCAGCAAAATACAGTTTTAATGCGGGAACGGCGTCTGCTGACAGTGCAGTATCCGAACTGAAAACACCAATTAAATATTCCGGGGCGAGAATGATCACGCTCCACATGAGGCCGGTATAGACGAGCGCCATAAGAGCCATCGTGATGCCGGCTTTTTTGACGCGCGTGGGGCGGAGGGCACCATAGTTGTAGCTTATGATTGGGGAGGAACCTTCCGTGATCGCATAGATCGGAGTTTCCACCATCTGGCGGACACTTGAGACAATTGTCATGACAGAGACGTACACATCGCCACCGGTGACGGAGAGTACATGATTGCAGCAGATGGAGACGAGACTGTTGGTGAGCTGCATGATAAAACCGGATGTACCGAGGCTGATGATACTTTTCGCGAGAGGAATGCAGGAGGAAAGTTCATTTTTTCGAAGCAGGCGGACTTTGATCTCCGCTTTGCGGCGCAGAAAATGAAACACAAACAGTGCAGATAAAATCTGTGACAATACAGTGGCGGCCGCTGCACCGTTTACGCCCAGATGGAAGGTGAAAATAAAGAGCGGATCCAGGAGAATGTTTGTGATTGCACCGATTGCCACGGAAAACATCCCGGTTGTGGAATACCCCTGTGCATTGATAAAAGGGTTCATGCCAGTAGCAATCATGGATGGAAGTGTACCGAGCAGATACAGCATCATATAAGGTCTGGCAAAAGTCAGAGCATTTTTTGAGGCACCAAAAAGAATGAGAAGCGGTTTTGCAAAGAGAAGACCGGTTCCCATCAGGAGGAGTGCACTGGCACATACCATGGAAAAAGAGGTATTTAAGATCCTGTTTGCCTGTTCTTTATCACCTTTCCCACGGTTGATCGAAAAAAGCGGTGCGCCGCCGCTCCCGAACAGATTGCTGCATGCCGTGATGATCATAATAAGCGGAAAACAAAGTCCGACAGCACCAAGCGCTGTGGTCCCGATATCCGGGATACGACCAATATAAATGCGGTCTACAATGTTATAGAGCAGACTTAAAATCTGGGCTGCAAGCATAGGGAGGGCAGCGCTTAATATATTTTCAGTTACGGTTCCGTTTTCAAAATCAATACGTTTCATGGTAATCCTCATTTTTGTGAAAAATTTAATTCTTGAAAACCAGTATAGCATAAATTATAATATATAAAAAATATTTATTTTATATCATAAAACAATATTTTTTATATATACTGACAAAAACAGGAGAGGAGGGAAACATGGAAATCAGACAGTTGGAATATTTTCGTGCAGTGGTGGAAGAGGGAACGGTGAGTGGTGCTGCGAAAGTTCTTAAAATGACACAGCCACCGGTCAGTTATCAGATGAAAATGCTTGAAGAAGAACTTAATGTACAGCTTTTTTTCGTGGAACAAAGAAAATCACATTGACAGAAGCTGGAAAGGTGTTGTATGCAAGGTCTGGCAGTATTTTAAAAATGTTAGATGTTACAAAGCGTGAGGTGGTCAAGGTAAGTCAGTCTGCAACGATACATATTGGTATTACACCATCTACGGTTCTGATGATGTCAGAATATATTGAGCGGTTTTCAAAACAATATCCGGAGATTCATTTTGATATTCATGAGGGATCGACATTCAATTTAAAAGAGCAATTAGAAAAGCACATGATAGATATCACAACGCTGCGTACGCCGATCACGCTGAACGGTTGTAAGACAAAGAGGCTGATTCAGGAAAAACTGGTTGCCGTGGCAGCAGATGGATATGAGGGAATAGAGGGATTCAGGAAAAAGGATGGATCACAGATTAGTTTGAGAGAATTGTCAAAGGAACATCTGATATTATCACACCGGTATCGGAATTATATTATTTCAGCGTTTGAGGCTGTTGGACTGACCTGCGATATCTATTATGAATGTGAGGATGCAAGAACAGCGATGACAATTGCAGAAAAAGGGATTGGAGTGGCTATTTTGCCAGAGTCCATGCGTGTGTCTGACTCGATGTGTGTTTATGGCATTACGGACGCTGATCTTACAACCGAGATATTGTTAGCATGGCGCGAGGAACGTTTGCCGGCAGAAGTGGAAGCATTTATTAAGGAAATGGAATTCGAGGAGGATTAACATGACGAAGGAAGAAAAAATTGTACGTTACAGAAAATTGAATCAGAAAGTGGTACCGGGGGAAATTGTATGCGCAGGTTCCTCACTGATGGAGATGTTTCCGGTCGAAAAATTTATTGACGAAGACCATCTGGATATCACGGTCTATAACCGTGGAATCGGCGGTTTTATCACAGACGAGCTGCTTGAAAATGTAGATGTCTGCATCCTGGATCTAAAGCCGTCCCGCCTTTTTATCAATATCGGGACAAATGATCTGAGTGATCCTGCGATATCCATCGACCGGATGATCGCAAACTATGACAGGATACTTTCCATTGTAGAAAACAAACTGCCTGATATTGAAATCTATATGATGGCATATTATCCGATTAATTATGAAGCAGCAGCCGAGGAGATGAAACCATGTCTGCGTGTCCGCACGAACGGGAAAATTGCGATGGCAAATAAGGCAGTGCAGGAGCTTGCGGAAAGACATCATGCAAAATATATAGATATCAATGATCCGTTAAAAGACCGGGATGGAAATCTAAAAGCAGAGTATACGATTGAGGGAATGCATATCAAGGAGGAAGGCTACCGTGCGATCTTTGATCTGTTTATGGGGTATGCAAAAGAGCCACGATGGAACGTCTGAAATATAGTTTGTCTTGTATGCAGGTCATAAAGATGCATAGTCTTTTGCTTCCTCTGTGACAGTTTCGTATGCGAAAAGAATCATTTTCAAAAGATTTTGGCTCTGCAATCCAGCAGAATGTATCAGCCATTCGAAATAGCGTTGTCGTGTGAAAATAAATGTGTTAAAATATTCTAATTCACGACAATCGTTCTGGCTGGGATTTATGCAGCCGGTTGTTGCACAATTGAGGTAATGGTTCGGGATAGAAGAGGAAAAGCATGAATACAAAAAACATAAAAGCCGTAATTTTTGATATGGACGGCACACTGATCGATACGGAAAAATATTACCGCATGTTCTGGCCAAAGGCATTGGCGCATTTTGGGTATGAAATGACGGATGAACAGGCACTTACCATGCGATCGCTTGGGCAGCCATATGCACCACAGCATTTAAAAGAAATGTTTCATGATCCGGATCTGGATTATACGGCGATACGAAATTACCGCAAACAGATCATGGGAGAGTGTCTGAAAAAAAATGGAATTGAGATCAAAAAAGGTGCCATCGAACTGCTGGATTATTTAAAGGTACAGGGTATTCGCCGTGCAATCGCGACAGCAACGGATCAGGTGCGCACGGAACAGTATTTAAAGCAGCTTGGTCTTTACGGTTATTTTGATCAGATCATTTGTGCAACGATGGTGGAACATGGAAAGCCTTCACCGGATATCTATCAGTATGCATGCAGACAGCTTGCACTTTTGCCGAATGAATGTATGGCGGTTGAGGATTCCCCAAACGGTGTATGCAGTGCTTATGGTGCAGGCTGTAATGTTGTGATGGTACCGGATCAGACCGAACCGGATGAGACACTGCGTGGGAAACTGGCAGCGAGGGTGGATTCGTTAGATGAGATCATAAAGCTGTTTGAGAAATTCCCCGGTCTGACAAAGGAAGACGAGGAGCATCAGCTCAGTAAAATCATAGAGATCGCGCAGGATAATTTAGATCATGCGAAAGAAGATATCCGGAAAATTAATGAAGATCTTGCCGATCTCCTCGAAGTCTACGATGCAAAGGATAAGGAAGGACTGGCACTCTGGAACAATGCGACTGCGAGGTTAAAAGAGGAAGAACGGGAACTGGTGCGCTATGAAAAGGCACGTAAGAAGCCATATTTTGGGCGCATTGATTTCAGGGATCCAAAGGCGAAAGCGGATGAGACTTTTTATATTGGAAGAGTCGGCATCACGGACAGCAGCTCTGATCCGGTCGTGCTCGACTGGAGAGCACCGATCGCATCAGTATACTATGAGAGCAGGATGGGAACATGCCAATATACCGTGAGTTCTGAGGAAACATTTGAGATTGATCTGAAACGCAAGCGCACTTACGAGATTGAAAATGACCGGTTAAAAGATTTCTTTGATTCGGATGTGGTCGCCAACGATGAACTGCTGACAAAATACCTTGCCAAAAATAAAAAGGCAGTTTTGGGCGAGATCATTGCGACGATCCAGAAAGAGCAGAACCTCATTATCCGCCGTTCACCGAAAACAAACATCATTGTGCAGGGTGTCGCCGGTTCCGGAAAAACGACGGTGGCGATGCACCGCATTTCCTATATTCTATATAATTATAAAGATGATTTCCGCCCGGAGGACTTTTATATTATAGGAAGCAACCGGATTCTTTTGAATTATATCACAAGTGTTCTGCCGGAACTTGATGTGTATGGAATCCGTCAGATGACGATGGAGCAGCTTTTCATCCGCCTTTTGTATGAGGATTGGGACGAGACGCGGTTTTCTTACCACAATATCGACAAGACAGATGCAAAAAACAGCATCAGGGGCGGCACGGCGTGGTTTCTGGATTTAGAAAAATTCTGCCAGAACTATGAGAATCAGTCGATCGCAAAAGAAGACATTTATATGGAAAAGACTGGAAATCTCCTGTTATCAAAGGAGCAGATCGGACGTTATTTAAAAAATAATCCGAAAGTTTCCATGCAGAGCAAGATACTCATGTTAAATGAGATTTTGTATGCAAAATATGAAAATGAGGTTTCCGGGAAGTCCGTGACTTTTCCGCCAAAAGAGAAAAAGATTTTAGACAAAAAATACGCGTCTTATTTTGGGGATGGAAAATGGAGAGAATCTGTATTTACTTTTTACAGAGAATTTTTACTTGCGCAGCAGGAGGCAGGAAAAGAAGTCGATGTGCTGGAAAACTCGTTTGATGTCTATGATCTTGCGGCACTTGCATATATTTATAAGCGGATCAAAGAAACAGATCCGGTGCGCGAGGCGAGCCATGTGGTAATCGATGAGGCGCAGGACTTTGGCATGATGTCATACAGATGCCTGCATTACTGTCTGTATGGCTGTACTTACACGATTATGGGTGATACATCCCAGAATATTCATTTTGAGTATGGTTTAAACGACTGGGATGAATTAAAAAAATTGATCCTGACCGGGACATTCGATGCGTTTGGACTTCTGCGGAAAAGTTACCGTAATACAGTGGAAATTTCTGAATTTGCAAATGAGATCCTGCGTCATGGGGATTTTTCTATTTATCCGGTGGAACCTATTATTCGTCACGGAAATCCGGTGCAGACGGTGGCATGTCCGGATGAAAATCAATTGCTGGCAGATACCGTCACCACGATCAAAAAATGGCAGCAGGACGGTTATGAGACGATCGCTGTGATCTGTCGTGATGAGGCGGAAGCGGCACAGGCTGCGGAAGAACTAAAGAAATATGTAAAAATTGTAGAAACAGATCTGGAAAAAGCCGAGTTCGGGGATGGCGTCATGGTGCTTCCTGTCTCCTACACGAAAGGACTTGAATTTGATGCTGTGCTGCTGTTTGATCCGACGCAGGAAAAATACCCGTCGGATAACGGGCATGTCAAACTTCTGTATGTGGCTGCGACCCGCGCACTACATGAACTTGTGGTTTTGCACCGTGGAAAACTGACCGGGATCCTTGCCGACAAAGTCCCGGAAGGAAAACATATGAAAGAGTTTGCGGCAGAAACCTTGACAAAAGCAGCGGAATTTGAACGGGTGCAGCACACGGAAAAAGAGATCGAACAGCAGCGCAGGATCGAGGGCGCAAAGGATATGGCAGAGCGCGAGTACATCGGCCCGAAGCGCATTGTCATTAAACCGCAGGGGAAAGAAAATGAGGCTGAGGTAAGAGGAAAAACATTGACAGGGCAGAAAATGGCATCTGCCTATAAGAGAGCTGTGGCAGCGCCAGTCAGAAAAGCAGCAGACAACTCTGGAAAAAACGAAAAAAATCATACGGAGGAAATCATTATCTCTCCATATGAATTTGGCGCGATACCGGACAATGCGATCCTCCGTGTCAAAGGTCATTCCCGAAACAATTTTGTTATCAAATGGATCAAAAAGACAAAAAGCTATGTGGAACTTTCCAGCATGTACGGACTTTTACGCATCACACCGATCACACCGGAGGTGATCCGGGTCAGTTTCGTGAAGGGTGTCACGGAAAAAATTGGTGATACTGCATGGAAAGGAAAGGCGGATACAGCATTTTCATGGAGTGCAAAAGAATCCAAAACGCTGGTGGAAATTGCAACGGAAAAAGTTACCGTGCGCATTGCAAAAAATAATGGAGCGGTCTGTTTTTACAATGAGAAAAAGCAACTGTTGCTTGCGGAAAAAGCGGAGGAACCAAGGTTTCAGGAAGGCAGATGTAACTGGATATTTTTTGACTGGGAAAAGTCCGAACATTTGAAAGCAAAGGGACTGCTTGCCGCTGATTTTATGGATGTGACAGCAAAAGCAAAATATATTTCCCATGGAGGGAAAAAGTTAAGGATGCCGCTTGTGATATCGGAAAAGGGATACGGGCTTGCCGTAGCATCGAAAGGAACTGTGCTGTTTTGTGGGATACGGACTTTTGGACCTTATATCATGGCAGAGGGGAGTCAGAGCGATTATTATTTTATCAGCGAAAAGAACCGTGAAAAATTAGTTGAGATCTACCAGAGAACATTGACTTTACGCTACTGTTCACAGGCAGGCATTTTCTGAACTGAAAATGCCGTATGATACAGTGGTGGCAGCAGATTTTGCCGATTTGGAATGCGAAGCATCGGCAAAATCCGTTACTGGAACGAGGTACGAGTGAACAGTAACGACTTTACAACCGAAGTTTTAAATATGATATGGATACTGATTGAATAAGAAAAGCGGTTTGTTTTATAATGGAGCGGATAAGAAAGAATAGGAGCATTCCTGTAATTCA
>DMYD01000025.1:1609-19468 GCA_003483745.1 Roseburia sp. | reverse complement strand
CACAAACTTTGGGATACTCCCTTCACAGTCGTTAAAATCTGCATTCTATCTTCTTGCTGCGGTATAGATTGCGATCATGTCTTCCACATTCAGATGTTTTACTTTTCCAAGATTGCCTCTGACCGCCGCATTACACTTTTCTGCCAGTTCCCGGATCTGTTCATCCGTTGGCGCAATGCCCAGTTCTGCCAGGGATGTTGGCATTTTTATCTCCCGGTAGAAATCTTCCATCGCCGCGATGCCTGCCTCTGCCGTCTTTTGTTCTGTCTCCTGTGGTGTCACATCCATGACGCGCTCTGCAAACTGCACAAAGCGGTCAATGCGCTCTCCGCAGACATAACGTGCCCAGCTTCCCCAGATTGCTGCAAGTCCTGCTCCATGTGCCACATCAAACATTCCGCCAAGTTCATGTTCTAACTTGTGTGTTGCCCAGTCTCCACCGTCCGTTCCGCAACCGGTCAGTCCATTGTGTGAAAGACTTCCTGCCCACATCACTTCCGCACGCGCATCATAATTTTCCGGCTCTTTTACAAGGATTTTTGCATTTCTGATTACTGTGCGCATAAGCGCTTCGCTGATCCCGTCGGTCAGTTCCATGTTTTCACTGTGATTGAAATAACGCTCCATTGTGTGCATCAGGATATCCGTACACCCGCATGCCGTCTGATACGACGGAAGCGTCAGCGTAAGTTCCGGATTTAAAACAGCAAACTTTAATCTGCTGTAATCTGTCGTGCACCCTCTTTTCATACCACCCTCTTCTTTCGTGATCACGCAGGAGCCGCTCATCTCACTTCCCGCTGCTGCGATCGTAAGCACTGTGCCGATTGGCAGGCATGCGGTCGGTTTCCGTTTAAAATCAAAGAAATCCCATACATCTCCCTCATTTGCAACACCATAGCCAATCGCCTTTGCAGAATCAATGACACTTCCTCCGCCGACGGCAAGGATGAAATCCACGTTTTCTTTTTTACAGAGTCCGATTCCCTCATATACTAATGAAAGTCTCGGGTTTGGAACGACACCACCTAATTCGGTGTATGCAATTCCCTCTTTCTCAAAAATTGCCTCGATCCTGTCTAACAGACCGGACCGTCTGGCACTGCCGCTTCCATAATGGATCAGTACTTTTTTGCAATTCTGCTCTTTCACCAGTTTTCCAACATTTTGTTCCGCACCTTTTCCAAACACAACTTTTGTCGGTGCATAATAATTAAAATCGTTCATTTAAATCTCCATTTCCACCATTTTCCATATCTTCGATCTCAAACATTTTCTGTGTGCACTGGTTATCCTGCGCGATCGCTGACAGGATCCGGTTAACATCCTCCGGTGAGAACATGCCGATTGCATGCGACAGATCCCCAAGATTATTTCGGTTGACCTTTAAAGATCCGCCCTTTTCCAACGGGATCGTCAGCACATTTTTTTCGTCCGTCATATCCCCAAGACAAAGGCACTGGTTATCATCATCACAGACGAATGTAACTCCCTTATATGTGATCATCCCATTTTCCGCCATCGACGAATAAGGTGCTTTTTTCTCCTTTGCAACCTGTTCTGCCATAAACGGTTCGATCGTCAGATCGCCGTGGTGCCCCTCTTTTGACATTCTCGATGTAAGTTCTGCATAGTTTGTACTGCTGCCGACTGCTGTAATTGACATCACTTATTTTCCCCTTTTTCATAACGGTTTCTGGTTATATAGGTTATTATCGGTAAGAAAACGGGTCTGCTTTAGCTATAACAAAAACGCTGCATAAAGTGGGACTATTTTTTTGTCATCTTCAAACGCAAAGTTTTTCGCTGAAAGTTTGATCGCATATCCTTCAATTGATTCCAATCGACAAAATCTATATTTGCAGATATAAGTTCCTTTGCAGTAAAAAATAAATCATCATTTTCATATTCTACTCCAAGTATATCTGCCCACTGATAAACTGCAACAATTGGCAAATTCTGTATTTAATTGATCCTGTATGTTCTGTAAATCCATATTTCACCTTCTAATCCATTTGTGCAGATAGTCTGCACAAATATTTATATTCAGCCTATGCTAATAAGTGTCCGATAAATGGTCACTACCGGTCACTTATCGAACACTTTTTATCCGATAACCCCAAAAGTGTCCGATAGTGTTCTATAAAGTGTTCGATAAATAGTAATGTGACCACTAAATCACATATTTAGTTGCCGGTCCATTTCCAATCTTCGTAATCAATCCCTTTTCTATCATCTTATCAAGCAATTTTCTTGCTCCTGTCTTTGACTTATAACCACCTATATAAGCAGCTTTTTGGGAAGAAATACTTCCATTCTGCCTGATATACTCAAGTATTTTATCTTCTTTTGACACAGCAATTTCTTTTGCTTGATTTGTATTTTCATTTCTGATATCAGCAGCTCCCGGAATATATACCACTTGTCCAACTTCGAGCTTTAATGTTACCCTGTCACTGCGCTCTGAGAAATCAAATTCCGGTTTTTTCCAATTTTGTTCTGCCCATGCAGTCATAATCTTATCGACACCACTTCCAGCACGCTCACCAACATTTACAAAACCAAACATCTTTAAGATATTTGGATTTCGTGGATCACTATTGCCACCTGCATAAAATTCTTCTTTTGTTACTCTGATCGTACCGGGATTGGAAATACTAAGTTCCTTTCCCTTTTTAACAACAAGGATTCCTCGTCTGCCATAATAATTTGCATGTGCCAGTGCATTTGCCAATGCTTCTTCCAATGCATCATGCACATCCACTCTATCTACACGATATCCATTTCGTCTATTTGCAAATGGAACTGCTACATCATCGTCCATTCTGGTACGCACCTTGCAGAAAAAATCATATATATTACCGCTCCAATCACCTTCGTTAGAATGTGTCCGGAATAACCAGCGCACGGCTTTATCATCACATTCCTCACGATAATCCAGAAAATAATTTGGAAAAACCTCAGTAATATGATAAGCCTCTCCAAAGAATAAAAGTCCTGCTATCGTTGGAGATAATGTACCATTCTTATTCTTTGCTGCTGCCCTTAATTTCATAAGGAACTCGTCATTTTCCAAAGCATTCCACGGATGTCCACTATGAAGCTGTTCAAAAATGATTCTATAGCCTTTTATTGTATCCTGATTCAGCACATCCAATCCAAACTCATCCAGCACTTCCACATCTCCAGACACATCTCTCTGATCTGCAAACATCGCACGAACCGCCTCTTCGGTGCAAAGAAAGTCACCTTCATAATCTCTTTTATAAGTGCCTTTCATTGGATCTGTCCCGATGTATACCGGCTTATCATGTCTGTCTGCTGCTGGAACATCAATTCTTAGTATTTTCTTTTCTCCGACAGCTACAGATCTCACATGATGATTTAGCAAAATATTCTTTGACACCTTATTTCTGTCATTTAAAGTGCTCCAGAAATCCTTCTGATACTTAACAATTTGCTTATCTGTCAGTCCTTCAACTGTAAAAGAATCTCTGTGTTCCTTTATTCCAAGCAGAATCGTGCCACCATTGGTATTAGCAAAGGAAGAGTATGTCTCCCATATACTCTCAGGAAGTCCACCAGTTGCTAATTTGCATTCTCGCTCATGGTCTTCTTTAAGATTTAATTCTCCTAAAACTTTTTCCTTCAATCACCAAACCTCCTTCGTAATTATGCAGTGCATCTGCTCAATTACAATCAAATTGCTATTTTACTACTCACGAAAATCCACATTCAAATATTTAATAAGCTCTTTTCCCAAACTCGTAATTTGATAATCAGATTTATTAAATACATCTATATCACTTTTTTTAATATTACAGAACATTTCAATAGATGTTTTGCTAGCATTAGGAGCATCTTTTTCCACCATTATGCCTAATGCAATCAACCTACTTATGATATAATTTCCGTTAGTATATTGCATTTTCTCATCACTTAATAACATCTTATAATCACTAACAAACATTCTTTCATTCACTTCTGACAATTCGCAAAATTTATCCCATCTCATTTTGCCATTAACATATGCATTAAAGATTTTTCCAAGAATTGCAGATTTAACATTATCAATATTTCTATCAAGTAAATATACAACTCTTCCTAATTCCTTTTCGGCATATTTATTATCAGTCATTTTATCTTTATACTTTTGCAATTGCTCATCCGAAATTGTTTCAGAATTAAATGCTCTGATAAAAGTTAATGTTTGCTTCAACATGTTCCTTTCACGAATAGCCAATCCCGTTTTACTTAATGCTACAATTGTTTTAGCTATAGGTACTTCTGCTAAAACCCCATCATCCATTACCGAATCTATGCCTATTTCTGTTAAATCTATACATAAATCGGCAATATCATCATTAAACAGCGAATCCTTCAGTTCTGTAACTAACTGCATATCTATCATTCCTTTTATATTTTTGCCAAAAGATCAATTTTTAATGCTTTTTTACCTTCCTGTGCCACTTCCACGCCTTGGAATTTAGCGTAATTTACCTTTACACCATCATCCAAGTCAATCTCGATTCTCTGATTGGCTACATGAGCAATTGCTTCATCATATATCTTCATTTCTGCAAGCTGTTTAGTATACTTTGTTACTGCCTTTGTGGCTTTTGATTTCTCTGATGAAGATGTTGCATTGTCAATTGTATACTGGGCACTTTGCATTGCAGTCTCCACATACTTCTGTGCCTTATGCAGATAACTCTGCCATTTTGCACTCTCCAACAAGGTTTATTCTTCATCTTTCACAAACTCACAGATATCGCTAATATCGCAATCCAGATATGTAGCAATCTTGAGTAATACACTCATAGACACTTCTCCATCCTTACGCATCTTTGTAAGAGTATTCGGAGCAATATCTACAGCCTTTCTCAAATCGGCTTTACTCATCTTTTTGTCTACCAATAACTTCCATAATTTATTGTAACTTACTCTCATTCTCACACCTCGTGGCTTCTTCTATAGACATGTTATATTTGTCACAATTGAGTAAAAACTCACTTTTTAAATTATAGTACAAAACGCTTATTCTTGCAATCAAAATAATCGCATTTTCTTGCGAGCTTTAATTATTTTCATTTAAAAGTCATTAGTCTTTGTGAGAAAGAAATTCATAACCTTGCTTTTGAGGGTAAATAGTAACCCGAGAATCCCCTTTGTAACCCAAGACTCCCAGTTTGTAAATGAAAGTCCTGTTTTGTAACCGAGATTCCCGGTTTGTAAATGAAAGTCCCGGTTTGTAAACAAGATTCCCGAATTTTCATTTCCATTACGATATGATATAATACGTTCAGCAATAAATTTGCGTACGACAACCAGAGATCAATTCCCTCTCGAAATTTTTGCTTTTAAGTATATTTGTCCATATTTGAGGGTCCATATTTTAGGTCCATATTTTAGGCATCACATAATATCAGAACGGATAGTTAAAAGGCAGAGTGCAATCCTGCGCTCTACCCCTTACTTAATCATCCAGATACAGTTCCATTGCCTTGTATGCATTTAACGTATTTGTATCAGCATCATTGAAAGTACTTGAATATGTCTGCAAACTTCCTGAAGGATCTGTTGCACAGTTAGTAAGTGATATATACGCATCATATAAATCTGATTCACTTTTTTCTACCACTTATACTGCAAACAACAAGCCCACAGAAAAACATCTCCGGTTCTCTGCGGGCTTACAATCTCTTATCTGTCTTCTGTTATATTTCTGTCTGACATTCCATTCACATCGATATCTTATCGAGTATTCCGGTCAGATGGGCGATCGTCACCCCATAGTTTGTCATCGGAACCTGCTGTTTTTTGGCGCGGTCGATCCGGGACATCACATATTTACGGTTGAACATACATGCACCACACTGAATGATCAGATCATAACCGGATAAATCCTGTGGAAAATCTGTTCCACTCACGATATCTACGGTAATACCCTCTCCCGCACGCTTCTTTAACATGCGTGGAATCTTGACTCTTCCGATATCTTCCTGTAACGGCGCATGAGTGCAGCATTCAGCGATCAGGACGTGTGACTCATTGTTCAGGGAATCTAACATTTTAGCGCCTTCCACATAATAAGGAAGATCCCCTTTATATGCTGCAAACAATACCGAAAACGAGGTCAGCATGCTCTCTTTCGGCTTGTGCTCATACACATAGCCAAACACCTGCGAGTCCGTGATGATCAGTTTCGGCGGTTGCTTTAAGGCTGCAAGTGCCGGCAACAGTTTATCTGTTGTCACACTCATGACCAGACACTTTTTATCCAAAAGTTCCCGCAGCGTCTGCACCTGCGGCAGGATCAGACGTCCTTTCGGCGCCTGGATATCCTGTGGCATCACCAGTAAGACGAAATCTTCTTCCGTGACGAAATCTCCAGTGATCAGCCTCTCCCCATAATTTTCCGGCACAAGGCGGGCAAGTTCTTCCCTGACTGCTTCGATCCCTGCTCCTGTTTTGGCACTGACTGTGAGCGCCTGTTTTCCTGTTTTTTCTTTGATATAGGAAGCGATTTCATCTGTGTCTGGATCAATATCTGCCTTTCCGACAAGGAACAAAACCGGGGTATGTTTTTCTTTCAGAAGCTGATACCATTTTAATTCCTCGGTAAGATCCGGTGTACCGGATACTACGATTACGGCGATATCCGCCTTTTCCGCTGCCAGTTTTGTTTTCTCCACACGACGTTCACCGAGTTCGCTTTCATCATCAAATCCCGCCGTATCAATGATCACACAGGGACCAAGCGGACTGATCTCCATCGGCTTATAGACCGGGTCCGTTGTCGTTCCGGCGACATCTGCAACAATGGAGACTTCCTGATGTGTGAAAGCATTGATAAAAGAAGATTTCCCGCTGTTTGTTTTCCCAAACACACCGATATGCAGACGATTGCTGCCCGGTGTATCATTCAGTGTTCCTGCCATAGTACTCCTCATTTCCCTTAGAATCTGAAATCACGTTTTCCTTCTGCAATATCGTGGATATGCTCGTATGCAGTCTGTTTTACCTTCGGGTTCGGGATCTTCTCAAGTTCTCTGTCAATCAGCTCCATGCCAAGACGTTTTGTTTCTTCGCTTGCATAATCTTCCAGATATTCTTTTAACGTCATCAGTGCATTCGGGTGACAGCAGTTTAAGATCTGCATGTTTTTACAGAGCGCCATAAAACGGTCACCGGTTCTTCCCTCGCGGTAACATGCGGTACAGAAACTTGGAATATAGCCCAGTTTGATCAGCCAGTTTACGACCTCATCTAAGGTTCTCTGATCACTGACATCAAACTGCTCACTGGTCACTTCCCCTTCTTTTTCCGGCTCTGCATACCCGCCGACACTTGTCTTTGATGCACCGCTGATCTGGGAAACGCCAAGCGGGAGGACTTTGTTTCTCACTTCCTGGCTCTCTCTTGTTGAAATGATCATTCCGGTATATGGCACGGAAACGCGGATCAGGGCACAAATCTTAGCAAATGTGTCGTCGGAGATACCATTGTCAAATGCGGACGGATCGATATCATCGGCATGTTTGATTCTTGGCACACTGATCGTATGTGGTCCGACTCCATGGACTGCCTCTAAATGTTCTGCATGCATCAAAAGTCCTGCGAACTCATAACGATAAAGGTCAAGCCCGAATAATACGCCAAGTCCCACATCATCAATGCCGCCCTCCATCGCACGGTCCATCGCCTCGGTGTGGTATGCGTAGTCGTGTTTCGGTCCGGTCGGATGCAGTTTTTCATAGCTGTCTTTGTGGTAAGTCTCCTGGAACAGGATGTAAGTTCCAATGCCTGCCTCTTTTAATTTACGGTAATTTTCCACGGTCGTTGCAGCAATATTGACATTGACGCGGCGGATCGCACCGTTTTTATGTTTGATGCTGTAAATCGTCTTGATACACTCTAAGATATACTCGATCGGATTGTTGACCGGATCTTCGCCCGCCTCAATGGCAAGACGTTTATGTCCCATATCCTGCAGTGCTGTAACCTCTTTTACGATATCTTCCTGTGTCAGCTTCTTTCTTGCAATATGTTTGTTTTTCAGATGATACGGGCAGTATACACAGCCGTTCACACAGTAGTTTGACAGGTAAAGCGGTGCAAATAAAACGATACGGTTTCCGTAAAAATCTTTTTTGATCTGCTCTGCAAGTGTATAAACTTCCTGGATTTTTTCCGGAATCTCACATGCTAAAAGAACAGATGCCTCCCTGTGGTTTAAACCTTTTCTTAATTTTGCCTTCTCAATGATCTCATCGATCAGTGCCACGTTGTCCTTGTTTGCATCTGCATAGGCAAGTGTCTCTTTGATCTCCTCGTCTGAAATAAACTCTTCTGCTTTTAATGATTTTGCGTTGTACATACATTCTTCCTTTCTTTCCGGTCAGTTTGCGCCCGCTTGCTTTCCGGTTAGTGTATTTTTATTTGTGGATTCTATTATGGCTGAAAATCTCCCCTGTTTACGGCTACCTGATAGCCGATGCTTTCCATCCGGCGCTGCATGCAGAAACGGCATTCTGCCGCCTCGTCACCGGTACAGATTTTATTATCGTATAATTTGTATTTTTCGCGCACGGCAACCGGGGATAAATTTGGCATGACGACATTCGCTCCCGCTAAAATTCCAAGTTCTCTGCCCTTTGGATGAATCGTTCCAAGTGCTGTGGTTGCCGGAAGCAGCACATGCGGATGGATCAGCCTGATAATGGAAAGCAGCCGCAGTGTCATCTCCATTGTGCCCGCTGCCTCAGTACCAAACGGCGTATCTTTCTGTGGAATAAACGGCCCAATGCCGACCATTTGCGGTTTTAATCTGCGGATAAACTGCAGATCTTCCCACAAGGTGTCAACGGTCTGATACGGCGAACCTACCATAAAACCACAGCCTGTCTGATATCCGATCTCTTTTAAATCTCTAAGACAGCGCATCCGGTTCTGATAAGACATCTCTGCCGGGTGCAGTTTCTTATAATGTGCTTCATCTGCCGTCTCGTGACGCAGCAGATACCGGTCTGCCCCTGCGTCAAAATACGCCTGATAGCTCTCCCTTGTTTTCTCCCCGATAGAAAGTGTCACAGCACAGTCGGGATATTCTGCCTTGATTTTTGAAACAATCTGACAGATTTTTTCATCGGTATAAAAACCATCCTCCCCGCCCTGCAGCACAAAAGTACGAAAGCCCAGTTCATATCCGTTTTTACAGCAGGAGAGAATTTCTTCTTCCGTCAACCGGTAACGGTCCGCGTGGCAGTTGCTCCTACGGATTCCACAGTAAAGGCAGTCATTTTTGCAGTAATTCGTGAACTCGATCAGTCCGCGGATGTAAACATTTTTTCCATAGATGCGGTCCCCCGTCCCCCGCGCACGCTGTTTTAAATCCTGTATGATTGCATCGTCCTCTGTTGCAAGAAGAAATGCAAGCTGCTCTTTTGTGATATCTGCTGTCTTTTCTATTGTCTCCGGCAGGTTTTTAAGTTCACGCTCTGACATGCTATCGGTGTTCTGTGTATTTTGGTCTTGTGTTGTCAGGTTTTGTAACATAAATTCCTCATTCTCAAAGTATTTTGCTGGATTCAGATAACAATCCAATGATTTTTGCCCTATATTGCCCAATATGTATATTCTCAGGGCACATCAACACTGACTTATACCATGCCAACATTGGAATACACCGTTTTTGCCGTGATTCCTTCGAGTCTGCCAATTTTCCCGGAAAGTGCATTGATGACATCCTGCGGCGCATCGATCGCGACACTGATGATATGCACATTCCGCTCGCGGTACGGCAGACCCATCCGTCCGATGATATATGAACCATATTCATGCAAAAGATTATTTAATTCCGGTGTGAAATCCATGTTTTCAACGATGATTCCGATTAACGCTACTCTTGTTTCCATTCATTTTCTCCCTGATTACCAAATTTCTATGATTTTCATACGCGAATCTATGATACAGCTTTCCGCTTCATAGGACGTAATTTTCTATGAAGCAAAAAAAGACTGTACCCCTAATTCCAGGTACAGCCCAAAAAGAGTCGCATTGCGCCTCTTACATTTTCTCCCTATGCCATACCTTTCATCTCAAGTAATTCTTTTGATGTCAGTGTCTTTTCTTTTTCCCATTCAAAAAATCTTACGTAAAAAGGACTTTAAACGTGCTCTTTGCGAAGACTATGTATACAAAGGGTATCATGACTTTCTGCGAATTGCAATTACATTTCGATTCTGTACGACATAAAATACAAAACCTAAATATGATTCATTTCCATTATAAATTTGTGTCAGCACACAAATCCTGCACGCAAATTCTGCATGCAAATTCTGCATGCTGTCACATTTTTATAGCACCGGCTCTTCCTCCGGCACTTCGATCTCTTTGATCATCGTCTCATTTCCACGCAAAAGCCAGGTATGTTCACCGCCACACTCCGGGCAGATTTTGCCGTGCGCTACGGTATCATATTCACAGCCACAGTCGTCACAATGTGTCACCGCATGGATCGTCTCAATATTTAACTCGCTGCCGGATAAAATCTCTGTGCGGTCTGCCGCCCAGTGCCAGCAGTCTGTGAGATAGGACGGCACAATGCCGGACACTTCCCCGATGGAAAGTGTCACAGCTGAAACCTTTGTGAGTTCATTTTCCTGCGCGATCTCCTCCACGCTTTTGATCACATGAAATACGATTCCAAGTTCATGCATTCGCTTTATTTCTCCTTTTTTCCAAAACGGATCTTCACTTCACGCTTTAACATATAAGGAAGAATTGCCTTCATCTTGTCCTCCGCTTTTACCATGCGGCTGCACTCCGGCAGTTCACGATGCAGATGAATTGCATCAAACTCACACTTCGTCGTACAGACACCACATCCGATACACTTGTTCGGATCGACCACGGAAGCTCCACAGCCAAGACAGCGTGCCGTCTCGATTTTTACCTGCTCCTCCGTCAGTGTCTTATGCGCATCGCGGAATGATCTGTGTGCATCGATCTTTTCATCCATTGCCGGATGCTGTCTCTTTGCATTGTCATATCCCTCCAGGGCAAGATTTTCCTTATCCAATTCAATAAACTGACGGCGGTTTCTTCCGATCGTCATGCTCGCATTTTCATGTACAAAACGGTGAATGGACTCCGCACCTTCTTTTCCTGCTGCAATCGCATTGATTGCAAAACTTGGTCCGGTGTAAACATCTCCACCGACAAAGATATCCGGTTCTGCAGTCTGGTAGGTAAGCGGATCTGCTACTGCTCCATTTCCTCTTCCAAGTTCCACTTTTGAACCTGCCAGAAGATCACCCCAGAGGATGCTCTGTCCAATACTCAGGTATACATGCTCACATTCCACGGTCATTGTCTCATTCTCATCAAACTGTGGGTTAAAACGTCCTGTCTCATCTTTGACAGAAAGACATTTTTTCAGCACGATACCGCACACTTTGCCGTTTTCCGTCAAAATCTCTTTCGGACCCCATCCACAGCAAACAGCTGCACCCTCTTCTTTGACTTCTTCTACTTCATCCTTCGATGCCGGCATCTCTGTTTCTGACTCTAAGCAGAACATGGAAACTTCATTGGAACCACAGCGCGCTGCTGTACGTGCCACATCGATCGCCACGTTACCGCCGCCGATGACAACTGATCTGCCATCCACACGATAATCTTCGTTTCCACCGGATACGATATGTAAGAAATCAACCGCACTCATCACGCCATCGGCGTCCTCTCCCGGAATGCCTGCTTTGCGGCTTCCCTGACATCCGATTGCGATGTAAAATGCCTGATATCCCTGTGCACGCAGTTCATCTAAAGAAATATCTTTTCCGACTTCCATGTTACATTTGATGTCCACGCCAAGTTCACGCATCACTTCGATCTCAGCATCCACAACATTTTTCTCTAATTTGAAAGAAGGAATACCGTAAACGAGCATTCCACCCGGGCGCTCATTTTTCTCAAATACAGTCGGTTTGTAACCTCTGGCTGCCAGATAAAATGCACAGCTTAAACCTGCAGGACCGCCACCGATGATTGCGATCTTCTGTGGGAAAGTTCCACGGTTTGACGGCTGTACAACCGGTGGAATGTAACGTGTATCTGAATTCAGATCCAGTTCTGCGATAAATTTCTTGACATCATCGATTGCAACTGCCTGATCCACAGTTCCCCTTGTACATGCATCCTCACAGCGGTGATTGCAGACACGTCCACAGACTGCCGGGAACGGGTTTTCCTTTTTGATCAGTGCAAGGGCATCTGTGTAACGTCCCTGCGCTGCCATCTTTAAGTATCCCTGTACAGCGATATGTGCCGGGCAGGCAGTCTTACATGGTGCGGTTCCGGTATCATAGCAGTTGATACGGTTGTTATCACGGTAATCCATATCCCATTTTTCCGGTCCCCACTTGGTGTTATCCGGCAGCTCGTGTTTCGGATATGTGATATCTCCGTCTTTGGTACAGAGCTTCTGTCCCAGTTTTACCGCACCCGCCGGACAGTATTCTACGCAGCGTCCACATGCAACACAGTCCTTAGTCTCAACCTTTGCCACATAAGCAGAACGTGACATATTCGGCGTATTAAATAACTGTGAAGTACGAAGTGCATTACAGATATTTACATTACAGTTACAGATGGCAAAAATCTTATCCTCGCCGTCAATGTTTGTGATCTGGTGGACAAATCCGTTATCCTCCGCACGCTGTAAGATCTCCATTACTTTTTCGCGTGTGATGTAATGTCCCTTATTTGTCTCAACTAAATAGTCCGCCATATCGCCGACACCGATACACCAGTCTTCCGGATCATCCGCGCAACCCTCACCTAAAACGCCACGGGAATAACGGCAGGAACATGGTCCTGCTGCATATTTTCCGTCATATTTATCCAGCCAGTGGGAAATATGTTCGACACTGACAGACTCATTTTCCGTCTCGATCGCTTTCTCAACCGGAATGACATGCATACCGATTCCAGCACCTCCCGGCGGCACCATCGGAGTTACTTTCTGCAATGGCAGAAATGCCATACGCTCGAAAAATGATGCGACTTCCGGGTGCTCTTTGATCTGGTCTGCCTTCATGTTAAAGAACTCTGCACTTCCCGGTACAAACATCGGAAGCACATACTGTTTCTCGTGTTTCGGATTCTCCCAGTTGTACTCTAAAAGACCGATGTTACTCATTTCCTGCAACAACTCTTCTAATGCTTTTTCTTCTTTTCCGGTAGCTTTTACGATCTGTGCTAACGTCATCGGCTTGCGCACCTTCATTTTCAGTGCAACCTCTGCCATCTCATCCGTCACAAGCGCATCTAAACCATAATATTCCGGATCCTCAGCTGTCACTGTATGACCGATACGGTCTGTGATCTTCTGTCCTAATTTTAAGATCAGCTCTCTCGGCTGTTCCGGTGGTGTGTACTCAAACTTTTTCACGCGTGTTCCTCCTCTTTCCATGCAGCAGTCTCTTTTTTCAGCCAGTCTGCCCATTCCTCTATACCTTCACCTGTCTTTGCACAGATTGGGATGATCTTTGCATTCGGATTGCGCATTAAGATATTCTTTTTGCACTGTTCCAGATCAAAATCAAAATATGGCATCACATCTATTTTGTTGATCAGTACCACATCACAGATAGAAAACATCAGCGGATATTTTAAAGGTTTGTCGTGTCCTTCCGGTACGGATAAGATCATCGCATTTTTCACTGCACCCGTGTCGAACTCTGCTGGACATACCAGGTTTCCGACATTCTCTAAAATAACCAGTTCCACATCTTCTGTTCCAAGTCCTTTTAGTCCCTGTCTCGTCATATCCGCATCCAGATGACACATACCGCCCGTGTGAAGCTGGATTGCTTTTGCTCCGGTCTTTAATATTGTCTCAGCATCCACATCCGAATCAATATCTGCTTCCATGACACCGATTTTCAAGTCATCTTTCAATGCCTCGATCGTGCGTGTCAGCGTCGTTGTCTTGCCTGATCCAGGCGATGACATCAGGTTCAATAAGAATACTCCGTCTTTTTTCAGTTCTTCGCGAAGCAATGCTGCCTGCTTGTCATTGCTCTCGAAAATGCTCTGTTTTACTTCCAGAATCCGTACATTTCCCATGATAATCTCCATTTCTGATGTAACATTTTTTGCCTTATCTGTTACTTATAGATAAATTCTATCATTTCAGTGTGGTGGTGTCAATAAATTCTGGTCATACCAGTATGCCAATCGTTTGTAATTTGTTTAGAATTACCATAGAAAGCATAGATTTATTCTATAAAAATTAGGTACAATATGTTTGTCCATACAACTTACAACACCAGGTATTTTTCTTTTACATCTGCGTGCAATCGGCGTATGCAAAACGGACAAAGGAGATTATTTATGAATACAGCAAAAGATAATAGCACCATCTTATTCTGCGACTATTACAAACAATGAATCACCGTATACAAAGAAGGTGCCATAAGAACTGTAACTATGAAAAAATATCTGATGGCTCATCACTGGCTTGAAAAACTTGTGCCTGACCTTATCATCAGTGATCTCGACCGAATTTCCTATCAGAAATTATTAAATGATTATGCTTCTACACACGAGCATCAAACCACTCTCGATTTTCACCATCATATAAAATGTGCTGTACTTGATTTCCCGGCATCATAGAAGGAGACATGTGAAAGATCATTCTTCACTTTTGCAAATTCTGAGTCTGATAATGGGGTATCATTTAATTTTGCCTTATTATTCTGCTCTAAAATGTATTTAAAGTTGTTCCAAAGCTGCTCTTCTGTCCGGATATCCGGCCGGTATGTCCACTGTGACTCACCACTGCATAACTGATCGATCAGTCTTTTTTCAATGACTGCTTCTAATTCTGCCATAATTTTTTCTTGCTCCTTTAGGAACATGAAATGCTTTGATTTTTACACCATCTAACTTAAAACATGTCCTTCTTCATAAGAACATTTCAGATAATCAGGATTGCTATAATAAAAACTTGAATTAAAGTCTGAAATCTCATCACTCATAAAAGAGTTATATACCTTGCGCAATGTCTCTATTACATTATCTTTCATGACATCTAAGATAAGTCTTTGATAAACTCTGCCTATAGAGGTCACAGATGGCACAGCATAACGACAAGCTGATACATTATTATAATTTCCATCTGAAATGTCATAATCCTCAACCCATTCATCACATATTTGTTCCATAGAAAGACAATGATTGACAGACGCAGCCTTTAACTGATGCTCGATATCATCATCAGACAATTTATTTACGATATCCCGAACATGATTATGTGTACTTCTGGCAACAAATTCTATTACCGTACACACATAAAACAAATTGTCATGTATCAGATCTTTCATATATCGTCTCACTCCTTTCGTATTTCAGACAGGCAAGTGCCTGAATAGTGTGAAAACTAATCTGATGCGTTGGGTGTTTAAATTTTGCATATTCCCAAAAAACTTTACGGGAAATAAGTCCGCTCAAAAAATCGTTTACAAAATTCCAAATTGTATCATCTGCCATAGGTCCCTCTACAATATCGTAATCATGTAATTTTCCAGAGCGACATTCTGCAATAAAATCAAGCCATTCATCAGACATTTTATCAAATTTCTTTATCTTTAATTTGGGATTTTCTATATATTCATAGCAATTTATTACTCCATTTTTATGTCGTCTTTCAGCCCATCTGTATGCCTGTTCATAGTCGTTAGTACAATAAAATCCCCAGGAAAAATCTTTTGTGTATTTCGTTTTTCTTATTTCCGGAAATTCTACCATCTCTCCACTTCCGTGATACACAATCATTTACTTTCACCCCTTATAACATTTACGTCATTTCTATTTTCTATATAATTTTAGCACACTTTCTTTACTTATACCTTGGGAAGATGTTCTTTAGCATATATTCTTTCAAATTTTTTAACCAATTACACTTACGCTGATGAAGGTTGATAAGGTGGTCAATGTTGGAAAAATACTCTCCAATTTGTGCCTGTTCTTCAAATGATTTCGGTAAGATCATATCTGCCTCTTGAAGTGCGCTCTTTGATATTGATGTTACTTTTATTCCTTGCATTAACGGAATAAGCTGCTTGTGATATGCATCCTGCAAAAAAGAACTGTTGTATTTTGTAGTCTGCGATTCATCGGTTATAAATGGTAATTCATCCTTGGAAACATCTATAAAGTCACCAAATTTGATCAGTACATCACCATAGTGAACGTTTTTAACAGCACCGGATTCATAATTCAAATCTGCTCTTGAAAAGGTATTATTCTGAAGTCCATCAAATACATCTCCCAACTTACGCTGTTCCCAAGTAACAACATTTACAACCTGTCTCTTACCATCATCAATGCATATCCCAACAGGTTTTGACCTTTCCATTTGTTCAAATCCATCCGATCTGGATCTTTCATAGATAATCCAATCCCCCAAATCCTGTCTTTTACCGCACATTCTGCAAGAATTTGATCTTTCGTATGTAACAAACCTTCTCTCAATTTATCATTTTGGGAAAATTTTGCTATAAGTCCTTCATAAACTACAATCTGCCTTATACCATTCCAGTAATTTTCATTATATCCCGCCACCATACGTCCCAGTTCTTTTATCGCTCCAACCTCATTTGTTTCCAATATCTTTTCAGCTATTACATCATCTCTGAAACAAACTGCCTTTTTATACATCATATATTGCTCCATAGATGAAAATCCGATTCCATTTACATGAAACTGTGACATATACCAGTTGCTCAAGTACCCATTTTCTTCATCAGGATTATGAAAACATAAAATACCCATTTTAAGCTGCACCTACCTTTTTTACTGCCAGATCAAGCTCTAAGTCATGCAGTCCGTGATACGCCTTCATCAGAAAATTTAACGGTACTTTTTCTATCACCTCCGAACTTGGAATATTATAGTACCATTGATAATACGCATAAAACTCGCCAATCCAGTCCGGCATAAACCCTTCTAAAGCCTTTCCGGCTTTCAATTTATACTTTTCTGTATCCGAAAAATATTTCCATAATTCTTTAGCATCCATGGTATTAACATACGCCATCGACTCATCGATATATTTTCTGGTTTTACTTTTCATATACGCTTCTATAAAATCCGTAGTATCATTTTCAGGAAATGTCTGCGCTACAAAATCAAACAGTTTTCCCTGACTCTCTACCACATCATCTAAATATATCTCTGAATATGCCCGCATTTTTCTCACCTCATAAAATTGTGCTAAACACATTGGTTACTTTATTTGCATCGGAGTCAATCAGTTCTTTCATCCTTTTCCTAAAGCAATACATAAAAAGGTCATCCGCTACCTCACGATAACACCGCTAAGCCTACGCTATTGAAAAAAGTGTCGCAGGTAATGCAGCCGGAGCCACACGCATCTCTGCACGGATTGACCGATTTCATTTTACCATTTCTTCTGAAAATATTCTATACCTATCCTGCCATAGATTGCACCAGAAAAAAACAACGCTACAGTCCGCAGGAAAACCTGTATTCTGTAACGTTGTCTGTCTTACTTTAGTATGCCTTTACTTTTATTTTGGAAGAAAGTCCCCTGCTCTTAAATAATTTCTTATAAGCGGATAATTTCTTCTTCGGTACTTTGACCGTGGTTGCTTTTGTGATTCCTTTAAATGTACTCTTAGAAAGTGTCTTTGCTTTCAGTTTTGTAGATTTTATCGTAATTGTCTTTAACTTCTTGCATCCGGAAAAGACATTTGCTCCGATCTTTGATACATTCTTACCGATCGTAACCGTCTTTAGTTTCTTATTATTCTTAAATGCACTCTTTGC
>DMYD01000025.1:0-1350 GCA_003483745.1 Roseburia sp. | reverse complement strand
TCTGTTTTTTGTTTTTCGGTGCCTTATATTCTACCTCATGGACTTTACCGGCATTCTTCTTGATGGTATAGAACGCTCCATCTGCCTTATTCACAACAACCTGTCCGACGGTAAGTGTATTTGTATCGGACGGCTGTTTATTTGTTGTTTCTTCCTTCCCGGTCACCGGGATCACAACTGCTGCTTTCTGATAGCCGCATACGCTGCATTCCTCATGGCTGCTGCCTTCGGTACTTTCTGTTGCCTGCCGGTCGATGATCGTCTGAAATGTATGCTCTGCCTGTTCTAATTTCTTTCCACATCCATTTTTACAATCTTTCCAATGTGCCTTTTCATCCTTTGACCAGACTGCATCTGTTACATCATGTCCAAGTGAATCCGTCATGATCGTCTTTGTCTGAACCTCAAATGATGGATTTTTAAATTCTGCTTTGTACTCTTTCTTGCCGTTTGTTTCACATCCTGCTTTTTCCTCTGTATAAGATGCAGTTACAGTTTCGCTTTCTTCATTTTCACATCCTTCACATATTCTGCGTGCCGTACAGCTCATATCGCTCTCGCTCCATGTATACTGTGGTGCACCATAGTGATGTCCGTCTGCATTACTGTATATACTGCCATCCTGATATACGGTCATACCGCCCAATACCGGAGTCTGATCTGTTCCAATCTCCTGTCCCCAGAGTAATTTGCTATTCCGGCTATCTCCATTTCCATCCAGCAGATATGCAACTTCTCCATCCGTAAATGCTTTCGTTGTCTTTGTAATCTCGCCGTCCCATGGTAACGTATTCTTCTCCATACAGTAACAATTCGATATCTTGCCGGTGATCTTGTCTTTCTCAGCTTCTCCGTTACCGATCAGCGGATACTCCGTTGTATGATAGCAATTCTTAATATTGACACCCGTAAATCTTCCTGCAATACCACCAACGTCCGCGGCATCTTCACCTGTTACTACCACATTTCCCGTATTGAATACATTTTCTAAACTGGTTTTTTTATTGTCCCATGATCCGATCACACCGCCGGTATACTTACCTGTATTCGTGACATTTCCTGTATTCCCATACTTACCGCCATCTGAAATACTGCTCACTCTTCCGATCACACCGCCGACATTCGCTCCATTTCCTTCCACATCTCCGGTATTTAAAAGGAATCCATCGGTAGAAGTCATCGGTGCAGAATATGCATACTCCCCGACAAGTCCTCCGACACTCTCTTTACCTGTGATCCTGCCTGTATTGATCATGCCCTTTGCTGCCTGAATTTGACAATTACTGTTATCATAACTTGTCAAACTCCCTCCAATACCACCAACACATGTAATTGCTGCTGTCACTTCTC
>DMYD01000019.1 GCA_003483745.1 Roseburia sp. | reverse complement strand
TTACAATGGTCTGAACAGTAACCACAAAAGTGCAAAAACAGCGGAAGCACTCTGCCTCCGCTGTTTTTTATTTTTCACTAATATCTCTGTTTTTCAAAATATTTCTTTGTCTCTGCCACTACCACACCACTCAAAGCAACGAGGGCGACAAGGTTCGGCAGCGCCATCAGTCCGTTGAAGATATCTGCGATCGTCCACACTGCAGACACAGTCATAAACGGTCCGATAAAAACTGCTAGGATATACAGCCAGCGATATCCCTTCAAAACAGCTTTCTTATCACCGACCAGATATTCAAGACACTTCTCACTGTAATAGTTCCATCCAAGGATCGTCGTAAATGCAAAGAATACAAGACATAACATCAACACAAAGGATGCCACCTGTTCCGGGAATGGCAATCCCATCTGAAATGCCTTCGTGGTTACGGAAACACCTTCTAATCCCATATCCCAGGCTCCTGTGATCACGATAGAAAGTCCTGTCATTGTACAGATGATCACCGTATCAATGATCGTTCCCATCATGGAGACAAGCCCCTGCGCTACCGGCTCATTTGTTTTTGCCGCTGCCGCTGCAATTGGCGCACTGCCAAGTCCTGCCTCATTCGAAAAGATTCCACGGGCAATTCCCATCTGCATAGCGATCAGGATCGATCCAAGTGTTCCGCCTGCAGCCGCACGCAAGCCAAATGCACTCTGCACGATTTCTACAATCGCTCCCGGAATTGCACTAAGGTGTGTAAAAAGAATGATCAGTACTACAACGACATAAAGTAATGCCATAAATGGTACCACGACCTGTGCTACCGTAGAGATACGCTTGATCCCACCAATGATAACCAGTGCCACGCACAGCGTCAGGATAATGCCCGCGATCACAACCGTCCAGGAATATGTTCTTCCGAATAATTCCACCGTCCATGTATTTTGCGGATCAAAGAAATTGTTCACAGCGCTTGTGATTCCGTTAATCTGCGTAAAGGTTCCAATTCCAAGCAAACCTACTCCGACACCAAAAAATGCAAATATCTTTGCAAGCCATTTCCATTTCTCGCCCATTCCGTTTTCGATATAATAAAACGGTCCTCCGACGATATGCCCATCTTTTGCCACAACACGGTATTTAATTGCAAGCAGACACTCGGAATATTTCGTTGCGGTTCCAAGCAGTGCTGCAATCCACATCCAGAACAATGCACCCGGTCCTCCGGCAACAAGCGCGGTTGCAACTCCAACAATGTTACCTGTTCCGATCGTTGCAGACAATGCTGTGCAGAGTGCACCAAAACTGGAAACTTCCCCATGTTCTCCGTTTTTTTCATTTGCCACCATATGTTTTATGGCAAGTGGCAGTTTCGTGATCTGAAGTCCACGCAGCCGGATCGTAAGAAAGATACCAACCGCTAAGATCAACACGATCAGTGGAACTCCCCAGACGAAATCATCAATCGCTTTTAACATTTGTACCCGTTCCTTTCCCAAAACTTTAGATACGTACCACATTACCATGGGAAAGAGTTCTTTGCAAGTATTTTATGCTCCGTCTGCCATTTCTCACGTCTTTGCTTTCATTTTACTCAAAATATTTAACGCCCCAGACACTCTCATTTGCTCCAACCGCAGAAAATGTCATGACATCCGTGCCTGCCTCATCTTTCATCTGACAGAATACACCGTTATATTCTTTTTCCCCGTATGTGAGCGTCATATAGCAGGTGCCTTCCTCCATACTCCAGGTACCGTCTAAATTTTCGCCGTACACATTTCCGTTATCCATCAGCACCAGTTTTACCGGCTGTGCGATCCTGGCACTAATTGAGGTTCCCTGATCGATCACATAGTAAGTTCCTGCCACTTCCGAAATGTCATATCCGCTCTCTGCGATCGTCTCACCGTCCGTCGCATACGGAAGCATACACGGCCATCCATCCTGATTCAGAAAATACTGGTGTACACGCGGCTCGTGATATTCCTGTCCGTTGTCAAAGCGCGTGTGGTATACAATATATTTTTTCCCATCTTCATCCACAAAAGCTGAATTGTGTCCGGTCGCCATATACGCCTTATTCAGTCCCGGCAGATAATAATTGCCGGAGAGTTTTAAACCATAAGCTGCATTGTCATCCCACATTCCCGGATATGCCCCATTCATATCAACATACTCTCCATCCACCGTTTTTGAGCGGAACACACGCATCTGGTAGCCGCCCTCTCTCGTCAGAGAGCCGTAAGAAACAAACAGATAATAATATCCGCTTTCCTCATCATAAAGAATGTAAGGTCCCTCGATCGATTTGTGGCCGCCGCCAAGCAGGCGTTTTCCAAAATACGGATCCACGCCGTTTTTCTCATCTTCTTTGGGATGGATAACCAGACCTGTTTTTTCATCAATCTCCAACAGGAAAATTCCGCCCGACCATGAACCGTAAACCATCCACATTTTTCCGTCCGCATCATAAAAAACGGTCGGATCGATCGCATTTGGATATTTCTCATAGTTATATTTATTTCCTGCGATGATGTAGTTCTTTTTTGCATAGCTGATGTCCACATAATCGAGCACATCGGTCGCCTCGATCGTATCTTTTGTAAATCCGGAATAGATGAGTGTTCCCTTCCATGCATACGGTCCCTCCGGTTTATCCGAAACCGCATAACACAGATTCGATGCATTCCAGGTCGAGGACGTACAGAAATACATGTAATATAAGTCCTGTGCCCTGTTGTAAACCACGTCCGGCGCCCAGACATGATAAGTCCCATCATCAGTCGGTATCACAGAGTCTCTGCTTCCCGTATAATCAAATACATGCTCTGTTCCAAGCAGATCATCAAAGATCGGATTCGACTGCGTATATCCGTCACCGATCGATGTCCAGTTCCGCAGATCCTCAGATGATGCCCCTGACATATGCGATCCGAAAATGTAATAGGTACCGTCCGCCTCTATCACGGATGGATCATGTACACTGACGCCCGCCGTAATATCCGCCGTTTTGATTCCTTCATAACTCACTGTAAAATCCTTCGGGATCTTCCTGCCCCCCGACAGTGCCGTCCCCGTAAGCACTGCTGCAAACCCCAATACAATTCCTGCATAAAAAATGATTTTGCTTTGTTTTCTCATACGACTCCTCCATTTCTGTATGATATCTAACTCTACAATAGCAAAATCATTCTTGTTTTACAATTATTTATTTTACTTTTTTATAAAATATTTTACTTTTTATCTTGATTTCCATTCCTGCTCGCGGAACAGATTATCAACAATCACACGGTACTCCGCCACATGCTGCGTCTTTTTGATCTGCTTTACATATTTTTCGGGTTCCGTAAAATATTTTGCAAAATAAAACCACAGCTCTTTCATACGAAACAGCGTGTTGCGCTCCCCGGACATCACATCCAGATAGCCTTTTAATACATCATCATGAAACGCGTGAAACTGATCTTTTGTAATTGGTGCATGTCCGGTGATCTCCCCGATCAGACCCGGATTTTTTAAAATCCCTCTTCCAAACATAAGATGGGATACGCGGCTGACAGAATTCTCCTGCTTCATCTGTTGCCCGGATTCCTGCATAAATGCGTGTCCTTTGTTTTCTTCCATCTGCCGCACCCATGTCCGATAATCCTCTACGGAGCAGATGTCCCCGTTATAACACAGGGTGTGACTGCTATTTTCTACTGCATATAAGAACGCTTCCATATCCGGCGTATTATTATAAAAGTCTCTCTGCACCCGCGGATGGATGATCAATTCCTCCATTGGATATTTTTCATAAATGGAGAGAAGGTGTTCCCACTCTCCGGCATCCTCTACACCAATACGGGTTTTTACGGATATCCGAAGTGTACATTCCGCAAAAATCTCTTCGAGAAAATGGTCCAGTTCCTCCGGCACCGCAAGAAACCCTGCCCCACGGTGCTTTGCAACGACTGTTCCGGATGGACACCCAAGATTAAGATTGACACTCTCGTAACCATAATTTCCTAATTCTTTTGCAATCGCCAAAAAATCTTCTGCACGATTCGTCAGTATCTGTGGAACCACATGCATCCCTGCATTATGTTCCGGCAGAATATCTTTGATCTCCTTATAGTTCATCTTTTTATTATTGATAAATGGTGTAAAGTAGGTATCTATATTCCCGAAATGTTTCTGGTATGCATTCCGAAATACAAAACCGGTGAGTCCTTCCATCGGTGCTAAATAAAATTTCATTGTCATAAACTGTTATTTTACAGCTGCCAGAGCTTCCCACTGCGCATAAAGCGTTACCGTTGCTCCATTTGTAAGTGAAAGATTTGACACTGTTGCTCCATCTCCATAAAAAGTATCACTGCCATCCGCCGTAGTGCTCCATCCGATGAAACGATATCCGGCTCTTTCGTATGTATTGACCGGCAAAGTATAATTTTGATGACAATTACAGGAATTCATACCTGTCATAACACCATCGGTTGCTCCATTTCCATCAAATGCAATGTTATAGATATTTAATTTCCACTTTGCATAAAGTTTATAATTCTTACGGGCACCCTTTTTAATCTTGGTGATCTTATTCGTAAACGCAGCGTCTGTATACCAGCCTTCAAACGTGTATCCATCTCTCGATGCCGGTGCAAGTGTAAATGTCGGAGTATCAAAATAATAGCTGCCTGCACTATCTTCCGGAATCACTCCTCCATCTAAATAATACTTGATGCTATACGCTTTTTTGCTCCACTGGGCGTACAATGTCACGGTCTTTCCGTCCTTAATCGTAACATTACGGATATCTTCTCCATTTTCGTAAAAGTCACCTTTTCCGTTCGCCTTTGTATTCCATCCCTCAAACACATATCCGGTGCGCTTAAATTTATTTTTCGCTAATGTGTAAGTCTTGCCATACTTCATGGCAGCCGGATTTTTCATGGAACCGCTGGTTGCTCCATTTCCGTTGTACTGGATTTTATACCAGTTCACTTTCCATTTTGCATAGAAGGTACGATTTCCGGTTGAACCTTTATTGACCTGTGTTGCACGCTCGGTCAGTTTCTTATTGGTGTACCAGCCCTGGAATGTGTATCCCTCTTTGACCGGATCCTTTAATTTAAAGGTCTTGGTGTCAACGTTATATTTTGTCTTTGTGCCGTCTGCAAGTTCTCCACCATTTGTCTTATAAGTAATCTTATAATTTTTTCTGGACCACTGTGCATACAGCTTAATGATTTTTCCATCTTTCGCAGAAAGATTTTCAATCTCTTCCTTATTGTCATAAGACTTGCCGCTGCCATCAGCCTTAGTGCTCCAATGGTCAAACTTATATCCGGTACGTGCAAATTTATTCTTCTGAAGTTTATACGTTGTATCATACTCCAGATTGCTCATCTCACCCATACTGCCGCTATTGGCCTTGTTTCCATAAAATTGGATGGTATATTTATGTGCAGTCCATTTTGCATAGAGCGTGATGTTGCCCTTTGAACCCTTCGGAATAGTCTTAACCTGTGTCTTAAGCTTTTCTTCCTTATACCAGCCTGCAAATGTATATCCCTTTTTCTTCGGGTCTTTCAATGTGATCGTTGCTGTCGTTGTCTTATAGGTCTCCGGATTATCATCATTATTTTCCCCATCATAAAGGATATAAGTGATCGTATACGCTTTACTGGTATCATCCGGCTCCGAACTGCCCTCCCCATATTTTGCCCAGTAGGTATCTCTCGCAAGTGTGGCACGCCAGTCAAAATAGGTACTTGCACACCGCTCGAAATAACGCGCCCAGTTATATCCTGCCGTATAAGCACCATCTGCTGTATTTTCTACATTCTTTACTTTTGCAAATGCACTGCTTTCAGAATGCTCCAGCTCATATTTTAAATAATTAAGCTGTCCCTCTAAGGATGAATACTCATACCCATTTTTACTGCAGTAACTTCTGAGTGCATCAAAACGTGAACCGTTCCACTGACAAATTCCATAACTGGTCTTATTGTTGGTATCGAGAATACTTGCCGTAGGGTTAAATGAAGACTCACTCTGGATATTGGCAAGCACACCACAGGCAGCCGCTGTATTCAGTCCCATGTCATCTTTCATGAAATTATAGATGGCTTTCTCATTGGCATTGCGCTGTTCCGTTGAAATAGCTGCGCCTTTATATCTTCCATTTCCAAGAATAAATACCGCAACATACGGACTTTTCCCTTTTAATCCGGAGCCCAGTTTATAGACATCCGTATCCCATTTGGGTTTGAACTGATAGGTAAAATAATCCGAATTATCATAATCACCGACACAGCTCCATGTTACCGGAATACTCGTTTTCCCGCTCTCTCCATCTAAATACACTTCTATACTTTGCGGCATCTTTTCTAAAAGCCGCTTCAGACCGATCTTTCCTGTTAGACGGATCGTCTTTTGTTTTTCCGGCAATTCGGCAAATCCTGTAATCTTTCGTACGCTTACACTGCTCTCCTGTGTAGACTGATCTGCTGCATATACCGTCAGATCAGTTGCAGCCGTACCGGCGGCAAGCAAAAGTGCCATTGCTCCCGCCGCCAGTCTGGTCAACCATTTTTTATTCTTCTTATTCATAAATTCTCCACTGCATTCATCAATAGTTCTTATAACGGATACTGATATTAACTTTACCGTTTACCCCGCTTACGGTACCCTGCTGTGTATATCTCCACATGATAACATTACCTTTGCCCTGATATCCACTTCCAAGATTTTCTGCACGGTAATTTGTGATCCACAGATCCATTCCTGTAAACTGGCTGGTATCTAAGTATTTATCCGGATACTTCTCTAACATCGTCTGGCTTATACCTAATGCAAAGCTGTACTGCTTTCCTGCTTCGATGATCTCTTTGCGGAATGCGTATACAAGTTCATTTCTCTGCGTTTTATTCAGATTGTTGTAAAGAAGTGACTCATCTTCCATCATATATACAATCGGATAATCTAACTTCTGTCCACCTACAATACTAAGAACTTTATCGCCCTCACTCTTTGCCTGTGCTGCATTCTGTGCTAACGCATAACAGTATCCACCAACCTTTAATCCAGCAGCCTTCGCATTTTTATAGTTCGTCTTAAAGTTGGCATCCTCCGTGGTTCCTCTGGAGATACGAAGCATAACGCATTCATAACCTGCTGCTTTCACTGCATTGAAATCTATGGTTCCGTTATCGCTTGAAATATCAATGGTCTTATTCTCAGTCTCGAGTTTATCTTTGACTGTTACGCTGATTGATTTTGTAATTCCGTTTACAGTTGCCTTAACAGTCGTTGATCCGGCCTTTATACCATAGATCGTTCCGTCTGAAGATACCACTGCGATCTTAGAATCACTTGAGGTCCATGCGATCACTCCGGCCGGTTTTACCGTTGCTGTTATCTTTACGCTTGTTCCCGTCTTAATGACAACGCTTGTTGTACTCAGTTCAATCGATGCTGAAACAACAGAGACGCAGTCAGTTGTCTCACTGACAAATTCTCCACGCACTGCATATACCTTGTAGTAATAAGTTTTTCCAACTGCAACATTCACATCCACATAGGAATTTGTTGAACAGATTTCTGTTGCAATTTTATATTTTCCATGTTCTGATGTACTTCTTAACACAGTGTAAGTCTCTGCACCAGCCACTGCATCCCAGGTCAATTTAATCTGGTTGTTATCAACAGAAGTTGCATAAAGTCCTGTTGGCTTACCAAGTACCGGTGTTGCATTCTTCACACCTGAATACTCACCATATATTTTTTTACCGCCCTTTTTCACATAAGCTCTTACTTTATAATAGTAAGTTTGTCCGGTACTTAAACCTGTATCCTTATAAGATAACTTATTTGCAGATGAAAGTGTTTTCACTGCTTTATATTTTCCATCTGCCTGTGCTGAACGGTATACGGTATATCCACTGCAGCCATCAATTTTCTTCCATGACACTGTAATCGTATTATAATTTGCAGCTACTACCTGAATGGATGCCACATCCGGCTTTACCTGCATGGATACTATTTCGGAATCCGCACTGTAAATCGTTTTTCCACCGGACTTGCAGAATGTTCTTACTTTATAATAATATGTATTACCTGTTGTAAGTCCTTTATCAACATAGGAATCTGTTGTTCCTTTGTTAATGGTCTTGATCTTTTTATATTTGCCCTTCTCGGTTGTGCTGCGGTAAATAGCATATCCTTTTACATAACCATGCTCTGATGTTTTGACTTTTTTCCAGGTAAGCTTTAAACTTCCGTTTCCTGCTGCTTCTATAGCTACCGTAGTAATACCCGGTGCAGCTGTCACACTCATCGGAGCAGAATATGCAGAGCGCATCACATTACCATCAGCAAGGTTTCTGGTTGCAACTACTTTATAGTAATATTTCTTTCCGAGTTTTACTCCGGTATCATTGTAGGAATAGTTTCCCTCACCATTATTTTTCGCAACGGTACCAACCTTTTTGTATTTTCCTTTTTTGGATGTTGCACGGTATACAAGATATCCATCCTCATCTGCAGCCACAGTCGTCTTCCACGACACAAGCACACTGTTATAATCGCTGGAAACAACTTTATCGATTGCTACCGGAAGCAGCTGCGGTGAGGTCGTAAGGATATTTGATGTTCCTCCGCTTACTGCCTTTCCTTTTTTGTTCTTTGCATAGGTAACAATTTTAAATGTATAGCTCTGTCCCGGTGTCAGATTTTTCACTGTATAAGAAGTTTTCTTTTTACTACAGCTTTTGATCTTTTTATCCACACCATCTGTAACCTGATAGATATCATATCCACCACCGGTAGATGGCATTGTAACTGTTTTCCAGGTCAGTTTCACAGCAGTTGCACCTGCTGCCACTGCTTTTACTTTTACTCCTTCCGGCGCGGCATTGACTGATAGAACAGCAGACCGTTCACCCTCTGCATTCTTTCCACCTACCGCACGAAATGCGCAGACCTGGTAATAATATGTTTTTCCAACACTCAGTTTTTTATCGACAAATTTAACCGTTGACTTATTGTTTACCTTTTTTACAACCTTAAATCCACTGTTTGGCTTTGTGGAACGGTAAATATTGTATCCCTGGGCACCACTTACTTTATTCCAGCTCACTGTTACACTGTTATAAGTAGTATTGGTCAATGTTACCTGCGGCGCCTGTAATGCCGGTACTGCAGTTGCCTCATTTGAGTCATCTCCCCATACCTGTGTTCCGTTTACATTTTTATAAGCCTTTACCTTATAGGTATATGAAACGCCCGACGTTACCTTCGTATCTTTATAGGATGTCGTATCTGCATTTACAGTTGCGATCTGATCAAATCCAGACTTACCTGCCGCCTTTCTGTATACCGCATATCCGTTCACTCCATCTACTGCATTCCATGTCAGCTGGATTGCCTTATACCCGGCAGACTGTGCCGTCAGCGTTGTTGCGGAAGGAAGCGGTTTTCCGGAAAGTACCCCGGATTCTTCTCCATATACCTTTTTGCCATTGATATTACGGTATGCCTGCACTTTATAGCTATATACCATACCCGCTGTCAGTGATGCATCCACATATGTTGTCTTTGCATCTGTAATATCTGCTGCCTGTGTATATTCTTTGCCGTTCTCTGATCGCAGCACTACATATCCGTCCGCACCTTCTACCTTATCCCAGATAAGTGTCAGACTATTGCATCCCTCTGCTGCTACAGAAGTGAGCTTTGCCTGTGAAAGCTGTGGTGTTTTCGTTACTGTAGCAAACTTCTCTGTATCTGCGTACTGTTGTTGCCCTTTGTCATCCACATACTGTGTGTACGCATATACATGATAGATATACTTTGTTCCTGTCTGTACACTCTCATCAAGGTAAGAAACGGTATTTGCTCCGCTGACATGTGCCAGAACAGTCTCCTTTTCCTCGCCCTCTGTTTTTCTCGTAATGGTATAACCATTTGCGTCTGCAACAGGTGACCAGCTTAAGCTGACTGAATTGTAAGTTGCATCTGCCTTACAGTTCTTCGGTTCATTCGTTGGTCTTACGATCAGACGGAATGCGGCATTCACTTCTGTTTTTCCTACTACCTGAAGTTTTACCACTGCCACACCTGCCGCTTTCGCCTTTATGGTTCCGCTGATTTTGCCATTGGCATCTGTTGTTGTGGCTACCTCTGCAACATTCAGATCATCCACGGTCCATTCGACTGCTGTTTTATCCGTGTCACTGTTTGGATAAAATACATAATCAGGAAGGGTGATACTCTGATCTATGCTTACGACCTGATACTCTGAATCTGTAATCAGAATAACCTTGCTTACATCTGTTGCTTTTGTCTCTGTCTCCTCAGTAGTTTCCGTTCCCTCAGGTTTTTCGGTTTCTTCCGTCTTTTCAGTTGACTCCGTCACTTCGGTAGCTTCTGTGTTTTCCGTTGTTTCCGTCACTTCGGTTGTTTCCGTATTTTCCGTCGTTTCCGTCACTTCGGTTGTTTTGTCTTTCTCCGTTGTTCCGGTAGTCTCTGTTTCTGCCTGTTCCGTAACTTTTGTTTTGTCGGTTACTTCAGAAGCCTTTTCATTTTTCGCATCTTCTTTTGTCTGATCTGACTGTTCACCCGTCAAAACTTCGGTCTCTCCTGTCTGTTCCACGACCTGCCCGTTTGCCGTATCTGCTGCAAATGCCATAGTATCGGAACAGATGATCATAGCACCTGCTAATGTGATACACAGACCGCGCTTTAACCATTCCAGTCTCTTTTTTATCATAACATTTTGCCTCCCATCCTCTTATTTTCCTCTTTTGGGCAGTTTTTGCGAAACCTGCCCATCATTGGTATTGTAACACAATTTTCCTTTTGGATATAGTTTATAAGGGATTTTAAGCAAATATTAAGATTTTTTTCAATGGTTTTTACGCGTAATACTGTGCCTGTGTCTGATAAAGTCTGGCGTAGATTCCATTTTCCGCTAACAATGTGTCATGCGTTCCCATCTCAGCAATGTTTCCGGCATCCAGCACTACAATCCGGTCGCAGAATTTACAGCTGCTCATGCGGTGGGAAATATAAATTGCAGTTTTATTGCGTACCATCTCATTAAAGTTCTCATAGATCTGCGCCTCGGCGATCGGATCTAAAGCTGCGGTCGGCTCGTCTAAGATCACAAACGGCGCGTCCTTATAGAGTGCGCGTGCGATTGCGAGCCGCTGTGCCTCGCCGCCGGAGACGTCGACGCCCGCACCGTTGTTGTTATAAAGCTGTGTCTTTAAACCGTCTTTCATCTTTCTCACACGTTCTGCCAGCTCAACTTCCTCTAGCACCTCCCATGCCCTCTCTTCATCCACTTTGCTGCTTGCAGCGATATTTTCGCCGACCGGCAGGGAAAACATTGCAAAGTCCTGAAAGACAACGGAAAATGCCCTCGTATATTCCTCATAATTATATTTCCAGATATCGATGCCGTTTAACGTGATCGTGCCCTCCGTCGGCTCATAGAGACGGCAGAGCAGTTTGATCAATGTCGTTTTTCCTGCACCGTTTTGTCCGACTAATGCCATTTTTTCACCAATGTTAAATTTTAAGCTGACATGGCTTAGCACCTGTGTCCCACAGTCCGGGTAAGCAAAACTTACATCATGAAATTCAAATTCATATTGTCCGTCATCCCGCTTTTCGATCGGCAGTGTACCATCGTAATCCATTGCCGGACATTGTATAAATTCATCAAAAACACTTAAATATTCCGCACAAAATTGAAAGGAAATGACCTGTGAACCAAATTCCGTGATACAGTTCACGGTCTGTGAGATGACACCTGCATATAAAATGACATTTCCGATATCGATCATTCCGTTTAATGCTTTCATACCTGCCAGCAGATATGCAGCGCCTGCCGCAAACTGATTGATACCCTCAATCGTTCCCAAAAATTTTCCGTTTACTTTTCCCATCCGTAAATAAATACTATAGCCCTCCACCATCTGTCTGAATTTTTCCAAAAAGAGTTCTGACAGATCATAAAGTCTGATATCTTTACTATTTTTTTCATCTGTCATGACCCCGTCCAGATAACCGCCCAGTGCATTATTGTGGTCATTTGCATGTATAAATTCATACTGTTTCGCACTGAGTATTTTTCCGAGATATAAATTCACAACTACAATCATTGCATATAAAACAATCAAAAGCAGCGTTGATCCATAGGAGACAAAAAATGTTTTCTTCTGTCCGGTGTCGATTTTCAGCAGCAGAAGCAGAAAAAATACGACCGAATAACACATAGAAAAAAATTGTACAAAAATCTGGTAACAGGTATCCACCTGATCTTTGATATCCCCATTTCCGCCGGCCGTAAGTTTTGCGCGCCTTAATGAGTCAAGCGTTTCCTGTTTTTCAAATTTTTCATACTGCAGTTCAAATGCCTTGTCTGCCATCTGCTGTCTTATGATCTGCTGGCAGCTCTCGCCGAGCACTTCAATCCGTTTCTGGCAGAACCGGTTCACCAGTTCACAGACAAACTGCGACAGTAAAAGTGCTGCCACGCTTTTCACACATGCCTCATAATCCCCTTCGATCGCATTGTTTAAAATCTGTGCCGAAAAATAAAACACCAGAAACGGAATGGATGCCTTCATAAATCCACCGGCTGCCATAACAACAGCCACATCTTTTTTCCCTTTGCTGATCATCTTTATAAAACTTTTAAATTCCTGCCATATCTTCTTCATGTGACTGTGCCCCTTCCTCTTTGTAATATTTGCTCTGTACCAGGAACATTTCGGCGTATCCGCCATTTTTATGCATCAGTTCCTCATGGGTTCCCTCCTCTGTGATCTTTCCGTTTTCCAGGAACAAAATATGTTCACAGAACCGCGTCGATGCCAGACGGTGCGAGATAAACAGTGCCGTTTTTCCGGTCAGTATTTCATTGTATTTTTCATACATCTCATTTTCTGCGATCGCATCTAACGCTGCGGTCGGCTCATCCAAAAGTAACAGTGCACAGCCTTTATAGAGCGCACGCGCAAGCATCATTTTCTGTGTCTCCCCACCGGAAAGATGGATGCCATCCTCACTTACCTCTTTTCCGATAAATGTGTTCTCTTTCTGTGGAAGTTTTTGTATTTTCTCCCACAGTCCGGCATCCTTTAATGCCTCCCTGCATTTTTCCGCATCATAGTCCTCTCCCATGCTGCATGTTACATTGTCCGCAATGGAAAACGAATATGTAAATGCATCCTGAAAGACTGCTGCAAGTGACCGGTACCACGCATCAAGATCCATCGTGGCAAGATCCGTTCCGTTGATGTAAATGTGTCCCTCATCCGGCATATAAAAACCGCAGAGCAGTTTGACAATCGTTGATTTTCCGGCACCGTTGATGCCGACTAGCGCCATCTTTCCGCCTTTTTTGATACGGAAGCTCACATCATCCAATATCTTATGGTCTGTGCCCGGATAGGAAAAGCTGACATGTGAAAATTCGACCTCCACTGCCTCCTTTTCATCCTTTAACCGGACTCCTTCGCCATGGTGATATACATTCTCTAACTCTGTAAATTCCTGCATCTGGCCGACCGGTTTTAAGCAGGATGAAATCTGGCTGATCATCATCGTAAGTTCCGAAAAATAGGTGGAAAATCCACTGACGATCCCGATATAAAGCACAAAACGTGCGATGGACATTCCCTGCATCAACTGCCCGATCAGATAGCCGTAACAGACCACATCCCTGCCAAGCTGCAGCAGCAACCCAAAGAGATCATCCGCAAAATAACATGCCTTTTCTTTTGCCAGCAGTGCCTGGTATTTTTTGTTCGCAGCACGGTAATGTCCGCTTAACCATTCTTTCATCTGGTAAAGCCTTACATCTTTTCCGTTTTCCACGGCATATGCCTGACGGTCCAGATAGTCCTGTGTCACCGTAAGTTTTGCTTTTGCATCACGGTGTTTTAATTCGTAATTATTTGCCAGTTTATAGCTTAAGATCTGGACCAGTGAAATGATAACCAAAAGTACGACCAGCCATGCCGAAACACCTGAAATCAGGGATGCATACAGTATCAATGCACCGGCTTCTTTTAAAAGTTCGACATCGTAATGCAGCACGCCTTCGATACCCCTGTAATTTCCGCTGACTGCCTCTCCTGCTTTCTTTAAAAGCTGCTGGACTTTTTCGTCCTCGCACTGCACATAGTCGAGTGACATATATTTCTGACAGGTGCATTCAATCATTGTGCCGCAGCGGAATTTTACATACTGGAACTGGTTTCTCCGTTTCAGATATCCGGTTATGATGCACCAGATGCTGTATCCGGCAAAAAATGTTACCAGTTTTGCGACTGCTCCGGGCAGCGTTGCCTGGGTGATCATACCTTTTTGGTACTGCTCTAAAAACGCTACGATCATGGATGGGATTAGTATGGTGCCGAAGCCTTTGCCGATCTGGGTAATGATCTCGGCGATGGCAAAAAAGATGGTGGATCTGTCGTAGTGCCATAGTTCGCGGAGGATGAAACGCTGGTTGGATATGGCGGTGTATTTTTTCGGTTGGTTCATGGTTGATGACTCCTCTCGTTTTGGGGTGGTGGTGATGGCTCGATCATTTTGAAACTCTGATGCAGGTTGTGGATGTCGTGAGAGACGGACCAATTTAACGAAGGCACGCTCGCGCTGCGTGTCGCTCGTAGCGGATACTAAGGGAGCAAAATACGCTCCCTAAGTACCGACGGCTCCCCAGCACCTTCTTATAAATTGGTCCGTCTCTCACGACAACTCTACGTTTTGAGTGAGTTTCATAATGATCTACCTCCACTGTTTCCCTTGTACTTTTGTGATTTTGGTACATCTGTACGTTGTGTTATGTCTGTATCAATACTTCATGATTTTAGTTGCATTTACATGTCAGATTCTTCTTGTATCTGTTTCATGATCCGGTACGTCTGTACGTCATATCACTTCTGTGCCTATACTCTATCATCATTTTTTATTTAAACAGAAAAAAGTGCACGGAAGGTCATCTTCCGTGCACCAACGGTATCGTCCTTATACAAAAGGCTGGAATGAAAAGGTGTGACCGACACCCTGCGCCTGGCAGACCGGCGGGAGCCGCTGGCAGGAAGAGTGCCTTTGGAAGAGGATTAGATGATCTTAATATGTCTGTCAACTCACAGTGATGTTCTGCCACGGATGGCAGAACAAGGCAGCATCGAGCCACGGATGGCTCGTTGTTGCCGCTCACGTCCGCCTTAACCCCACCCCATCAGACATATTTAGCTCATCTTATTCTCGCACAACGAAACTCCCCCTGCCAGCGGCTCCCACCGGACTGCCCTCACAGCCTTCCGACCACACCTTTTCCCCCAGCATTTTTCACCGCCTTTTACAGCGGCAACATAACCTCCGTCACAAACACTCCCGGCTCATTTTGTCTGTTAATGTACCCGCCATATTTTTCAACCACCAGATTGATCCGTTTTAATCCATGCCCGTGATTTCCCCGTTTTTTACTGATGTACTCCGAATCCATCTTGCGCACTGTCTCATTTGTCGCGTTCGACACCGAAATGTAAAGCTGTTTTTTGAGTACTCCGATATAAAGGCGGATAAACGGTTTTTCCGTGGTCAGTTTCTCACAGGACTCCACTGCATTGTCTAACAGGTTTCCGATCAGAGCACAGAGGTCAATATCACTGACAGCAAGTGTTTCCGGACATTTTGCCTGATAGTCGATCTCAATTCCGTTTTTCTGTGCTAAGGATATTTTCGAATTTAAAATAGCATCCAAATTGACATTTCCAGTCTCAATCAGCTGATTGACGTGATCTAAGTCCTGCTCCAGCAGTCCTAAATATTCCTCTAACCTGTCATATTCTCCCATCTTAACATACGCTTTCATTGCCTGCAGGTGATTGTGGTAATCATGCCGCCAGCCACGCATGGTAAGATAGATATTTTGTACCTCCTGCACCTGCTTTTCAAGCAGGGCATTCTGGTACTCCATATTCTTCTCTTCTAAATATTTTGTGATCAGCGGTATTCTCATTTTTCACACATATCCCCATGTTCCATATAATAGCGGATAAACGCTTCATTTACACTCTTATAAGCATTCCTGCTCACCGGCACACTACTGCCGTCCGAAAGGATGCACTCTGTACGCTGCACGCGCTCCACCGCTGCAAGGCTGACAATAAAGCTCCTGTGCGTGCTGACAAATTTTTCTGCCTGTTCCGGCTGATTTTCCATCAATTCCCCTGCTATTTCAGAAAGATTCTTTTTGTATTCATAATCACCCGCGCTCGTGTGCAAACGGATATAATGCCCTTTCGCCTCCACACTGTAAATGGTATCGACCGGAATTTTTACAGTCTCCCCATCCACATTTTCGATCAGATAACGTTTTTCTTTTCCAAGTGTAGAAGAAATCCCATCTAACAGAGGAAACAGTTTTGTCTCCTCCACCGGTTTTAAAAGATAGCGCAATGCGCCAACCTCATACCCTTCAAACACATACTCACTGCGGTTCGTCAAAAAAACGATGGGAAGTTTTTTATCATTTTTACGGATTTCTTTTGCGAGCGCCATGCCATCCATACCGTCCATATCAATATCCAAAAGGAGCAGATCGAACGGAAAACTGTCCGGATGCTCAAACAACAGCTCCTTTGCACTGCCATAGCCAAAATATGTAACAGCACATTTTCCTTCATCTGCCCACTTTTTGATCAGTTGCTCCATATATTCTAACTGGATCTTTTCATCTTCACAATATGCAATATTCATTCTGTTCCTGATCCCTGCATTTTTGTTATTGTTCACACACCAGTATGAACAGTCACTTATTTTTACCTGACTTTTCAGCCTCCCACTGTTATTTTCTGTCCGATCTATTCTGCATAAGTCTCTAAATCCTGTGCCAGCAGATAAGTAGCATCAATGATCTCTTTGGTCTGTTTCATTGCCTCTACCGCATGTTCTGCTGTCTGAAGTCCTTCTGTGGAAGAAGCAGCTATTTCTTCACCGGTTGCAGAGAGATTCGATATACTCTGGGAAATTGTGTCTGTACTGTTTAAAATGGACTGCATACTTCCCTCGATCTCTCCGATTGCACTTGCCAGTGACTGCATTTCGTCATTGATGGTCTCAAATTTATTCTTTGTTGTCTCAATCAGTTCGTTCTGTTCACGGATTGAATCCGCAGAATGTTCCATACTGTCCATCGCATGTTGTGCATCTTCATTCAGATCCTGAATGATATCCGTGATCCGGTTCGTTGCATCTTTTGTCTGCTCCGATAACTGACGGATTTCTTCCGCAACGACTGCAAAACCTTTTCCTGCCTCACCGGCTCTTGCTGCCTCAATAGAAGCATTCAATGCAAGAAGATTGGTCTGGCTGGAGATACTTAAGATAGTCGCAACAATTCCTTTTACTTCCTCCACACGGTTGCTGACCTGTTTGGTAGACTCTGCCGCCTGGTTACTTGCCTGCTCCACATTGTCAGCCTGATTTTTTAATCCTGTTACCAGTCTCGCACCCTCTGCCACATTCTCCATCGTATGATTTGCCTTATCAATCATCGCTTCGGTTTCTTTTTCTGCACTGTCCGTATTCTTATGGATTTCCTCACACATCAATGCCTGCTGCTGGATTGCCTCCGCAGTACTTCCCGTGCTCTGGGCAATATTGGAAATAGATTCATTGTTGTTATTGATTACTTCCTCTAATGTCTCTAATTTTTCTTTTGCGGAATCAAAATGTTTCACCAGATTTTCCGCTGTAGCCAGCATTTTTTCAGATGCTGCAGCCTGCATTTCCAGATTTTCTTCATTAAATTTTGTAAGGAGGATAGATGCTTCATATACCGCATAAACTACTGTTGCAAGAATGATAATACTAAAAAAAAGTTCTATCCCATCGGCTCTTTTTGTAATAACCTGCACTATGATATGAATGATATTTCCTACTGCAGTTACACCAATACCATAATATACAAACTTTACATCTAAATACAAAACACATGCAACAAAGAGCGGGATTCCATATGCGTAAACAAAATTATTCTGATTCAGTAAAAGAAATACACAATATACAGCACTTCCTGTTCCAAGCAGGATTTCCCCACCCTTTTTTGAATTCCAAAACTTTTTTGCATAAGTATTCACAACAATAATTCCAGCAACTGCAACTGCAGTCTGAAGCAGTATCGTAATCTTAAACTCCGCCAGACATGCCATAACAGACAGAATCGTCATCACTGCCAGCAGGATTATTACCACATTATATACTCTTTTATTTGCTCTTACATATTGTTCTCCTGTCATCTAAATCCCTCTTCCTTTCGCTTTTGAATGTACTTGCATAATTATAGTACACCTCTCAATAAAAACAAACAATACTTATTACAAATTTTTTTCATACTTTTCGACATATTGCGCCATAAAATGTGCTGTGATAAACTAAAGATATTTAAAATATTTCACATTTTGCTGCTTTCAGATGAGGTTATTATGAACTTAAAACAATATATCAGACATCTTCTTTATGATAATACAACTTATGAATCACCAGATATTTATCAGCGTTTCCGCATTGTCTGCCCGGAATACTCACAACATGATATCGAAGTCAAGCCATACCCTCTTCCTGAATCAGAGCACATGTTTGGCCTGATCTGGGATATCCATGAGCCACATACTGTTTCTGCCACAATCATCCCCTCCGATATCACCTTTACCTACGAAAAAAGATTTGAGCCGGGCATCCGCACCCAGATGCACTCCCATGAATATCTGGAACTTTTTTATATCGTAGACGGAGAATACCGCCAGAAGATCCTCGGCAATGAGTTTACCTTCCACAAGGGGGAGCTCTGTCTGATTGACCGCAACTGTGAACATCAGGAAATCCTAGACAGCGGTTCTTCCACGATCTTATTTCTCGGTGTCACAAATGCCATTTTTAATGATATCATGAAACATTTGAGCACATCCGGAAGAATTGCTTCCTTTTTAAATATGGCATTGCTGGAGCAGAAAAATCTGCAACAGTATCTGCATTTTAAGCCACAGCCAGAGGGAATGAAAAAAATGGAGCAGACACTTTATCTTTTATTGTCTGAATTAAAACAACATGATGTTGCCTCTCCTATTATCTGTCAGGGATTACTGTTGCGGATTTTTGGGATTCTCGGAACCAATTATGAATTTTCGTTATCAAAACAGTTGCGGAAACAAATGAACTGGATTTTATTTGAAGAGATTACAGATTATATGGAAAATCATCTGACTCAGATCTCCATTACAAGACTTTCCGAAGAATTTCATTTTCAGGAAGATTATTTTAACCGTCTCATAAAAACGCAGACCGGACTTACCTATACAGAATATCTGCAGCTTCTCCGTCTTCGCCGTGCGGAATCACTGCTTCTTACAACTAATGCCACGATCGACCAGATCGCGGAAGCTGTCGGCTATCACAATAAAGGCTATTTCTATAAAATATTTACGGAACGGCACCAGCTTACGCCGGCACAGTTCCGCAAAAAGATGTAACTATTCTATTCTGTGTTATTTTACAGATTCCATTTCCAGTCTCTTACTTCCGGCAGATCCTGACCATACTCGTGGATGTACTGTTTGTGCTCTACGAGTTTGTCGTTCATCTGCTGAACCAGATAAGATCCTCTGTTGCCAAGCTGTGGCAGATATTTGATCACATTCTTTACTAAATGGAAACGGTCGATCTCATTTTGTACACGCATATCAAACGGTGTTGTGATCGTACCTTCCTCCTGATAACCGTAAACATGGATATTGCGGTTGGTTCTACGGTAGGTCAGTTCATGGATCAGTGTATGATAACCATGGAATGCAAAAATGATCGGTTTGTCTTTGGTAAAGAGTGCATCGTATTCTGCATCACTGAGTCCATGTGGATGTTTCGTGTTCGGCTCTAATTTCATCAGGTCGACAACATTGATCACACGGATTCTGATCTCCGGCAGTGCTTCTCTTAAGATCGTAACTGCTGCTAAAGTCTCTAATGTCGGGGTATCACCGCAGCATGCCATGACAACATCCGGCTCTTCGCCCTGATCATTGCTTGCCCACTCCCAGATACCAATACCCTGTGTGCAGTGTTTTACTGCCTGTTCCATGGTCAGCCACTGCTGTCTCGGGTGTTTGGATGTTACTAACACATTGACATAGTTACGGCTGCGGATACAGTGATCGAAGCAGGATAATAAACAGTTTGCATCTGGTGGCAGATAAAGACGTACCACGTCTGATTTTTTATTTGCAATGTGGTCTAAGAATCCCGGATCCTGATGTGTAAATCCGTTGTGATCCTGCTGCCATACATTCGAACTTAAGATCAGATTTAAGGATGCAATAGACTGTCTCCAAGGAAGCTGGTTGCACACTTTTAACCATTTCGCATGCTGTGCACACATAGAATCAACCACGCGGATAAATGCCTCATAACTTGCAAAGAATCCATGACGTCCGGTTAAAAGATATCCCTCTAACCAGCCTTCACACATATGCTCACTTAACATGGAGTCCATGACACGTCCGTCATGTGCCAGGAACTCATCGGTATCATAAGCCTCACCGTTCCAGTCACGGTTGGTTGCCTCAAATACTTTTCCAAGACGGTTTGACATTGTCTCGTCCGGTCCAAAGATACGGAAATTCTTTGCATCTTCATTTAAAGTAAAAATATCTCTTACAAATCCACCAAGTTCGATCATATCCTGTGCTTCCACAGCACCCGGCTTTGGAACATCCACAGCATAATCTTTAAAATCAGGCAGACGAAGATCGCGCAGTAATTTACCACCGTTCGCATGCGGGTTCGATCCGATCCTGCGGTCACCGGTCGGTGCCAATGCTTTTAATTCCGGAATCAGTTTTCCATCCTCATCAAACAGTTCCTCCGGATGATAGCTTAACAGCCAGTCCTTTAACATCTGAAGATGTTCCGGTTTGTCCATCATGATTGGAACCTGATGTGCACGGAAAGACCCTTCGATCTGGTTACCGTCCACTACCTTCGGTCCTGTCCAGCCCTTCGGGGTGCGAAGTACGATCATCGGCCATTTGGGTCTGGTCAGATCATCATTTTCTCTCGCATTTTTCTGGATTGCCTTGATCTCATCCATCGCCTGATCTAAAGCTGCCGCCATCTTGCGGTGCATATCCATCGGCTCATCGCCCTCAACAAAATACGGTTTCCAGCCGCATCCGTCGAAGAAATGCTCTAATTCTTCATGGGAAATACGCGCTAAGATCGTCGGGTTGCTGATCTTATATCCATTCAGATGCAGAATCGGGAGAACTGCACCGTCTGTTTTCGGGTTTAAAAATTTGTTACACTGCCAGGAAGTCGCAAGCGGTCCTGTCTCGGACTCACCATCTCCGACGATACAAGCTGCGACAAGATCCGGGTTATCAAATACCGCACCAAAAGAATGTGCCAGTGAATATCCAAGTTCACCGCCCTCATTGATAGAACCAGGAGTTTCCGGTGCAACATGGCTTGAAATACCGCCTGGGAAAGAGAACTGTTTACACAGCTTTTTCAGTCCGTCCATATCCTCTCCGATGTTTGGATATACCTCGCTGTAAGTTCCCTCTAAATATGTATTTGCCACAAAAAAGTTTCCACCGTGGCCAGGACCGGAAATTAAGATCATATCCTGATCATATTTTTTGATGACACGGTTTAAATGAACGTATACAAAGTTCTGTCCCGGAACGGTTCCCCAGTGTCCGACGATCTTTTTCTTTATATGATCCATCGTCAACGGCTCGCGCAATAACGGGTTGTCCAGTAAATATAACTGTGCTGCTCCAAGATAGTTTGCCGCACGCCAATAGGCATCCATTTTTTTCAGGTACTCTTCTGTAACAGGCTGTTTTTCCACAGCGTTTACTTCTGCCATGCTGCTTTTTCCTCCTTTATTGAAACATTTCTTGTCTCGTTTGTTATATTTTAGACAATCTTTTTTCGGAGGACAATTTCCCATTCCTGTTATCTTGCAAAAAAGTTACCTATTCCGACCGGTTGTGTCTGGTATCAATCATTATCGTCTAACAACACCGTAACTGTTTTGCCTGCTAAATCCGCATACATATAATAAGTTCTTCCATCATATTTTACATTATACATATTCACAACCGCTTTATTATTTCCTATCGTCACATCTGGTACTGTTTTTCCATTTTCACCCTGGAATCTCAGATAATAAGTCTGACCTCCCTGCATTTTCAATGGCTGTGTTTTATCACATGCAACCCAGTTTGTATTATCTGTACTATATGCGGTCAGCTTTAAATCCATATCTTCCTGTACTTTACTTGAAAGCTCACAGTCAGCTTCGCCAATGACCATCTCTGCATTGCCGGCAGCACTTGTCAGTGCAACCACAAACTCATTCGCCTGGTCAGTCATAAAAACATCTTTCACGGTATATTCTCCGGTTTTATTGGCAGCCGTAATTGCTAAATCTTTCGTGAAATTGCTATATAATACCTTGCCGTTCAGTTTACGGAAAGCCCTTGCTTTATAAGTATAAGTTTCTCCTGTCTGGACTGTCGTATCTTTATATTTTACAAAATCTTTATTTGATTTTACTGTTGCAATCTTCTTGTAGGACTCATCTTTGCTTTTTCGGTATATCTCATACCCTGTCGGTTTCATTCCTAAAACTTTGTTATTATCATCAAGTTCACCTTTGATCTGCAGCTCAATAAAATCCGGTCCCTTTGCGTAGTCATAGGCAGGGTTGTCATCTGCCCACTTTACACGTTCCACACCAGTATACTGACCAGCATAAAAAGTATTTTTCTTAGCTGACGGATTTGCCGCACTGTAAAATACGATCTTATATGCATACTGCTTTTTATATTTTACTTTATCCACATAAGCACGCTTTTCACCGGATACACTGGCAATCTTCTTGTAGGCGCCCTTTTTATAGTTTCTAACTTCACAGCGGTAGATATCAAGTCTGCCATCCAGTTTCTTTTTCCAGCTCAGCTTAATTTTTGTCTTTGACTGCACTGACGCCTGGATCGTGTTATAAGTCTGGTCATACGTCTGATTCTTCGCCTCTACTGACGCTGTTATCAGCAATTCTCCTGCAAACATGCAGAATGCTAATAACAGGCATAAAAATGTTTTTCTTACACTGCTTTTTCCTTTGTTTTTCTTTCTCATAATATTCTCCCTCCTTTTTGATAGTTAAAGTGTAGCACTCTGTAGTATGATTGTACAGGTTTTTTTGTTTTATTTTCTTAATATTAAAGAATTCATAATAATTATCAATCTGAAGTATTTTAATTAATTGCTAAAAATACACCATCATCTGATGCTTCACAGTTTGCACTGATAAGAATCGTTCCATCTGACTCAATTCCAATTCCTTCTGCTTCAAACTTACTGATCGTTGCATTCCCATCCATATCTTTTTTCGGTTTTTTTACTTCTATTACTGTGTCCGGAATGATCCCTGTACCATTTAACGATGTATTGACACATAAAATCCTGTTTTTATTAATCGGATCACCCGATTGGGATGTGACAATATAGAGACATTTTTTTGCATAACAAATATCCTGTGTCATATCATATCCCTGATCACGGTTTACACTAAAAATTGAAGTCACTTTAAATTTTTTATTTTCAATCTTTCCAATACCATATACAATTGTATTACTCTTTTTTCCTAAACCAACAATGTATGTATCTGACTTATAACAGGTGATGCTGGATGCGGATTGGTTCTTTATCGTCTTAATACTGTTATCAATCGTATAAAATGCCTTTACAACACCTTTTGTTGTCATCTTGGCAATATGATTTCCAGCTGCAACATACAGATAACCATTGCGATATGTCATTCCATTTCCATGGCCTAACGATTGATCTACACGGTATCTTTTAAATTCTTTTGTATTTTTGTAATTTTTATAATTCTTAAAATAATACAGGTTACTATACTGTGTATGTCCTTCCATGGTATCTGTTTTCAGGGCATATAATCCACCTTTTCCATCCAGTGCCAGACATCCAAAATTTCCACATTCTGTTCCGGGCTCTGTTTTTACTACCACAACTTCTTCAAAATTCTTTTTTACAACTGCCGCCTGTGCTTCCTCTGGTGTCTGTAACATCATAGCGAACATCATGATCAATGTTACAATTTTACCAATAGTTCCTAACCTTTTTTTACACTTCATTTTCTTTTGCATTTTTAGCTCCTCCTTTATGTCTGGGATTATATACTACATGTGTTTCGATGTCAATACACATGTAGTATACGAAAAATAATCTCAATAAAGGTATTCTGTTCTGTCCAACGCAGCATTTTCTCCAAAATTCTCCAAGGTCATTTCCGACAGGTCAAAATATATGATTTACCATTCATTGACCGTTGCTGTAACCGGCATACTACAGATGCGCTTTGCCGGTGCATAAACTGCCAGTATCGTCACAAACAGAATAAACAGAAGAATGATTACAAGCAGTCTTACTGGAAAATACCAGACAGCATAAGGGAAATGCCCGACAATGAGAAAATCATACAAGAACTTACTAAACGGCAGACCGGCAATACAGCCCACAGCACATCCAAACACAGCATAAGCAGCCGCTTCTGCAGCAATCATTTTTATCACTTGCCGTTTCTCCATTCCCACAGCCCGCATAATGCCGTATAGGTTCCAGCAGTGCGCTCGTCGCGTTTATCATGAAAGTCAAAATTCTGCCCTGCGGCAGCCTGAATCGCCCGAACATCTTCGTCCGTCACATCACTTGCTGTCTGTACCATCACAAGCGCGTAATCTTCCTCCCCAGTCAGACGGACAAATGTATCACCAGAAGTAATCAACGTGATTTTCCCATTTGTCAGACCGTCACCGCTAAATGAGTCGTTTTTCAAAAGTCCGGCTATCATAAGCTTTTCCTCTCCGAGCCAGACGGTATCACCAATTTTCCATGTACTGTCTGCATCGGATGTAGCCAGAACAAAACTGCTATCCCCGTAAACCTTAGAAAGATCGCTGCCCTTTTTCAAATTGCCGTCTTTTTTCAGGCTTTGCAGATCGAAATCATCATAAGAAATCAAATCAACTGTATCAGAAAGGCTTGCATCTGCATTCAGAGAGGCAGGAACACCAAAAGCACTCCGTCGCCCATAGACTTTCTTTACACCATCCATTTTCCGAATGGACTCAAGCAGATTCCCCGAAATCGTGTTGCCATCGTTACTTTCAATATCAAGATCCGCTGCAGCAACAGACTGTGGCATCAGATAGTCCACAAAATCGACGAGCACTGAAAAACTTAAAAACAGAATAATGCTGAGGGCAAAAGAGCCTGTCATCAGGATCAGATTTTTCTTCACAGAAACAGCATGGTTCACACCGAGTATCGTTTCAATCCTCCCAAACCGGGTATGTGCCACATGTTGGATATTTTTTCCACTTTCCGCATTTCCAGACACCGCAACAACAGGAGACACTTTAGAAGCCTGCTTCGCCGGAGCATTTGCGGCAAGCAGCACAGTGATAACGCCCACCAGAATACCACAGACAATACCAACAACGCTGATACCAAATAAAGGAATATTAGAAAATTCCTCTCCCACCATAAAGCGCAGCACTGCACACAGTCCCCATGTCGTGATAATCCCCAGCGCAAGACCAATAGGAACAGCTGTCTTGCACCAATTCAATGCCTCAAGCCGCACGAAACGAACGATCTGTTGTCTGCTCATGCCAATGCAGCGCATCATTCCGAAAAATCTGATCCGCTGCGCCACGGTACTGTTCATACTGCCAGAAATCATCAATACACCCGCAATCAGAATCAGTAAGAAAAGGATGCAGGCCGCCAAAAGTAATGTTTGTCCCATGGAGCTTGCAAGTATATCTCCCATAGATAAATTTCCGTGCTTTCCAAGCAGTCGGTTCTGTTCCATTCTGATTCCCATTTCTGCCATACTAAATACCGCTGTTACCATAAATACAGCAAAAATAATACAGAGTAGTGTCATACGGTTTTGACGGCGGTGGACTTTTGCTGAAATAGGGATAAGACTTAGATAACTTTTCATTCGCAGTCTCCTTTCCACTCCGGCTGATTCAAAGCAGATGCCCCACGGACATCCTGTACCCTTCCGAAATCGGTCAGCACGCCATCTGATACCTGCAATACCCGGTCAGCTGTCTGCGCGATACTGCGGTTGTGGGTAATCATAATCATCGTCTGCTCATATTTTTTCGATGTCTCTTTGAGCAGTGCAATGACTTCGCTGCTGTTTTTGGTTTCCAAATTTCCAGTAGGCTCATCAGCCAAAATCAGCGAAGGACGCGTCATCAGCGCACGGCCAATCGCAACTCTCTGCTGCTGACCGCCAGAAAGCTGGCTTGGCAGATGGTTCCGGCGTTCTTTCAAATTTAACACCGTCAGCAGTTCCTCTAAATATTTCTGATCCGGCTTCTGATAGTCCAGCAACGACGGGAAAATCATATTCTGTTCTACGGTAAGCTCAGGAACCAGATTAAATGCCTGAAAAATAAAGCCAATATTCCGGCGCCGGAAAATCGTCAGTTTCCGGTCATTCATTGTAAAAATATCCTTACCGTCAATCAACACTTTACCTGAAGTAGGCGTATCCAATGCGCCAATCATGTTGAGCAGCGTACTTTTACCTGAACCAGATTCACCGACGATTGCCACATACTCACCCTTTGTAACAGAAAAACTGACATTTTTCAGTGCTCTTACAGCAGTTTCCCCACTGCCATAGGTCTTACTAATATTCTTTACTTCCAATAAGTTCATAGTTCAAACACCTCTTTTTAAATGTTCCTGCGATATAGACAGACTTCTTTTTATCTACATCCAAAGAATAGCACTGAAATATTACTGTAACCTTACAGCCATCCTACAATTTTGTAGGAATTAGGAAATTCATGGTAAAACTTGTCCCCATACCCAATTCACTGTCCACTTCGATTGCACCGTCATGCGCCTCAACGATTGCTTTCGCAAGCGGAAGTCCTAGCCCGATTCCTTGTGTATCTTTTGTAAAACGGCTACGGTAAAAACATTTGAAAATATGATGCAAATCCTCCGGATGGATTCCACCTCCATTGTCCTTTACCACAATTTGAACCATAGATGGAAAAGTTCTCCATTCAATACAAATTGTATCTCCCTTATCCGTGTGATCGAGAGCATTTTTTACAATATTACAAATTGCTTCAGACAGCCATTCACGGTCACATAAAAATGAAATATTATCTGCACCAGACAGAACAATTTCTTTTTGTTCCTGTCTGGCTCTATATGCAAATTGTAATTCAATATCCTGCATCATATCAGCGACATTTTCCATTGTCTTTTCTAACACGATAGTCCCCGCATCCAGTCTCGTAATCTTGAGCAGATTTTGTACCAGTGTTTCAATGCGGTCAAGCTCCCTTTCAGACAAATCCGCAAATTCTTTTACAGAGGACAGTTCCATAGCTTCATCCTGAATCAGACCGTTATAAATGTTCAACGCAGCCAGCGGCGTTTTCAGTTGATGAGAGATATCCGAGATCGTATTTTTCAAAAATTCTTTTTCCCGAAGTTCTTTATCCGCATGGGCATTTAAAATTGCTGCTAATGAATTGACAGAATGGAACAGACGGTACAACTCGCCCTCGTCGTCACATTCAATGCGAGCATTTACATTCCCATCAAGATACGCATTGATCTGTGATACTGCCTGTTCCATGACCTGATTCTGCTTTTTGAAATATGACCAGCAAACTCCCCATATCATGCCTCCTGTCATCAGAAAAATAAACAGCAAGTCCAAAGAAACCTGCCTATAGTAAAGCCATAAGAATCCCTGTGAAAACAATAGAGATACGACCCAGATAACAGTTAATGCAAAGAATAGATTTTTAATGTCTTTATTCACAAAAATTTTCATAGAACACCTCACTGAGTGACATTCCATTTATATCCCATACGCCGGACAGTCAATATCATTTGCGGGTCACTTGGATTATCTTCAATTTTCATCCGCCCACAGTGTCTCCGCTTCTTTGAGTGTTCTGGCAATGCACGTTTCAAATCCCTGCTTTTTGAAAGCAAAGGAAAGTCCGTTGATAAGGCTTAGATCATCTTCTAAAAGGAATATCTTCTTCATGCTTTTGCTCCTTGAGTCCAATCTGGCGGTGTGTTCTTTTTATCTCCTATGCAATCTGCATTTTTTGAAAACCCTGCTCCCACCATTAATGATGCTGCTCCATATAAACCAGGGTCTGCCAGACGTTTTCCTATTTCATCGATATATGAATATACCATTTTATCATCCATATCTAACACCTCTCTTGTAAGCGATATTACTAACTACTCTTTTTTACATTTTCATTTTCATTAGTATTATTTTAGATATAACATGGCAAACACTTCCAATACCAATGTCATTTAGTTAGTGTT
>DMYD01000039.1:7370-7680 GCA_003483745.1 Roseburia sp. | reverse complement strand
AGCTTTTTCCCGTAAATGTTCAGATTATTCTGCTTGATATAGCTTTCATACTGTTTGCCGAAATAGATCAGCCCGCGGATCGGCATGTTTGGGTTTAAGGTACTCTGGTGTTCATACAGATTCAGCGTGCCACGGACGATGAATGACACATCATTTTTATATCCGAGATAGATCACATCATCGATCGTGTAAAAGATCAGTTCATCTGCATCGTCATAATCTGTCTGATTCAGGGCATTGTACAATTCCAGCAAAACAGGTTTCTCATTAAAAATTCTGCGGAATAGGGCATCCCGGTACTTCTTCTGCA
>DMYD01000039.1:0-7026 GCA_003483745.1 Roseburia sp. | reverse complement strand
CGAATTGCGATAGATGTAGTATAGCATGAAAAAATCGTAAATTGCAAGTATAACTCATCGCTGCGTGGATTCACATAGACAAATCAAAACGAATTGTTTATACTTAATTTATGACAACAACACTCAAAAGAGGAGAAAGTAATGATTTTATATTTTGTACGTCACGGTGAGACGGACTGGAATGTAAAAAAGAAAATACAGGGCAAGACAGATGTGCCGTTGAATGAGAATGGAAAGCAGCAGGCAAAAGAACTTGCGGATATGCTTGTGGAGCGGAAAAAGGAAGGGACGCTTCAGGTGGTGCGGGCTTATACCTCCCCGCAGCTTCGCGCTGCACAGACAGCACAGGCAGCGGCAATTGCGCTTGATATTCCATGTATTGCAGCCGATGGTCTGCGGGAAATGGATATGGGCGACTGGGAAGGCAGAAGCTGGGATGATATCATTGAGGAGAATGCGACAGAGTACCGGGACTGGGATGCACACAGGCGTTATGTCCATACACCGCATGGAGAGTGCTACGATGAAGTGCTTGGGCGGGCACTCGATACCCTGGGAATGATCATGGAACGGGAAACGGAGGATGTGCTGATTGTGACACACAGTGCGGTACTCATGGCATTGCGGTGTTATATTGCCGGGCTGCCATTTGAAGAAATGGTTGCAAGATACAAGACAAAAAATGCTGAACTGATCGAGATTTTTGCGGATGATGTGAAAGACGCAATCGAACGTTTTCAAAAAGGGGAGTAAAAACGGTCATGACCGTGCAATCACGGAAAACAGTGTGAAAGAGCTGCGATTCGTATGAATCAGATCAAAAATACAAAGACTGTCGTAAGAAATGATATCCTGTCGGGGAAACAGGAGACATTCTTTCGGCAGTCTTTTTTTGCATTTTTCACAATTTTTAAAATGAATTTTTGTGAATGATTTTGACGGATTTTGATTGACTGTGACGGAATGTGATCATATAATAAAACTATCAAAGATGAACGAATTTGAACGATTGTGAATGAAATTGGAGGAAGAAAAATGCTGACGGAGGAAAGATTTACAAGAATTTTATCCATACTAGAAAGTATGGGAAGCGTGACCGTTCAGCAGCTTATGACGGAACTGGACGCATCAGAGTCAACGATCCGTAGAGATTTGAATACTCTTGATGCAAATGGCCAGCTCATCAAAGTACATGGTGGTGCAATTTTAAAAAACACCTCATACAGTACTGAGGATGATGAAGTCATGCAGCGTAAGGAACGGAATAAGGGAGCAAAAGAAAAGATTGCCAAATATGCGGCGAGCCTGATCGAACCTGGAGATTTTGTTTACATTGATGCCGGTACAACGACAGATCTGATGATTGATTTTATTACGACCAGACAGGCAGTGTTTGTGACAAATGCAATCACTCATGCCAAAAAGCTTGCGCAGAAGGGATGTACCGTGTATATCCTCGGCGGCGAATTTAAAGCGGTGACAGAGGCAATCGTTGGTGAGGAAGCAGTTTCTTCGGTTGAAAAATATAATTTTACAAAAGGATTCTGGGGAGCAAACGGAATCAGCATGCAGCGTGGACTGTCCACGCCGGAGCTTAAGGAGGCACTCGTAAAAAAACGGTCCATGGAAAACTGCAGAGAGTGTTATATCTTAGCAGATGATAGTAAGTTTAATCAGATATCGAGTGTGACATTTGCTCCATTTGAGAGTGCTAAGGTTATCACGACAGGTCTTACAAAGCCTGCCTACCGTAAATGTAAAAACGTGATCGAGATATAAAAAGATAGAAAGCCTGCAAAATCAGAGAGCAGGAAATACAGAAGGGAGATATAAAAAATGATTTACACCGTCACATTTAATCCATCACTGGACTACATTGTGACAGTTCCGCATTTTACCAGCGGAATGGTCAACCGGACGTCAGAGGAGAAGATTTTTCCGGGTGGAAAAGGAATCAATGTATCCATGGTGTTAAAAAATCTTGGACTGGAAAACACGGCGCTTGGTTTTTATGCCGGATTTACAGGAAACGAACTGGAACGTCTGATCAGGGAAAAAGGAATCTGTGCGGATTTTATCCCGGTAAAAGAAGGAATGACAAGAATCAACGTAAAAATGCGTTCTGATGAGGAGAGCGAGATCAACGGACAGGGACCGGCGATATCGGAAGCTGACATAAAAATGCTTTATGAAAAACTGGACCGTCTTTCGGATGGGGATGTTTTAGTTATGGCGGGAAGTATCCCGGATGTGATGCCGCAGACCATCTACATGGATATCATGAAATATCTCGCAGATAAGGATTTAAAGATTGTTGTAGATGCGACAAGGGATCTGCTCGTAAATGTATTACAGTATCATCCATTTTTAATTAAACCGAATAATCATGAACTTGGTGAGATTTTCGGTGTGAAAATAACAGAAAAAGAAGACGTTATCACTTACGCAAAGAAGATGCAGGAAAAGGGTGCAAGAAATGTCCTCGTTTCCATGGCTGGCGACGGAGCAGTGCTGGTTGCCGAAGATGGCAGTGTCTTTCTGGCGGAGGCACCAAAGGGTAAGGTTGTCAATTCAGTTGGCGCCGGGGACTCCATGGTGGCCGGATTTGTAACAGGTTATTTAAAGACTGGAAGCTATAAAGAAGCTTTTCAGATGGGGGTTTGTACTGGAAGCGCATCGGCATTTTCCGAGGAACTGGCAACAGAACCGGAAGTTTTGGCGCTTTTAGATAAAAACAAAGGTATATTTAAGTAGGAGGAGTAAAATCCTCTGCTCCTGCAAGGGCAGTCGCATTTTGCTCCGCAAAACAAGGAGGATTTAAGCATGAAAATCAGGGATTTACTTGCCGTAGAGAGTATTGACTTAAATGGCAAAGTCACTGGAAAGGACGAAGCCCTTGATGCAATGGTTGCATTGATGGTTAAGAGCGGAAAGATCAACGATGTTGAGAAGTACCGCAAGGGCGTATACGCCAGAGAGGAAGAAGGAACAACCGGAATTGGTGAGGGAATCGCCATTCCACATTGCAAGTCAGATGCAGTCAGCAAACCTGGTCTTGCAGCAATGGTCATCAAAGACGGGGTGGATTTTGATGCATTAGATGGAGAAAAGGTCAGCCTGATCTTCCTGATCGCAGCACCAAATACGGAAGACAACGTACATCTGGATGTACTTAGCAAGTTATCTGTTCTTCTGATGGATGAGAATTTTACAAGCGGACTTCGCAATGCAAAGACGGTTGAGGAATTTTTAAGTGTGATCGACCGCGCGGAAGCTGAGAAAGATGCCGAAGAAGAGAAAAAGAACAGCGTAGATACAAAGAATGCGGCAGAGGAGAAAAACACAGAGAATGGAAAGCTGATCCTCGCTGTGACCGGATGCCCGAACGGAATCGCACATACTTATATGGCGGCAGAAAATATTGAGAAAAAAGCGAAAGAGCTTGGATGCCGTGTGAAAGTTGAGACAAGAGGTTCCGGCGGTGCCAAAAATGTATTGACAAAAGCTGAAATTGCAGAGGCTGCATGTATTATTGTTGCAGCGGATACACAGGTTCCGATGGATCGTTTTGCAGGCAGACCTGTGATCCAGTGTAAGGTTTCTGATGGAATCAGTAAGGCGGAAGAATTGTTAGACAGAGCGTTAAACGGCAATGTTCCACTGTATCAGGCGAAGGGAAGCGGTCAGGCAGCAGACAGTGAGGAAGAATCTGACAGCGTTGGACATCAGATTTACAAACACCTGATGAATGGAGTTTCCCATATGTTACCGTTCGTTATCGGCGGTGGTATCCTGATTGCGATCGCATTTCTGATCGATGGTTTTGCAGTTGACTTAAACAGCCTTCCATTTGAGGAGCGTTCAAACTTTGGTACGATCACACCGATGGCGGCAATGTTTAAATCGATCGGTGGTGTTGCATTCGGATTTATGCTTCCGATTTTAGCCGGATTTATCGCAATGAGTATTGCAGATCGTCCTGGTCTTGCGGTCGGTTTTGTCGGCGGAGCAATCGCAGCAAACGGAACATCCGGATTCCTTGGAGCTCTTGTTGCAGGTTTTGTTGCAGGTTATCTGGTACGTCTGTTAAAGAAACTGTTTGAGAAACTGCCGGAAGGTTTAGAGGGTATCAAGCCAATGCTTCTCTATCCGGTAATCGGTATCTTTTTGATCGGAGTGATCATGACTTATGTGGTAGAGCCTCCGATCGGAGCATTAAATGTTATGATCAACAACGGATTAAACAGCATGAATGGTGCAAAGGCAATCCTGCTTGGCGCACTGCTCGGCGGAATGATGTCCGTAGATATGGGTGGTCCGGTAAACAAAGCAGCATATGTATTTGGTACCGCATCCATCGCAGCAGGCAATTACAATATCATGGCAGCTGTTATGGTCGGTGGAATGGTTCCACCGCTTGCAATCGCACTTGCAACCATGTTCTTTAAAAACAAATTTACCGAAGAAGAGCGAAAAGCAGGACCGACAAACATTGTTATGGGACTTTCCTTTATCTCAGAGGGAGCGATTCCTTTTGCAGCATCTGATCCATTGCGTGTGCTGCCATCCTGTATCATTGGTTCCGCAGTTGCAGGAGCATTATCCATGGCATTTGGCTGTACATTAATGGCACCACATGGTGGAATCTTCGTATTCTTAACCGTAGGCCATCCGCTGTTATATCTCATATCACTGGCAGTTGGTTCTGTTGTAGGATGCGTGATCCTTGGACTTTTAAAGAAGGATGTATCAAAAAGATAGGAAACGGAAAAGGCAATTAAAATCACAGGCTTTATGTTGCAACAATATAGAGCCTGTGAATATGTAATCATAAAACAATGTGTTATGTACAAAGAAAGGAGAAAATCATGAAAGAATTTAAATACGTGATCACAGACAAAGAGGGAATCCATGCAAGACCGGCAGGAGCACTTGTAAAGGAAGCAGCCGCATTTCCATGCAGCATTACCATTGCAAAAGATGGAAAAGCAGTAGACGCAAAACGTATTTTTGGAGTTATGGGACTTGGTGTAAAATGCGGCGAGGAGATCACAGTCTGCACCGATGGAGAGAATGAAGAGGCAGCAAGTGCTGCAATCGAGGCATTTTTGAAAGCAAATCTGTAAAAATTTATAAAAAATGAAGTTATGTGGATAAAAAAACGGGAATAAAAATCTAAAATGGAGGTAACAGGCATGGAACTGCATGGAAAAAGTGTATTCGGCGGAATTGCCATGGGCAGACTGTCTGTCTATCATAAGACAGATAACGCGGTAAAGCGAACAAAGATAACGGATATAGAAGCAGAAAAAAAACGTTTTGAGGATGCAAAAGAAGAAGCCAAAAGGCAGCTTGGCGTTTTTTATGAAAAAGCAGTCAGGGAAGTCGGTGAAGTCAATGCGGCAATTTTTGAGATGCACCAGATGATGCTTGATGATCTCGACTATGTAGAGTCGATCACAAATATGATAGAAACCCAGCAGGTCAATGCAGAATTTGCAGTTGCTTCCACCGGAGATAATTTTGCGCAGATGTTTGCTGCGATGGATGATGATTATATGAGGGAACGTGCGGCGGATGTCAAAGATATCTCTAACCGTGTGATCTCTATATTACAGGGAAACGGCGATGCAGGTTTAAGCGGTGATGAGCCGTTTATCCTATTAGCGGATGATCTTGCGCCGAGTGAGACTGTTCAGCTTGATAAATCAAAGGTACTTGCTTTTGTAACACGTCACGGTTCTACCAATTCCCACACAGCGATCTTAGCGAGAACCATGAATATTCCGGCATTGATCGGCGTTGATTTTCCGGAAGAGGGCGTGGACGGACAGTTCGGTATTGTGGATGGATTTGATGCAAAGTTTTTCGTAGAACCGGATGAGGATACGAAAGCCAAATACCGGAAGTTAAAAGAAGAAAATGAGCAGAAGAAACGTCTGCTTCAGGAATTAAAGGGTAAGGAAAATATCACAAAGGATGGAACGAAGATCAATCTTTATGCCAATATCGGGGGTGTTTCCGATGTGGCAAATGTGCTTGCCAATGATGCGGGTGGAATCGGACTGTTCCGGAGTGAGTTCCTTTATTTAGAGTCGGAGGATTACCCGACGGAGGAAGCACAGTTTGCAGCATATAAAACAGTTGCGGAAAATATGGCAGGTAAAAAAGTTATTATCCGTACACTTGATATCGGAGCAGATAAACAGGTCGGTTATTTTGGACTTGAGAAAGAAGAAAATCCGGCAATGGGCTACCGTGCGATCCGGATCTGTCTCGACCGCACTGAAATTTTTAAGACACAGCTCCGGGCAATTTACCGCGCAAGCTATTATGGAACGATCGCGATCATGTTCCCGATGATCATTTCCGTAAATGAGGTGAAAAAGATCAAAGAAATCATTGCAGAAGTGAAAGTAGGGCTCGATGCCGACGGCATTCCGTATAAGGATGTGGAGCTCGGTATTATGATCGAGACACCGGCGGCAGTTATGATCAGTGATCTTTTAGCGAAGGAAGTTGATTTCTTTTCGATCGGGACAAACGATCTGACACAATATACACTTGCAATCGACAGGCAGAATCCGAAACTGGATAATATTTATGATTCACATCATGAAGCAGTCCTTCGGATGTTAAAAATGGTTGTGGATAATGGACATAAGGAAGGATGCTGGGTAGGCATCTGCGGCGAGCTTGGAGCAGATGAGACACTCACAGAGACATTCCTTCGGATGGGGTTTGATGAGCTTTCCGTATCACCGTCCATGATCCTTCGGATCAGGGATAAGATACGGAATACGGATTTGTCAGAGAAATAAAAGTGCATCAGGGAAATGGGCATATGCAGTAGAAATTTTACTGCTATGCCCGTTTTTTGTGTAAAAATCTCATCAAATGTTGGTTTGTTGGGGCATGCGTCGCCCACCTAAATGGTGTTTCGTAGGTTTGTGAGTGGCATCTTGCGCAAAGCCGGAGGAATTTTTGTTCCGTTGTACGAAAATAAGAAAATTAGCTCCGGCTTTG
>DMYD01000022.1 GCA_003483745.1 Roseburia sp. | reverse complement strand
TCTGTTTGTCAACAACTTTTTTCTAAAAAGATAAACAATCAAGTATCTTTTTGCCCCACAAAAGTGTTTGTCTTTTGCGGTGGACTTTTATACTAGCATTATTGTTATAATATGTCAACACTTTTTTACTAACTATAAGAAATTTATAATGATCGTCAAAATAGCATTGTTTTCGTATAGATATTTTAGCAGGTTACTCTGATATATATATGTAACCAGCACACCCCCCATTTCACTTGTACTTGTCACTGCTATAATGTAAAAGCCAATCCATACCAATATCAATCCATATATTCCTCCGGCAAATATACCCAGTGTACGATTCACGCCACTCAGTACCGGAATCCTTGAAACAATTCTCAATGCACGTGCTATCACATGGACAATGGTCCATGCTGTGACCAATGCAATGAAAAATGCAATCCCCTCTACCACAAATTCTGCAATCTGTTTTGCTATTTCATCATAAAGACCACTTTGTTCAATAATTTCTCCTGCCATATTTCCGGTTTTCTCAAAAATATCATTTACCACTGAATCCGGAAGCATAATTCCAAACTGCGACAATTCCTGATTATCCAGACAGCTTTCATTCTGAACGGATTGCTGTTTTTCCTCTACTGATTTTTTTATCTGTTCACTACACTGCTGCTCAATCTGTTCATATAGTGTCGTGTGTTCCATCAGATATGTATTTATGTATGGCGTCGCAACAGTAACAAATGTAAATACTATAACCCAGGATACCAGAGAATATACAATCCGTAAAAAACCTTTTTTGTATCCTCTTATAATATTGTATCCCAGTATCAGCAATACCAGCAGCAAAACCCAGTTCATATGTATGCTCCTTATTTCAGTCTTATTTTTTCTGTTGTATCTTCCAGTATAAATGTATAATTCAGTGCTCCGCTCCCGGAAATGATCTTATAAAGTGTCTGTTCAAACTCATGGTGGAATTTATAAATTCCATGTATGGTATATATATCACACGCATTTTCATTTGTAATACAAATCTCATTATTTGCGAGAAATTCCACGCCGGTATACTCCATTGTAAAATCTTTTTCCAGAACACTTTTCCCATTCAGGTCATAAACGCTTATGTGATGTGTCACCGCCTCATCATCATTGCCTGTCACGCAGCCAATATAATTATCATTATAGAAAATGCTTTTCACTTCCTTTTCAAAAGGAATCGTTCCGGATTGTTTTGGTTTCTGTGATCCCTCAAACAAAATCACTCCGGTATCTGAGAATGCAGCAAGTCTGTTGTCTGACAGATAGGCAATTTCCGGTATTACCGTATCCGGAAATGTCTGTGCTCCGACTACATGATCGATCTCACTTTCTCCCACCGTTCCAAAATTATAAAAAGCAATCGTACTTTTTATACTTCCATCATTGATATCTAACATGGCAACTGCAAGCCTTAAAGCATCCGACGATAATGCGATTGCAATCGGGTAACCTTTCTTCGCGCCGTGAATCTCTCCTTCTGTCAGTTTTGTACCTGCCTTATCATACATTGCAAGATAACCGGAGGCATCTTTTTTCATCAGAACCGCCACTGTCCCCTGTGATGCCACACACACCTGTTGAATTGGCATCGTCGTTTCTATACCTCCTAAAATCCCCTCCCTGGTCATGATATAGATCATGGTTCCTTTTTTATCATAAATCGTCAGGTAATCTTCACAAATATCAATCTGTGGATCTGTCATCTCATAGGTCTGGTTCCAGATCAGTTCGTTCGCAGCATCCGTATAAAAAGCCCCATCGTTGCTGTATTTTAAAATATTGCCCCCAAAATTTGCAAACTTCGTTGCTTCCGTATCCGCTCTGTCAACAGCCGATCTCACATCAAAATTCTCATAATGGCGAAGCGCCATAAACACCCAGAGTCCTGCAGAAACTCCTAACACGATAACGATCAGAATTATGGTTCTTCTGACTACCTTTATCCTGTGTTTGCGCAGTTTGCGTTCATACTCTTCCATATCCGGTTCTTCTACCGCATGAAATCCTCTCTTGTTATTTTCCGCCATATCCGCCCATCAATCTCTCTTTCATCTTAATCCTCATTCCTGCCTGTTTCCCAATGAAAACAACATTTTCATTATTATAGCATTATTCCCTGGATGTTTCATCTTAATTTTTGGATCTGGCTGCTTTGCTAATTGGGGAGCGTAAGATATTGACCTGCATATATCGCATCCGGATCATCAATTCCGTTTGCCTCACATACCTTGTCCATCATGGCTGTTGTCTTATATATTTTCCGGCAGATTGCTGCAAGATTGTCCCCCTGCTGTACTACATAATATCCCTGTTTTAAATATGTCTGTGCCTCATCTGCCTGTGCTGTCGTCTCTTTTATGTTTTCCTTATCTGCTTCTGCCCCATCTGTCGTGTCCGTTTCTGTTTTCTGTTCTCCTTGTACATTCTGCATCTTCGCATCCTCTGACACTTCTGCACCTGTCTGTGTTGTCACTGTCCCGGACGATTCCGCGCCTGTCTGTGTCTCTACTGCTCCGGTCGGTTCCGTGCCTGTCTGTGCCTCTACTGCTCCAGACGGCTCTGTGCCTGTCTGCGTCTCTGTCATCTCCGCCATCTCAGACATTTCGGATTTTTCGGTCTGGCCTGCCATCTGCGTTCCGTTCATTTCCGATTGTTCCGCCTGTTTTGTCTCCGTCTGTTTTTCTATATTTCCCGCAATATTTTCTACCACAATTCCAGAATCCGCCGCCTTTTCTGTCTCCGGCATCTCTGTCGCAATATGTACCTGATTCATCTGTGCTAACGTGTTTTCCATCTCATTCATTTTCTTATGGTTCTGATAGGCGGTAAATCCAAGAGTTAATACCACCACAGCCAGTACAAGTGAAGAATATACCGGAATTTTTGCCTCGTCCGTTTTTTCCGCTTCTTCCATCTGTTTCCGGTAACGTCCTTGTCTTTTTAAATCCGGTTGTAGCACCGGCTCTGGTTCGTCCTGCTGCATGCTCTCTTCCATATAAAGTTCCTCCTCCAGGACATCATTTAAATTCTCCTTTTCTTTTATGGTCAGAGCAGGTTCATCCTGCTGCGCGAATACAGCTGCATCTGTCTCCGGCAGGTTCACTTCTTCCGTTTTATCTTTCTGATGCTCCATCTTTTTTGATCCGGCAAAAGTATGCTTTTCATAATATATGTAAAATCCTTCTCTCCGGTACAAGTGCCCATTCCGAATACTGAAAAATGATTCCTCCTTTTCGAGTGTATCCATTAAAAACAATGTCTGATGAATGCCGCCAAAATGGGTCTGATGAAATTGCTCGATTTGTCTGGTCATATTCGGAAGGCATCCTCTGTGATCCAAAGCCCATCCAACAATAACCATACTGTCATATTCATCCTTTAATCTTTTATATATATACGCCCATTCATGGTCGCCCCATCTTGGGATCTCTGCATCAAATTCCGCATATTCCAGTTGTATCGCTGCTTCCACAAATGTACACTGTCTTCCACTGTAATTTTCAAATCTTCCAAGTAAAACATATACGAGTTTTTCACAGTCACTTTCATATGGATGCAAATACTTATATACTTCATCCTCTATGTATATCCGCTCCCCAACATCCGGTCTCCCAATCTGTCTGATATCTTTTGGCAGCTTTTTTTCTTTTGTATCATCCCAATTTTCTTCCCGGATAATCTCTATCATTCCAATCCTCCATTCCTGTGCGTGAAAATTTGTTTTCACACGATTTTAAAACACTTCTCTTTATTTTGAAATCGTATCACAGCATGTCCGATTTTTTTGTGGTTTTATGGGCAGTTTTTCAAAAACTTTTCGACAGAAAAAGACTGCTGCATACGTCTTACCGTAATGACAGCAGTCTTTCTTTATTCTTATTCTTAACTTATTATTTTACAAATGCCTTTACTTTTTTGTAAATACCCTCTGCATCAAGCTCATATTTATGAAGCAACTCTAGTGCCGGACCGGATTCACCAAACACATCATTGACACCAATTTTTAATACTTTTGTCGGTGCTTCCTCGCAAAGTACGTCACATACTGCACTTCCAAGTCCGCCGATCACGGAATGTTCCTCAACTGTAACAACTTTTCCGGTCTTTTGTGCAGATTTTACAACCAGTTCACGATCAATCGGTTTGATGGTATGAATATTGATAATTTCCGCATCAATACCATCTTTTGCAAGCATTTTTTCTGCCTCTACCGTCTCATTTACGCAGAGTCCGGTTGCAAAAATTGTCACATCTTTTCCTTCTTTTAAAACAATTCCTTTACCAATCTCAAATTTGTAAGTTGCCTCGTCATTGAATACAGGAACCGGCAAACGTCCAAAGCGAAGATATACAGGTCCCACATGATCGTATGCAGCGTGTACGGCTGCTCTTGCCTCAACATCATCTGCCGGATTGATCACTACCATGCCAGGAATCGTACGCATCAGAGCGATATCCTCTAAACACTGGTGGGTGGCACCATCCTCACCGACAGAAATGCCTGCGTGGGTTGCACCAATTTTGACATTCAGATGTGGATATCCGATAGAGTTGCGCACCTGCTCAAAGTTTCTTCCTGCTGCAAACATAGCAAAAGAGCTGATAAACGGTACTTTTCCACAGGTTGCAAGTCCTGCCGCAATACCCGTCATATTTGCCTCAGCAATACCAACATCCCAATGACGCTCCGGGAATGCTTTTTTGAAAATTCCGGTCTTTGTTGCACCCGCAAGGTCCGCATCTAATACGATCAGGTCTTCATGCTCTTTTCCAACTTCTACCAAAGCATTTCCATAGCTTTCTCTTGTTGCAATTTTCTTTATTTCTGACATAATGCTTCCCCCACTTTCTCAAGGTCTTTCATTGCGATCTCATACTCTGCATCGTTCGGTGCTTTTCCATGCCAGTCTACGGCATTTTCCATAAAGGATACACCTTTTCCTTTTACGGTCTTTGCAATGATCGCAGTCGGCATTCCTTTTGTCTCACGCGCTTCTTTGAACGCAGCACGGATCTCATCAAAGTCGTTTCCATTGATATTGATCGTGTGGAAATTAAATGCCTCAAATTTTTTGTCGATCGGGTAAGGAGAACATACTTCATCAACGGTTCCATCAATCTGAAGATTATTATTGTCAACGATCACAACCAGATTGTCCAGTTTACGGAATCCTGCCCACATAGCAGCTTCCCAGATCTGTCCTTCCTGGATCTCACCATCTCCGCAAAGTGCATAGACACGGTAATCTTTTTTGTCAAACTTTCCGGCAGCTGCCATTCCAGCGGCTGCGGACAGTCCCTGACCCAGAGAACCGGATGACATATCAATTCCCGGAATATGCTTCATATCCGGATGTCCCTGGAGATAAGATCCTGTATGACGCAGTGTAATAAGATCCTCCTTCGGGAAAAATCCACGCTCTGCCAGAACTGCATAAAGCCCTGGAGCCGTATGACCTTTTGAAAGCACAAAACGGTCACGGTCTGCCATCTTCGGGTTCTTCGGATCCACGTTTAACTCCTCAAAATACAGATATGTAAAAATATCTGCTGCGGAAAGTGATCCACCCGGATGTCCGGCTTTTGCGCTGTGTACTGCAGTTACAATACTTTTGCGGACTTCGTTCGCTGTTTTTTCGAGTTCCAGATTTGTCATAGTCTAGTCATGTTCCTTTCTGTTTCTTTTATTAAATCTCCGTTCTGCCTTCTAAGGCACGGAGCAGTGTTACCTCATCAATATACTCCAAGTCTCCGCCGACCGGAACACCACTTGCAATCCTTGTCACTTTGATCCCGGTAGGTTTGATCAGTTTGCCGATATACATCGCAGTCGTTTCTCCCTCAAGACTTGAGTTTGTCGCAATGATCACCTCGTCAACATCCTTTTGCAGACGCTGCATCAGCTCTTTTAACTTGATATCTGCAGGTCCGATTCCAAGCATAGGGGAAATTGCGCCATGCAAAACGTGATAAACACCGTCGTATTTGCCCGTTTTTTCATATGCCGCAAGATCTCTTGTATCTTCCACGACCATGATCGTCTTGTGATTACGTCCTGCATCCTTACAGATCGGACAAAGTTCATCATCCGTCAGGGTAAAACATTCCTTACAGTAACGGACATTTTTTCTCGCATCCACGATTGCAGCTGAAAGTTCTTCGACCTGTTCCACCGGCATATTTAAAATATGAAATGCCAGACGCTGTGCAGATTTTGCACCGATTCCCGGAAGGGATGATAATTCCTGTATTAATTTACTGATCTGACTGCTGTAATAATCCATGGCGTTTCCATTCTTTCATTTATAATGTTCCAAAACGGCTATATGCCTTCTTTATATTAAAGGATAACGACGATTTTTACAAGAAGTGTTTTTTTGCAGCATAATTTTCCGAATTTATGTACATGATAAGCTGGTAACTGTATAAAAGCAATAGATTGTACGTCCTGCGGGCGGGCCAACCTGTTGTCGTAAAAAAGGAGGAACCTATGGCATCTTATGTAGCACCCGGAATTAAAGACAAATTTGAAACGCTTTCCACAGATCTGAAGAATCTGATCCTGGAACGAAATGTAACGCTTAATAACATGCAGGATCTCATCCGTGTGTTAGAGCAGATCGTAGAAGAAGGGGAAGCCGAATAACCACGGTTTCCCCTTCTTATGCTCATCTTTTTTAATCTGCAAAATATAATTTCTGTGCCTGTAATGATTCCTTACTGAATATTAGTTACTTCATATCCTGCATCTACAACAGCCGCTTTTAATGCATCTGCACTGACTGATTCCTCTGCGGTAACGACTGCATTTTTGTCCTCTAAGCTTACCACTACCTCAGACACACCCGGTACTCCTTTTAACGCCTTCTCGACAGTTGCCTGGCAGTGTCCGCACATCATTCCTTCAATACTTAATGTTGTCTTCATGATTTTTTCCTCGCTTTCTGTTACATCACTCTTTGTTTTTATTTCAGAAGTAACAACTTTGTTCTCACAAGCCGTACTCTCCTGTTCCATATGATCCGGTATATTTTCTGACGAAGATTTTTTACCAAGTTTTACCCATCTAAGACGCAGCGCATTACTTACTACACAGACACTGCTTAAGCTCATCGCAGCCGCGCCGAACATCGGGTTTAATTTTAATCCCCAGATTGGATATAAAAGTCCTGCTGCAAGCGGAATTCCGATGCTGTTATAGAAAAATGCCCAGAACAGGTTCTCTTTGATATTACGGATGACCGCCTTGCTTAAACGAATCGCCCCGACGGCATCAAGTAAGTCATTTTTCATCAGAACAATATCTGCACTCTCAATCGCAACATCCGTACCGGCACCGATAGCAATTCCGACATCTGCGGAGGCAAGTGCCGGTGCATCATTAATACCGTCTCCGATCATTGCAACTTTATGCCCGCTGTTCTTTAAAGCAGATATCTTTTCTTCCTTCTGTGTTGGAAGCACTCCGGCGATGACTTCATCGATTCCTACCTGATCCTTGATTGCCTGTGCCGTCACTTCGTTGTCACCGGTTAACATGATGACATGGATTCCGTATTCTTTAAACTGTCTGACTGCCTCACGGCTGGTCGGTTTTACGACATCCGCAACGGCGATCATTCCTATGATCTGTGTCTCATCTGCAAATAAAAGCGGTGTTTTGCCCTGTTTTGCAAACTGTTCCATCTCTTTTTTGATCTCAACGGGCAGGGCGATGTGTGCTTCATCCATCAGTTTTTCATTTCCCGCATAGTAAAGTTTTCCGGATGATAAATGTCCCTTAATTCCTTTTCCAAACAGTGCCTCAAAATCACTTACTTTCTGTGGAGCAATGTTCTTCGCCTCACAACTTGAAACAACTGCTTCTGCGAGTGGATGTTCACTGCCTTTTTCCAGACTGCCTGCAATCGTGAGCAGTTCGTTCTCAGAGACACCTGTATACATTCTTATATCTGTCACAACCGGTTTTCCATAAGTAATGGTTCCCGTCTTATCCATCACAACGGTATCAACAACATGCGCCGTCTCCAATGCTTCTCCGGATTTGATCAGGATGCCGTTTTCTGCACCTTTTCCGGTTCCAACCATGATCGCCACCGGTGTTGCAAGTCCAAGCGCACACGGACAGGAGATAACAAGTACCGCAATTCCACAGGACATGGCAAACTCAAAATCAGCCCCGCTGGCCAGCCATACAATAAATGTCACAATCGCAATTCCAATAACTGTAGGTACAAAAATCCCTGCAATTTTATCGGCAAGACGCGCAATCGGCGCCTTACTTGAAGATGCCTCCTCTACAAGACGGATGATCTGTGCGATCGTTGTATCTTTGCCGACACGCGTTGCACGCGCGCGGATCAGTCCGGCTTTATTGATGGATGCAGAGATAACTTTGTCTCCCTCCTGTTTTAACACAGGAATACTCTCCCCGGTGATCGCAGATTCATCAAAGGAGGATTTTCCTTCTAAGATCACACCATCCACCGCAACGGATTCTCCCGGTTTGATTACAAAAATATCACCCTGCACCACATCGGCTGCATCGATGACCTGTTCTTTTCCATCGCGCACTACCGTCACTGTCTTTGGTGCTAAATTCATCAGCTTTGTGATTGCCTCACTCGTCTTTCCCTTTGACTTTGTCTCAAGGTATTTGCCGACCGTGATTAGTGTCAGAATCGTTCCGGCAGATTCAAAATAAAGATCATGGCTGTACTGGTGTACCAGTTCCATATCTCCAATACGAAATCCCCAGCCGATCCGGTAAATTGCAAAGATACCGTACACGGTTGCCGCCGTTGCTCCCATTGCGATCAGGCTGTCCATGTTCGGACTTCTGCGCGCTAAGGTTGCAAATCCATTGCGGAAGTATTTCTGATTTGCGAACAGGATCGGAAGTAAAAGCAGAAACTGTGTAAATGCATAGATGACTGCATTTTCACTTCCATGGAAAAACTTCATGGTGACAGGTGGCATCGGGATGCCAAGTGCATTGTAGATCATATGTCCCATCGACACATACATAAGCGGTATCAAAAATATCACAGAAACGATTAGTCTTGTCTTCATGTTTTTGATATTTTTCTGCTGGATAGAAACCGCATCCTCCGTCTGCCCAGTCTTTGCTGCTGCCGCTTTTCCCTCTTCTTTTACCGAAGCACCATATCCGGCATGTTCTACCGCCTCGATGATCTTTCCGGTATCAAGCTTTGTCTCGTCATACTCGACCTGCATGCTATTTGTCAGCAGGTTGACACTGACTGTATTTATGCCCTCCAATTTGGAAACACTCTTTTCCACATGGGAGGAACATGCCGAACAGCTCATGCCTGTTACGTCAAACTTTTCCTTCATGTCAATCTCCATTTCTAAATACAAACCGTTATTTCATCAGCTTTTTTAACAGATCGCAGAGTTCATCGACAGCCTGCTCATTGCCTTCTTTGATATCTTCGGAAACGCAGGTTTTGATATGGCGTGCCAACAGTTCTTTGTTGAATCCATTTAATGCAGCCTGGATCGCGGATACCTGTGTGACGATATCGACGCAGTATCTGTCATCCTCCACCATGGCACGCACTCCCCTCACCTGTCCCTCTATCCGGGAAAGTCTCGTAAGCAGTGCTTTTTTTTCTGCACTCTCACGCTGTTTATGCTTCACGTTATCTCCATTTGCGCTGCATTTTTCACATGCCATCTGTCTACCTCCGGTCTGTATAGTCTGTGCTGTTCCTGAATTTTGATCAAGGTTTTCCATTTTTATTATATACCTTATACCCCTATTGGGTATCTTGAATTTACATCACGATTTGTATTTTGTCAAGAGATTTTTGACTGTTCGGAATTTTTATCAACAAGTTTGATCTTTTGCAATCCGTACAATGTGATCAGCATTGTCACAAATTCCGCTGCCGGAAATGCCAGCCAGACTCCGTTTAATCCAAATAACGCCGACAATAAAAAGGCGAAGAAAATGATTGCTACAAATCCACGGGAAATCGACGCCGCAAACGCATATTTTGCAGACTCAACAGCACTTAGTATCGCAGTTCCGACAATGTTGATCCCGGCAAATAAAAATCCAATAAAATAGAGCTGCAGTCCATTTTCCGCGTAACCGGCAAGCATCCGGTTGTGTTCCCCGTTAAATACCGCTGTCACCATCGGTGCATACAGGTAAATAAATACCACCAACAACACCGCCACACCGATTGCAGTCGTAACTGCCATCTTTAAATAGGAGTTCACATTTTTACGGATACCCTTACTATATGATTCACTGATGAGCGGCTGGGAGCCTTGCGCAATTCCGTTAAACAGAGCAACGGCAACTAATGAAGTGTTTGCAACCACTCCGTAGGCAGCCACTCCAGTATTTCCCGCAAGCTTAAGGATGATCATATTAAAGACAATTGTAATTACGCCGGATGAAATTTCGCCCACGAAGGATGACACACCGACCTGACAGCAATAAACTATTTTCCGCACAGACGGCAGCACAGGTTTAAATTTTATCGTACATTTTTTTGAACGGAAATGTATACCACAGATCAGGATACCAACCACCGGGGAAAGTGCTGTTGCAAGTGCCGCTCCCTCCATGGAAAGTCCCAGTGGAAACATCAGAACATAGTCAAATACAATGTTAAACAGACTGCTGAATAACGTCGCAGCCATTGCAACCGACGGATTTCCATCGTTTCTCACAAATGCATTGCAGATATAATTCCACATAAAAAACGGCGCAAAACTCATGAAAATACGCGTATAGTTTTTTCCGACCGCAACGATTCTGGCATCCCCACCAAGCAGGGCAATCAGTTTATCTGGGAAAAATATCCCAACAAGCGTAAACAGCAGACCAACGATCAATGCCCACAACAATGCATGGAAAAAGTATCCGTCCGCATCCGCTTTGTTCTGGCTGCGTTCAACCACAAAGCGGATTGCAGAACCAACCCCCATCATCGCACCGATAGCAAACATCATGTTATAGATCGGCAATACCAGATTAAGTGCAGTGATACCATCCGTACCCACTGCAACCGAAATAAAATAGGTGTCTGCAAGAATATAAACAGACATACCTACCATGCCAAGCATGTTTTGTGAGACATACTTTACAAATTTTTTTAACATCATAATCCCCATTTCTGTGCTGTTTTTGCACATATTAAATTCGGGAACAAACTTGTGTGTGAAAAATATTATTTTTCACACTGATCCCATTTATTCATCAACATATGGATTATAGCATTTCTCTGTAAAATATCCCAGAACAAACCACCGCCTGGGCTTTAAAATAATCTGTTTTTCTCCGCAGCCATAACAAAAAATCGGGTATATAAAAGGACTTTTCCCTTCATATACCCAATCATTAAATTTCTTACTTTTTATATTCTTTTATATAAGCGCTTTTCCAAGGCTTCTGCATGCCTCTAACGCTTCATCATCCGGTGCTTCATGTGCGATCACACCTTCACCATTTACAACAGTTGCTCCTGCTGCATTCATGCGCTCTTCCCAGTCGCGCATCCACTGTCCGTCACCCCATCCGTAAGAACCGAATAAAGCGATCTTTTTGCCTGCTGCAAAGCCTTCTACCTCTTCTACGAAAGGCTCCATCTCGCTCTCCTCTAATACTTCTGCTCCCATTGCCGGGCAGCCTAATGCAAATGAGGATGCAGCTTTTAACTCATCTACGGATACTGCAGATACCGGAACAACGTCTGCCTCTCCGCCTGCTGCCTTGATTCCCTCTCCAACTGCATTTGCCATTGCCTCAGTATTTCCCGTCTGGGACCAGTATGCCACGATAATCTTGCTCATATTTCCTCCATTTCTGTGCTTATTTTTGCACATTCAATTTATACAAACGGATTCCCGGTCTCACACGACACCTTTGCCGCATCAAGCCGGCTATTTTCCGTTTTTATCTTATTTACTTTCATCTGAAAGTCCGGTCATACATCAAATGATAGAATATGCTTTTGCAAACATTCTATGATCATGAGTCCATCTAGGCAGACTCTAACATCCTGCCGTAGAGCAGAAGTTCATGGATTTCCATGCCGGACGATATCAGGCGGATTGCGTCTTCCTTTGCCTGATTGTAGCGGTCAAATGTTATTCTTGCCGCATCCACATCTCCATATACTTTCCAGTAACCGCAATATAGGTAATTGCGTCCCTCGTTTCGGATAAAACCTAACACATCTTCTACAGGATAACCCAAGAGCAGTCCAAGCTCATGTGGAAAAGACAGATGATCCTTCATATATTTTTGATAGCGGGCACACAGTTTTTCAAAAATGTCGATAAGGCGTAATGTCTGATACCCAAACAATCTCATCGTTTCTTTCACATCTTTTTCGTTCAGATAAGCGAGTAGTTGTTTTTCACGAAAAAGCAGGAATATCGTTCGATGTTTTGTCTGGTAGAGTGTATGTACAGTAATTTCTGTATTACGGAACAAATCTTTCACATCTTCTTCGTTGCTCTTTGTCACCGTAAGAAGATTGGAAAGTTTGATTCCCGTAAGAAGCGGGGCACATTGCAGTGCCAGTTGAGTCTTTAATTCTTTTTTATCCATCTTCTCCAGAATCTCTAACACTTCCCTGCTCATGGTCATCTCCCATAGAACAACAGATCTCTCGATCCATTGTCTTAACATATATAGTTAGTTTATCCTAACTCCTGTTCAAAAAAGAAAGAGTTGCTTGAACTCATTTCCTTTTCTGATAGTTAGATTACACTAACTTTGGTTATTTGTCAATAACTTTTTTTATATTTTTTCAGGGGAAATCTGCAAAACCGCGAAAACACGCCTTTTTTCACTCCTCTAACGCCGCATTCATGACTTCCATCTTCTCCTCCGCCTCATAGATCAGGCGGCTGCACTCTTTTAACTCATCGGAAAAATCCATTGTAACATCCTGATAAAGGGATTTGTACTTGATGTCGTGCTCTAAGCTCGCCCAGAGATCCATCGCAAGGGTACGGATCTGCAGTTCGACCGGCACCATCTGCTTTTTGTTCATAAAATAGACCGGCACACGAATAATAATGTGAAGGCTGCGGTAACCGTTATCTTTCGGCTGATCGATATAATCCTTGATCTCCATGATATGTATGTCATCCTGTGCCATCAGGCGGTCACGGATCAGGTACACGTCCTTGATATAGGAACAGACCACGCGCACTCCGGCGATATCGTAAATATTGTTGCACGCTGCGCTGAGTGTCAGATCAAGATTCTTTTTCTGAAGCTTTCCCAGAATGCTTTTCGCCGATTTCAGCCGTGTATCAATGTGATGGATCGGGCAGCGCAGTTTGCGGTATTTAAACTCATCCTCTATGATCTCAAGGCGCGTGGTCGTCGCGCACATCGCTGCGTTGTACATGCGCAGGATCGGATCAATCGTCTGGGAAAACTGCTCCTTCATATCCGCGATATGCTCCATGTCATCATCGACCATGCCGCGCACCAACATCAGACTGTTTTCCTGCGCTACATCCATCATCCTGTCTTCCTCTGTGTCTTCCACCTTCACAGAAGCCGAATACTGTTCCTGCTCCACGTTATCCTCCTGTACAACTGTCTGTTTTTGCCTCATATTATCATTTATAATTGCCTGTTTCTGTATCATAATAAAAAACCCCGTTTCTAAATTGTTTTCACCTTCATTGCCACACATTCTTTTCACACAACAAATCTTAGGTGTAACTATCCCATACTATGAATATCAGTATAACAGATACCGCACAAAACGGCATAAAGTCTGTATGAAATATTTATAAACAATTTAAAAACAGGGTTCTATTTTCTATAATTCGATGCCGCAGCCTTTCATCAGCTCTCTTGCAGAATCTAAGGAATCTACGCCGTGAAGGTTTTTGATCGGCGCAAATTCTCTCTCACGCACTACCTCATATGGGATACAGTCATCCATCATGTGCACCATATCAAGCACCAGTGTCTCGAATTTGTATCCATTTGGCTGCTCCGGTTTCACAAATGTGCCGTCCACATCCATGTATGGGATCTTTTTCTCTACCACATGGATCGGCATTCTTGCGTCTGCGATCTGCTCTAATTTCTTTTCTGAGAACAGATAGTTTAAGATTACGCCAAAACCGTATTTTAAATCACCGTTTTCTTTGCGCGCCGTCGCCATCTCCTCTGTCATCTCGTAGTATTCTGCGATCGAAGGTTTGCCATCTTCCGTACAGAGTACACCGACACGTTCGTCCGGTGCAGCTTTTCGTACTACTTTTGCACCACTCTCGCATCCGTAAGCGATGGTTGCGCCGACAAACATCGGGTCTGCGATGCGCTGTAAGCAGTTATCTACGGCAAATACGTTGATCCATTCAATACCTCTTTCTTTGATATCAGAAAGAAGTCCTGCATTTACCATAGATGAAAACCAGCCGCCGTTGCCGTTTGGAGACATTGCCACCTCAGTCTGGGATTCCATATAGATCCGTCCCTCATAATCGCATGCCGGCACCATTTCCTGTACGAAAAATTTCACATAATCTTTCGGATAACCAAAGTAATCATGTTCCTCAAAAAAAGCTGTCGTATCTGCGTTGTTGATATTGCTTGTCATAATATAAAGCGGTACATATACTCCTGCCTCATCTGTCACGTCCATCAGATTGCGAAGCAGCTGCTCAAATAAATATAACTCTTTGGTCACTCCGATATTTAATGTTCCCTTTGGCCGGTCAAGTCCAAGGCGGGTTCCCTGTCCACCTGCTAAAAGCACGGCTCCGACTTTTCCCTCACGGATCGCCTTTAATCCGGTTTCTTTAAATTCATCTCCCCTTGCCTCGATTTCGCCAACTTCCACGGCATCTAACGGCGCAAATACACCCCGCTCATTGACCGTTTCTTTTCTTTCAATATGCTCTAACACAGAAAAATCGATTTTCTCTAAACGCTTTGTCAGCTCCCCATTCTGCTCCGTGGTATTTTTCTCCATCATCGCTTTGATGTATTTCTGATTATCATCTTCCCAAATTTTCATTCGCTTCTCCATTTCTTATCTTATAAAATAGCTGCATCACGGTTTTGTACTCATACCATCTTCAGATATGCATAACTTTTCACATACGCAACCCGCTCTTTCTATTATATAATAGACTTCTCTTTCCCGCAACCAAACCTTAGTTGAAACCACGGAAACCCTTTCCGATGATCTCACTGCTGTTTGTGATTGCAATAAACGCGGACGGCTGGTTCATACGGATATAATTACGAAGTTCTACCGCCTGGCTCCGCTTCATGACCGTTAAGATCACCGTCTTCTGATTGTGCTGGTAAGCACCTTCTGCCTGATAAACCGTAGCACTGCGGTTTAATTCTTTTGTGATAAATTCACAGATTGGCTCCGGATCGTTGCATATAATCGTAAAATACTTGCACAGGTTGATACTCTCGATCACATTATCGACTACCAGAGATTTTGCCAGAAGACCGCACATGGAACAAAGACCTGTCTGCGCATCAAATACAAGACAGGATGCAACGACGATTCCAAGATCCACTAAAAATAATGCTGCTCCAATGTTCAGCTTCGTATATTTCTTTAAGATCATTGCCACGATATCCGTTCCGCCGCCGGACGCTCCGATATTAAACAGAATTGCCGCGGAAAATGCCGGCAGTACGATCGCATAGATAAGCTCTAATACCGGCTGTCCGGTCAAAGGCGCATCCATCGGAAACACCCGCTCCGCAAAGCTTAACCCAACCGATGTCAGTACACTGACGTAAACCGTCTTTAACCCAAATCCCTTTCCAAGGAATATAAATCCAAGTACCAGCAACAGCATATTGATAATAAAGGTAAGATTTCCCGGAGATGTCGGAAGTACGGCACCCAGCACGACTGCCAGACCGGTTACTCCGCCAAACGAAAAATTATTTGGAAATTTAAATACATACACTCCCACAACAAGAATCAGTGTTGCAACAGTCAGCACCACATACTCTTCCACGGTACGTTTGATCTTTCCAAGATTCTTCTGCATTTCTTTTGTCCTCACTCTTTGTATATTTTGCAGAAGAAGTATACTACATCTCTTGCTGATAATAAAGTACCTTTGTGCAAATCGGAACTGCATTTTTTTCGGACATCAGAGATCAGATATCTGCATCTCCTTTTGCATGCTCTTTCCGCTTTTTGCATATATCAGAAATTACCTGAATGAGTTTTTCTGCATCCAACGGTTTGGAGATGTGCGCATCCATGCCGGCTGCCAGACTCCGCTCCTCATCATCTGCAAATGCATTTGCTGTCATCGCGATGATCGGAACGGTTTTTGCATCTTCTCTCTCCAGTTTCCGGATGCACTGCGCTGCCTCCAGACCGCCCATAACAGGCATCATCAGATCCATCAGAATCACATCATATCCACCCGGTTCTGATGCTGCAAACAGATCAACAGCTTCTTTGCCATTCCATGCCTCCTGTACCTGTGCCCCCTCATTTTCCAGCACAAACCGGGCGATTTCCATATTTATCTCATAATCTTCCACCAACAGTATTTTATCATTTTCAATTCCCTTTACCGCATCGGTACTTTGCGTCTGCCCCGTCTGCGTTTCGATGCTGTCATCCGGCAGAAACGGGATCACAAGTGTAAACCGGGTGCCTTTTCCAGGCTCACTCACAAAGCTGATCGTTCCTTCCATCTGTTCTACCAGTTTCTTTACGATTGCAAGTCCAAGTCCGGTCCCCACATAGGAAGTTCGTGCTGAACTGTTTTCCTGCACAAACGGTTCAAATGCATGTTCCTGAAATTCCGGGCTCATCCCGATCCCATTATCGGTACACACAAACTCAAACACGGCTTTTTCATTTTTCGGCGGAAGTTCCCGGCACTCCAAAATCACTTTTCCATTTGGTTTATTGTATTTTACCGCATTTGAAGTAATATTCTGTAAGATCTGCCGGACATGAAGAGAGCTTCCAAGCAAATTTTCATGGTTGATCTCTCCTTTTTTTACCGTCAGCGTGATTCCCTGTTCGGTTGCCGCCATCCCGACTACTGTCTCTACTTCTTTTAATATCCCGGAAATGGAAAATGGCTTTTCCTCCAGCTTAATCTGCCCGGATTCCAGTTTGTTCATATCCAGAACATCATTGACCAGCTCCATCAGAAAGGTGGATGAAAGCAGAATCTTATCCAGACACTCCTCCTGTTTTTTGGGATTTCCGATATAATAACGGCATATATCCACCATACCACGGATTCCATTGATCGGTGTGCGGATATCGTGGCTCATCCGCCGTAAGAAATCCGTTTTCGCAATGTTTGCCTGCTCTGCCTGTTCCACCGAATTTTCCAGTTTTTTCTGATAGTCCATCTCACGCATTTTTTCGTCGGTAATATTTCTGCTCAGAAAAAGTGCCGCCTCAACATTGCCATGTGCGTCATGATGCTGCGGCACCAGCATGATGCTGAACCATTCTCCCTTTCCGATTTCGGTCTGGCAATTGATATAATCTTTTCCCTGCAGCCGCTCTGCAAGTGTATCAGGGTTTACAAAGTCCCAAAATTTCTGCCGTTCTGACTGCGCAACTGTATTTTTACAGAAAAATTTCATCATGTTAGCAGTGTTTGTCTCATTGCCGGTCATTTTTCGGATCTGGTCAGATGCTTTGATCATTTCCCATGTATTCTTTTTGAGATCTAACAGCATACAGATAGAAAATACACTGCTGACAGACTGAATGATATGATACTGTTTTTCCATCTGACGCATATTCGATTCCGCCACATACCCCCGTACCAGCATAAATGTCATCCAGCACAATATGTATACACCCATGGTACCGATCACAACCTTTGTACGCAGTGCATATATCGCAGTTTTGGGGAAAAATGCATAAAGTGTATAATCTTTCATCTGCTTGATCTCCCCATACCAGCTTCCTCCCGTACTTTCCAGATGGATCATCCTGTGCTCATCCCCTGTATATATGTCCGGTGTAAAAATATCACGATACTCCCCCGGCTTCACAGAAAGCAGTTTCTCCGAATTGGAACTAAGCACTTGTTTGTCGTCTGTCACCGCAACGATACCATTCATATCAAATGTAAATCCGGTAAACAGCGAGTAGATGGAAATATCACCGTTGTCTTCCATGTTTTTTTCTTTTTCAATATAAGCGGCGACAAGCCCTTTGCCATCTGTCCTGGATACCACCGCAAAATCATAGTTTTTCCCCTCTTTATCAAGCCGTGTGATATATGTTTTCCTCTGCTGCTCCAACATATTTTTTACTGCCGGTTCACTCATCTGTTCCTGCCAGAATGTATCCATCTTTCCAACATCTTCTGCCTGATACACACAATTCAGATTTTCGTCTATAAGCAGAACACCATCTAATCTCTGATCTTTCATATAGCGTTCGATCAGCTCTTCCTGATCTGCATCTTTCTCTTCCAGCCGCTGATCCAGCTCCAATGTCTTATCTGCCAGACGATAAAGACTCTTTACTTTATCATTGTTCTTATAATCATCATATTTTTTGACACGGGTCTGCATAAAATCGAGTGTTTCATCTGCAATTTTCTCAATTTTCATCCGGTCATACCCGGTAAATACCACAAAACATACTATCCCTAAAAGCACTCCCATCAAAAATGGCAGCCATATATATCTGCGAGCAATGATCTTTGTTATCTTTTCATTCTTCAGCATTTGCAACCCCCAGTGCTTTTTCGGCATCCAATCCGTATTTTTCTACCATGTCCCGGAGTGTTCCATCATCCTGCATCTCTTTTAAAATCTGTGTCATTTTTTGTGCCAGATCCTGATGAGTGTCATTTTTGAAAGCAACTCCCAGTTCTGAAATATACAGACTTTCATCCAGTATGGCATACATATCCGGTGCACTCCCCACAAATCTCTCAAGCGCGCTTTCATGTCCTGTGATCGCATCCACATACCCTTTCCTGAGACTTGCATATATCTCGTCCATGCCGGACAGACTATACACCATATCCACCTCCGGGACTCCCGGATCACTTCTCTCTAACAGAACCTCCTCCGGTTTTGTTGTCGCCTGTACTGCAATCCTTTTCCCTGCAAGATCGGATATGTTTCTGATTTTGCTGTCCGTCCGCACTGCAATCACCTGTCTGCTGTAAAGGTATGGGCCAGCCCACTGATACTCATCCTCCCTGCCATTCATCGTAAAGCTTCCCCACAGACAGTCCACCTTGCCTTTGTCCAGATACTCGTCTTTTTTATCCCATACGATATATTGAAATACCGGTGTGTATCCTAACTGTTCACACACCACTTCCGCCAGTTCCACATCAATACCTGCCGGCTTTCCATCGTCATCCAGATAATTATATGGCTCATAATTATCACTTCCGATGATAAGTTCTGGCAGCTCTTCTCCCACCTCCTCAGGATCCGTTTTCATAATGCATGCTGCCCCCAGTGCCATAAAACATATCCCTATTGCCGCAATGTACTTTTTCACACTATCATTCCTTTTTCGTTTATATTTGCATGATTCACCATTTTTATTTTAGTGTTTTGTAAAACACGCGTCAATTACAAATGTATATTTTTAGCGTTTTAACGACGCTCTTCAACTTTTTTTGACAAAAAAACGGATAATGCATTTTTTGCACTATCCGTCATTTTTACAGTTATTGTTTCCATCCAGGCTGGTCTGCTCAGTTACACCGGTGACTATCTGAACCGGATTACTAAAAAATACACCGGCATGACCTTATTCGAATATGGAACCACTTTCTCAATTAGAAAGACTGAGTTTATCTTATGTGGAAACCATACGCTCTCTCTTCGATCGGTATCTGATTTGCCGTGATACGGTCAATATTTACATAGGAGCCCTGGTTTACCATCGCGAGCACCTTGTCGATCTGTTCTTCCGTCCCCTGCATCTCTAAAAGCACGGAGCCGTCCGGCTCATTTCTCACCCAGCCGGTCACGCCAAGCAAGTTTGCGGCGTGTTCCGCCCGGTAACGGAAACCGACGCCCTGAACTGCACCATAGACAGATACCTTTTTTCTGATTATTTTTTCGTTGTCCATCATGTTGACATCCTTTTCAGCCGATCAGTTCATACTGCATCAATTCATATTTTAACTTGCTGCCCTCCATGATCTCCGCCGGAAGCAGGGCGCGTGCCACAAGTTTCAGATCATCCGATTCGATGTCGGTTCTGCGCAGGTTCGCATAATCCCCGTCGATCGAAACCACTTCATAAAACCATGTCTCCATTACTTTAAGTCCTCCTCTGTATAATAAGTGCCTGACATCTCTGCATTGATCTCGACAATTTCTTTTTTTCCGTTGATATAATCTGCGTAGATATCCCACAGATCCATATCACCACTGTCACCAAGCCCGTCCTCATCCGGGATCCACTGTCTGATCAGCGCAATGCGCTGTTCTTTGGTCGTATTTGCAATACTGTAATCTTCCATTTCATCTCCATTTCTGCGTGTAAAAATTTTATTTTTCACACTGCACAATTCTTTCTTTTTTATACGTTTTCCGTATATCTGCAATCCGGGAAACCGGTGCATCCCCAGAACCCGCCAAATCTTCCGTTTCTCTTTTTTAAGGCAAGTCCGCATCGCGGACAGATTTTCTTCTCTGTCTGTTTTGCAGATGTTCCGCCTGATTCTTTCGCCATCAACTCAAACACCTGCTGGTTCATACGGCAGTCCGCCAGTGCGCGGTGCGCCCCTTTGGTAGAGATACCATAATGTTCCGCCAGATCAGAGAGCTTCCTGTGTTTCCATTCCGGGAAACACAGTTTTGCGATCGCAAGTGTATCTATATAGTCGTTTGTCAATGTCTGCCCAAAATATTTTTCGCAGTCTCTGTACAAAAACTTCATATCAAAACCTGCGATATTATGCCCTGCCAACACATCATCCCCGGCAAATGCAAGAAATTCCGGTAAGACTTTTTCAAAGGAGCGTGCATTTTCCACCATTTTATCTGATATATTATTCACTCTGCTTGCCGCATAAGGAATTGGTCTGCCCGGATTTACAAGCTCACTGAACTCGTCCACGATCTTTCCGTTTCTTACTTTTACCGCTGAGATTTCTATCACTTCATCATACAGACTTGATATCCCCGTGGTTTCAAGATCATAAAGCACATAATCCGGTATGTACTCTCTCCGCTGTTTTCCTTTTCTCTTTCCTAACATGAAAGTCCTCCATTCCGGTGACACGCTTTACGGCTGTCCCATCTTTTAAAATTCATATCTGACCACTGCGCAATTTGCCACACCAAATGCGGCGTATTCCTCGTTGGTCATCTCATAAAAATAGGACTGCACCACACGCGCGATTCCATTGTGCGCCACGAGAATATAAGTTTTATCCGAAGCTGCCACCTCATCTAACAGGTTATAAATGCGCTGTGCCAGATGAAGCATCGACTCCCCGCCTTCATAACAATTTACAAACTGTTTTTTTGCTTCCCTGAACTCTGCTCCGTCTCTCGGTGTAGACTCATATTTTCCAAAGTTCTGTTCTTTTAAACGTGCTTCTTCCCTTGCCGGAATCCCGGTAATCTTTGCGATATGGAGTGCCGTGTCCTTTGCCCGGATCAATGGGGAATAAAGAATCTCATCGGCTTTGATTCCCTGTTCTAAGATCTTTTTTCCTGTCTCAACTGCCTGTTTATGTCCAAGTTCCGTGAGCGCAATATCCGTTGCACCGCAGATCTTATTTTCCACATTCCAAATTGTCTGTCCATGACGGACAAAATAAACCTGTCCCATTTTATTCTCCATTCCTGCGGGTGAAAAATCTTATTTTTCACACTGACTCTCTATACTTTCTTATATATTTTGCACAAAAAAGCCTTTATTTTAGCTATCTGTGCAATGGTTAATTAAGT
>DMYD01000043.1:12208-29694 GCA_003483745.1 Roseburia sp. | reverse complement strand
GGCGGCATGTTTTTTTAAAAGGCAAGGTACAGATGATTACGTACATACTTTTCAACAGCAAGGACATTAAGTTCTTTTTCTCCTTTAAGCAGCTGGAGTACGAGGTTAGTTTTAAATTCAGCACTGAAATTTCTTCTTGATCTGGACATAATAAGTACCTTCTTTCACTTATTGGTTATAGTATATCAGATTCATTAAGAAATGTCGTGTTCAGTGTCTTAATTTATGAGACCATTATATCTTCGAAAGGCATTGCAGCTTTGGCTGCTGGAGAGTAAACAATATGGGGTACAGGATATTTGTGGACAGGGATATTTGCTGGTAACGATTGGAGATTGTGAATAGATTTTGAGAAAAAAACAATAAAGGAAGATTTACACTGATGCAATTTACACAAGATTTTTTCAAACCGGAAATAAGAGAAGGATTTGAAATCCCAGCTATGATGAAACGTGCCTGGGCGGCGCAGATGGAAGTATTGCAGGTGGTTGCAGATATCTGTGAAGAAAATAGTCTGCAGTATTTTGCGGACTGGGGAACTTTATTAGGAGCTGTGAGACATCAGGGCTTTATTCCGTGGGATGATGATATTGATATATGTTTAAAGAGAGAAGATTATAATCGCCTGGTCAGTATTTTGCCTCAGCAGCTGCCCCATGGTTTTGTGGTGGCAGGAATGTATGCGGGTACTGAGAGGCTGAGGATGGCAGCATACGTGCCACAGCTGCGTGTTATGGCAGATGAAACATTGTGGGATTTTAATGATTACATGAAGTATTTTCATGGATTCCCTTATCAGCGTGCAGGAATCGATATTTTTCCACTGGATTATATTCCGGTGGAAGATGAACTGGCAGACATACAAAAGATTATGATGAAACAGGGAACGAATCTTTTGGAAGATTGGACAACGCTGGAAAACGCTGGCAGACTGGAAGAGAGTCTGCAGGAGTATGAAAAATTATGTAATGTCAGGATAGACAGACAGGGGAACGTAAAAAACTGGCTGTGGAAGCTGACAGATGCAATCGCTTCGCTCTATCATAAGGAAGAGGCAGAGTATATAACCAATTATACTTTTTGGATAGAGAAAGACGGATATAAGATGAAAAAAGAATGGTATGATGAGGCGGTCATGCTCCCGTTTGAGAACATGCAGATTCCGGCTCCGGTAATGTATGATGAGGCATTAAGGGCACAATTCGGGGACTATATGGTACCGGTGCAGGGAGCCGCGGATCATGATTACCCGTTCTACGGACATATGGAAAACGAATTAAAGAAACAGATAAAAGCTGTTGGGTTTGATGGAAGCGTGGAGGAATTCTGTCAGGCAGTTTCAAGCGGCAGACTGCGGGTGTGAGGTAAGAAAATGAATGGATATGAAGGAAGAACATTTGCACCACAGAAGACAGTGCGTGGAAAATTATGATGAAAAATATAAGGGACTGGATAAAACATTTTACACGAAAGAAATGTTTTTGACTGTTATCTGACAAAATAAAGGAGATAGGGCATGCAGGCGATTATCTTAGCAGCGGGAATGGGAAAACGTTTGGGAGAGTTGACGAAAAATAATACGAAATGTATGGTGGAAGTCGGTGGTGTGAGGCTGATTGAACGTGCGCTTCGTATACTTGACAGAAAAAAATTAAGCCGGATCATTCTGGTTGTCGGATACCAGCATAAAAATCTGGTTTCTTTTGTTGATTCTTTGTGTCTTAAAACACCGGTTGAGTATATTGTAAATGATGTATACCATAAGACGAACAATATTTTTTCGCTTACTCTGGCAAAAGATCAGATGATGCAGGAAGATACGTTGTTATTGGAATCAGATCTGATTTTTGAAGAGAACCTGATCGATATGCTGTTAGAAGATGACCGGGATACGCTTGCATTGGTAGACAAATTCGAAAACTGGATGGATGGAACCTGCATCGTGGTCGATCAGGACGATAATATTACCGATTTCATTCCTGGAAAATTATTAAAATATCATGAGAAAGAACATTATTATAAAACAGTAAATATCTATAAGTTCGGTGCACAGTTTTCAAGAGATGTATATGTTCCATTTTTGGAAGCATATGCAAAGGTTATGGGAAATAATGAATACTATGAGACTGTGATCAAACTCATACTGATGCTGGATAAAAATACGATGAAGGCAAAAAGGCTAAATGGCGAATTGTGGTATGAGATTGATGACATACAGGATCTTGATATTGCTCAGACGTTATTTATCGAGGATGATGTAGAACGATATCATTATCTGATGCAACGGTACGGAGGATACTGGCGTTTCCCTCATTTACAGGATTATTGTTATCTGGTAAATCCATATTTCCCGACAAAGCGTATGCAGGAGGAGATGGAATCTAATTTTGATGTGCTGGTTCGTCAGTACCCGTCTGGTATGACAGTCAATACGCTTCTGGCGGCAAAGAGTTTTGATGTGCATGAAGAACACATTGTGATCGGAAATGGTGCAGCAGAGCTGATCAAAGGATTACTGGAAGAACTGAACGGAAAACTGGGTGTGATCCGTCCGACTTTTGAAGAGTATCCAAACCGCTGGGAGAAAGATGTTATTGCATACGACTGTACGGAAAACGATTTTTCGTACACGGACAGCCAGTTAATCCAATACTTCACAGAAAATCCAGTTGATACGCTCGTATTCATCAATCCCGATAATCCAACCGGTCATTGCATGGATGCAGATGGGATAAAGAGCCTCCTGCAGTGGAGTAAGGAATGTGGCATAAATCTGATCGTGGATGAGAGTTTTCTTGATTTCGCGGATACAGAAGATTTATCATTATTATCGGAACAGGTGCTAAAAGAAAATCGGAATCTCTATGTGGTAAAAAGTATTTCAAAATCATACGGTGTTCCGGGACTCAGACTTGGAATCTTGGCGAGTGGAAATACGGATATGATTAAACACTTAAAGAAAGACGTATCGATATGGAATATCAATTCTATGGCGGAATTTTTCATGCAGATCCTGGACAAGTATAAAAGCGATTATACAGATTCCCTGCGAAAAATAAAAGAAGAAAGATCCCGCTTTTTTGATGAACTGTGTATGATAAAAAATTTAAAAGTCTATCCGTCCCAGGCGAATTATTTTATGTGTGAAATTTTGGATGGAATGAGCAGTGAGGCACTGGCTGGCAGACTTTTAAAGAAAAATATACTGATCAAAGACTTGACAGGGAAGATACATAACGGAAAGCAGTATATCAGGCTTGCGGTCCGGGGGGAAGAGGAGAATCATTTTCTTTGCGAGATAGTACAAAGTGTGTTGAACCATATAGTTGTAAAGAACTAAGTCAGTAAAAGTATGGATATGTAGATGAGTGTGTTTGGAAAGGTGGAAATCTTAATATGAACGAGAAAGAGTTATTAGAATACGCATGTCTAAAGTTTGAAGCAGGCAGGTATGACGAAGCGCTGGAAGCATTTATATTGACATATCAAAAGGGATATGAAAAAGAATGGATCTTGCAGACTTTATATGAGGGTTATATAAAACCTAATGCGGATGAATTTTATAAAAATTATCAAAGCAATATTTCTAGAATTCAATGTAAATATGAAGATTGTATCCTAGATTTTTTCCCATATCTGGAGGGAAAATATTATATTTTTGATCGGGAATTAAAAACATTTCTAGGAATTTTTAATGCAGAGGCATGTTACAGATCAAGTCCAGAAAAAACATTTATGAAAGACGAATTCAGCAGTGTGTTAGTGGAATTCGACTGGGATTACAGAAAAATTACGGACTTCATATCTGCAGCAAGGGAAAAAAGTGTTTATCTGATTACCACGGATAGCAAACGTGCTGATTCTTTCTGGAAAATACCGGAGTTTGCCGTGGCAATGCAAAAAGTAAAGATATTTGAAAGTGCGGAGGATTTTCAAATTTTTTTTCATACCCATACTGACGTATATCTTCCAAGACAGGTGTTTACGGAAAATAACCAAAGACTGAAAGAATTAAGCCAATTAATAGAGAAAGAACATCAGTACAGAATTACTGCAGAAGGAAGAAATACCGATCATATTATACTGACAATTGGAATTCCCACACATAACAGAGGAAATATATTATTAAAGCGATTAAAAAATTTGATGGAAATGCCGTATGATGCAGAAATTGAGATTGTGGTTTCAAAAAATGGAAATGCATTATATCAGGAAGAATATCAAAGGGTAAGTCAAATTGAAGATGCGAGATTAAGATATTTTAATATAGATCAGGAATTAAAACCGCATGAAAACTGGTATAATGTTATAAAAAATTCCAAAGGTAAGTTTGTGTTGCTTATTTCAGATGAGGATGATCTTAACATTGATGCATTAGGGCACTATTTGTATCTATTGAAGAAAAACCCGCAATTAAGTCAGGTGCGTGCAAAAACAACAGGAGAATATGCTAGATTAGAAAAAGCATACGGGGAAAAAGGTGTAGATGCGTTTTCAAAGGTTTTTCTGCAGCAAAATTATTTGTCAGGATTAATTGTAAACAGGGAGATATTTTTAGAACAAAATGTTTTAAAATATGACAAGTATAAGGATAATGTTTTTTATCAGAATTATCCGCATGAATGGTGGTGTGCAGCTTTAAGTATGGCCGGGGACTGCATGAGGGAACCAGTGACATTGGTTATTGAAAATGATAATGTCCTTGAAGAAGAAATTACAATGTATGAAAAAATGGGACTTGTGGAAGAAGGAACACTGATAGATAAGGTTAATAAATTGGTATTCTATGCAACATATGAAAGTCGTTTTGAACAATTTCAGGGACAGGTTGAATTTTTAAAACTTTTTATGAAAGATGACTTGTATGGAGCACAGTTAGGATTGAGAATGGCGGTTTATAAGCTGTCGTATTTATTGAAAGTGGCACGATCATGGGACTATAAAAAAGAAATGTTTGAAGATGTAGTGGAGAAGTTTGTGCAAATCAGTGAAAATGGGATGGATGAATTCGGATTTGGTAATAAAGAACAGGCGCAGATATTAATGTTTATAGGAAACAAGGCCATTGAACTGATCAATTATAACAATGAACTTCTTGAAAATGAGAGGAAACCGATATAAGATGGGTGAATTAAAATTATTGGATTGCACACTACGGGATGGTGGATATGTAAACGACTGGAAATTTGGACATAATAATATTGTAAGTGTGTTTGAACGATTGGTAGAGGCAGATATAGATATTGTTGAGATTGGTTTCCTGGATGAGAGAAGAACATATGATAAAGACAGAAGTATCATGCCGGATACAGATGCAGTGAGAAAGATATATGGAAATCTAGACCGGAAAAACAGTATGATAGTAGGGATGATCGATTATGGAACATGTGGATTAGAACATGTACAGGATTGTGAGGATTCCTGGTTGGATGGAATCCGTGTGATATTTAAAAAACATCTCCGTCGTGAAGCAATGCAGTTTTGTCAGGGATTAAAAGACAAAGGATATAAGGTTTTTGCACAGTTAGTCTCTGTTACAAGTTATAGTGATGAAGAAATGCTGGATCTTATTTCTTTGGCAAATAAAGTAAAGCCGTATGCAGTATCAATGGTTGATACCTATGGTTTAATGCATCAGGATAATCTGTCACATTATTTTGAATTGTTAAATGCAAACTTAGATGCACAGATAGGTTTGGGTTATCATGGACATAATAATTTTCAGATGGGATATGCGAATTGCATTGCCATGCTTGCAAAAAAGACGGATCGTATGATTCTTGTTGACGGAACGCTCTATGGAATGGGAAAAAGTGCAGGTAATGCACCGGTTGAACTGATAGCAATGCACATGAATCATACATATGGGAAAAAATATGATATCAGCCAGATGCTAGAAGCGATTGATGCAAATATTTCGCAATTTTATACGGGTGCTACCTGGGGATATAATATGTTTTACTATATTGCTGCTTCGAATGATTGCCATCCGAGCTATGTAAAGTATCTGATGGACAAGCGCACGCTTTCTATTAAATCTGTAAATGAAATACTGAAAGAATTACAGGGCGAAAAAAAGCTTTTATATGATCAGGATTACATAGAAAAATTATATGTGGAATATCAGAATCAGGAAATTAATGATCAGGATGATATCAGGAGATTAAAAAGTCAGTTAGCAGGAAAAGAAATATTATTAGTAGGACCGGGAATCTCAGTTAAACAGGAAAAGGATAAAATACAAAAATATATCAGGGAGTCAGAACCAGTTGTAATTTCTGTTAATTATATTCCAAATGAAATAGAACCGGATTATATCTTTGTAAGCAATGCGAAGCGTTATGTACAGATGGCAACGTCATTGAGTCGGAAACACTATAAAGTGATCGCAACATCAAATGTGGCGGCAATTTCCCCAAAAGCATTTCAATTCCGATTAAATTTTAGCCGGCTGATGGATCCTGATGCGAAGGTTTGTGATCATTCGTTAAGAATGATTCTAAAAGCATTGATTGTGTTGGATTCCCAAAAAGTAACGCTGGCTGGATTTGATGGATATTCTAATTGTGATGAAAATTATGCCGAAAAAGATATGGAATATGATTTTGTAAGGGATATGGCAGATTATTTTAATGAATATGCCCGGATTTTTCTGACAGAGTTCCAAAAAGACATTGAGATATATCCGTTGACTGAATCAAAATATATCATAGATAAAAAGAATCAGTGTGAAAGAGGGAAATGAAAATGCGAAAGGTGTTAGTTACGGGGGCATCCCGGGGGATAGGTGCGGCAATTGCTGAGATATTTAAAGTACATGGGTATGAGGTAAGTGCCCCAAGTCACCAGGAATTAGATCTTTCTGATGAAAAAAGTATTGAAAAGTTTATACAATCACATCAGGATGTTACATACGATGTTATTATAAATAATGCAGGAATTAATGATATAAATGAGATCGAAAACGTAAAAGACATCGAGATCGACCAAATGATTGCCATTAATCTGACAGCACCTATAAAGTTACTCAGAGGGTTTGTGGGAAATATGAAACAGGCACAATATGGACGGATTGTTAATATTGGATCTATTTGGGGAGTTGTCTCGAAAGAGGGACGGTGTGTTTACAGTGCTACCAAAAATGGAATTCATGGAGTGACAAATACACTGGCAGTAGAACTTGCAAAGTATAACATTTTAGTAAATACCGTATGTCCGGGATTTACTTTGACGGAATTGACAAAGAAAAATAATACTGCAGAAGAAATAAAGAAAATATCTGATGAGATACCTATGGGAAGAATGGCAGAACCGAAAGAGATAGCACAGGTTGTTTACTTTTTATGCAGTGATGATAATACATATTTAACAGGGCAGAAAATAACAGTGGACGGAGGATATGCAGAAAGATGACCATTAAGTCGAGTACGAAACAGTACCAGGTAAATATTTTTGAAGATTTTTCAGTAATAGAACATCTGGAAATAGATGATAAGACATTTGTTGTGATTGACCAGAATTTGGTGAGATTGTATGGAGAAAAGTTGTTTGGGCGGATTGCACCGGAGCAGTGTTATATTTTAGAAGCACTCGAAGAAAATAAAACAATGGATACCGTATTGGAAATTTGTGAGAGGATGACGAATATACCGGCCAAAAGAAATGCGAGACTGATTTCTTTTGGAGGAGGTATTGTTCAGGATGTGACAGGGGTCGTGGCAAATCTTCTTTACAGAGGAATAAAGTGGGAGTTTTATCCGACGACTTTACTGGCTGCGTGTGATAGCTGTATTGGTGGAAAGACATCTTTAAATTATAAAGGATATAAAAATCTTCTGGGAACTTTTTATCCGCCGGATCAGATTAATATTTGTACACCTTTTTTCAAAACGTTAGAGGAGAGAGATTTTCAAAGCGGATTGGGGGAAGTTGTAAAATTTAATATTATGTTTGGCCGTAGTGGAATTGAGAGGATGGAACAAAATATATCATACCTGTTACAGCGAAACGATGCAAAATTATGCGAATTTGTAAAATCTTCGCTGGAATTTAAGAAAGATTTTATTGAGGAAGATGAATTTGACAAGGGTGTTCGGGTACATCTGAATTTTGCACATACGTTTGGACATGCGTTCGAGACGGTCAGTCATTATAAAATTCCACATGGAACAGCGGTGGCGATGGGCACTATTGTGGCAAACCGGATTTCATTGGAAAGAAAATGGCTGGAAAAGGAAGATGTGCTGAGAATAGAAAATGTTCTTGGTCGTATCATAAACATAGATATAGAGAATATTGAGTTAAATATCGATAACATCGTAGATGCAATTCACAAAGACAAGAAACAAACCAGCCGACAGATCACAGCAGTATTGATGTATGATGATATGAAATTACGAATTGTAAACGATGTTAAAGTAAATGAGATTGTTGATGCTGTGACATATTTATTAGATTTTTTGGAGAAGAAATGAGAGTGAAATCATGAAAATAAAAGTTTCAAAATATATTTCAGAATTTTTCGTAAAGCACGGTATTGTTGATTGTTTTATGGTGACTGGTGGAGGTGCTATGCATTTAGATGATGCAATAGGGCATCAGGAGGGAATAAGATGCATTTTTAATCATCATGAACAGGGATGTGCGATTGCTGCTGAAGCATACGCAAGAATGACCGGAAAAATTGCAGCAGTATGTGTGACTAGTGGACCGGGAGGAACGAATGCTATCACCGGGGTGATGGGGGGATGGCTCGATTCCATACCAATGTTTGTGATATCAGGACAGGTAAAAAAAGAAGTGACGATTTATTCCTGCCCGGATGTAAAGTTGAGACAGTTGGGCGATCAGGAATTTGATATTGTTCATACGGTTCAGAACATGACAAAATATGCGGCTGTGGTAATGGAGCCGAATGAAATAGCGTATCATATGGAAAAGGCGCTGCATTATGCAGTAACTGGGCGGAAAGGTCCGGTTTGGCTTGATATCCCATTGGATGTACAGGGGGCTGTGGTCGATACGGAGCAGTTAAGACATTTTGATCTAGAGAGCGAAAAAATATGGGATATTCCTGATCCAGATAAAGAAACGGTCAAAGAGATATTTGCGAAAATAAAAGAAGCAAAAGCGCCGCTGATATTAGCGGGGGCAGGAATCAGACTAGGGGATGCGGAAAATGAATTCCTGGAATTGGTACAAAAATTGAAAATTCCGGTTGTTACAGCTTGGAATTCAAATGACGAACTTGCGTTTGATAGTCCATACTTTGTTGGAATGCCGGGTACATTAGGAACACGTTCTGGTAATTTTGCAGTGCAAAATTGCGATTTGCTGTTGAGTCTTGGATGTAGGTTAAATTTGCGGATGATCGGTTATAACCATTTTGATTTTGCAAAAAAAGCCTATAAAATACTTGTAGATATAGATAAAAATGAATTGATCAAACCAACGATCAAACCGGATATGACAATTCATTCAGATGTGAAAAAGTTATTACAATTGTGCAACAGCATTGAATATATTCCGAATGAAAATCATGATAAGTGGCGAAAATGGTGTAAAGATCTGTTGAAGAAATATCCGGCAGCATTACCGGAGTATTTTAACGGTGGAGATGCAATTATTAACCCATATGTTTTTATTGACAGGTTATTTGATGCATTAAATGAAAGGGACAGGATTATCTGTGGAAATGGAAGTGCGTGTGTAATTACATTTCAGGCCGGAAAGATAAAACAAGGGCAAAGAATGTTTACAAATTCAGGCTGTGCAGCGATGGGATACGGATTGCCGGCGGCATTGGGCGTTGCAGTGTCAGATAACTCGGACAGAGTGATCTGCATAGATGGAGACGGCAGTATAATGATGAATATCCAGGAACTGGCGACGATAGCCCATAATCACCTTAACGTTAAAATAATATTGCTCAACAATCATGGGTATCACTCGATCAGACAAACACAGCAAAATCTTTTTAAAGAGCCATATATTGGAATAGATGAAGGCAGTGGAGTAGGTTTCCCTGACTTTCAGTATATCGCAAAGGCATTTCATATGAATTATTATAGAATTGAAAGCGAAAAAGAGTGTGATAAAGTAATATCGGATGTTTTAAATTCAGATGGCCCTGTAATTTGTGAAGTTTTTGTAGACAGCAAACAGAAATTTGAACCGAAATCGTCATCAAAGATTCTTCCAGATGGGAAAATTATTTCTCCATCATTAGATGACATGGCTCCATTTCTGCCGAGAGATGAATTTGAAAAAATTGTATATGAGGGATAGAAAAATGGATCAGTATAAGATAAGGAAAGCGGCAGTGACAGGTGGAAGTGGGGGAGTAGGTACTGCTCTTATACAGAAATTACTTTCTGAAAATGTGGAAGTTACTGTATTCCAAAGAAAAGATTCCAAAAGAAAAAACAATTTGCCGGTACATCGACTGTTGAAAATAGAATACTGTTCTCTGGAGGAGCTAAAAGATTATTGTCCAAAAGAAACTGGGTATGATGTTTTTTTTCATCTTGGATGGGCCAATACGCAGCGTGAGATGCGTGACAATATTGATGAGCAGAATAAAAATGTAATTTATTCATGTTATGCGGTTGAAGCTGCCCGTAAAATGGGGTGTCATACTTTTATTGGAGCAGGAAGCCAGGCGGAATATGGAAGATGTGAGAAATCACTTGATGAAGATACGTTATGTGAGCCGGAAACTGCTTACGGAGTTATGAAATTATGTGCATGTTATACGACCAAAATTTTATGTGAACGCTATCATATCAGGCATATATGGACCAGAATTTTAAGTGGTTATGGAAAATTTGACAATCCTGATTCCATGCTTATTTCAAATATAATCAATAGCATAGAAAAAAAACCGTTAGCATTTTCAAAGGCAGAGCAGATATGGGATTTTGTATATATGGACGATATAGCATCAGCAATGTTTTTACTTGCACAAAGTGAAAAAAGCGGAGGAATTTATCCGATCGGAAGTGGAGAAGCGCGCCCCCTGAAAGAATATATTGACATTTTATGCGAAAAACTGGGAGAAAATCCCAATGAGTTTATAGGGAAAGTCCCTTATTCGGACAAGCAGATCATGCATTTAGAAGCGGATATATCCAAGTTATATAGAGATACAGGCTGGCAGCCTGAAATATCTTTTGAAGAAGGAATTGAACGTGTAATAAAATTTGAAAAAGAAAAACGGAGTCATAAATGAAAGTAATAATATTAGCCGGAGGACTGCCCAGTACTTTAATTGAGGAAGATGAAAAAATGCCAAAGCCTATGGCGGAGATTGGTGGAAAGCCTATGTTATGGCATATCATGAAACAATATTCTCATTATGGATATAATGATTTTATTATCTGTACAGGATATAAGGGAAATGTGATTAAAGATTATTTTATGAACTTTTATATCTATCAATCTGATATTACGGTAGATTTACAATCGAATGAAGTGCAGGTACATAGGAAACAGACAGAGGATTGGAGAGTCTCCATTATTGATACAGGAAGGGATGCATCTGTGCTGGAAAGATTGATGCAGGCACATGAATATACGCAGGGAGAGCCAGTGTTTGTGACATATGGCGATTGTTTATCTGATATTGATGTAAATAAATTACTCGAACATCATAATAGAAAAGAAACGTTGGTAACATTTGCTGTAGCACATCCTACCGGACGAAACGAGATTTTGTCAATTGACCCAGATGGAAATTATCATGGAATCAGACAATATCAGACAAAACAGGATGCATGGGTAGATGCGTGTTGTATGGTGTTACAACCGGAAGCTTTTATGAAACTGAAAGCTGGAATGGAAAAAAACAGAGAGGTTGGCATGATGGACTGTTTTGCAAGCGAGACAAAGGTACAGACTTACTGTCATGAAGGATTTTGGTCTCCGGTAGAAACTGTTCGTGATAAGACAAAACTGGAAAATCTGTGGGTTTCTGGAACGGCACCGTGGAAAGTATGGGAAGATTAGTGTGGGGGGATACACAAGAAAATATAGGTTAAGATAAAGTTGTTGTCTGTAAGGTTGTGAGTAAACAATGGAGGATACAATAATATATGGGAAGTTTCGATTTTTATCGGGGGAAGACAGTGCTGGTTACTGGACATACCGGATTTAAGGGAAGTTGGCTTTGCGTGATGTTACAGATGGCGGGGGCAAATGTGGTTGGGTATGCTTTAAAGCCAGCAGAAAATCAGAATTTGTTTCGTCTATCAGGGATAGAGGGACAGATTCATTCTATAGAAGGAGACATTCGGGATCTGGATCATTTAAAAGCTGTTTTTGATGAGTTTCATCCGGAAGTTGTATTTCATTTGGCGGCTCAGCCTATTGTGCGGGAAAGTTATGAAACACCGGTTTATACATACGAGACGAATGTAATTGGAACGGTAAACATGTTGGAGTGTGTGAGAACAACGCCGGGAGTGAAATCGGTGTTAAATGTAACAACAGATAAAGTATATGAAAATAAAGAGTGGGATTGGGGATACAGGGAAACGGATGTATTGGATGGTTATGATCCATATTCAAACAGTAAGTCCTGTTCAGAACTTGTCACACACAGTTACAAAAAGTCTTTTCTGAATGAACAGAAAATCGCAGTTTCAACAGCAAGGGCTGGAAATGTGATAGGAGGAGGCGATTTTGCAAAGAACAGGATTATTCCGGACTGTGTGCGTGCCTGTATGGAGGGAAATGAGATTTTAATCCGTAATCCTTATTCTATCCGTCCATTTCAGCATGTATTAGAACCGTTGTATGCGTATCTGATGATTGCGGAGCAGCAGGCAAAAAATGCCGATAAACAGGGATATTATAATGTAGGACCGGAAGAAAGTGACTGTATTACGGTTGGAGAATTGGCAGAAATTTTTTGCGAGATATGGCAGGGGGGAGCGTCCTGGAAAAATACATGCGAAATGGGACCTCATGAGGCATCTTTTTTGAAATTGGATTGTTCTTTGATAAAAAGTAAATTAGGATGGAGATCACATTGGGATATTCGGATGGCTGTGGAAAAGACGATCGAATGGACGAGAGTCTATGAAAAACAGGGAGATATCAGAGCCTGTATGGAGAGACAGATCAAAGAATTTATGACGAAAGAGCAGATGTAAGTATGAAGGTTGTTATTTTAGCAGGTGGCAAGGGAACAAGGATCAGCGAAGAATCAAGACTCCGCCCAAAGCCTATGGTAGAGATTGGTGGAAAACCAATTTTGTGGCATATTATGAGACAATATGCGTACTATGGTTTTTATGAATTTATTATATGCTGTGGTTATAAGGGGCATATGATAAAGGAGTATTTTGTAAATTATTATCAGAATAATAGTCAACTGGGAATTTCGTTAAAGGATCAGAAAGTTCAGGTATTAAGAGGAAACAGTGAGCCATGGAAAGTGACGATGGTAGATACAGGACTTGAGACGCTGACGTCGGGAAGAATTTTAAAGGTGCGTGATTATATAGGAAATGAACCATTTTTTCTGACTTATGGAGATGGTGTTTCAGATGTAAATATAAACAAATTGTTGGAATTTCATAAAGAACACAAAAAGGTTGTCACAATTTCCACAACGCAGCCGGAAGGAAGATTTGGGGCATTGCGCCTGGATGGATCTGGAAATGAGATTTTAGGATTTAAAGAAAAAGCCAGAGAGGATCAGGCATGGGTAAATATCGGATTTATGGTCATGGAACCGTCTGTGTTTTCTTATCTTGGAGATGGGAGAACCATGCTTGAAACAGAGCCATTTGAACGGCTGGCATCCGATGGGCAGATGGCGGCTTATAAGCATACCGGTTTTTGGTCGCCTATGGATAATATTCATGACAGAGAGTATTTGGAAAAGTTATGGAGCAGTGGACAAGCTCCGTGGAAAGTTTGAGGATGAGAGGTGGACACAATGTTTGAACATAAGACAGAAGCAGAGGCGCGGGAAGAGATTCTTTCCATGGTGGGGGAGTACTGCAAAACGTTTCATTTAAAAGAAAAAGAGTATCACGAGGGGGACAGGATTCCTTATGCATCAAGAGTTTATGATGAGAGTGAAATGAAGAATCTGGTAGATAGTGCATTGGAATTTTGGCTGACTTCCGGACGTTATACAGAACAGTTTGAACGGGAACTGGCGGAATATATAGGCGTAAAATTCTGTTCCCTGGTAAATTCAGGTTCTTCTGCAAATCTATTGGCATTTATGACATTAACATCTCCGCTGCTGGGTGACAGAAGGATTAACCGGGGAGATGAAGTGATTACAGTTGCAGCAGGGTTTCCTACGACAGTGACTCCTTATTTACAGTATGGTGCAGTACCTGTTTTTCTTGATTTGACGATTCCGCAGTATAATATTGATGTCAGACAGTTAGAACAGGCATTAAGTGAGAAAACCAAAGCAGTAATGATTGCTCATACATTGGGAAATCCATTCGATTTAAAAACAGTCCGGGAATTCTGTAATGCACATGATTTGTGGTTGGTGGAAGATAATTGTGATGCGTTGGGAAGTGAGTATTGTCTGAACGGAACATGGAAGAAAACAGGTAGTATTGGGGATATTGGAACGAGCAGTTTTTATCCGCCTCATCATATGACGATGGGAGAAGGCGGAGCTGTGTATACAGATCATCCGCTGCTGCATAAGATTATCCGTTCCTTGCGTGACTGGGGGCGTGATTGCATGTGTCCATCTGGTAAGGATAATCTGTGCGGACATCGGTTTGACAAACAATATGGAGAACTTCCACTTGGTTATGATCACAAGTATGTGTATTCCCATTTTGGATATAATCTGAAAGCAACGGATCTTCAGGCTGCTATTGGATGCGCGCAGTTAAAAAAACTACCATCTTTTGTGGAAAAAAGAAGACATAATTTTGAACGGCTGAAAGACCAGCTGTGCGATCTGACCGATCAGTTTATTTTGCCGGAATCATGCCCGGACTCAAGACCTTCATGGTTTGGTTTTTTGATAACATGTAAAAATGGTATTGATAAGAATCATGTAGTACAGTACTTGGAATCACATGGCGTGCAGACAAGAATGCTGTTTTCCGGTAATTTGATTAAGCAGCCATGCTTTGATGAAATGCGGAAAATGCAGACTGGCTATCGGAAATGCAGTTCTTTGGAAACGACAGATTTGATTATGGAACGTACTTTCTGGATTGGAGTGTATCCAGGTATGACTGATGAAATGATCGATTATATGGCAAGAATGTTGCGGGAAGCGGTGCGAGCATAGCCAGATGTATCTTGTTCAGTTATAAACTTGGATAATGAGATAACGGATGGAAGAGATACAGTTTGGAAAACATATTAACAACTGCAAAGATAGTAGAAGATGCTTGCATAGAACGCACAATAATGTTACAATTGTAAATGCTATTGGAGTTCAAGAATGTATCGTGATGATACATGGTAAAATACGTAACAAGAGGAGACATATGGAAGAGAAAAGAGATGTGATATATCTTTCTTCCAAAGAGGCTTTTTTGAAAATTTGTGTACTGGCACTTACTATTGGTATAAGTGTAGTGGCATCATTGTTTGACTACAAATCGTGTTATGTAACTATATTGGTGCAGGCATGTAATAATATGTATGATTTTTATCAGTTTACAGATAATAAAAAATATTCAACTCTAGTAAAAAGAGAATCGATTGCTATTGTTTTGTTTGCGATTATTGCAATTATCGTATCTGTAGTTGCGATTCTTGAGTTGTATGTAGTTATGAAGTCTATTTGGATTAAACTATTGGTGATTTCTTTTGTAACTATACCGTTAGCAGTCGTATATAATGACTATAAGATTAATATAGAGAAAGAGAATAGAGTGGAGGCTTGAAAATATGGCAAATGAAATTATGATTGTTATTGGTTTTGTCATAACTGTAGTTGCAATGTGCAAATTATGGAATTTATATGCAATGAAACAATATGGAAAAGCCAAAGCAGATAGATTAGGATTGACATATGGATTTTATGTTGACAATATGCAATCTTTTGAAATCGAAGGAACAGGAAATGATGAAAATGGAGATTATGATGTTGGAAAGGCAGTTAAGAAAATAGAAATGCCAGATGATGTAAGGATCAAAGCATAATGAATAAAATAGACTTTTTAGAATTTTACAATGGTGTAGTTAAAAAACTAGGGATGCATCTGGAAAATGAATACAGGCAATTTCATTTTTGTGATAATCCTGATTCGGTGTATGAAGAATATCTTAACCAAAAAACCATGCTAAGAGTTTTATACCAAAAGAAAAATGGTGAAAGTAAAACTTTATTAGACCGGCATAAAGTATGTGCCTGTATGACAGCTGCAATCATTAAGGTCAGGCTGGTAAGCGGAAATATCCAAACAGATGATGGTTTTTCTTTATCCGCTGCATCCAGGATTAACGAACAACTGGCTTTTATGAGTACGTGGGAGTTATTTTTGGGTTTCATAAGGCTTCACAAAGAAGAAACGGACAAAAATTACCGATTGCCAGACACTTATCATAATAATTCTTTTTTGGATACTATTACAAGATCATTATTTATGGCTAATCAGTTGAACGCCTTATCGACTCCTTTAATAGCAAATGTTTTCTTTTTGCTGGAAAAGTATTTTGAAGTAGAAGAACAAAATAATATTTTAAAGACGCAATTAGAAGTTATAGATAAAAAAGATGGGCATATCAGATGTTAGATGATCTGGTATGCTTTTTTTATAATAGGGAGTGCCTCACAGCCGCTCCCAATACTCCTTAAACTTCACCTCCGTCATACCTTCCCCGATCATCCGATACAGCTCCATCTGCTTCGGAATCAGAGCACTGTAAGTGGACTCATCATAATCCGGAACCTCTGTAATCACTGTTTTTTCTAATTCTTTGTAGAAAGAATAGGAGGGTTTAAAATCCCGGAGTTTTGCAAAATACAGCGTCTCATACAGATAGGTATGGAGAAAATATAGTTTGATTTCATCATAGTATTCTTTGAAAAATGGAGTTTTTTTCATGAAATTCCAGACAGCAAGCTGGACGTCGGCATGCATTTTTAGGGTTTCTTCCTGTCTCATATCATTTCGCATGGTTCCAGAATCATTTTGTCTGTAATAATAGTAGGCATCGTTTAAAATCACGATTTTATCTGCAAAATATAAAAGCGGGTATACAAAAAGTGGCTCCTCATAAATGACATGTTCTGCGTAGGCTGTATGAGCCTCTTTCAGCAGAGTGTGGCGGTAAAGTTTATTCCAGCAGCCATAGGTAACTTTTTCTGAGATTAGAAATTTTTTTCGGTCACTGACAGAAGAAATTTCAATTACTTCCGGTGTAATGTTCCGACCGGAGTCCACGGCACCCAGACGATCTGTATAATAAAAATATTCAAACTGGATGATATCAGCATCCGATTCTTTGGCTTTTTCATAAGTTTCCAACAGAAAATT
>DMYD01000043.1:0-11923 GCA_003483745.1 Roseburia sp. | reverse complement strand
ACATTTCTTGCACCGCCCTGGCGCATATTTTCCTCAAGTTTTAAGATCATAATGCTTTCCGGATAGGCGCGTTCAAATTCCTGCAGCATGTTCCAGGTAGCATCCTCATCTGTGGATGCATCGTCTACAAAGATCAGTTCGATCTGGTCAATTCCGATTGTCTGCTGTACAAGTGACATAAAGCATTTCGGAAGATATTTTGTTGCATTAAAACATGGGATGATGACACTTACTTTTTTCATAGATCGAAATTCTCCTGGTAAAAAGGTTATGTATGGTATAATAAACAAAAATGGTATATTATTAATTTATCACAACAAAAAGGAACGCACAATATCAGTCTGAAAAGCAGGGAGGTCACAATGTCTGGAAATATAGCAATCGGTATACAGGATTTTTCCACAATCATCCAGGGAAACTATTTTTATATAGATAAAACGCCTTTTATTAAAGAATGGTGGGATTGCGGGGACAGTGCGACTTTGATCACCCGTCCGCGTCGTTTTGGAAAGACACTTACAATGAGTATGGTGGAGCAGTTCTTTTCCATAGACTATGTCGGCAGGTCAGATTTGTTTGAACATCTGGCGATCTGGAAAGAAGAAAAATACCGTGAGCTGCAGGGAACTTATCCTGTCATCAGTCTGTCATTTGCGCGGATTAAAGAGAGAGATTATGAGAAAACAAAACAAAAGATGTGTGAGGTGTTAAGAAACATATATATAAAGTTTTGTTATATTAAAGATAGTGAAAAGCTTACAGATGCCGACAGAGCATATTATGAGCGTATGTTGGAGGAAAATATAAAAGAGACGGATGCGACATCTTCTTTATATCAGTTATCAGATTTCCTGTATAGATATTATGGAAAAAAAGTTATCATTTTGTTAGACGAATATGATACACCCATGCAGGAAGCATTTGTGGATGGTTACTGGGATGAACTTGTCGCATTCACCCGAAGCCTGTTTAATTCGACATTTAAGACGAATCCGGCACTGGAACGTGGAATTATGACGGGAATCACAAGAGTAAGTAAGGAATCCGTTTTTTCAGATTTGAATAACTTAAAGATAGTTACGACTACATCAAATGAATATGCTTCTGTATTTGGTTTTACAGAGAAGGAAGTCTTTGATGCATTGGAACAGTATGGTCTTGAGAAAGAAAAAAAAGAGGTAAAAAGATGGTACGATGGTTTCATTTTTGGGGAACACAAAGATATTTATAATCCATGGTCAATTTTAAATTATCTCGATACACAGTTATACAAAACATTTTGGGCAAATACAAGTGCAAATAGTCTGGTAGGAAAATTGATTCAGGAAGGAAACCGTACAATTAAGGAAAAATTTGAAAAATTATTGTGCGGAGAATACATCTGGTCAGAAATTGAAGAGCAGATTGTATACAATCAATTAAATGGAAATGAAAAAGCAGTTTGGAGTCTTTTGCTGGCGAGTGGATATTTGAAAGTATTATCTTATGAAACATATCAGGATATTGAGGAGGGGAAGATGCCGAAATACCAGCTTGCGTTGACGAATCTGGAAGTAAAGTTAATGTTTCAGGGTATGGTACATGACTGGTTTGCTCCTGTACAACCAGATTACAATGATTTTGTAATGGCAATGTTACTTGGTGATGTGGATGCGATGAATGAATACATGAATCGAATTGCTATACAGACATTTAGTTATTTCGACACCGGAGAGAGGGCATCTGGGGCAGAGCCTGAGCGTTTTTACCATGGTTTTGTATTAGGTCTGCTTGTTGACCTGCGGGATAGATATTACCTTAAATCCAACCGTGAAAGTGGGTTTGGCAGATATGATGTAATGTTAGAACCGAAAAATTCAAAGGAATGCAAAGCAGTTATTTTAGAATTCAAAGTTCGAAATCCACGAAAGGAAAAAAGTATTCAAGAGACAGTTCTGTCTGCCTTAAAGCAGATCTGTGAGAAAAAATACGATGCAGACCTGCTTGATAAAGGAATTAGAAAGGAACAGATATATCATTATGGATTTGCATTTGAAGGCAAAAAAGTTTTGATTGGGACAGACAGGGAGGAGTGAATATGCCCACCAATATATCAATCGGCACACAGGAGAATCATTACATGTTATCAGTCTGCATCATCACCAAAAATGAAGAACACAATCTGGCACGCTGCCTGAAATCCTTCCAGAACACCGGATTTGAACTGGTCGTAGTAGATACCGGTTCCACGGATCAGACAAAAAAAATCGCCATAGAATATACGAAAAATATCTATGATTTCACATGGTGCGATGATTTTTCAGCAGCAAAGAATTTTGCGGTTTCGAAAGCAATACATCCGTATGTGATGGTCATTGACAGTGATGAATATCTACAGAAGATTGATCTGTCACGGTTAGAAAAGATGATTGTCGAACATCCGGGCGAGGTTGGAAGGATTCAAAGAATCAATATCATTTCTGGAAAAGACGGCAAGCAGGAAAATAAAGAGTGGATCAACCGTATTTTTGCAAAAGAAAGTTTTCATTACACGGGAAGAATCCATGAGCAGGTAACCGCCTATGATGAAAAGGAATATCGTACATACGAAGCACCGGTCGTGATCGGCCATACGGGTTATGATCTTCCGAAGAAAGAAAAAAAGGCAAAAGCGCTGCGCAACATAAGACTGTTGGAGCAGGAATTAAAAAATTTAGGATGGGATGCAAAAGTGCATGCCACGCAGTTAGAACAGAATCTCTCAAAGCAGGATACGGATGCAGAGCAGAAATCTGAAATTGCAGATGCAAAAAAAGAGCAGCAGATCCCGTATCTATTATACCAGCTTGGAAAAAGCTATTACATGGCAGAAGATTATGACGAGGCATGCTTCTGGTTTGCCCATGGTCTAAGCTATGACCTTGAACCAAAGTTAGAGTATGTGATCGATATGGTGGAAACCTACGGTTATGCATTGATTAACAGCGGACGTGCCGTGGAAGCACTTTTCTTTGAAAACATTTACGAAGAATTTGGAAATAGCGCGGACTTTCAATTCCTGATGGGGCTCATCTATATGAACAACGCTATGTTTGATGCAGCAGTGGGAGAGTTCCTTAAAGCGGTAAAGCATCGGGACTGCCGGATGGCGGGAGTAAATTCTTATGCGGCTTATTATAATGTCGGCGTTATCTATGAGTGCCTTGGGAAAATCAGTGAGGCAAAGTATTATTATCAGAAGTGTGGCAGTTATGAGCCGGCAAAAAAACGTTTAAAACTGGTAAATGGTTAAATTTAGGATACATAAATATATATGATTGTTATATTTGTAACGTACAGGAGACCACCATGCAAACAACCATCATCTACTTCACCGGTGTTTACGACACCCTTGACTTATTCACCCAGGAACTGAAAAATGCCTTTGAATCCATGGGATATGCTTCCTTTACCTATGATGCCCGTATGGAAGAGATGTGTAAACAGGCGCTGATCGAATGTATCGAAGATGGTACAAAAAGGGGACAGAGGTTTTTCTGTGTGACGTTTAATAACCTGGGATATAATCTGTCACTTCCGGCAGGCATGACCGGAACAGGGATGCTTTTGAGACAGGATATTTTTCAAGGCATTGGAGAATCAAAAGGGGCAAATTCTGTAAATAAAGAGACAAACCTCTGGGAAACTTATGAAATTCCTTACATCAATATCCTGATGGATCATCCGTTTCACTATGAAAGACCACTGCAGAATGCACCTGCAACATCTGTTGTGTTGTGTACGGACCGTAATCATGTCCGGTATATCCGCAGATATTTTAAAAATATCCGGTATACGGATTTTCTGCCACATGCCGGGGTGGAACTTGGCAGCAGACATAAACAGCTCGCGGAGCGTGGAATCGATGTTTTATACGCGGGGGCACTACCAATCTACACGGTAGCGAAGATGATTCCGGATCTGTCATCCATCCCGGAGGTGGATGGGGAGGAGATGACACAGGAAGTGCTGTCGGAACTAGTGCACCATCCTGACCGCACGACGGAGGATGTGATCGAAGAATATTTAAAATATAAGCGTAACGATATATCAGAGGAGCGCATTCATGAGATCATTGTGCAGATGCGCTTTATTGATTCCTATGCAACATCATTTTTCCGCGAACAGGCAGTCCGTATATTGGTGGAAAATGGAGTCCGTGTGACTGCATACGGAACAGGCTGGGATCAGTGTGAATGGAGTGACAATCCGTATCTGGTATACGGCGGGAAAGTGCTTGCGCCGGAAATACTGCCGCTCATGAATGACAGCAAGATTGTCTTAAATACAATGACCTGGTTCAAAGCCGGGGCACACGACCGTATTTTTAACGGGATGCTTGCCGGGGCAGCAGTCGTGACAGATGATTCCACTTATCTGCGCAGAGAATTTACAGATGGAAAAGAACTTGTCATGTTTTCACGAAATGAGATCTGGACTTTACCGGACCGTGTATTTGACCTGTTTGGCCACATGCAGTCCACACAAAAGATGGCAGACTGTGGATATCAGGCCGCAAAAGAACATCATACGTGGAAAAGCAGGGCAGAGTGGATTCAGGAAGCATGGATGTAATTGCACAAAAAGTTATTTAGAAAGCAGGATTTATATGCATATTTTAATGTATCGCTGGAAGGCATATAATTACAGAGACATAGAGCAGACCTTTTTATTACTGGGGCATACAGTGGATAATATCGAACAGCACCTTGGAAATTATGATATTGATCCGGAATTTGAAAAAATAATTGAAAACAAACTGCGGGAAACACACTATGATATGTTATTTACAGTCAATTATTTTGCACTGATCTCAAATGTATGTCAGAAAATGGGGATAAAATATGTATCCTGGAGCTGCGATAATCCATTGATCAGTATGTACCACGAATCTATTTTTCATCCCTGTAATTATATTTTTACCTTTGATAAGACAAACTATCTGGAATTCCGGGGGATGGGAGTGGAACATATCTGGTATCTGCCACTTGCTGTGGATACGGACCGGATGGACATGGTAATTTCCAATTCGCCGGAAATACAGAAATATAAGGGAGACATCGCGTTTGTCGGAAGCCTTTATGAACGGAACTCTTATGATAAGATAAAAAGCAGGCTGCCGGAGTACCTGCGGGGATATTTTGATGCGGTGATCGAGGCACAGTTAAACATCAGTGGTGCGAATATTGTGGAACCGATGCTGACCACAGACATTTTAGAAAAACTGCAGGAATATTTTGAACTGGAAAAATCGGAGGGATCTTTTTCGGATCTGGGACTGATCTTTCAGACAACCGTGCTTGGGTTTAAAATTGCGGAGGTGGAGCGCAGGCGCGCTCTGATCGAACTGTCAAAACATTATCATGTCAATGTATACAGCAACAGTGATGTCAGTGATCTGTTGCGGATCCAGTATTGTGGATCAGTCGATTATTGGAGTGAACTGCCACAGGTTTTCCATATGTCAAAGATCAATCTGAATTTTACAATTCCAAATATTAAAAGTGGTATTCCACTCCGGGTATGGGATGTGCTTGGCGCAAGAGGTTTCCTGATGACCAATTATCAGGCAGAAATTCCATATTATTTTAAAGAAGGGGAAGATCTGGTATGCTTTGACGGAATTGAAGATCTCTGTGAAAAGGCGGGGCACTACCTGACTCATGAGGAGGAGCGCCTCGCAATCGCAGAGAACGGTTATCGTAAAGTAAAAGAACATCATAATTATATAGAAAGAATAAAAACAATGCTTGATATTGTAGAAAAAAATGAAAACGACCTTATAAGTTTATAATTCTAACAATATCGGTCTAACATCATCCCGGAATACACAGAGGTCAGATAAGGACAGGAAAAATTCTTATGCCCGGGTCTTTTGTAAGTGATCATTGTTTTGATTGCATAATTTAGCGGATCGATAGAGACATTTCCTGCGGTTGTTGCAAGATCATTTTTAAATTTATTTAATGTAGAAAAACATTCTTTTGCATCTGCAGCAGTGACAGCACCCGTTAAAAGATTTGTGTCAACCTTGATCTCTCCGTCATCTGACAAATCCAGTCCGTATGACTCAAATTCATTGTAAAAAGGTTTTACCACCTGCGTAAAATCGCGACGCAGCTTGTCAGCTTCCTGTGTACCGTCATAATGATAACTTAACTGGATCAAATTGTTGTATGCATTCACCAGAGACTGTACATTGTCTACAATGGAGTCAGCGGTTGTTTTGAAACCGATCTGCACAGGCTTTGTCTGGGAACTTGGTTTGTTCAGCGTCAGTTCAAAAGCATTGTTGACAGTAAAAGTATTTGACAGAGATGCATGTTCCGTACCATTTAATAGGAAAGAAGAATTACTTGCTGTCTGGGCAACACAATCAATACCGAGTGTCTGCATTGCTTTTGCGGATGCATGATCGGAACTCGGGGTAACCTCAAACAGATAGGATTGTCCGTCGGCAAGACCGGTCTGGCTTGAAGTCAGGCGCAGGGCAATCTTGTTACTTGCATTTTTGGCAAGATCGGCATGGATTCCGACACCTGAGGAATTGACCAGGCGTGCAAGCTTTTCGAGAATATGCTGATTGTCATCATTTCTGCCTACGGTATACTGAAATTCATAAGAATTTAAATCCGTTGATATATCAAACGTGTAAGTGCCTGCTTTAAAATCACATTCATCAGGGAAAATAAATTTTCCGGTATTAATCTGCGGAGTGGCAAGCTGTTTCACTTCCACATCAAAGTGCAGGGAATTATCGAGACTCTGGTATTCCCCAATGTAAGTGACATGGACAGAAGATTCATCGGAAGATTTTGCAACCTTTTTGTTGAATACATTTTCAATCCCCTCGTCATTATCAGAAAGAGCTGCGATCACATTTTGAATCGAACGAGTATGTTCTTTCAGGTCGATCGCAAATTTTTTCACATCCGTGGAATCTGGAATTTTATACAGAGGAGTATCTTTATTTGTTTTTACAATCTGATTATAGACAGCACGAAGCTGACTCTTCTTATGGGTATCATAACGCGATACCTTCGAAGTGCCATAAGTGCTTAAATAATAATGATAGGCACTGTCAATAGCAGCCAAGAAAACCCCTCCTTTCTTCCATGAAATGTATATACATTTATCAGGTTATAGGACAGCATCCTTGCCGCCTGACATGATAAATGTGGGGATTTTAATATAATTTTAAAGATTCTTTAGTTGTATTTCGGACTAACTATATAAAAATATTATACCATTTGTGAAAAAAATGTGAAATAGGAAAAAATAATCAAAATAAAAAAAGATTGACGGAAACAAGTGGATATGATATAGTAGACAGGCGATGGAAGTAGGTCTTTTTTTTATGCCTTTTTTTAAGGACTGTCGCTGATCCTTAAAAAACGTCTCACTACGGAGACCGGGGCAGAAAAAAGCACAAAGAATTTTAATGGAGGTGGAAGTTGTGCGCACAAAAATAACATTGGCATGTACGGAATGTAAAAACCGTAACTACAACATGACAAAAGACAAAAAAGCTCATCCTGACAGGATGGAAACCAAAAAGTATTGCAGATTCTGCAAGACCCATACGTTACACAAAGAAACCAAATAAGACGCGCGTGGCAAAGGAGTGAAAAAATGGGAGAAACCGAGAAGTTAGACAAGGCTCCAAAAGAGAGCTGGTTTACCGGTCTTTCGGCTGAATTTAAAAAAATTATTTGGCCGGAGAAACAATCACTTGTAAGACAGACCACAGCGGTTATTGCTGTATCCGTTGTATTAGGTCTTATCATCGCGCTTTTGGATTTCGCAATTCAGTATGGCGTTGATTTCCTTGTTGGTTTTAATTTTTAATGGAGGCAAAGTGATTTATGGCAGAGGCACACTGGTATGTTGTTCATACCTACTCAGGATATGAGAACAAGGTAAAAGCGAACATTGACAAGACAATTGAAAACAGACATCTGGAAGATCAGATCTTAGAGGTCCGCGTTCCGATGCAGGATGTTGTCGAAATGAAAAATGGCGCAAAAAAATCCGTATCAAAGAAAATGTTTCCGGGATACGTTCTTATTAATATGGTTATGAATGACGACACATGGTATGTTGTCAGAAATACCCGTGGTGTTACCGGATTTGTTGGTCCGGGAAGCAAGCCGGTCCCACTTACCGATATGGAAATGAAACCTTTAGGAATCAAGAAAGAAAACATTGAGGTTGACTTTACAGAGGGAGACACCGTTGTGGTTACCGGAGGCGTCTGGAAAGACACCATCGGAGTGATCCAGGCGATGAATCACGGAAAGCAGAGTGTGACGATCAATGTTGAACTGTTCGGCCGCGAAACGCCGGTAGAAATAAGTTTCGCAGATGTAAAACTTAACAATTAAAGCACAGACCAGGATCTGTGCGCGGGCATAAGTTCATGCCTGAAACATTGGATTAAGGAGGCAATTCCAAATGGCAAAGAAAGTAGAAGGATATATCAAATTGCAGATTCCTGCTGGCAAGGCTACACCTGCTCCTCCAGTTGGACCTGCTCTTGGACAGCATGGCGTTAACATCGTTGAATTTACAAAACAGTTCAACGCAAGAACCGCTGATCAGGGAGACCTTATTATCCCTGTAGTTATTACAGTATACGCAGACAGAAGCTTTAGCTTCGTAACAAAGACACCACCTGCTCCTGTATTAATTAAGAAAGCCTGCAACATCAAATCTGGTTCTGCAACACCGAACAAGACAAAGGTTGCTACACTTTCCAAAGCAAAATTACAGGAAATCGCAGAATTAAAAATGCCAGACTTAAATGCAGCATCTTTAGAGTCAGCTATGAGTATGATCGCTGGTACTGCAAGAAGTATGGGCGTTACCGTAGAAGAATAGAATTTGCAAAAACAGCAAATTCATTGGAATTCTACAAAAATTAACGATATTTATTAACGATTATGTGGGAGGGCCCTCTCCCGATAATACCACCAGGAGGTTTTTTTAGAATGAAAAGAGGAAAGAAATATCAGGAAGCTGTGAAAGGTTTTGATAAGGCTGCTCAGTACGATGTTGCTGAAGCAATCAGCCTGGTAAAGAAAAACGCAACAGCTAAATTTGATGAGACAATCGAACTTCACATCAGAACAGGTTGTGATGGACGTCATGCAGAGCAGCAGATCCGTGGTGCAGTTGTATTACCACACGGAACTGGTAAATCAGTTAAGGTTTTAGTATTCGCAAAAGGAACCAAGGTTGATGAAGCACAGGCAGCAGGCGCTGATTTCGTAGGCGGCGAGGAACTGATCCCGAAGATTCAGAACGAGGGATGGTTAGATTTCGATGTTGTTGTTGCTACACCGGACATGATGGGCGTTGTTGGACGTCTTGGTCGTGTACTTGGACCGAAAGGTTTAATGCCAAACCCGAAAGCTGGAACAGTAACTATGGATGTTACAAAAGCTGTTAACGACATCAAAGCTGGTAAGATTGAGTACAGATTGGACAAAACAAACATTATCCACGTGCCAGTTGGAAAAGCTTCTTTTACAGAAGAACAGTTAAGCGACAACTTCCAGACCCTTATGGGTGCAATCAACAAAGCAAAACCTGCAAGCTTAAAAGGTCAGTATGTTAAGAGCGCAACTCTTACATCTACAATGGGACCTGGTGTAAGATTAAACGTAGTTAAAATTACACAGTAATAGCAGAAAATTGTTGACAACCATAATATACAATGTTATAATGCATATCGTTGAGCCGGTTTTCCGGTACTCAGCGATTTGCATATATGCCGAAGACAGTAGGTGCCGTGTGGCGTAAACGTAAGACGACCTACCGAGGGGATCTTTATCAAGATTTTTTGACCGTATCTCTCTGTCTTTGCAGGGAGTTTTTTAATGCAGATTTTTAATCTGATTAAAACGGTTTTATATACCTCAAGTCTTTTATGCAGCAGCAGTGGGGAAACCACTGCGATCCGACGGTGTTAGCCGTTGGCAAAATAATAAAAGGAGGTGCACGATTCGTGGCAAAAGTAGAACTCAAACAGCCTATCGTACAGGAAATTTCTGAAAACATCAAAGATGCACAGTCAGTCGTAGTAGTTGACTACCGTGGACTTACCGTAGCAGAAGATACTCAGTTACGTAAAGCATTAAGAGAAGCTGGTGTTACTTACAAAGTATACAAAAATACTTTAGTAAGCCGTGCAGTAGAAGGTACACAGTTCGAAAGCTTAAGAGACGTTCTTGAAGGACCGAATGCTTTCGCTATCTCTACTGAGGATGCAACAGCTCCGGCAAGAGTTTTAGCTAAGTTCGCTAAAACAGCTCCTGCTCTTGAAATCAAAGCAGGTGTTGTTGAGGGTACTTATTATGATGAGGCAGGCATGAAAGCTGTCGCAGCAGTACCATCAAGAGAAGAACTTCTTTCCAAATTACTTGGAAGCTTACAGTCTCCGATTACCAACCTTGCTCGCGTTCTCAATCAGATCGCAGAAAAAGGCGGTGCGGCAGATGCAGCAGTAGAAGCTGCTCCGGCAGAAGAAACAGCAGCTGCAGAAGAACCAGCAGAGACACCGGCAGAGTAATCTATCCGGCAGCTGGATGAAACAGTATATGGGCACGGCAGAGAGACTGACCGATGCGACAATAAATTATAATGGAGGAAAATTATAATGGCAAAATTAACAACAGCAGAATTTATCGATGCTATCAAAGAGTTAAGCGTATTAGAGTTAAATGATTTAGTAAAAGCTTGTGAAGAAGAGTTTGGCGTATCTGCAGCAGCAGGTGTTGTAGTTGCAGCAGCAGGTGCTGGTGACGGCGCAGCAGCAGAAGAGAAAACTGAGTTTGACGTAGAGTTAACAGAAGTTGGACCAAACAAAGTTAAAGTTATCAAAGTTGTTCGTGAAGCTACAGGCTTAGGCTTAAAAGAAGCTAAAGACGTAGTAGACGGAGCTCCAAAAGTATTAAAAGAGGGCGCTGACAAAGCAACAGCTGAGGATATCAAAGCTAAACTTGAAGCTGAGGGAGCAAAAGTTACCTTAAAATAATTGCAGATACTTTAAATAGTGCTTGCAACAGGACGGTTGTCGGAAGTATCCGGCAACCGTTTTTTTGACACCCGAATCTTCATAGAAAATTACGCCCTGTGAATCAAAAAGTCTTCCGGGCGGGATACACGTTTTGCGGAGAAGAAGTTGGCCGTAAACAGCACCGCCTTGAGCGTACTCTGGTGATCACAAGCGTGTGCAGTAGTAAAATTTGCCCGATTAAGGATTAGAAATACATGATAACCCAAATCCCTGTAAAATTATGATTAAAATTGAATTTAAGCAGTGTAGGCGCTTAAATTACCGATATTATGAAAACAATTTGTTCCTGCCCATTAGGTGAAGCGGGGAGATGTATGGTTTTTGAGCATGATGTAGAGACACAAAATGGCATTTTTTGAGACAAATGCAACAAGAAGCTGTAGTTGCCTTAGAAAAATCTGATTTATAATAAAAAAAGAGTTGACAGAAGAAGATACAGGTGCTATTATAGTCAAGCTGACCGCAAAACATGACATGTTCTTACAGCGGGCAACATGGTTTTGGAAAATCTTCCAAAATAAGATAAAAAAGTTGTTGACAAACAGAACAACACATGATAAGATATAAGAGTTGTCGCGTTTGAGACGATGAACAGATCGGGCAAAACCGATTGAAAAAAATTTCAAAAAAATGAAAAAAGTTCTTGACAAAACAGACTTGATAAGATATAATAAACAAGCTGTCGTCTGGAACGACACAAAGAACATTGATAACTGAACAGTGAAATAACCTTGAAAGATTCAATGAATTTCGGGGTGTTGTGAATTACAACACACGAACGTTTCTATATAAAGAAACAACTTTAAAACAGTAAATCAGATGCAA
>DMYD01000062.1 GCA_003483745.1 Roseburia sp. | reverse complement strand
GAATTACAGGAATGCTCCTATTTTCTATATCCACGCATAATCGCCGCCGGTCACTGCAAGTGAAAGCAGTGTATCCATCCGCTCAACCTCTTCTGCTCCTTTTACCACCTGAATCAGCTTCGCACTTTCTGCTGCCACCGGCATCTCCTCGTCCGGTCCGACTTCCATATCCGGCTCTTCCCCACAATACGGACATACGAGCTGCGGTCCTGTCTGTAACGATAAAAACCGGTTTCCACATTCTTTACATTCATAATATCCACACATCTCTGTGCCATCCGGTACATAATACATTGTCTGATCCTCCCTGTCTGCATGTCACTGTTCACTCCCTGTCAGTTAGTCCAGCAACGATCTTATGACATCAATTTTACCACAAAGCGGTTTTATGTTCCATCCTAAATAAAACCGGGCAAGACACACCTTTCTTTGTGCATCTCGCCCGCTATCATTTTCCCTTATTTTGCCACTTATGCAGATTGTCAGATTACATCTCCTTTGTGACTTTTTGTATTTCTTCCTCTGTAGCTTTCAAAAGTTCTCTCGCCTGTTCAACGGTTCCACCGTTTTCAAGATAATTTTTAATAATTCCAAGACGACCTTCCGATTGTCCTTCTAGTCTACCTTCTCTTATGCCTTGTTTACGTCCTTCTTCACGTCCTTCTTCTAACCCTTCTTCTCTCGCCTCTTCCTTCCAGACCTTTACAGCTTCATCCATATCAAATTCTGTTGCAAACATACCCATTACCTCCGATCCTAAATAAGTTAACTGATCTGTAAGAACTCCTTCCTTGATACATTCACGCACCGCGGTGTCTATCGCTTCTTTTAATTCACTTCCATTTTTACATAAGTGTTTGATTTTATCAACAAAATAACTGTAACCACTTAATAATTTTGTCTGCTGCAATAATTTAGAGTTCTTTCCGTAGTTAATGTTATACACTCTTACCCTCAGATCAATATTAACTTTCACTCCCTCCGGGAACGCATCCGACAAGTGCATTTCCCAATATTCTTTTTGATTGCGGTCCCCATTGTAAAATACCACAAACTCCGGCGCGTCGAGTTCTATCCGACGTTCCTTATATACTGCATTTGTTGTCATCATCTGATTGTACGTCCTGCCCAAATACATCAGAAAACGCAGCGGCATATTCTCATTCAGTGTCGACTGATGTTCCGTCAAAACAATTACACGCTTTTTTCTGACACGAAATGCCAGATCGTTTTTCATCTGCCTTGTAAATACATCTTCAATGGTACAGTCTTCTATCTCGCTTTCATCTGTCAGACAATCATCAAATAACGCATTGTACAACTCCAGCATACCCGCTTTTTCTTTGAACAGATACCGGAAAAAAGTATCCTTATACTTTGTATTGGCATACGTTTTGTTTGCAGCGTTACCTGCAGACACCCCATTCATATTTTCACTCATATATTCTTCTCCTGATTGTACGCTAAAATAACCCTATTTACAAATTTAAAATCATGATAATAAATGCCCCAACATACATCTTCCGAAAAATGTAAGTGCAGTTTAACATCATATTTTACACTTGGCAAACAAAAACGTTATTTTGTACAAAAATTTTGCAGTTAAAGTATACAGTGTGCACAAAAAATGCCCCGGAGCGTAACGCCCCAGGACATCTTTACATTGCATATAATAATTACCGTTTTTCCAGAGATTACTGTAATAAGGAGAGTACACCCTGTGTAGACTGGTTCGCCTGTGCGAGCATAGACTGACCTGCCTGTGCAAGAATGTTGTTCTTGGAGTACTCAACCATCTCTTCTGCCATATCTGTATCACGGATACGGGACTCTGCAGTCTGGGTATTCTCTGCTGCTGTATCAAGGTTGCTGATGGTGTGCTCCAGACGGTTCTGGATCGCACCCATTTTACCACGCTGTGCAGATACTTTCTTGATTGCTGCATCAATCGTGGTAGTAGCTTTCTGGGCACCGGACTGTGTACTTAAGTCTACTTTGCTGCCATCTACTCCCAGTGCTTTTGCACTCATATCATCTATAGAGAAGCTCATGGTCTGACCTTCATTTGCACCGATCTGTAAGGTAATGCCGGTTCCATTTGATGATGATTTTGCAGAATATCCAGATTCTCCAAATAAAGCTGTTGTACTTCCAAGACCTGCACCACCTGCTAATGTAATATCTGCAACTGTGGCTCCGTTATTAATTGCATATAATGTATGTTTTTCTGTCGCACTGTCTGGATTTGCTCCACTCAATGTCACATCTAAATCCAGTCCATTGTCTTTTAATATTTTCTCGATATCTTCCTCTGTATATTCTTTTCCGGCTGCAAGATTTAATGTATACTCACCAGCTGTTATTGCACCATCCGCACGAGCCTGGCTAGCTGCCTTGGTTACAGTAACACTTTCCTGTCCATCCTTCGCTGTAAATGCAATACTGATTTTTGTACCATTTAACTCCTGACCATATCTGTTAGCTGATATCTGAATCGTATCCGCACCAACAAATGTACCTGCTGCCATATTCTTTGCTGCAGCGGTTGCCTTTGCACCTGCTGCGGTAGCAACTCCGGCACTTGCCGCTCCAGTATATGTTCCATTATTTAATGATACGGATACCGTTGGCAGTTTAGATACCTGAGATGTACTGTCTTCCTGTTTTGCATTAGCAATCAGATTGTCGATATCACTCTGTGTATAAACCTTATCCTTTACAAGATTTAAAGTCAGTGTTGTACCTGCTGCATCCCATATAGCATTCTCAGAACCATCTACACCCTTTTCTGTTGTCGCAACCTTAATGCCTGCCACATCTGATGTAACTAATGCTCCACCCATTGTCGTATCAATTGCACCATACTTTGGTCCGGCACTCGTTGTTGAACCTGAGCCCTGGGAACCATCCAGCAGTTTCATCGTGTTGAACTCTGTTGTCTCAGAAATTCTTGTCAGCTCTTCCTGTAACTGGGAAATCTCGTTCTGTACTGCCTCGCGGTCGTCATCTGTCTCTGTACCGTTGGCTGCCTGTACGGATAACTCTCTCATTCTCTGTAAGATGGAGTGTGATTCGTTTAATGCACCCTCAGCGGTCTGGATTAAAGAGATACCATCCTGTGCATTGTCAGATGCTTTATTTAAACCGCGGATCTGGCTTCTCATCTTCTCAGAAATAGAAAGTCCTGCTGCATCATCTGCTGCACGGTTGATCTTGTAACCGGAAGATAACTTCTCGGATGATTTTGCCTGCATTCCTGTTGTAACGCCTAAATTTCTGTTCGCATTCATTGCGGACATATTGTGCTGTACTACCATTGCCATAATATTTACCTCCGTGTGATAAAAAATGTGTCCTGCCGTTACCCGGCATCCGGGAATCCTTTCCCTTTTTTTCCGTGATATGCGGAAATTTTTCTTAGTTTTTAAGACATATGTCTTAAAAAGATATATAATAAGTCCGACCCCTAGGTTAGCCTGACCTTATTACCTTGCTTCCCCTGACCTGCTGTGGCGCTCCCTCATCAGAATTGCAGCAATCTCTTTCTGTGCCTGTTCCGAAATGCCCTGTTCCTTATAATAGCGGGCGTGGCTGCTTTTCCTTTCCGCAGAACTGCGCGCAATGTTTATCTCTCTCGGCGCATCCACCAGAAGATGAATGTTATTTGCAGAACCGCCGGAAAAAACGACCCTGATGTTTTCACCGATGTCAATATAGTCACCGGGCTTTAACGTTAACTTGAGCATATAATCTGTTTTCCTCCCTGATTATCTGTTTCTCCCTGAATGCAACATTCCATATAAAATGTTGCGTTTACAGGCTTGCGGTATTTTCCGCAGAAAGGAGTCATTATGGGTACAACACAGCCGATCCGTGATAAGGACGAACTAAAAAATTTCATTGCGTATTACGAGGTTGCACATCCGAATATACGCAACTATACGATGATCATTCTTGGGCTCTACACCGCATTGCGCATCAGTGATGTATTGAATTTAAAATGGAAAGATGTGTATTATTTTGAGAAAGACTGTTTCTTAGATCATCTACTGATCCATGAACAGAAAACAGGAAAGGTCAATGAGATTGCCTTAAATTCACATGTTATCAAGACACTGGACTGTTACAGGAAAACAAGAAAACCTGACGCAGAGGATTATATTTTTTCAAAACCCACCACACCTGCGCATCCGCTCTGCCGCTCCCAGGCATATCGTATTGTACGCAGAGCAGCGGACGAAACCTTATGCGAAACGCATGTCAGCTGTCATTCGCTCCGCAAGACGTTTGGCTATCATGCATGGAAACAGGGAATTTCGCCGGTTCTTCTGATGGATCTGTATAATCATTCCTCGTTTTATATCACAAAGCGTTATCTGGGAATTTCTCAGGACGAGCGGGACAGTATTTTTCATACCATTAATTTCTGAACGGATTTAAAAAAATTTAAATTTTGGGGTTAAGTTTCTTTTTGTTCTGCCGAAATAATAATTGTAAATAAAAAAGGGCGTGTGAAAAAACG
>DMYD01000063.1 GCA_003483745.1 Roseburia sp. | reverse complement strand
GTCTGTATACCAGCCTTTAAATGTATATCCGGCACGTGTCGGATTTTTAAATGTAACCGTCTGTGTTTTATCATAAGAAGCCGGGTTCTGATCGTTGTTTGTTCCACCATTTAAAACATAGTTGATCTTATATGTGTCATAAACTTCTGTGCTGTATTCTGCGTATCATTGGAAAGTGAGATACTGACTGCCTCAGAATCTCCTCCATCATTACCCTGAATATACATATATGCACTGTATACACCGGATTTTGTAACTGTAACAGTCTGTTTTGCTGTAAAATCAACTGCGCTTGATGACCAGAAATGTAATCCCATGCTTCCGCTTCTTGGATCCTCTTTCGTATTTCCCTGTGCACCATTTCCTTCGATTGTCCACGCATCACAGCCATCTTCAAATCCACCCTGCTGCAACAGGTTTTCCGGCAGTACGGACACGCTGCAGGTCGTGCTGAGCGTGGAAATATTTCCCTCACCGTCTGTATAGGATACAGTACCTTTTACTTCATGGGTTCCATAGGTCGTAATTGCTGCAATATCATCACTGTTCCATGTTACAAAAGCAGTATCTTCTGATCCATCATTAAACTGTACTGTAACAGCTGCCGGTAATGCTGACGCAATATCTGCTCCATATGCAGCTTCCACAGCATCCGGTGTTGTCACGGAATCGAGTCTCTTTGTTGTGGTTGCTCCGGTATTTACATACTTAAATACATTTAAAGATGCAAGCGGTTTTCCGTTAAAGTCAAATAATGCCTGATTATCAACTGCAGAACCGCCATAATGTTTACCTGTATCATCTGCATCATACTCACTCGCATAGCTTGCTGCCCAGCCGGAACCATATTTTTCCCATGCCGTCTTATTTGAATTAAGTACTTCCCCGGCATTCTCTGCGCTGCCGTCATATACAGTGACCGGAATCCATGCCGGCTCCCAGTAAAATACACCGATACCATTGTCACCGATATTGTTGATCGCTGAAATAACACTTCTTACTTCATTTGCCTGTCCCTGTCCGGAAAATGTATAATCCATACCATCTACTTTTGTATCATTATTACCTTTACGAACAGTATTTTCATGTCCATCGCCATCCTCTAAACTTGTTGCCCAGGATGTCTCTGCTACCATTACTTTTTTGTCATAAGTATCTGCAATATTTTTTAACGTGCTGGTAAGGTTGTCGATCGTTCCATGCCAGTATGGATAGTCCGTTTGTTTCCATCCGCTGACGAGACCTCCCTTGGTACCACACTTCACTTTCTCTCCATACATCTGCCACATATACTACAGTTAATTCCGAGTAGTTATTGGACTTTGACTTGTTTAGCAGCCTTATCCTTAACTATAGCCTCATATGTGATTTCTGTTCGTCAGACCAGAGATTTGCCTCCACCTTCCTCCAGATTCCCCTCACGTTAATCATAGTCTTGCTATGAACAGAACACCCTTGTCTTGGCTGTATCCTTCCCACTACTAGGGCGGATTAGGAACTTTCATCCATTAGTGACGTGCGCCGCAAGGCGCACCAAAAAACACCGTGCCAGCGTTTCAAACGTCTGCACGGTGTTTTATTCATCACATATTGTTATTCACTATGAGTTTACTCGCTACGAATTTATTCGCATACGTATGGCATTAATGCAACGTGACGAGCTCTCTTAATAGCTACTGTAAGAGCTCTCTGGTGTTTTGCACAGTTGCCTGTGATACGACGAGGAAGGATCTTTCCTCTCTCAGAGATGTATCTCTTTAATTTGTTTGTATCTTTGTAATCGATTACGTTATCTTTTCCGCAGAAAACGCAAACTTTTTTTCTTCTATGCATTGGGCGTCTCTTCATTGGTGCGCCATCTTTGTCTGCTGCTTTATTGAAAGCCATGATAATTACCTCCTGTTGTTATCATAAACCGCCATGTGAGATCACACCACGATTTCCATTAGTTAAACGGTAACTCTTCATCAATTCCATCCGGAATATTCATGAAGCCATCACCTGCTGCACTGCTCGGTGACGGTCTGTCGGAAGGATTAAAACCGGAATTATCTCCGCCGCCGCTGGCGTTTTTGCTCTCTGCAAACTCTACATTCTCAGCAACAACGTCCGTTGTGTATACACGCTGTCCGTCTTTGTTGGTGTAACTGCCAGTCTGAATACGACCTTCCAGAACGAATTTTGTTCCCTTACGTCCGAATCTCTCCAAAAACTCTGCTGTTCTGCCAAATGCAACACAGTTGATAAAATCTGTATTCTGATCATCTCCGTCACGACGGAAACGACGATCTACTGCAAGTGAAAATCTTGCGATCGCAGTGGCACTTTCGCCCTGTGAATAACGGATTTCCGCGTCTCTGGTTAATCTTCCCATAAGAATAACTTTGTTCATATACGATTCCTCTCTTCTATCAAACAAACCGTTGTCAGTTCAAAGAATCTTATTTCTCGTCTTTTCTTACTACTAAGAAACGAAGAACATTGTCCATGATGCGGACATCGCGCTCAACTTCTGCCGGAACAGTAGATGCAGCGTCGAACTGGATGAAATAATAGAAAGCTTCTGACATCTTCTGGATCTCATATGCTAATTTCTTCTTACCAGCCTCTTCTACTTCTGTTACGTTACCACCGGCACGAGTGATGTACTCTTTTGCCTTCTCTACGGTAGCTGTTCTCGCATCGTCTTCGATCTTTGCACTAACAACAAGCGCTAATTCATACTTATTCATGCGAATTTTCCTCCTTTTGGTCTCTGGCCCGCTCTCATATGAGTGAGCAAGGAATTTAATAATATATCACGAAAATATATTTTATCATATAAATTCCGGAAATGCAAGGACTTTTTGTTTTGCATTTCCGGCATTTCCGGCACCTTCCGGCATTTCTTACTCTGATTCCTTCTTGCGGATTTCTTTTGTATTTTTTTCCACAAGTTTTCTTGCGATCATAATCTGGTGTCCGCAGCCTAAACATTTCAGTCTGAAATCTGCACCTACCCGCAGGACTTCCCACTCACTGCTGCCGCATGGATGCTGTTTTTTCAAACGCACCACATCTCCTACCTCGTATTTATCCATAAATCCTCTCTATACTTTCTTATATAT
>DMYD01000006.1:5449-6234 GCA_003483745.1 Roseburia sp. | reverse complement strand
GAATCCAGTATGCACCCGCTGCTGACAAGGCATCTGATCGAGATGGTGCAGGATGCTGCTATCAATACAAACCATGCACAACTCATCTTTACAACACACGATACCGGACTTCTCGACCTGACGTTGCTGCGACGCGATCAGATTTGGTTTGCAGAAAAGGATGAAAAGACCATGCAGACCGATATTTACGCTCTGACCGAGTTTTCTCCCCGGAAAGGTGAGAATATCGCCAAAGGCTATCTGCAAGGCCGGTATGGGGCGATTCCATTCATTGGAGGGAATGCAGTATGGGCAGAATAAAAGAGATCAGCCGCAAATCTGTCCACGCCAGAAAGCGCAATCCGGTCGTGTATCTTATCTGCGAGGGCAGTGAAACCGAGATTCGGTATTTCAAGCGTTTCCGAAGTCGGGGCTGTAACATCGACATCATCCCGATTTCTTCGCAGTATAAGTCTGCTGACAGGCTCGTACAAAAGGCCAAAGCAACGATGGGCAATAATCCATACTACCCGGAAGATGGCGATTCCATCTGGTGCGTATTTGACCGTGACGATAACTCCAACGAGGTTCTTCTGCGTGCCAAACAGTCCGCTCAAAAGGAAGGCTATCATCTGGCCTACTCCAATCCATCCTTTGAGCTGTGGTTCCTGTTGCACTTTGTAAATCAGCAGGCAGAGCTCGAAGATTGTCAAGCACTGATCCGCTTGCTGAAACAGCCAAACAGAATCCCCGATTATGAGAAGAACAAGGATTACTTTGACGTTTTGAAGCCTTTGCAGGCAACT
>DMYD01000006.1:0-5199 GCA_003483745.1 Roseburia sp. | reverse complement strand
CGATTCAGAGAGCGAAAGCTCGTGCTGACCAAGTTCAGAAGCAGGGTCTCGAACCGATTTCACGGCAGAGCAATCCGTTGACAACGATTTGGGAACTGGTAGAGTATTTGAACTCCAAGGTTTGAACCACATCACTTGAAAATATAGTAAAGCCCACAGACCGGATTTTATATCTGGCCTGTGGGCTTTTTATGAGGTACAGTATCTATTATTTTCAACCAGAGACTTCTTTTCACTCGGAAAGTTCTTTGTGATTATATAATTATCTCCGCTTCATTATGTAATATAAAATTGTGACAACCATACATCATAAATCATTCGAGAGGAACAAGTTCATTCGTTTTCTTTTCAATATTTTGGAACACTTTATAATAGTTATAAATCGCCGCCCTTAAAGATTCACATTTTTCCATATCATATTCATTTGAACAGCTGTCACATTTCCCATCACAAGATGGTATGCTTCGATTTTTTATGGGATGTAATTTTTGATGGCATTTTCCGTACACCAGTTTAGCATGTGCTAATTTATTTCGAGGTTTAATCAACTCATCACTATATTTTTGTGAGAAATCTTCTTGAGCAATCGGTCCGTCATCAAAAAATTTCACAATCAACCCCATAAGAGCATAACGATCCTTATTATCCATCACATACTCAACGGATTGAATCGCGTTTTTTATAAATGATTTTCCTACTTTTTTGTTTAATCCCTCAAAATTTTGTCCAGATTTAGATGCAGCACTTTCAACATACTCCTTTGCTTTTCGGACAATCACATCCTGTTGTTCTGAACTTAACTTTTCAAATAACGCTATTGTTGTCGATTGGCAAATATAGTCAAATTCCGAGGTGCTATCCATTATAAGCCCTCTTATATTTGATATACGATACTCTCTTTTTAGATTTTTTTGAACAACACGGCCTATAATTTCCAGAAGATTTGCACGATCGGCCAAGAAAACACCATTCAATTGATCAGAATTTTTTAGAGAACTTTCCATGTTTTCCTTGTCGCTTGAATAAAAAACAATATCTGTATAGATTTCCTTGCTGCGAAGTTCGCGTATCACAGCATCACCAGTTGTACCAGATAGTGCAAAGTCCATAAGAATCAAATCATAAAAATCAAAGGATGTTGCATCAAAATTTTCTAGCTTTTCACTTTTGAACTCATCATAGTCGCTATAGCTTTCAATGTCTGCATCCATAAAACGGTTTTGAATAGCTTGAACTACAAGTTCTTTTGTTGAGTCAACATAGTCTTCTGCATCATCAATCCACAGAATTTTATACGTCATATCCATATTCTGCACGCTTTCTTTTATGGCATTTCAATAATGAACTTTGCTCCAGAGGGTGTTGCATTCTCCGCACAAATGGTTCCCTTCATTTTTTTGATAACCGTCTTAATATTGTATAAGCCGATTCCTGTTCCACCTGTGTTGCTGAACCCGAAATCAAATATTTCATTTAAATCTACTGCTCCAAAGCCATCACCATCATCCCATAATTCAATATAGGCTTTCCCCGAAATATCTTCCATCGATAAATTAAAGTTTCTGGCATGGCTTTTTTGTGAATTAGACAAAAAATTGTCCAAAACAAGAGAAATGTTTTGCGGTTGAAATTTAATTATATGCTGGCCGGAAGTTTCAACAGAAATGTGAATATTGAAATACTGCTGTTGGAGAACATTCATTAAGTATTCCCGACAAAAAGCAAACAAGTCCTCCTTAATTGAAGCATCTTCAATATTAAATTTAGCAATTGCGCTATATTTCAATGAACTTAAAATTTTATCTGTGGCAACCGAGATTGCGCCGAGTTCTCTATAATTTTCAATTCCTATTTTTCTAGCCAAAGTTGTTACACTGTTCCTTATCGTTAGGGCGTTCGTCTTTACCAAGTGAGTTTTTGCCGAGAATGTTTTTTGGTCTTCCGTAATCGCGCTAAAAATAGTATAGCTTTGGGCTTTATATTTTTGAATATTATCAGAAGCGACTTCCAATTTTTTTTCGGTGACACGATTCTTTATCTCTAACTCTTGGCGTGCCGCTTCGGCTGCTTTAAGCGCAGCCTCATGCTCTTTTTTTATTTTATCTTCTTCTTCACGAATCTCCTGTCCAACTTTCACACGCTGCACAATCAAAGTGGAAACAATCGGCTTTACCAAACTAATTAACAAGGCAACACGTTCATCATCTTCAGCAAACCCCTGTCGATTAGATGTCGCAATATCTCCCAAAGAATTATCGTCTAGTACATCAAAATTGATTTCGCCTTCTATATAATTCGAAAATGCCTGTGTGTTTTTCAAATACGGCATAAAATCTTCGACAGCAAGTTTTTTTCTCACATAAAGTCTTAATTGTGTGGATTTATATGCCTTATTTTTCAAAAATAATGGATCATTAACTTGTGCATCATCTTTTTTTATGCTGGCATGAATTCCAATCCATCCGGTCAAGCTATACGGAATTTCTTTTTCCGAAAGAGAACCATCCTCTTTAACAAAATGTCGTGTTCCACTGGTGTTATAGGCTGATTCATCAATAATAACAGTATGTCTTGGTTTTCTTCGAACAGTGTCATCCGCAGATGGAAAATAAACGCTTTCGGCTATTCGACTTTTTATATTCGATTCGCTGTTGTCAAAAAGAGCATAGAAATTCCGAAATGCAATATTTTTTGCTACTTCTTGAAATCCAATTGGCATATTTTTTTGATACCTAACAGCTAATTCGATTTTTCCGGATATAGAATCCAGAACATAATAATCCGAAAGTCTAGCCTTTAGCCCTTCAATTGACTGAATTCCAATGTTTGTCAGGTCAACATTTTTAAGCTTTATCATCGTTCCAGAAGTAAGCTTATCCCAGTATTCTGCTGACAAAACTTCAACTTGAGAAAGATTAACTCTATTTAACGATGGTATCTCAGACTCGCGCTCGTTGCTCATATCAAAATACCATGCGGATTCTTGTCCGGCAGATTTTGATATAAGATAATATTTACTAGATAAATATAAAGCTGCGAGTTTTCCGATTCCCTTTCGCCCCATAACTTTGTTCTTTGAAACTTCATCTAGCGAAAGGTCTTCTCGTTTGTTTTTTCCAATTAAAACATATTTTTCTGCAAGATCTGAATATGTCATTCCCGTACCATTATCGAAAATTTCTATCTCAGAGTTTTTCTTGTCACTCATGTCGATAAAAATTCGTACACAGGTTGCCTTAGCATCAAGTCCATTAGCAACAAGCTCCGCTATTGCTGTCCATGGATTTGAGTATAATCCCTTGCCTAACAGTTTAAGTGCAAAGTACGAGAAATTGAAAAAGATTTTATCATTGGTATTGTCCATTGATTTTACCTCATTTCAGAGTTTTCTCAAATTGTGATGCTAGTCGTAAAGCCAGCAATGGAGGAACAGCATTCCCGATTTGTGTACAAACATCCGATTTGAATCCCTCAAACTTGTACCAATCTGGGAATGATTGTATTCTCGCTCCTTCGCGTGGAGTTAATGCACGATTTTGGCTATAATGAATACATCTCAAACTAGAAACAGTTGTCAAATTGTTGGTTATCGTAGGTGATGGTTGATCCGCTATTAAACGTCCATAAGTATTCGCATAGCCAGATGTTAGCCTATAAGATTTATCGATTTTACCAGAATCAACCAATGCATTAAATTCATTTTTTCCTTCGCCCTGCTTCACATGTTGTATAACAGCTCTGATTTTTTCACTATAACACCCACAGAAGTGTTGCGTTAGTTCATTTGACCCATGTCGCATGAGTTCTTGATACTTATTCTGTGGTAGCTGCTGATAAGAACTTATGCTTTGTCCTTCTAAAACTTCTGGAAGATCGGATATTGCATCCTTTATAGTAAGGTGCGCAGACTTTTCTTTTGGAGGACAGTTCCATTTTAAATTCAAGTCGTTTCGGATGCCTACAATGAAGACCCTTTCTCTATTTTCAGGAACTCCATAGTCCATAGCATTCAATCGTTCCGTCCAAATGTTATAGCCCAAACCATTTCCAAGATTTGAAAACTGATCATTTAAAATCTCCATAACAGATTTACCATAATGATCTATAACAGGCTTTTTTCGCGGCGTTAACGACTCTCTGCCCTCAACATCTTTTAATTCATACAAGATATTTCCAGCTGCATCTCTTTTATAGAATATTTCTCTCATCGATAAAATGCCTCGGACATTTTCAAACAAGAACATTTTTGGACGAGCAATTTTTAACACTCTCAAATATTCCGTATACAGTTGTGCTTTTTCGTCGTAATTTCGTTGTCCAACGGTACTAAAAGACTGGCATGGTGGTCCACCAATCATCAAATCAACTGGTTCCGATCCAATCCATTCTTTTATGTCACTCTCTTTGAGGGACTTTATATCGCAATTTTTCATGGGGATATCAGGATAATTTTCAGAGTATGCTTTAGCTGCAAGCGGATTGTATTCATTTGCAAAAACGAATTGATTTTTTCGATTCCTGACAAAATGGTCTTTGTATTTTCTATAATAAAATCCAAATGTTAGTCCTCCAACTCCAGAGAACAGGTCAATTATTCTCATTTTCAAAAATATCCTTTGCAATAATTTCAAAAAGTGAACATTTAAGATTTCTCTAAAAGTTGGGCAAAAGAATAATATACACTCTTTCTGCCAATGCCATTATATCGTCAAAAACCAATTTAGCATTACTTTTACTATGATAATCTCAAAAAACTGTTCTTGTATACCTATATTTTCAACCTTAAAGTTTGTGACGCTATAAAATCGATTTTTATCACAACTCCCTCAGCAGCGTCAAAAACTCATCAAAGCGATATGCACCCTCCATTTGCAAATCCTTATTCTGGAACACCATATAATAGCGGTATGCCTGCTTGCCAGCGGCATCCTGCCATGCACGGCCCAGACGGATTTTCTCTCTGGATTCTGCGTTTTCCAGCTGGTCGCCTTTGGTTTCAATCAGAATAATTTTTCCGCTGGTCGTGCGGACGATAAAATCCGGGTAATGGTTGCGAAATCCGTTCAAACAGAACGAAAACTTGTTACGCTCCGGGTTGCGATGCCACCAGCGGATATTATCCATGTTGGTCATTGCCAGAGCCATTTTGTATTCCAGACCATCCATCTTGCCCTCGGTCTGGTACAGGCTCTTGCTCAT
>DMYD01000010.1:144591-172683 GCA_003483745.1 Roseburia sp. | reverse complement strand
AAAAAAGTTTAGCTTGAACTTTTAACATATTTTGGAGAATAATTCGATGAATATACTTGTGATTGGAAATGGATTTGATCTGGCTCATAAGCTGCCTACAAGATATAATGATTTTCTTGGATTTGTTGAGCGTTTCTTAAATATTATCAATACACCGCAGATATTGCAGCAGGGAGAATTAAAGAATACTGAAAAGACTGTGTATAAATATATCGATCATCTTATTTTTAACGAACAGCAGCTTTGCAAAGAGTTAGAACAGCTCGTAAAAGATAATATATGGATAGAATATTTTCTTCAGAATCCGATGTACCAGAAGGAAAATTGGATTGACTTTGAAAACGAGATAAGCAAAGTAATTCAGTCTCTTGATCAGGATATGTTTTTTAAGGATGGGGAAAAAAGTGAATTGTCGGAGAAAATGCAGAATTTATCCAATCCTTTTTTGCACAAAAAGTATTCTAAATATACGGCAGCTATGAGAACTGCAAGTGCATTGACACATGGTAAAGGTGAAAGCATTACCTATAAAGAAATCAGAGACCGGTTATACAATGATCTGAATAAATTGATTCGGGCATTAGAAATTTATCTGACGGATTATGTGGAAAAAGAGGAATGTAATTGTGTTTTACCGGATATACAGGAAATTGTAAAAGAAAATGTTAAAGGGGCAGACGGGGAGGAGCAGATAAAATATTGTAAAGTGTTGTCTTTTAATTATACCAATACATATGAACGGCTTTATCTGGATAAACAGCAGATACAAAATAGCATTGATTATATCCATGGCAAGGCAAAACTCTTTAATACCGTGGAAAACAATAATATGGTTCTTGGGATTGATGAGTATCTTACGGATGAAAGAAAAGACCGGGAAACGGAGTTTATTGCTTTTAAGAAATTTTATCAGAGAATTTATAAAGAGACTGGATGTAAATATAAGGATTGGGTGGAGACAATTCGGGAAGAATATGATGATTTTTTACAGGAAAAGGAGAGAATAATCAATCGGGCAAATGAATATATGGGGAATGATGTACAACGTATGATGCATCGTTTACAGGCATCAGCAGTTCGAGATCAGAAATGTAAAATGCATAACGTATATATTTTTGGACATTCCATTGATATAACAGATAAAGATATTTTAAGAGAACTTATCCTGAATGAGAATGTATATACCACAATATTTTATCTCAATCGGGATGTGATGGGACAGCAGATAGCGAATCTTGTTAAGATTATTGGACAGGATGAGCTGATACGAAGAACAGGTGGAAAAAGTAAGACAATAGAATTTAAACAGCAGAGAGAATGTTAAAAAATTAAATGCCGTAATTTTTTTACGGAACAATCTTGCGGATGGTTGAAAAAATGGTATATACTAGTTATAAACAATTTGAAACCTATTAGCAAAGGCGGCAGATTTTATGTTAAAGAAATTCATATTAAAAAATTATAAGAACTTTAAAGAAGAAATAGTAATAGATTTTCAGGGCATTTCAGGGTATCAATTTAGTCAGGATTGCATTACAGATGGAATTATCAGTAAAATGCTGATCTATGGACGAAATGCAACGGGTAAAACAAATTTGGGCAGAGCATTGACGGATATAAAAAAAACAATGCTTGGCATAGGATACTATCTGGGAAAACGGGAAATTTTAAATGCTGATTCAACAGAAGATTCTGCGAGATTTACTTATGAATTTAAATTTGGAGAACAGACATTAGTATACCAGTATGCTAAATTTTCGGATCAGGATTTAAAAGAAGAAAAATTGATAATTGATAATCAGCTCATTTTTGAATGTGACTTTGAACAAAAAAAATATAATTTTGAAAACCTGAATTATATAAATGCTGAGAGCGCTAATATAGATCGATATATACAGTCTATGGATTTGGAAGGCATGGAAAATGAAATCCCGGAACCTGTATTGCCGTTTCTTAGATGGTTGATTAGCAATGTAGCGTTGGAAAATGATTCTATTTTATTAAAGTTGGGAAGTTATGTCAGACGAATGACAGATATTTCAGCAAGTAATGTTATGGCATATTCTCCTATGAGAGTGAAGGATAGTTTCTATGAAGCTTTAGAAGAACCAGACAGATTAAAAGATTTAGAAGATTTTCTGAATGGTATGGGGATTATATGTAAGCTGGTATTAAAAAAACTGCCGGATGGACAAAGAGAATTGTATTTTTCTCATGAAAAATTAGTACCTTTTTATGAAACTGCTTCAAGTGGAACCCTGGCATTAGTTGATATGTATCGTAGATTGATTCCAAAAGCATGGACTCCATCTTTTATATATCTGGATGAGTTTGATGCATTTTATCATTATGAAATGTCCGAAAATGTGATGAATTTTCTTAAGAAAAAATATCCTAAATGTCAGATTATTATGACTTCTCATAATACGAATTTAATGACAAACAGACTTATGAGACCGGATTGCTTGTTTATATTATCCAGAACAGGTACATTGACTTCACTTTGCAATGCCACAGAAAGAGAATTGAGAGAAGGACATAATCTCGAAAAAATGTATATCAGTGGGGAGTTTGATAGATATGAATAAATACCAGGGAAAAGTACGCAGGCGAAGACAAAATTTATTGATTGTGGAAGGAAAACATGAGAAAAATAAGTTGTTTTGGCTGATTTTTAAGTGTTTCCCTGAAATGGCTATTGATATAGATGATGTCTGGATATATGGTACGAATATCTACTTATTGTATGATGACATTGTAAAAGAGTATGGTGAGCATTGGGTGGAGGAGAATGATGATATAGATTTGCCGTTTGTGATCAGTAAAAAACAATTCCCGGATCGTTTAAGGTATAAGGAAGATTTTACAAATATTATTTTAGTGTTTGATTATGAAAGGCATGATTTAAACTTTTCAGAAAAAAAGATTATGGAAATGCAAAGTAGTTTTATTGATTCGACAGATATGGGGAAATTATATATTAACTATCCTATGATAGAATCATATCAGCATTTATGTAAATTGCCTGATTATGATTATGAAAATCGAAAGATACCTGTGAGTATGCAACCGGGAAAAGTATATAAAACACTGGTCGAAAGTGAGAGTATCATTGGTACAGGAGTTGATTTTCCACATAGAGTAGATGATTTACTGGAATATCATTTTGGGGTCTCAGGTGAAAATGAGAGGCAGGAATGTTGTGAGAAAATTTTAAATATTTCGAGTGAATGTGAGGTGGATGTTGCAGTTCAGAATGCATTGCAGGGGATTGTAGATGAACAAAATTTACAGACAGCAAAATATCAGTTGATAAACTGGGTAAAAAAACAGGGATATATATTTAGCAATCAGACATATTGGGCATTTATGCGTGATATTTTAAAGCAGATTATTCGGCATAATATTTGTAAGGCAAACAAGATCCAATATGATCAATATCAAATAGAAGATGCATTATATAAAGAAAATTTTCAAAGACTTGATTTGATAGAAATATTAAATGAACAGAATAGGATTAGCAAAGATGAACAACAAGGATTTATTTGGGTATTAAATACATGTGTTTTTTATATTGCTGATTATAATTTTGGATTGGTTAGTTGATAAATTAATGAGAATAAATTATTGCAGGGAGACGTTTTACGTCTCCTTTTTTGGTGATAATAGAATGCTCGCAGAGCGTATATACCGTTATTTGATAAAAATGTAACTTGTAGAAAAAATAATTAGGCGTATAATATAATTAATTACAAATGCAGAAAAAAAACGAACTTAGCAAGTGAAGGAAAATAACCAAAATGGAAGAATGCAAAAATGATCAAATAATAAAAGAAATGTATCGTGGAGAGGAAAATCGGGATGCCAGCAGTAAAATCAGAGGTTTTTTGTTTCAGGATTTGGTTGCGATTAGTAAACTATTGGATGATACAACAGAATACGTTATTCCAGAGTATGTAGAGGATGTCTTTGTGTATACACAGGATAAGACAGCGTATGTTATCCAGGCAAAGTATTATCCCAAAGCAGATATTAAGGAAAAACATAAAGAAATTATTCGTGATTTATATTATCAGTATTTAAGACTAGAAGTTAAAAAATATCCGATGAAGGTAATTCCGGTTCTGACGGTACATAGTTCAAAAAATATAACAAAGCCGGCATTGTCAATTTTACAGGGAGAGGAATATATAAATGTAGATAGAGAGGAAAAACCAGCGGATATAGAGAATCTTGAAAACTGGTTAAAAGATAATGTGTATTCGACGAAAAAGGCTGATGCGGAGACAAAGCTATTTGAAAAGTTTGCTTATAATGATTCAATGAGTAAATTTTTAAAAGCATACGACATTGATTTAATATGTCAAGATATAGAACAGTATCGAAAAGATATAAGTGATCAGTTAAGTACGATTCAGCTTGATGGATGTGTTATTGAAGAAGACAAAAGAAAGCCGATTTTGCTGGGATTGGCAATTGAGTACATCCAAAAAAGATATAATGAATCTATGGAGGGAGAAGAGAATTTTGAACAAAGAAAATGTTGGCGAACAGATTTTATCGAATATCTGAAAGAGATAATGTCTACAGAAACAGAAGGTTTAATAGGTGCATATTTGCGTTCATTTGTCATTGAATGTTGGGAACAAATTCAAGATGTGAATGATTCTCTGGATGAAAAAAAGAGTGATATGCTGGAATGTATCAGGGATAATACGGCACAGTGGTTATTTGAGCTTGGGAGTAATGTACAAGGTCAAATGCAATTATTGAATACTGTGAGTTCACAAAATCAAAGTAAGTTGGAGAATTTTTGTGAAATGCCTATAACAGGGCGTCGTGATATAATAGGCCAGCATTATGATAGCATAAATAATTTCTTAAAATATTTATGGAAAATTATGATAGATATAAATTCCGATATGTTAGAAGAAAAGATGGAAATTACAGAGAAACAAAGAAAAAGATTGATGCCGCAAACTTATATAAATAGTAAGAAAAAGAATTATATCAGCTTGAAATTTCCGGGAGATAATGTTGAAGATGCGGTCATATTAGCTAATATATTAGGTGGATCGATTAACACTAAAATGACAAATATTTTTAGTCGTATGAAAGAGTTTCAACCTAAAAAGTGGTACATGGAAGCAGGTTATAGAGGTAAATATTTGTATACAATGAAGATTTCAGATATAAAAAAATCAGATAAAAAAGGATTTGAAGTTACAGAGACTGATCCAAATAAATTTGAGATTGAATGTATGGATTGCATTAATATTGATGAGAATGGGTGGAATAAAATCGAAGAATGCGATAAGTGTATTTTTAATGATGATTGTATAAAATAAAAGGAGAATAAAGAATGAAGTGGCAGCAGTGTTTTGAAAAGTATAAATATAAATCGTTGATTTCAGAAAGTAATAATGAAAATGAAAAGATATTAATGGAAATGTTTTTTGAAGAGGGGGAAAAACCAGATGAATTGCAGCAGGTGTATTTAAGTGAAAAGGAAGATGAATTGTTTATAATATTACGGATGGAACCGGATATAGATGCAAAACAGTTGTCGGATAAATGGGATGCAAAAATATTAGCTGTTATTAATTTTGGAGAAGGTTGCGGAATCAGTCATACATGGTTAGAAAAAATGAAATATAACATCACACAAATTATATTATATGGAGAAAAACTACGAAATAAGAATTTGGAAAAATCGATTGATATTTCCAGAAAGATATTTTTAAAGTGTGATAAAAATGATGAATTGGAAGAAACAGAAAAGGTTCGATTGCCTTTCTTATATGATGAGTTTGAGACAATGGAAATTAAATTGAATCAGCGTGAAGAGATAATAGAACTATTACCAGATAAAGATGAGTTTCCATTTTTATATGAAGAACATAAAAAGATTGATGGACGTAGTGTAAAAACACAAGATGAACGGTTAAGTTATACGGATCAGGAATTAGAACTTGTGAAAGGATGGATAATGTCAGAATGAATATAAAAAGAATAAAAATTGTTAATTTTCGTGGGTTCGGTGAAGAAAAAACATTTGAGTTTGAAGGAAAAACATTGGTTATGATGACAGCTCCAAATGGTAAGGGCAAGACATCAGTGATTGATGCAATTGAGTGGTGTATGACCGGTGACATAAAAAGATTGCATGAAGTATATAATACCCGTAATACAAACGCAACAGAGAAAAAACAGAATGCAGGGGCAATTTTGAAAAACAAAAATCATCCTGATGAAGAAACAATAGTAGAAATGCTGATTACGGCAGAAAATAAAGAGTATATTATTCGACGTGAACAGGACAAGGATACGTTAGAAGATACAGGCGAAATATGGATTAATGAGTTTTCAGGAGAACAGGCTGAAGTCGAACTGAGAAAATTGATAGATGTTCAGAATTTTTATAAGTATCATTTTTGTGATATGCAGAAGACATATCGTTTTTTAAGTAAGAGCAGAGGAAATATGGATGCTGAGTTTTCAGATTTTACTGCTGATTATACGGATGTGCAGACTGTAGTAGATAATCTTAATATTTTTGAACAGGATCTTGATCTGCGTGTTGGACAAAAAGAAAGTGAGAAACAAAAAGAGGAAGCATCGGCTGAGAGAATAAGCAAAAACATGGATAAATTTGAAAATATTCCTGAGATTCTGCCATACGAAAAAACAAGATTATACGAAGATGAAAATGTTGATATTATAAAAATGACGATCGAGCAGCTGCGGGCAAGATTAAAAGAATTATATGCATGTGGATATCAAAGAGGAGTCCAGTTGCTTGAACGCAAAATTGCATGCATGAATGCAGAAACGCAAAAAAAGGAACTTGAGAAATTAAAAAATGAATTTACCATAAATGAGAAAGAAATCAGTAAGGCTGTAGAGAAAAAAGCAAATCAGAATGACGTATTAAAAAAAGCCGAAGATGATTTGGTAAAATATCAGAAAGAAATTTTGACAGAGGCAAATTTAGAAGGAAATTGCCAGATGTTATTCCAAATAAAGAGTAAAAATTTCAATAAAGAGTTTTGGGAGGAAACAGAAGAAAAGTTAAAAGAATTAAAGAAAACAGAAAGTAGATTAAGTGGAGAAATTCAGACTCTGAGTAAGGGAAATCAGATATTAGATATTCTTACGACGCTTACCACAAAAAAAGCTGGATTGGTAAATTACCGTTTGGAAATGAAACAGAAAAATCCGAAAGAAATTGTCCTGTGTCCAGTATGTGGGGCTGAAAAATTTGATCAGATTTCAGAAGACGATATAACAAGACAGGCGCAGAATTATCAGATAGAACATAGAGAATTAATTGAAAACAAAAAGAAAGAGTTAGATGATATAGAAAAACAGGAAAAGGATATTTGGGAGCTGAGGCTGAAAACAGCGAATATGGCATTGGAAGAAGCAAGACTTAAAGCTAAGAAAGAACTTGCTTTGTTAACAAGTCTGTACAATGCTTCAAAGGAATTTTTCAATGTATTAGGAAAATTGCAGAAGGAAGATGCTGAAAAATTTGAATTAGATAAGATGATATCAATGGAGAATATTGATGCTGCTATTGTATTTGCCGAAAATAAAATGTTAAGTCCAGACGAAAAAAATGCAATAGAGACAGAAATCAACCGGATAGTTGTGATGGTAAATGAAACGAGTCAGGAAGAGACTGATGAAAGTAGATTAAACAGTTTTAAAATAAAAGCTGAATATGCACCAAATGGAATTACATATAACGAGGAACTTTTGAATAAAAAAATCAGTTCGGTAAAGAGTTATCTTAATAATCTGGAATACACAAAAGATACGAAAGCATTGAACGAGTCGAAAAAGGAGATAAAGAGAATACAGGAAGAGATTGATAATTATAAAACGCTTCGGAATAATGTAAAGAAACGTAGAAATGAAATCAGTGTACAAATGGATAAGATGAAGCAAGAAGAATTTGAACAGGTTGGAACATATTTATATAAATTATTTTGTAAACTTTCAAGGGATGTACAGATAGAAACGATTCAGATGAAAAGAACAAAGGGAGATAAAATGGCTTTGCTTGATGAAAGTAATAAACCATTGATTAACATGTTCAGTGATGGACAACTGAGTGTGTTTATGCTTTCATATTTTTTGGGAAATATTTTCAGAATGCAGGGAAATGAAACGTTTCCGATTTACTTTATTGACGATATTACAAGCTGTATGGATGACATTAATATGCTTGCGTTCTTAGATCTTATTAAATATCAGTTACTGATGCCTGATAGAGCAATGCATCAGATTTTTTTCGTGACATGTAATGAAAAAATTCAGAATTTGATTGAGTATAAAATGAAAAATTGTGGGATAGCATATAAAGAAATTGGGATGGAAGAGTTCGCTAGGTAAACAATATTTTACAAAGACTTCAGGTGGAATTAGATATTTCATTACAGGCAGCGCAGGAATGTCTTAGGATATTTGCAAAGAAAACTGTGTAAATGTATAGAAAAAAGCGCAATTTACCAGAAGCACTCTTGACAACCACACCCCCTCAAGCGTATACTTGCAAAGTAATCTAAAATCCAAAAGAAAGAGAGGTAAAAGTAATGATTAGATTAACGAATGTTACAATGAACGAACTGCATAATCAACATACAATTACCTCGGTTTATTCTGTTATGCTGGCATAGATTCATGCAAAAGTAAATAGAATGTTTTTTGACATACTTCCCGTGGTGAGATATGACACTGCGGGATTTTTTTGTATTAAAGGATCTGTCTGCAAGCGTGCAGACAGTTACCAGAGTGGTGTGCTACAGCACAAAAATATGTCAGAAACCGGGGATTGTAATAGGGGAAAAGTAGGAGGTATAAAAAGAATTTATGAAAAAGTTACATACATATATCGGACATTACTGGTATGGGTATTTGTTCGCAATATGTTCCATGGTCATTGCGACCGGGCTGGATATGGTTTATCCGCAGATCACGCAACGGATCGTGGATGAGGTCATCACCGGCGGGAAAATGGAAATGCTCACCGGGCTTCTGGTGGGAATCGTTGCGGTTGGGATCGGACGCTGCATCTTTGGATACTGCAAAGAGTTTTCGTTTGACATCTTAAGTTCTAAGATCGGCGCACAGATCCGTAAGGATCTGTTCCGGCATATTCAGACATTGTCGATGAATTATTTTGACAACACGAATACCGGAGAACTGATGGCGAGAGTCAAGGATGATGTTGATAAGATCTGGAATGCGATGGGATACGTCGGCATGCTGACGATCGAGGTCGTCATCCACGTGAGCATGGTACTCTACTGCATGTTCCATCTGAACTGGAAACTGGCACTGATACCGCTTGTGACAATGATTTCCTGCGGTGCGATCGCAATCATCATGGAGCGGAAACTGGATAAAATTTATGAGGATATCAGTGAGGAAAATGCGGTGCTGACCACGGTCGCAGAGGAAAATCTTGCGGGTGTGCGTACCGTAAAGGCATTTGCCAGAGAAAAATTTGAAATTGAAAAATTTCTATCACATAACAAACGTTACTATGACTTAAATATCAGTCAGTCAAAGGTGCTGGTAAAATATTATCCGTATTTCCAGTTTGTGGGAAAGGCGCTTCCGGTTGCCATGACAATTTTGGGCGGTGTTTCCGTGATGCATGGAAATATGACACTTGGAGCACTTGTTGCATTTGTAGAGTACAGCAGAAACTGCACCTGGCCGATGGAGATGCTCGGCTGGCTGACCAATGATCTGTCCTCTGCCGTTGCTTCTTATAAGAAGATCAAGAAGATTTACGGGGAGACGGCGATGATCAAAGATGAGGAACAGCCTGTCGTGTTAGAACAGGTGAAAGGGGACATTTCTTTCGAACATGTTTCATTTTCCATTGAGGGAAAAAATATCCTTTCTGATATTAACTTTACAGTTCCGGCAGGAAAAACCATCGGAATCATGGGTGCGACCGGTTCAGGAAAATCCTCAATCGTCAATCTGCTGCAGCGTTTTTATGATGTGTCGGACGGCGCTGTAAAAGTGGATGGCACGGATGTGCGGAAACTTTCTTTAAAACAGCTTCGCAGCAGTATTTCTGTTGTATTGCAGGATGTATTTCTGTTTTCCGACACGATCGAGGAAAATATCAAGATGGGGCAGCGAAAGGTAATGCCGTTCGATGAGATCCGCAGAGCGGCAGACTGTGCACAGGCAAAAGATTTCATTGAAAAAATGGATGAACAGTATGCAACGGTCATCGGTGAGCGCGGTGTCGGGCTTTCCGGCGGACAAAAGCAGCGTATCAGTATTGCGCGTGCGATCGCAAAACATGCGCCAATCCTGATTTTAGACGATTCTACGTCTGCGCTGGATATGGAGACGGAGCATGAGATCCAGAAAACATTAAATGAATTAAAAGATACAACGAAAATGATCATTGCGCACCGTATTTCTGCGGTCTGTCATGCAGATGAGATCATCTATCTGAAAGACGGAGAGATTGCGGAGCGCGGAACGCATCAGGAACTGCTTGCAAAGCGCGGACTTTATTATGAAACTTACATGGCGCAGTATAGCACGTTCTTAGGAGGGGAGGCGATGTAATGGCAGTCAATTCGTATCGTGAAGACGAATTTATGGAAAATACCGACAAGAAAAAGATTATGCGGCGGCTGTTTTCCTATCTGCTTGCATATAAAGGCACGATTATTGCCGTGTTATTCTGTATGGGGGTTACGGTGGCGATTTCACTGGTAAACCCGCTCTTGATCGAGGAAGCAATCGATCACTATATTGCACAGTCCGATCTGCATGGGCTGATTGGGCTTGGAATTTTTGCACTCGTGTTAAACCTGATCTTTATTGTGATGGTAAAACTCAGAATGTATGCAATGGCGGTGATCTCCAACAAAATTTTGCTTCAGATCCGCCAGGATCTCTATGAGCACATTCAGACGCTGTCGTTTTCATTTTTTGACAGCAGACCGACCGGAAAAATCCTTGCGCGTATCATCGGGGATGTCAATTCTTTAAAAGATGTGCTGGTCAATGTGGTCACGACGATGGTGCCGGAATTTGTGACGGTAGTCGGGGTTGTCGTGATCATGCTGGTAAAAGACTGGCGGCTTGCGCTTGCATCACTCTCTACGATCCCGCTTATGATCGCGGGAATCTGGTTTGTACAGACGGCATCCCACAAACGCTGGCAGATATTCCGGAAAAAGGCATCAAACTTAAATGCTTATGTGCATGAGGATATTGCCGGAATGAATGTGGTTCAGAGTTTTGCGGCAGAAGATGAGACACAGGAGATTTTTGAAGGACTGACGGACGAACATCAGAGATCATTTGTGGATGCGGTAACTTACGCTGACATGTTTGGCCCGGTCATTGATTTCTGCTGGGGATTTGGTGCGATGATGCTTTATCTGGTCGGCATCCGTTTTCTGGGATTTGAAAAAGTATCGGTCGGACTTCTGGTTGCATTCGGAACTTATATCAATATGTTCTGGAACCCGATCATGAACTTGAGCAATTTTTATAACAATCTTGTCACAAATCTTACGGCGGCAGAGCGTATTTTTGATATCTTAGATACCGACGCTGACATTGTGGACGCAAAGGATGTGACAGAGCTGCCGGATATAGAGGGAAGTGTTGAATTTTCACATGTAAGTTTTACTTATGATAAGGGAACACCGGCGGAGACAAAGGTACTCTCTGATGTCAGTTTTTCTGTAAAACCGGGTGAGACGATCGCACTGGTAGGACCGACCGGAGCAGGAAAAACAACGATCGTCAATCTGATCAGCCGTTTTTATGACATTGAAGAGGGAAAAATTTTGGTGGACGGCTACGATCTGACGAAGGTTTCCATCGAGAGTCTGAGACGTCAGATGGGTGTCATGACGCAGGATAATTTCATTTTCCATGGAACCGTCCGCGACAACATTCTCTATGGAAAATTAGATGCCACCGATGAGGAGATGATTGCTGCCGCAAAAGCGGTCAATGCGCATGACTTCATTATGAAAATGGAAAAGGGCTATGACACGGAGTTAAAAGAGCACGGTGCAGGACTTTCCATCGGACAAAGACAGCTCATCGCATTTGCGAGAACGATGATTTCCATGCCGAAAATCCTCATTTTAGATGAGGCAACATCCAGCATTGATACACATACAGAACTTTTAGTGCAGCAGGGAATCGAGGCGCTGCTTTCCGGCAGAACCAGTTTTGTGATCGCACACAGACTCTCCACGATTCAGAATGCGGACCGCATTTTTGTGATCGACAAGGGCGGTATTTTAGAACAAGGAAGTCCGGCAGAGCTGATGGAGAAAAAAGGCGCTTATTATAAACTTTATATGGCGCAGTTTGCAGGTCTGCAGGAGTAAAAAAATATTTGCTGCTCACACAGTACGTGTGAACGGCAGCAAAAACGAAACAGAAAATTTCTACAGGAGGATGCGATGTTTTTAACCACACTTTGTTATATCGAAAGAGATGACTGCTATCTGATGCTGCACCGGGTAAAAAAGGAAAATGACTTAAACCATGACAAGTGGATCGGTGTCGGCGGCAAGTTTGAGGCGGAGGAAATGCCGGAGGAATGTATGCTGCGGGAAGTAAAAGAAGAGACAGGTCTTATCCTGACATCCTACCGCGCGCGGGGTGTCATTACCTTTATTTCCAATGAGTGGGGCACCGAATATATGCATTTATTTACGGCAGACCGGTTTACCGGAGAGATGACTGACTGCGACGAGGGAGAACTTGTCTGGGTTCCGAAAAAGGAGATCAAAGACCTGAAACTGTGGGAAGGTGACAAAATATTCCTGCGGCTTTTGGATGAGTGTGAGGAATATTTTTCACTGAAATTGGTGTATGAAGGCGATATGCTGGTCGATAAAAAACTTATCATTGCCGGGAAAGAACAGAAAGCAGAGTGACAGGCCGGTAACAAAGGAGAGAAACATGATAACAAAAACTTACCCGGTCGGCACCCTGCCTGCCTATAAATATGTAGTAGTTTTATCTGAATATCAGGGCAAAATTTTGTTGAGCAGACACAAAAAACGCACTACCTGGGAGACACAGGGCGGAAAAATTGAACCGGGAGAGACACCGCTTATGGCGGCAAAGCGTGAACTTTATGAGGAGTCCGGGGCAGTGGATTTTAAGATAGAGCCGTTGTGCGACTATTGGGCGGGAGAGGTGCAGACCAAAGAAGAAGGAAATGGACGTGTCTTTCTTGCAAAGGTAAAAAAGCTGTCAGCCATGCCGGAAAGTGAGATGGCAGAGGTACGCACCTTTGACGAACTGCCGGAAAAACTGACTTATCCGGCGATCACACCGACACTGTTTGAGCGGAAAAAACAGGGCATCGGGAAATGTCTGCTTTATGGCACAGGAAATCCGGCAAAATTAAGTTTGATGCGGAAAAATTTAGAACAGCTGCAGATAGAGATCGTTGGGTTATCGGATATTGATGTGGCAGTACCACAGGCAGACGAGGATGGCGATTCGCCGCTGGAAAATGCAAGGAAGAAGGCAAAGTGTTATTACGAGGCTTTTCAGATTCCGGTGTTTTCCTGTGACACAGGTCTGTATTTTGAAAATGTCCCGGAAGATAAACAGCCGGGCGTGCATGTCAGGAGGGTGAATGGAAAAAATCTGACTGACGGGGAAATGCTTGCATATTACAGCGGACTTGCCGCGGAGTATGGTGGTCTGCGTGCATACTACCGCAACGCCATCTGTCTTATCATGGATGAGGAGTACATTTATGAGTCGATGGATGAAACACTCTCAAGTGAGCCGTTTCTGATCACATCGGTTCCGCACCCGGATGGGATACGCAAAAAGGGATTTCCGTTAGACTGCCTGTCGGTGGATCTTACAACCGGAAAATACTATTATGACCTTGATCCGGCAGAACTTGGAAAGGTTGCCGCAGAAGACGGAAGTCTGCGGTTTTTTGAAAAAATAACTGGTATTTTCCCACACAATATGTTATAATCCTAAAATGACTGTGATAGTCGTAGTACGCCCTTTTTTCCGAAAGACAGGCGAAACCCTTGAAAAACGGGGGTGCTCGACAGGAACATAGAATGAAATGAACGGAAAAAAGTACATCAAGTATTCATATAAAGTTTGAAGGAGGAAATGAGTAATAATGAGTGTACAGGTGGAAAATTTAGAAAAGAATATGGCAAAACTTACGATCGAAGTTGCAGCTGAGAAGGTAGAAGATGCGATTCAGGCTGCATATATGAAAGAGAAAGGAAAGATCAGCGTTCCAGGTTTCCGTAAAGGTAAAGTGCCGAGAAAGATGATCGAGAAAATGTACGGAGCAGGTGTATTCTATGAGGATGCTGCAAATACTCTGATCCAGGAGAATTACGCACAGGCAGTAGAAGAGAGCGGTGTAGACGTTGTTTCAAGACCGACCATCGAAGTTGTACAGATCGAAGCTGGCAAACCTTTCATCTTCACAGCAGAAGTTGCTGTAAGACCGGAAGTAAAACTTGGTAAATACAAAGGTGTGCAGGTAACAAAGATTGATACAACCGTATCTGATGAGGAACTTGCAGCAGAGCTTGAGAAAGAGAGACAGAAGAACTCCAGAACTGTTACTGTAACAGACAGACCGATCGCTGAGGGAGATACCGCTGTGATCGATTTCGAAGGATTTGTTGACGGTGTTGCATTTGAGGGCGGCAAAGGAGAGAATCATCCACTTGAGATCGGTTCCCACTCCTTCATCGATACATTCGAAGATCAGTTAGTAGGAAAGAATGCCGGAGATGAAGTAGACGTAAACGTTACATTCCCGGAGAAATATCAGGCAGCAGACTTAGCAGGCAAACCTGCATTATTTAAAGTTAAGATCCACGAAGTAAAAGCAAAAGAACTTCCGGAGTTAAACGATGAATTTGCACAGGATGTTTCAGAGTTCAATACATTAGAAGAGTACAAAGAAGACTTAAAGAAACACTTAGAGGTTCAGAAAGAGGACGAAGCAAAACGCACAAAAGAGGATGAGGCAATCCAGAAGATTATTGACAAATCTACAATGGAGATTCCGGAAGCAATGATCAAAACCCAGTGCGAGAACATGGTAAATGAATTTGCCCAGAGACTTGCCCAGAGCGGACTTTCCATGGAGCAGTACATGCAGTTCTCCGGTCTCACATTAGACAAATTAGAAGAGCAGGTTCGTCCGGAAGCTGAGACACGTATTAAGAGCAGCCTTGTATTAGAGCAGATCGCAAAAGACGAGAACATCGAAGTTAGCGAAGAAGAGATCGACGCTGAAATTGAGAAGATGGCAAAAGCTTACGGCATGGAAGCAGACAAGCTCAAAGAGTACATGGGCGATGCTGAGAAAGAATCCATGAAGAGAGACATTTCTGTAACAAAAGCAGTTGACCTTGTTATGGAAAATGTAAAAGAAAGAGCAAAAGCTAAGACAAAGAAAGAAAAAGAAGCGGAAGCTGAAGAGAACGCAGAAGAATAAAAGAAGCTTCGTCGAAAGCGGACAACATACAACAGACTGGCTCACTCGGGCCGGTCTGTTTAAGCATATAAGCAATAATTAAATTTTTATAAACAAAATGGATTGGAGGAAAACAAAATGAGTTTAGTACCTTACGTCATTGAGCAGACCAGCAGGGGAGAGCGTAATTATGATATTTACTCCCGTTTATTAAAAGACAGAATCATTTTCCTCGGAGAAGAAGTGAATGAGACAACAGCAAGTCTTACGGTAGCACAGTTACTTTTCTTAGAGTCAGAGGATCCTGGAAAAGACATCCAGTTATATATCAATTCCCCGGGAGGAATGGTAACGGCAGGACTTGCAATTTATGATACAATGCAGTACATCAAATGTGATGTATCCACAATCTGTATCGGACTTGCAGCAAGTATGGGAGCATTTTTACTTTCCGGCGGTACCAAAGGAAAGAGACTTGCACTTCCGAATGCAGAGATCATGATCCATCAGCCGTCCGGCGGAGCAAAAGGTCAGGCGACGGAGATCCAGATCGCAGCAGAGAACATCTTAAAGACGAAAAAACGTTTGAATGAGATCCTTGCTGCAAATACCGGAAAACCATATGATGTGATCGCAGCAGATACAGAGCGTGATTACTATATGTCTGCAGAAGAAGCAAAGGCATATGGTCTGATTGATGATGTCATCACAAATCGATAGAATACGGAGAAACAGCAATTATGGCAGGAAGAAATGACGATAAATTCCGTTGTTCCTTTTGCGGGAAAACGCAGGATCAGGTTCGCAAGCTGATTGCAGGACCAAACGGTGCATATATCTGTGACGAGTGCGTGGATATCTGTGCTGAAATTATCGATGAAGAATTAGAAAATGATGAGGCAGCAGGTGAAGTAACAGAGCCGGAAGAGCAGATCAATCTGTTAAAGCCGGAAGAGTTGAAGGCATTTTTGGATGATTATGTCATTGGACAGGATCAGGCCAAAAAAGTGTTATCTGTGGCTGTTTATAATCATTACAAAAGAATCATGGCAGGAGATGATCTTGGTGTAGAACTTCAGAAGAGTAATATTCTGATGTTAGGACCGACCGGCTCCGGAAAAACACTGCTGGCACAGACATTAGCGCGGGTTTTAAATGTTCCGTTTGCAATCGCAGATGCGACGACACTGACGGAGGCCGGATATGTCGGAGAGGATGTTGAAAATATCCTTTTAAAGATCATTCAGGCAGCTGATTATAATATTGAGCGTGCACAGCGCGGAATTATCTATATTGACGAGATTGATAAGATCTCTAAAAAATCAGAAAATGTATCTATCACCAGAGATGTATCTGGTGAGGGCGTACAGCAGGCATTATTAAAAATCTTAGAAGGAACGGTTGCATCTGTTCCGCCACAGGGTGGAAGAAAACATCCACAGCAGGAACTGATCCAGATCGACACGACCAACATCTTATTTATCTGTGGTGGTGCATTTGACGGACTTGAAAAGATTATTGAGACCAGAATGGATCAGAAGACGATCGGATTTAATGCAGATATCCGTGACAAGAGAGATTACAATATCGGAGATGTGTTAAAACATGCACTTCCACAGGATTTTGTAAAATTCGGACTGATTCCGGAGTTTATCGGACGTGTGCCGGTAACCGTATCTTTAGATATGCTTGACAGAGATGCGCTGATCCGTATTTTACAGGAGCCGAAGAATGCGCTGACCAAGCAGTATCAGAAGTTGTTTGAGTTAGACGGTGTAGCGCTTAATTTTGACAAAGAAGCGCTTGAGGCGATTGCAGATAAAGCATTAGAGCGTAAGACGGGAGCTCGTGGATTGCGTGCGATCATGGAGGCCGTTACATTAGATCTGATGTATCACATTCCATCCGATGAGTCAATTACACAGTGCCAGATCACAAAAGAGATGGTGGATGAGCAGCTTGCAATCGAAGAACGTGAACTTGAAAAAATAGAGGAAAAACAGGTTGGATAATAAAGCGATGAAAATGCCTGCAGTAGCACTTCGCGGAATGGTCATCCTTCCGGGGATGATCGCACATTTTGATGTGAGCCGTGAGAAATCGATCCATGCGGTAGAGCAGAGCATGATGGATGAACAGAAGATTTTCCTTGTTGCGCAGCGTGATGTGGAGCAGGAAGAACCTGGCATTGAAGATCTGTACCATATCGGTATTATCGCAGAGGTCAGGCAGGTCATAAAATTACAAAATAACATCGTCAGAGTTTTAGTGGAAGGAACAGAGCGGGCACAGTTGTCCGCTTTTGTTTCTCAAACGGACTATTTAGAAGTAGAGCTCATGCGATGTGAAGAAATCGAAGAGGGATTGTCGGACGAAGCAAAAACGGCTATGGTGCGCAGTGTGCAGGATACATTTGCAAAATACGTGACTGTCAATCCGCGTGTCGGAGGCGAATTGCGCAGACAGGTCGGTGAGGAAAAGGATCTGCCTAAGATCATGGATCTGATCGCCAATAATCTTCCCTTTTATTATGAACAGAAACAGGAAATATTAGAGGCAGTTTCACTGACGGAGCGCTATGAAGTTTTGATGGCGCTTCTTTTAAAAGAAATTGAGATCACTGCGATCAAAAATGAATTTCAGGCAAAAGTAAAGAAACGTGTCGATAAAAACCAGAAAGAATATATCCTGCGGGAGCAGATGAAGCTGATCCGGGAAGAACTCGGTGAGGACAATACGGAGTCTGATGCGGATGCCTATTTAGAACAGGTAAAAAAGTTAAAGGCAGACAAAGAAGTCAAAGAAAAGATCAAAAAGGAGATTCTGCGCTTTAAAAATATCAGTGGAAGTTCTTCGGAGAGTGCGGTCAGCCGTGGATATATCGAGACTATGTTAGAATTGCCGTGGAACAAGGCGTCACATGATAACAAGGATCTGAAAAATGCAGAGCGCATTTTAAATGAAGATCATTATGGTCTTGAAAAAGTAAAAGAGCGTATGTTAGAGTTCCTTGCCGTGCGAAATCTTACCAAGAAAGGTGAGAGCCCGATCGTATGTTTAGTCGGACCGCCTGGTACCGGAAAGACGAGTATTGCCCGTTCTGTGGCGCGCGCACTTGACAAAAAGTATGTGCGCATCAGTTTAGGTGGCGTCCGCGACGAGGCTGAGATCCGCGGACACAGAAAAACTTATGTTGGCGCGATGCCGGGACGTATTGTAAACGGTCTGCGCAGCGCTGGTGTGAAAAATCCGCTGATGCTGCTTGACGAGATCGATAAGATGAGCAGCGATTATAAGGGAGATACCGCCTCTGCAATGCTTGAGGTGCTTGACGCAGAGCAGAATTGTAAATTCCGCGATCATTATATCGAGGTCCCGATCGATCTGTCTGATGTCCTTTTTATTGCAACGGCGAACTCCGTGCAGGATATTCCGCGCCCATTGCTTGACCGTATGGAACTGATCGAGGTGAGCAGTTACACGGAAAATGAAAAGTTTCATATTGCAAAAGAGCATTTGCTGCCAAAGGTAAAAGAGAAGAATGGATTAAAACCGGAGCAGTTAAAAATCAGTGACCGTGCACTGCAAAAGATCATTACCGGTTATACAAGAGAAGCAGGTGTGCGTAATTTAGAGCGCAGATTGTCTGAAATTGCAAGAAAAGCTGCAAGGGAAGTATATGAATCCGAAACAAAATCCGTAAAAGTCACAGGTCAGAATGTGGAGAAATATCTTGGAAAAGAGAGATACACGTTTGACAAAAAAAACGAGACAGATGAGGTTGGAATTGTGCGCGGACTGGCATGGACGAGCGTTGGCGGTGATACGTTGGAAATCGAGGTCAATGTGATGCCGGGCAAGGGAGAAGTACAGCTTACCGGACAGCTTGGAGATGTCATGAAAGAGTCTGCACAGGCAGGCTTAAGCTATATCCGTTCGGTTGGAGAAGAATACCATATCCCAAAGAAATTTTTCCAGGAAAATGATATCCATATCCACATCCCGGAGGGGGCTGTGCCAAAGGACGGTCCGTCCGCAGGTATTACAATGGCAACGGCAATGCTTTCTGCGATCACACAGACGCCGGTCCGTGCGGATGTCGCAATGACAGGAGAGATCACGCTGCGCGGCAGAGTTCTTCCGATCGGCGGATTAAAAGAAAAGATTCTTGCAGCAAAGAATGCGGGAATCAAAACGATCTGTATCCCGAAGAAAAACGAGAAAGATGTAGAGGAGATTTCTCCGGAAATCAAAAAAGGACTTGATCTTGTATTTGTGGAAAAAATGCAGGACGTACTGGAAGTGGCATTTGTCAGGAAACAGAAATAAGATTTTCTGCCTGCAAATGAAAATACTGTTTTAGAAATCATAGCAAGTGAATGAAGATAACAATGAGGAGAGAAACATGGTAATAAAAAATGTAAATCTGGAAATTGTCTGCGGTGTGACCAGCAAAGTGCCGGATACTGCGTATGCAGAAGTGGCTTTTGCCGGAAAATCAAATGTTGGAAAATCATCTTTGATCAATGCGTTGATGAACCGCAAAGCTTTAGCGCGTACCTCGGCACAGCCGGGAAAAACACAGACCATCAACTTTTACAATATCAACGATGCCATGTACCTTGTCGATCTTCCGGGATACGGCTATGCGAAAGCATCTGAGGAAGTAAAAGCAAAGTGGGGAAAAATGATCGAAAATTATCTTCACACTTCAAAACAGCTAAAGGCAGTATTCCTTTTGATCGATATCCGTCACGATCCTTCTGCGAATGACAGAATGATGTATGAGTGGATGGTGTATCAGGGATTTGCGCCGATCATTATCGCAACCAAGTTAGATAAGATCAAAAGAAGCCAGATCCAGAAAAATGTCAAAGCAATCCGTGAGGGATTAAATGTGCAGCCGGGAACAACGATCATTCCGTTTTCAGCGGAGACAAAACAGGGACGTGACGAGATCTGGGAGCTGATCGATTCCTTTGTGGATTCTTTTATTTAAAAAAATGTAAAAATATGGTATGATGAAACTATAAAAATTTACAAAAAGCAGAAAATCTTAACAGGAAGCAAACTCTTATCACATTGCACCTGTTTCAGGTTCATGCTAAAATAATCACTATGACGAAGAGTCAGTATCGGAGGATAGCCATGAAAAAGAAAAAAATCGTAATAGCACTTGGTCATGAAGCACTTGGTACCACATTACCGGAGCAGAAGGAGGCAACAAAACGCACTGCAAAAGCGGTTGCTGATTTTATCCGTGATGATTATCAGGTAGTCATTACGCACAGTAATGGTCCGCAGGTTGGTATGATCCATACAGCAATGAATGAATTTTGCAGACTGTATCCGGAGTATACTGCTACACCAATGTCTGTATGTTCTGCAATGAGTCAGGGATATATCGGTTACGATTTACAGAATGCTATCCGTGCAGAACTGTTGAATAAAGGAATTTACAAGACGGTTTCCACTGTTTTAACACAGGTGGTCGTTGATCCATATGACGAGGCTTTTTACAAACCGAGTAAGGTTATCGGACGTGTAATGACAGAGGAAGAGGCTGAGGCAGAGGAGAAAAAAGGAAACCATGTCACAGCAGTAGAAGGCGGTTTCCGCCGTATTGTTGCGGCTCCGAAGCCAATGGATATTGTTGAGATTGATGCGATCCGTGCATTGTCTGATGCAGATCAGGTTGTAGTTGCCTGTGGCGGCGGTGGAATTCCGGTGCTTGCACAGGATAATAATTTAAAAGGCGCCAGCGCAGTCATTGAGAAAGACCTTGCAGCAGGCAAATTAGCAGAATTGTTAGATGCTGACATGTTAGTCATTTTAACAAGTGTGGACAATGTATGTCTGAATTACGGTACAGAAAATGAAAAGCCGCTTTCCACTATGACTGTTGCAGAAGCAAAGCAGTATATGGAAGAAGGTCAGTTTGGAGAGGATGATATGCTGCCAAAGATTCAGGCTGCCATTGACTTTATTGGAGATTCCGCAATCCGTTCCGTACTTATTACAAAGCTGAATAAAGACGGCACCTATGTAAGCGGTGGACCGGGTACCATGATTACAAAATAACAGAATGCGCATTTTGCATATATTCTGTTATGCTGGATAAATACCCGTATGAACTGCCATTTCAATGGTAATAATAAGACCGAATCGATTGCCGAAAATATATTTTTTACGAGGAAAAAAGATGTTTAGAAAAACAAAAATTGTTTGTACTTTAGGACCTGCAACAGATAAGGAAGGTGTATTAAAACGCCTGATCGAAGAGGGAATGAATGTTGCCCGTTTTAATTTTTCCCATGGTGACCATGAGGAGCAGTTAGGACGTCTTCAGATGTTACAGAAGCTTCGTAAGGAATTAAAGCGTCCAGTCGCAGCATTGCTTGATACCAAAGGACCGGAGATCCGCCTGAGAGATTTTACAGATGGGAAGGTCGAACTTAAGGATGGACAGACTTTTACCCTGACAACCGATGAGATTATGGGAGATGCGACACGCGTTTCTATTACCTATAAAGATCTGCCGGAGGATGTAAAACCGGGAGATCACATTTTGATTGACGATGGTCTGATCGGAATGGAAGTAAAAGAAATCAAAACGACGCCTGGTGCAAAAGCAGATAAAGATGGTAAAAAACCGAAGGATATTATCTGCCAGGTGTTAAATGGCGGTATGATTTCCAACAAAAAAGGTGTAAATGTTCCGAATGTGGAGTTGTCGATGCCGTACATCAGCGAAAAAGATTACGGCGATATCGTATTTGCAGTAGAGCATGATTATGATTTTATCGCGGCATCATTTGTCCGCACTGCAGATGATGTGCTTGCAATCCGTAAGATCCTTGCTGAAAAAGGCGGGGAAGACATTAATATCATTGCCAAGATTGAAAATATGCAGGGCGTACAGAACATTGATGACATTATCCGTGTTTCCGATGGTATCATGGTAGCCCGCGGTGATATGGGTGTTGAGATTCCGTTAGAGGATGTACCGGTCATCCAGAAGATGATCATTAAAAAAGTATATGATGCCGGTAAGAAAGTTATCACAGCGACACAGATGCTTGATTCCATGATGAAACATCCGCGTCCGACCAGAGCAGAAGCAACTGACGTTGCGAATGCAATCTATGACGGCACCAGTGCAATCATGCTTTCCGGCGAGACAGCTGCAGGTATGTACCCGATCGAGGCTTTAAAGACGATGGTGCGTATCGCAGTCCGTACTGAGCAGGATATCAATTACTTACAGCGTTTTAAAATGCGTCAGACCATGAGCAACCCGGATGTGACCAATGCGATCTCGCATGCAACCTGTACGATGGCAGGAGATTTGAATGCAGCAGCAATCATCACAGTAACAAAATCCGGACGTACTGCCCGCATGGTTTCGAAATACCGTCCAAACTGTCCGATCATCGGAGGATGCCTGACCGAAAAGATTTACCGTCAGCTTGCATTATCCTGGGGTGTGATCCCGCTTATGATCGAGGAAAAGACACAGGCAGAAGAATTGTTTGATTATGCGGTCGACGCAGCAGAAGCAGCTGGGATCATCTCCAAGGGAGATGTTGTTGTCTTAACTGCAGGAGTTCCTCTCGGTGTATCCGGAACGACCAACCTGATCAAAGTACAGGTGGCAGGTCATATTTTAGTAGAAGGAAAAGGTATTGGAACACAGAAGATTTCTGCAAATCTTTGCGTATGCCACAGCGATGAAGACCTGAAAAACTTTAAAGTCGGAGACATCATTGTTGCAAAAGATACCAGCAACGCCATGATGGCACAGATGCGTGAGGCATCCGGACTCATCGTGGAAGCATCCGGTGAAAACTGCCACGCAGCAATCGCAGGCTTAAGCCTTGATATCCCGGTCTTAATCGGTGCGAAACATGCGTTAGAGGTCTTAAAATCCAGCGCTTATGTGGAGTTAGATTGTGAGAATGGGCTGGTTACGGCAAATTAATTTACCATTCACAACCTAAAAATAACTTTACTGGCGAAAATCTAAATTCGAACATCAAAAAAGGAGCCTTCCGCACGAAGGCTCCTTTTTATAGGTAAAGACAGGTACGGGAGGTTAACCCATCGTTACTTCTACATTTACCTCTTTCTTTTCAGCAGAGAACGGAATCGTATTTCCCTCTACCGGCTGTCCATCCACGATCATGGAAACAACACCTTTTTCTACATGATTTGGATTCTTTACGGTAATATGGTAGCTAACACCGCGGAAATCACGTTTGGCAGTAAAACCATCTAACTTGGATGGGATACAAGGATCAACCGTCAGTCCGTCATAATCCGGGCGGATACCAAGGATAAATTGGGAAACATCAAGGAATGTCCATGCTGCGGTTCCTGTCAGCCAGCTGTTCTTTGCCTCACCGAAGTTCGGGGCATCTTTTCCGGCGATCATCTGGGAGTATACATAAGGCTCTGTGCGGTGGATCTCACTGATATCCTCAATGTATGCAGGACAGGTTCTTGTGTATACCTGCCAAGCACGGTTACCTCTGCCGACTACAGTCTCTGCGATAGAGATCCATGGGTTGTTGTGACAGAAGATACCTGCGTTTTCTTTGTATCCTGGTGGATAAGAAGAAATTTCACCAAGTTCTACATGATATCTGTGATAAGGCGGCTGCAACAGTACAATACCATATTTCGTATCGAGATATTTCTCGACAGATTCCATTGCCTTTAAACAGTAGCCTTCCTCTAAGCCGATCTCAGCCATAACGCAGAAGCCCTGCGGCTCGATAAAGATTTTACCGTCCTCACATTCTTTCGAACCGATCTTGTTCTTGTAATGGTCATAAGCACGCAGATACCATTCGCCATCCCATCCGGCATCCATAACGGTTTTCTCCATCTCTGCGATTGCTTTTTCTGCAATTTCTGCTTCTTCTGTCATACCCTGATGACGGCAGATTGCTGCATAATCTTTTCCATAGCGGACAAACATACCTGCGATGAATACAGATTCTGCATTCGGGCCTTCAGAAGGACCAAATGTCTGGAAGGACTCACCCGGCTCAGTCGAGAAGCAGTTTAAGTTGAGACAGTCGTTCCAGTCAGCACGTCCGATCAATGGCAGGTTGTGCGGTCCTAAATGTTCCATTGTATAATGGAAGGAACGGCGTAAATGCTCCATGAAAGTGGTTGCTTTGGAAGCGTCACTGTCATATGGTGTCATTTCATCGAGAATCGTGTAATCGCCGGTCTCTTTGATATAAGCAGCAGTTCCGGCAATCAGCCATAATGGATCATCGTTAAATCCGCTTCCGATATCTGAGTTACCTTTCTTGGTGAGTGGCTGATACTGATGGTAAGCACTTCCGTCTTCAAACTGCGTAGCAGCGATGTCTAAGATACGTTCTCTTGCACGGTCCGGAATCAGATGTACGAAACCGAGCAGATCCTGGCAGGAATCACGGAATCCCATACCACGACCGATACCGGATTCAAAGTAAGATGCGGAACGGCTCATGTTAAAGGTAACCATACACTGATACTGGTGCCAGATGTTGACCATACGGTCTAATTTCTCTTCGCTGGAAGAAACTGTAAAATGAGAAAGCAGCTCATTCCAGTAATCTTTTAATTTTGCAAGTGCTGCGTCTGCTTTTTCAGCGGTATCAAAACGGGAGAGAAGCTCATCGGCACGTTTGCGGTTGATGACACCGTCCTCAGCACGTCCAACCCATTTTTCCTCTACCGGGTTTTCTACATAACCAAGTACGAAAACGTAGGTTTTTGTCTCACCCGGAGCAAGAGAAACTTCAAGGTGGTGGGAACCGATCGGAGCCCAGCCGCTTGCAACAGAGTTCTTTGAAGTTCCGTTTACAACAACTCCCGGAGCAGAGTTTTCACCGTAAGCGCCTAAGAAGGAATCACGGTCTGTATCAAAACCGGCGATCGGAGCGTTGACAGCGTAAACAGCGTAATGATTTCTACGCTCTCTGTATTCTGTCTTATGATAAAGAGCGGAATCGTGGATCTCAACCTCACCGGTGGAGAAGTTACGCTGGAAGTTGGTCATATCGTCCATTGCATTCCACAGACAAAATTCTACATAAGAGAATACGGAAAAATTACGGGTTTCATTGCTCTCGTTGGTAAGAGAAAGTTTGCCGACTTCGCAGGTTTCGCCAACCGGAACAAAAGAGGTAAGTTCTGCGGTCAGTTTGTTTTTGGTTCCTTTAAATACGGAATAACCCATACCGTGACGGCAGCTGTATGCATCCAGTTCTGTTTTGGTAGGCATCCAGCCTGGATTCCAGATCGTATCACCATCTTTAATATAGTAGTAATGTCCGTTGGAATCGAGCGGTACATTATTATAACGATATCTGGTCAGGCGAAGTAACTTTGCATCTTTGTAAAAACTGTAGCCGCCACAGGTGTTTGAGATCAGAGAAAAGAAGTTCTCGGAGCCCAGGTAGTTGATCCATGGCAGTGGTGTTTTTGGAGAGGTGATGACATATTCTTTGTTGGCGTCATCAAAATAACCGAATTTCATAATAAAATCCTCCATATACATAATTATTGATAAGTAACGATTTCGAAAACGATTAAGTTTTCATTTCTTAATAAAAAGTATATATTCAGAAAGAATAAAAATCAATACAAAACATTGAAAAACAGGCAAAAATAGCAAATTAGACAAAAAAAGCAGGATTTTATGGATGAAAGCAACAACACCTGTTTCCTTATGAATAATTAAAGTATTTTACGAAAACGTATAAGAAGTAGATACAAAGTACTGAGATTACAGATAATTGATCTAATATTTAATGTAAAAATGCACAAAAACTACTGTAAAAAAGTGTAAAAAGCGACGAATTGCCAAAAATTGGTTGCATTTTACATATGGATGGCATATAGTAAAAGTACGAAAACGATTAAGAAATATTTCGGAAACAGGATTTCGTTTTCGAAGAGAAGCTGGAGGTTTCCATGGTATCATTAAAAACGATTGCGGAGAAATGTGGAGTATCTACTGCCACCGTAAGCAAGGCTTTAAATGACCAGAGAGATATCAGCGAAGAGACAAAGAGCCGTGTCAGAAAGACAGCAGAAGCACTTGGTTATTTTCCAAATGCAGCGGCGAGAGCATTAAAGACAAACCGTTCTTATAATATAGGAGTTCTCTTTGAAGAAGAGGCGGGAAGCGGTTTGACACATGAGTATTTTTCCGGAGTGCTGAATGGATTAAAAGTTCAGTCGGAGAAACAGGGATATGACATTACATTTATCAATACCTGTTTTGAAAATCGCAAGATGTCCTATTATGAACATTGCAGATACCGGAATTTTGAAGGAGTTGCGATCGTCTGTGCCGATTTCAATGACCCGGATGTCTTAGAACTGATGAATAGTGACCTGCCGGTCGTTACGATTGATTATGTACATCATAACTGTACGGCAGTCAGTTCCAACAATATTCAGGGTATGGAAGATCTTGTAAAATATATATACGGGCAGGGACATCGGAAAATTGCATATATTCATGGGCAGCAGGCTTCTTACGTTACGAAAGACCGGCTGGCAAGTTTTTACCGGACGGTGGATGAACTTGGTTTAAAGATCCCGGATGAATACATCCGGACGGCAGATTACTTAGAGACCAGGGAGGCAGCAAAACAGACAAAAGAGCTGCTCAATTTAGAAGATCCGCCAACCTGTATCATTTATCCGGATGACACCTCTTTAATAGGAGGAAGGAATGTCATCATAGAGATGGGACTTCGGATTCCGCGGGATATTTCGATTGCAGGATATGACGGAACAAGGATGTCACAGTTGTTACATCCACAGCTTACAACGATCAGACAGGATACAGAGCTGATCGGGAGCGAGGCAGCCAAGCGGCTGATTGGCTCCATTGAGAAACCGAGAACAACTCTCGTAGAGAGAGTCGTTATAGAAGGAATCTTAGTTGCAGGTAAATCCGTTGGACGCATTGAAATGTAGTTGCAGCTACATGCAGATGACGTTTTTACAGAAGTTTATACAAAAGAGCAGCAAAAGATTCTGAACTATCTGCTTTACAAGCAGCAAAACAACAAAAACAATGGTCAAAAGACCACATATTAAGGAGGAGGGTTTTCTATGAAGAAGAAAATCGTTAGCACATTATTATGTACAGCAATGCTCGTAACCATGATGGCAGGATGCGGCGGTAACAGTGCAGCAAACACCAGCACAAACAGTGGCAACAGCGGAAGTAACGCAGCAGATACGACTGGCAGCGATGCAACAGCAGATGAAGCTGCTCCGGCAACTGAGTCCACTGCTTCTGATGCAAGTGCTTCAGACGAAGGAAAAGTACTTAACATTTACTGCTGGAACGAAGAGTTCAAGAGCCGTGTTACAGATCATTATCCTGGATATACAGAGGTGGATGCAACCACAGGTACGATCGGTGATGTAACTGTAAAATGGAACATTACACCAAACGATGACAATGCATATCAGAACAACCTGGACGCAACCTTATTAAAACAGGCCGATGCAGCAGCAGATGACAAGATTGATATCTTCTTAGTAGAAGCTGATTATGCATT
>DMYD01000010.1:109518-144325 GCA_003483745.1 Roseburia sp. | reverse complement strand
GATCTTTCCAAACAGTATCAGTACACCAAAGATGTTGTTACCGATTCCAACGGTGTATTAAAAGGTGTTTCATGGCAGGGCTGCCCTGGCGTATTATTCTATAACAGAGATGCAGCAAAAGCAGTATTAGGTTCTGATGATCCTTCAGAAGTTCAGAACTATGTGAAAGACTGGGATACATTCAATGACACAGCAAAGAAGATGAAAGATGCCGGCTACACCATCACATCTTCCGTAAACGATACATACCGTGTATATTCCAACAACGTTTCTTCCAAATGGGTTGTTGATGGCAAGATCAATATTGATGACAACATTATGAAATGGGTTGATGATTCCAAAGAACTTGTAGATGCAGGCGAGACAGGAACATACGAATTGTGGAGTGATGACTGGAAGAAAGGTTTCTATCCGGAAGGAAATGTATTCTGCTACTTTGGACCTGCATGGTTAGTAAACTTCTCAATGGCAGCAGATACCGAAGGCAGTATCGGTTACAACGGTGGCTGGGGAGCAACCGAAGGACCGCAGGGCTTCTTCTGGGGTGGTACATGGATCTGTGCAGCAGCCGGAACCGATAACCAGAGCCTTGTAAAAGATATCATGCTTCAGATGACAACCAATGATGATGTTATGAAAGAGATCATTGAGAAAGACGATGACTTCGTAAACAACCAGGATGTAATCGCTGAGATGGCAGACAGCTCCTATTCAAGCAAGATCTTGGGTGGACAGAATCCACTTGGTATTTACAGCGCTGGTGTTTCCAAACTTGATTTAAGCAACCTTTCTGCATACGATCAGGGATGTAACGAAGAGTTCCAGAACGCAATGAAGAACTACTTCGAGGGAACTGCTACAAAAGAAGAGGCATTAGATCTGTTCTACAAAGCAGTTGTAGAGAAATATCCGGAGTTAACATACTAAGCAGACGAATGGTATAAAAAATGATTTGATGCCGCGCCTGCCGGACCGTAAGGGAGGCGGGCGCGGCTCATTTTATATCCAAATTTGTGTAAAAACTGTAAGTGCAGAGCTGACAGCAGACTTACACAGGGTAAAGGTGAGGGATGCTGTGAGCTCTGTGGACGAAAATCATGCACTCTGGAAAAGGAGGTCAGGTTGTTATGAAAAAAAGTAGTGGAAAGGTAGTAAGATACAATAAATGGGGATATATCTTTTTGATTCCTTTTATTGTAGTATATGTTATTTTTCAGCTGATTCCGTTGATCAGCACTATTTACAACAGTTTCTTTGAAAACTATATGTCAGGACTGACGCAGGTCGGACCGAATTTCGTCGGGCTTGCAAACTATAAAAAGCTTTTCTCCGATGGAGATATCTGGATTTATACCAAAAACACCATGTTATTATGGATCATGTGTTTCATACCACAGATCATTTTGTCACTGGTACTTGGAGCATGGTTCTCTGATGTACGTCTCAGATTAAAAGGAACCCGTTTCTTTAAAACAGTCGTATATCTGCCAAACCTGATCATGGCATCTGCATTTTCCATGTTGTTCTTTACATTGTTCTCCGATGGAGGACCGATCAACTCGATGCTGATGCAGATCGGATTTATTGATACACCGTACAAATTTTTATCCAATGCGGGCAGTGCAAGAGGGCTGATCGCGTTAATGAACTGTCTGATGTGGTTTGGTAATACAACGATCCTTTTAATGGCAGGTATGATGGGTATTGATACCTCTTTGTTTGAGGCAGCGGAAGTTGATGGTGCAACCTCTTCTCAGGTATTCTGGCAGATCACATTGCCATTGTTACGTCCGATTCTTGTATATGTGGTTATTACATCTCTGATCGGTGGTTTACAGTTATTCGATGTACCGCAGATCTTAACCAATGGAACCGGTGACCCGATGCGTTCTACCATGACGCTGATCATGTTCTTAAATAAACATCTCTACAGCAAGAACTATGGTATGGCTGGTGCACTGTCAGTTGTTCTGTTTATCATTACAGGTATTTTAAGTCTGGTAGTATTTAAGATAACCGGCAATGATAAGAGGAAGGGGTGAAGATCATGAATGAAAATCGTAATTTAAAAAAGGGTGTAGGAATCCATGCAAGAAGATTGATTGCATATATTGTACTGATCATTGTTTCTATATTATGTCTGTTCTGGTTTTATGTACTGTTTATCAATGCAACCAGATCAAACGGTGAATTACAGTCCGGTTTTACATTGATTCCAAGCAGCCATTTGTGGGAAAACTGGAAGAATTTAAGAAACGGAACACTTCCGGTATGGAACGGTATGTTCAACAGCCTGATTGTTTCCTCACTCAGTGCAGTACTCAGCGTATATTTTTCAACGATGACAGCTTATGCGATCCATGCATATGATTTCAAACTGAAAAAATACATTTATCCGTTCATTTTGATGATCATGATGATCCCGACACAGGTAACAGCACTTGGTTTTATCAAACTTGTTTCCAACATGAAATTAGAGGATTCTTTCATTCCTCTGATCGTGCCGACGATCGCAGCTCCGGTTACATTTTTCTATATGAAACAGTACATGGAGAGCACACTGCCGTTATCACTGATCGAGGCAGCACGTATCGATGGTTCCGGAGAGTTCCGTACATTCAACTCTATCGTAATGCCTTTGATGAAACCGGCAATCGCAGTACAGATGATCTTTACTTTTGTAAGCAGCTGGAACAACTACTTCACACCGGCACTGATCTTACACGATGATAAGAAAAAGACACTGCCTATCTTAATCGCACAGCTGCGTGCGGCTGACTGGCTCAAGTTTGATATGGGGCAGGTATATGTGATGATCGCATTTTCCATCTTCCCGGTTATCATTGTATATCTGATCTTATCAAAACACATTGTACAGGGTGTTGCACTTGGAAGTGTAAAGGGTTAACAAACCCCGGTTAATAACTTTGTTGACAAACAGATTGTTGTACTACATAAAAATGAGACTGCCTGCATTGGTGGTCTCATTTTTGGGTAAAAATCTTTGGCAATGTCACTGGTAAACGGAGCGGTTGTGTGCTATACTATATTCTATAATTCAGTAGAAAAATGATCGGATGTGTTGGGGAACAAAAGCGCAGACTAAGTGACGGGACAGCACTTTTGCAAGATACACATAGAAATGGAGAAGAATATGACAGAGACAGGATTATGGATTTTTCTGATTTGTTTACTCGTAGTAGTGATCATAGCAACTGTAGTTGCAGTAGTATCAGCGGTGTCAGGCGCTACGGCAGCGATCGTGGATGACGAGGAGTCAGAGGACGAATAAGTGATACGGCAGATATAAGAGAAAAGCCTCTTGTCAGTTATGTATAGGTGTATAACTGACGGAGGCTTTTTATATTTGGAAAATTCGTGTGCCAAAAGGTGGTTCACAGCCTAGTGGCTGGAAAATTGCACAAAGCCGGGACTCGTTTTGAGACTTTGGTAGAAAATTAGAAAATCTTAGACTGCCTGTCTATTCACAGTGATGTTCTGCCACGGATGGCAGAACAAGGTAGCATCGAGCCATGGAAGGCTCGTTGCTGCCGTTCACGTCACTCTGAGAAAATCTAATTCAGGCAGGCTTAGATTTTCTTATTTTCGGACAACGGAACAAAACAGACCAGGTTTTGTGTAATTTTCCAATCAAAAAACCAGAAGCCACCTTTTGTCCCCCGAATCTTCAACGAAAAAAACCTCTGACACAGGACTTTATCGCAATCTGCAATCTTAAAAAAATATAAACTGGTACGAAAGTCTTGCAATCCATTTTGAAAAAGGTAAACTAAATTTATTATGGCAAAATATTTGCAGACAGATGTTTATGGCAAATGATTTGCATATTCAAACGGGAGGACAAAAGAGAGTGCTGTCGAAATTAAGCGTGAAAAAACCATATACCGTAATCGTAGGCGTGATTTTAGTCATCGTGTTGGGAGCCGTATCCCTGACAAAAATGACCACAGATCTGCTGCCGGATATGAGTCTGCCATATGCTTTAGTTATTACGACCGATATGGGGGCAAGCCCGGAAGAAGTAGAATCCGATGTGACAGCACCCGTCGAGGCATCCATGGCGACGACCTCAAGCATCAAGACGGTAAGTTCTGCATCCTACGACAATTATTCAATGGTGATCTTAGAGTATGAGCAGAATGCAAACATGGATTCCGTCATTATTGAGATCCAGCAGAAATTGGATCAGTTAGAGGGCAGTTTCCCGGATAGTGCCGGAAAACCAATGATCATGCAGATTGATCCGGATATGATGCCTGTAATGGTAGCGTCTGCCGATGTGGAGGGAATGACACAGTCGGAGATTTCAGATTATGTGGAAAATGAACTGTCACCAGTACTTGAGAGTATTGATGGTGTGGCGTCTGTCTCGACAACCGGAACTGTGGAAGAAAACATTCATGTCACGTTGAATCAGGACAAAATCGATGCACTGAATCAGAAAATACAAAGTAAAATCGAGGAACAGTTTGTCGAACCACAGGAACAGCTCGATCAGGCTGCCGAACAGGCGGAGAGCGGACGCAGGCAGATGGAAAATGGGAAAGAGCATCTTGCAGATCAGCTTGGACAGGCAGAAAACGAAGTCATCAATGGTAAGTCACAGGCATTTGTGGCAGAGTCAGATCTGAATCAGAATTATACGGTGTTAAAGGCAACGGATGAGCTGATAAAGCGGGCAATTCCGGAACTTCAGAGCATATATGAGCAGGGGACAGAACTGAAGTCAGAGATCGCACAGGCACAGAAAGAAGCTGAAATGAACAGTGAGGATGGCAGCGACCGGCTCGAGGAACTTTTAGAAGAGGCGAAGATTTCCGGGGATCAGGAACAGATTGCCCAGATTCTTGCGATGACCGGAGGAAATCAGGAAAGTATTGCGGAAGCAGGAAAACGTGCGGAATTATTGCAGGAAGAACTGTTAGAGTTAAATACATCCTTAAATCAGCAGTGGGCAGATCAGCTGGCAGCGTTAAACGTGAGCCTTAGCTCAATAGATGATATTCCACAGGTGATCACGCAGCTGTCAGAAAAACAGGTTGAAATCGGAACGGCGATGACAGCTTTACAGACTGCAAAAGAACAGGTTTCAGATGGGAAAACGACCTTAGATGATGCGTATGTAACTTTAAACCGGATGGAGATTGACGGAATTTTACAGATGAGTGAGGCGGCAGCACAGCTTGCAGTCGGAGAAGCTAAGTTAGAGCAGGGACAGGAAAAATTAGACGAGTCAAAGCAGAGCGCGCTTGATTCTGCAGATCTGAATCAGATTTTGTCGGTGGAAACATTAGGCGGAATATTGACAGCACAGAATTTTTCCATGCCGGCTGGCTATGTCAATGAAGATAAGAAACAATATCTGGTGCGTGTCGGGGACGAAGTTTCGTCGGTGGAGGAACTAAAAGATCTTGTGCTTGTGGATGTAGGACTGGATGGAATCGAGCCAATCCGCTTATCGGATGTTGCAGAAACAGAAGTGGTGGACGATACGGGAGATTCCTATTCCAAGGTAAACGGAAATCCTGCGATTATGCTTTCCATTGAGAAGCAGACCGGGTACTCTACCGGGGATGTAACAAAACGGATCAAAACCAGATTTGAATCACTGGAAAAAGAAAATGACAAACTTCATATGACGATTTTGATGAATCAGGGAGTTTACATTGATACCATTGTGGAATCAGTCATGGAAAATATGATCGTAGGTGCAATTCTTGCCATACTTATTCTGATTTTGTTTTTAAAGGATATCAAACCGACTCTGGTGATCGCATGCTCTATTCCGCTCAGCGTGGTTTTTGCAATCGTTTTGATGTATTTTACCGGAATATCGTTAAATATCATTTCATTGTCCGGTCTTGCGCTTGGCGTCGGCATGCTTGTAGATAATTCGATTGTCGTGATCGAAAATATTTACCGGCTTAGGAATCAGGGATTATCGATCCGGAAGGCAGCAGTTGAAGGAGCAGGACAGGTGGCAGGAGCTATTTTTGCATCCACGCTCACAACGGTCTGTGTGTTTGCGCCAATCATTTTTACGGAGGGTATCACAAGACAGTTGTTTGTAGATATTGCACTTACGATCGCCTATACATTAGCGGCAAGTCTGATCGTTGCGCTGACGTTTGTGCCGATGATGGCATCCGGTGTGCTGAAGGATACGAAAGAAATCAAACATCCGTGGTTTGACCGCATTTTAGATGGATATGAAAAGGTTCTGCGCGTTGCATTGCGGTTTAAACCGGTCGTGCTGATCGGTGTGATCGTTTTTCTGGTGGCAAGTGTGATGCTTTCCGTTTCAAAAGGATTTACCTTTATGGATATGAATATGGAGACAGATCAGCTTACCGTTACAGTATCAGCGAAAGAAGATGAAAAGCTGACGTTTGAGGAACTGACAGAGCGTGCAGATGAGGTAGTGGATAAGATTTCAGGTATCTCCGGTGTAGATTCGATCGGAGCTATGGCTGGCGGCGGTGGAATCATGTCTATGGGTGGCAGCACGGACAGTGTGACCATGTATGTGCTCATTGATGAAAATTCCGGTGTGACAGGCGGTGAGATCATTGCCTCCATACAGGCGTTGACAGCAGATCTTGATTGTGATGTGAATACGGACAGCTCTGCATCGGATATGAGTTCTTTTTTCGGCAGCGGTATTTCTGTACAGATCAGTGGAAAAGATTTGGATAAGCTGCAGAAATTCGCAGGGCAGGTGGCAGAAGCAGTAGAACAGACTAAAGGTACGGTGAATGTGGACAATGGTCTGGGGGATACGACACCTTCTTTTACAGTAAAAGTGGACAAAGAGAAAGCTGCAAAATATGGTATGACGACGGCACAGGTATATCAGCTTGTCTACAAACAGCTTGCATCTGATACATCTTCCACAACGATTTCTACCGATTTAAAAGATTACAAAGTATATGTGCAGAGCGGGGAACAGTCAGATGTTACACTTTCCGATATCCGTAAGCTGACATTTTCTTATACGGACCGTATCAGCGGGGAAACAAAGGATATTCCATTGAAAGATATTGCGGCATTTGAGGAAGGAGAGTCTTTAAATGTGATAAACAGAAACTCGCAGACACGTTATATCAGCGTGACAGCCGGTGTGGATGAGGATCACAATGTAACGCTGGTAAGTAATCAGATCCAGAAGAAATTAGACAAAATCGAACTGCCGGACGGATATGAAATTTCCATGACAGGAGAGGATGAGACCATCCGGGACGCGATGAATCAGTTGTATCTGATGCTGATTTTGGCAGTTGTGTTTATTTATCTTATCATGGTTGCGCAGTTCCAGTCATTTCTGTCGCCGTTTATCATTATGTTCACAATCCCACTTGCATTTACGGGAGGATTTTTTGCCTTGTTTGTGACGGACAATGAAGTCGGAGTCGTATCCATGATCGGATTTGTCATGTTAGCTGGTGTTATCGTCAATAACGGAATTGTGTTAGTTGATTATATCAATCAGCTGAGAAGAGAGGGCATGGATAAAAAGGAGGCGATTGTTGCAGCCGGAAAAACAAGACTGCGCCCAATCCTGATGACTGCGCTGACCACGATTCTTGCAATGTCCACGATGGCAATGGGACTTGGAAGTGGTTCGGAGATGATGCAGCCGATGGCGATCGTGACCGAGGGCGGTATGTTATATGGAACACTGCTGACACTGATCGTGGTTCCCTGTATCTATGATCTGTTTACAAGGGATAAGAGTATGGTAGAGGAAGAGATATAAAAAAACAGTTGACAAACCTCATGTCCCCTCGTATGATAAAAACAGTAAAAAAACAAAGGTTGTGAGAAAGAGGAGTACACATAGACTCTTTGCAGAGAGGGAAGTCCAGCGGCTGAAAGACATCCCAGAGAAAGATATGTGGAAGGTAGCTTTTGAACCGGAATGCCGAGAAAGCATAGCTGTATGACAGGATATAAGAGCAGATACTGCAGATATGCACAAGCATTCACGACTCATCCACGTTACAGGATGACCGGTTAGATCATTGACTGGAGACTGAGAACCAATAAAGGTGGTACCGCGATCATATTCGCCCTTTGTATTCCGAATGGGATACAAAGGGTTTTTTTCATTCATAGGCTCGAGTGCGAAAGAGTCACAAGTGATTCTTTGTTCTATAAATATCATAATAAGAAGGAGAACAGATTATGTGTCAGAATTGCAGTAAAGAATTAGCAAAGACCTACGATCCAAAAAGCATTGAAGATCGTTTATACAAAAAGTGGGAAGACAACGGCTATTTCCACGCCGAAGTAGACCGCAGCAAAAAGCCGTTTACCATTGTGATGCCGCCGCCAAACATCACAGGACAGCTTCACATGGGACATGCACTTGATAATACCATGCAGGATATCTTAACACGTTATAAGAGAATGCAGGGTTATAATGCATTATGGCAGCCGGGTACAGACCATGCGTCCATTGCAACTGAGGTAAAGGTGATCGAGAACCTGAAAAAACAGGGAATCGACAAGCGTGATCTCGGAAGAGAGGGATTCTTAGAAAAATGCTGGGAGTGGCGTGACGAGTATGGCAGCCGCATTATAAACCAGTTGAAAAAAATGGGATCTTCTGCAGACTGGGAGAGAGAACGCTTTACCATGGACAAAGGCTGCTCTGAGGCAGTGCTTGAAGTATTTGTAAAATTATATGAAAAAGGACTGATCTACAAAGGTTCCCGTATCGTTAACTGGTGTCCGGTATGTAAGACATCCATCTCGGATGCCGAGGTAGAGCACGAGGAGCAGGACGGATTTTTCTGGCACATTAATTATCCGGTTGTTGGCGAAGAGGGAAGATTTGTTGAGATCGCAACGACAAGACCGGAGACATTGTTTGGTGATACTGCGGTTGCAGTTAACCCGGATGATGACCGTTATAAAGATATCGTCGGAAAAATGTTAAAACTTCCGATGACAGACCGCGAGATCCCGGTGATCGCAGACGCTTATGTTGATAAAGAGTTTGGAACCGGATGCGTAAAGATCACACCGGCACATGACCCGAACGACTTTGAGGTTGGAAAACGACACAGCTTAGAAGAAATCACCGTTATCAATGATGATGCAACCATGAACCATTATGCCGGAAAATATGAGGGGATGGATCGTTACGAGTGCAGAAAAGCATTGGTTGAGGATCTGGAAAAACAGGGACTGCTTGTAAAAGTAGAGCCTCATTCCCACAACGTAGGAACCCATGACCGCTGTGGCACGACCGTTGAGCCGATGGTAAAACAACAGTGGTTTGTAAAGATGGACGAGCTGATCAAACCGGCAGTGGAAGCAGTGAAAAACGGAGACATCCAGTTACTTCCAAAACGTATGGAAAAAACATACTTTAACTGGACCGACAATATCCGCGACTGGTGTATTTCCAGACAGCTCTGGTGGGGACACCGCATACCGGCATATTATTGTCCGGACTGTGGTGAGATGGTCGTAGCAAAGGCTGCACCGGAGAAATGTCCGAAATGCGGTTGTGATCACATGGAACAGGATCCGGATACCTTAGATACATGGTTCTCATCTGCACTCTGGCCGTTCTCCACGTTAGGCTGGCCGGAAAAGACAGAAGATCTGGATTACTTCTATCCGACCGATGTACTTGTAACCGGATATGATATTATCTTTTTCTGGGTAATCCGTATGATTTTCTCTGGATATGAGCAGATGGGTAAAGCACCGTTCCATACCGTATTGTTCCACGGACTGGTCCGTGATTCCCAGGGACGCAAGATGAGTAAATCATTAGGAAACGGTATCGATCCATTGGAAGTTATCGATAAATACGGCGCAGATGCACTCCGTCTGACACTGATCACCGGAAATGCACCGGGAAATGATATGCGTTTCTACTGGGAGCGTGTTGAGGCATCGAGAAACTTTGCTAATAAAGTATGGAATGCATCACGTTTCATTATGATGAATCTTGAGGGAAGTGAGATCAAAGAGCCGTCACTGGATGAGTTAAAACCGGCAGATAAGTGGATCTTATCGAAAGTGAATACACTTGCTAAAGATGTGACAGAAAATATGGATAAGTACGAGATGGGAATTGCTGTACAGAAAGTCTATGATTTTATCTGGGATGAGTTCTGTGACTGGTACATTGAGATCACAAAGACACGTACTTATAATAAAGAAAATGATCCTGCATCTGCGAACGCAGCATTCTGGACTTTAAAGACTGTATTGACAGAGGCATTAAAACTTCTTCATCCGTTTATGCCGTTTATTACAGAAGAGATTTTCTGTACACTGCATCCGGAAGAAGACACGATTATGCTTGCAAAATGGCCGGAGTACCGCGCTGACTGGAATTTCCCTGCAGAAGAAGAAATGTTAGAACACTGCAAGGATCTTGTAAAAGGCGTTCGCAACGTGCGTACAGAGATGGATGTTCCGCCATCAAGAAAAGCAAAGATCTTTATCGTTGCAGAGGATGCTGCACTGCGTGATTCCTTTGAACTGACGAAAGAGGCTTATGCAAACCTTGCCGGAGCAAGTGAAGTAATAGTACAGCAGGATAAGACAGGAATCGGAGAGGATGCCGTATCTGTTGTGATCTCTGGTGCTACATTGTATCTGCCACTGGAGGATCTGGTTGATTTTGAGAAGGAAAAAGAGCGTCTGTTAAAAGAGCAGGCACGTTTAGAGAAAGAACTTGCACGTTCTAAGGGAATGCTTTCAAATGAAAAATTCTTAAGCAAAGCACCGGAAGCAAAAGTACAGGAAGAGAAAGATAAACTTGCCGGATATGAGCAGATGATGGCACAGGTCAAAGAACGTTTGGCACAGATGTCAAAATAATTGCAAGATAATGAGCGCAAGAATGGCGAATTGGATCATGTGCTGATTTTGTACATGATATAAGTAAAAAGGAGCTATGCATGAAGGTTTCATCCTTACCGGCAAGCCGGAAAGGAGCCTGCCTGTCATAGCTCTTTTTAGTAAAATAGCACCAAAAAACAAACATTTTGTTAAAGAATTTACTTGAAAAAGCATAAAAGTACTAGTATTATATAAGATAAGGAATGTTCTACGTTACTATATATACATACATGAGAAAGAATTGGGGAGCACGCCTATGGTAACAGAAGAAAAGCCAATCGTACAGATCACGGCGGATGGCATGGAAGCTTATATTATGCTTGTAACGCCGGACGATGGGGGAGAATATACAGTTGAATCATTGCAGAAAGCACTGGATGAGAGAGGTGTCAAGTATGGAATAGATGAATCAGCGTTGAAAGAGCTGGCTGATGAAAAAAAATATGGACTGGAGACATTAATAGCACGGGGCACAGAGGCGGTAGATGGAAAAGACGGTTATTATGATTATAATTTTAACTGCAACTTTGATAAAAAACCGTTGATGAAACCGGATGGAACCGTGGATTACTGGTCTGTAAAGTCGATAGAGTCTGTGGTGCAGGATCAGGTGATCGCGGAGTACCATCCTTGTGTGGAGGGAACAGACGGCAAGACAGTCACTGGAAAGCCGATACCTGCAAAGCGGGGAAGAGAACAGCTTCCACTGAAAGGAAAAGGATTTGAACGCAGGGATGATAATACCTATGTTGCGCTGATGAGTGGTAAGATCGAGACACAGAATGACAGGGTTGTGATCCTTCCGGTACATGAATTGTCCGGCAATGCAGATCTTTCCAGTGGCAACATTGATTTTCATGGTGATGTTGTGATCCACGGAAGCGTGGAAAGCGGCGTTATAGTAAAAGCAAGCGGTACGATCACAGTGGATGGAATCGTCGAGGCATGCACGTTAGAGGCAGGGAAAGATATTATTTTAAGGAGTGGAATGCTCGGTGGAAATAAGGCATCAGTAAAGACAAAAGGCAGTATTACCGCAAAGTTTTTTGAATTTACCCGTATTGAATGTGCAGGCGATATTCGTGCAGATGTGTTGATGGATTGTCAGGTACAGTGCTTTGGAAAGATCATCATGAATGGAAAACGCGGAAGCATCATCGGTGGACTTACACATGGAGTGCGTGGAATCGAGGTTACGACATTAGGGAACGATGCCGAGAAGAAGACCGTTATTATGACTGGTGCAAGTCCGGAGGAATATGCAAAGCTCAGACAGTTAGAGAAGACGATTCAGGAGCTGAGTCAGGGATTAGTGCAGATCGATGAGGGACTGCGAAAGTTTGAAGAACTCGAAAAAGCTCGTGGAGTCAGCTATAAAGATGATCCGAGGAGAGTAACACTGCTCCGTGTCAAGATCCGTGATACTGCAACGTTAGCAAACAGCAAAGAAGAGGCAAAACAGATTCGTAATCTGATCGAGAGTGCGAGCGGTGCATGTGTTACCGTTTTGCGGGAGACTTATCCGGGAGTGGTGATCCAGATCGAGGATACCAAGCTGCTTGTACAGAACAATGTAAAATCAGCGGAGTTTTACAAGCTGCAGGATAAGATCAAGACGAGAGAATGCTCCTAAAACGGATGTCGAATAGGGCAGAAGTTTTACGAAAAACTTAATATAAATTTACTTGATTATTGTCACCACTATATTATAATATAGTGGTGATTCTTTTTGCCCCGAAATTGTGCGACGGAGCGAAGAATATTAAAATAGATGTTGCCATAAAATTTGGCAGAAAAGGAATGGTCGATTATGATTAATTTTGAAGAAGAGTTAAAGAATTTTAAGCCGAGCTTAGAAGTAGAAGAGGCAGAACAAGCGATATATAATCATGAATTAACAGATATGACAGACGTTTTAAAAGAGATGATGCAGGAATTAAAGCATAATATGTAAGACATCTTTTGGAAAAGCCAAATGTAAATTCATGAAGTGAGGGAAAGAATGAAGTGCTATAATTGTGGAGCAAAGCTTGGAAGGGAAAATATCTGCCCTAATTGCGGTGTAAATGTAAAAATATATAAAAAAATCGTCATGGCATCCAATGAATATTACAATGATGCGCTGGAAAAGGCGGGGGTACGTGATCTTTCAGGGGCGATTGAAAGCCTGAAAACAAGCCTGAAATTCAATAAATTAAATATAGATGCGAGAAATCTGCTTGGGCTGATCTATTTTGAGATGGGCGAAGTGGTGGAGGCGTTGACGGAGTGGGTGATCAGTAAGAACTATCAGCCTTCGGAGAATGCTGCAAGCCGTTATCTGGATGAGATACAGAATAACAGGTCAAGGCTTGAGACGATCAATCAGACCATCAAAAAATACAATCAGGCATTATTATACTGCAGACAGGACAGCCGCGATCTGGCAATTATCCAGTTAAAAAAAGTATTGTCATTGAATCCGAAATTAGTCAGCGGGCATCAGCTTTTAGCACTGCTTTACATTCAGGAGGGCAAGTATGATCTTGCCAAGAAGTCTTTGCGCAATGCAGGAAAGATCGATGCAAATAATACGATCACACTCCGTTATCTGAAAGAAGTGAATGCAGGATTAAAGGATAATACCTCCGGGAAAAAACCAAAAGAAGAACAGATTTCCTATCAGAGTGGCAATGAGACGATCATCCAGCCAAAGTATTTAAAAGATAATTCTGCGATGGGAACCATCCTTAATATGGTCATAGGAATCGCAATCGGTGCGGCAATTACCGGATTTCTGGTTGTGCCGGGTGTGCGCCGTCAGGTTCAGAATGATGCAAAAGCGCAGGTGCTTGATGCGAATAACACAGTTTCATCAAAGAATCAGGAAATCAGTACACTGCAGAAGCAGATTGATGATCTGACGAGCCAGATCACTGAGGTCAAGGATAGTGCAGAAGGTTCTGAAAATAAGATCAGCACATATGATCAGTTGCTCTCTGCCTATGCATCTTATTCGGATGGTAATATTGAGGCGGCAGGGAATGCACTTGGCAATGTCAACGAGGAATATTTAAGTGACAGTGCGAAGAGTGTTTATGAGACGATCAATGCACAGGTCAACGCAGATTATCTTGAATCATTATATAATCAGGGATTCAGCGATTATAACAGCCAGAAGTTTGAGGAAGCTGCCACGAGCTTACAAAAAGTTGTGGATATGGAGGAAACCTACAAAGATGGATATGCACTGTATTATCTGGCACAGGCATACCGCAAGAACAATGATCTTGAGACAGCAAAGATTTATTACCAGAAGATCGTAGAACTCTATCCGGGTACAGAGCGTGCAGCAAATGCACAGAACTATATCAATATTGAAGAATAAAATAAGAATATATCTGAATAAAGATGATACAAAAGACGTCTAAGTGATATTAGGCGTTTTTTTTATAGGATTTTTGTGTCGAAAGGTGGCTCTTAAACCAAATAAAAAATAACAGGAAGGGAGTATTTATGGAAGAAAAGTATCAATTAAAAGAGGGGTGTCTGACGGTACAGATGCCAAAGGAACTCGATCATCATGAGGCTGGCAGGCTTAAGATGGAGGCAGATTTTCTGATCGGGGCATATCATGTCAGGCGGCTTGTGTTTGATTTTCGTGAAACAGAGTTTATGGACAGTTCCGGGATCGGCGTGATTATTGGGAGATGTAAGAGTATGGGATTTTCCGGTGGTGAAGTGACAGCGGTCAATATGAACGAGCGTGTGAAGAAAATTTTTATGGTGTCAGGACTGCAAAAGCTGATTCGGATGGATACGGTATGAAAATAGAGACATGTAATTTATTGGAAAACAGACCAGGAAGGGAATACCCGGAAGGAAAAGATGGAATCAGCGGATTTACACAAACAGTGGAAACAAATCAGGCAGAAGATGCCGGTAAGAAAAGATGGAATATGCGGGATTTTGTAAGAGAATTAAGAATAAGAAAAGGAAATGGAGAATAGATATGCAGGCAGATCAGATCAATGAAAACGAAATGAAACTGGAATTTGATGCACGGTCCGTAAATGAAGGATTTGCAAGAATGGCGGTGGCTGCGTTTGTGGCAGAATTAAATCCGACATTAGATGAGATTTCTGACATTAAGACAGCTGTTTCAGAGGCAGTGACAAATGCAATTATTCATGGGTATGACAGCCCGGAGGAAAAAGTGGAGGTATTTTGTAAATTGTGTGGAAACTGCACGGAGATCACGGTGAGGGATCATGGTCACGGAATTGCGGATGTGCCAAAAGCCATGGAGCCTTTTTTTACAACCAGACCGGAACTGGAACGTTCCGGCATGGGTTTTGCTTTTATGGAAGCGTTTATGGATGAAGTGGAGGTACAGTCGGCACCCGGAAAAGGAACAACCGTTACGATGAAAAAAAAGATCGGCGCAGGGATGGGCGTCTGATATGGAGCGGTTTAAAGAACTGATGCAGCAGGCACAAGAGGGAGATAAAAGTGCAAGGGATATGCTGATCGCAGGAAATCTTGGACTGGTACATACAATCGTAAACCGGTTTGAACACCGGGGGCACGACAGGGAGGAATTATTTCAGATTGGGTGCATTGGATTGATGAAAGCGGTGGATAAATTTGATCTTTCATTGAATCTTGCATTTTCCACTTATGCTGTTCCAGTGATCATGGGAGAGATCCGCAGATTTTTAAGAGATGACGGCATGGTAAAAGTGAGCCGGACATTAAAAGAAAATGCTTATAAGGCAGGACGGGCCAAGGAAGAACTGTGGGGGGAACTTGGAAGAGAACCGGGACTGTTTGAAATTGCAGAGCGGACAGGATTAAGCTGTGGTGAGATCATTATGGCAATGGAATCGGCAAGAGATGTGGAATCAATCTACCAGCCGGTTTATGAGAAGGACGGGGATGAACTTCTGATGGTTGACCAGCTGTGTGAAAAAGAAGAAAACGGCATGGATGAACCGGAAAAAGAAGCGGTATTAAACCGGATGGTAATTGAACAGCTGTTAGAATTGCTTGATGAGCGGGAAAAAAATCTTATCCGGTGCCGTTATTTTGAAAACCGGACGCAGAGCGAGACGGCAAAAGAACTTGGAATGACACAGGTGCAGGTCAGCCGGCTGGAAAAAAAGATCCTGTTGTGCCTCAGAAAAAATTTAGGATAGAAAAGTGCAGGGCGAATATATTAAAAAAACGGGCAAATTGTAATGATTATGCCACATCCGGTTGATTTTCCCATATAAACATGTTATTTTTTTATAAAATGCAGAGAAATTAACATGACAAGGCTGTGCAAAAGTGGAAAACAGTGTGAAAAAATAAGAATTTTGTGCAAAAGTGAAAAAGGATTTTGGTGCAGAAGAGGGAGAATTAACATGAAATACGAAAATTATATATTTGACTTATATGGAACTTTAGTGGATATTCACACGGATGAGGAAAAACCGGAGTTATGGGAAAAACTTGCGCAGTTTTACGGATATTACGGTGCAGTTTATACAGCGCAGGAACTGAAAAATGCATATGCGCATCTTACCGGACAGAAAGAGGAAACATTGCGGCAGAAGATGGGGACGGATGCAGCTCTGAAAAAAGATGATGCACATGAGGCACATCCGGAGATTGAGATTGAGGAGGTTTTTTTTGCCTTGTTTCAGGAAAAAGGGGTACAGGCGGATATGGAACTTGCCGTTCATGCAGGTCAGTTTTTCCGGATCCTTTCCACAGAATATATCAGACTTTATGACGGGGCGAAGGAGCTTCTTGCGGCATTGCGTGAAAGAGGAAAAAAAGTATATCTGCTTTCGAATGCACAGCGTATTTTCACTGCATATGAACTGAATCTTTTGGGGTTAGAGCCTTATTTTGATGATATCTTTCTGTCATCCGCGTGCAAAGTGAAAAAACCGGATCCACGTTTCTTTCATCTTTTACTGGATAAACATCACATTTTACCGGAGGAGAGTATTATGATCGGAAATGATGCAGTCAGTGACATCAGGGGGGCAAAAGAGGTCGGACTTCATACATTTTATATTCACTCGAATATTTCACCTGATATCAGTCAGAGACCGGATGCAGATCATGTGCTGATGCAGATGGACCTGTTAAAAGTGAGACAGATATTGATTTCCGATTAATGTGACAGAGAAAAATGCCGATACATTCATATATGAATGGAGGACCGGTTATGGCAAAATACGAAAAAACAGAACGTCTCGAAAAAGTACCGATGGAGTACTTGTGGGAAGGACTTGTTTTATCAGATAATCTTTACAATTATAATGGAAGTGTACTTTTAGTGCCGAGCGGAGAAGTTATCACGAAAAGCAAACTTGATAAACTGATCAATTTCAGCGATGGCAATAATTATATTACAACATTCCGCGGATCTTACGAGTATATCATGAAGGGAAAAGACCGTCCGGCTGAAATACAGCAGAAAATGTTGGAAAACAGAACCGGGTATACAGAACTGCGCAAAGGCGTCGACCATGTGCTTCAGATGAGCAAAAATGTGATGTTTGTCAATCATGCTGAAGTGGAAGGTATGATGGAGAAAGTATACAGCAGAATGGTATCCGTGGATGCCGGAGAGATTTTCCAGTGTATTACCGTGCCAAGACCGGTTGACGAGGCATTGCAGAGACATTCCTTAAATGTTGCACTTTTAAACGGAATCATGGGACAATGGTTAGGACTCGATGAAAAAGACATCCGGAGTCTGATTTTAACAGGTGTGCTTCATGATATTGGAAAGACGAAGATTCCGGAAGAAATTTTAAATGCACCGAGAAAACTGACTCCGGAAGAATTTGAGGTTATGAAAAGACATCCTCTTTATTCTTTTGAACTGCTTGGGGAGGATATCAACGAAGATGTGCGATATGCGGTGCGCTGGCATCATGAAAAATTAGACGGAAAAGGTTATCCGGATGGATTAAAGGGAGAGTCCATCTCTTATTTTGCAAGGATCACGTCAATTTCTGATATTTATGATGCGATGCTTTCTGCACGCAGTTACAAAAAAGAAAAAATTCCATTTGATGTGCTGCAGTGGTTTGTGGATGAGGGATATAAAGGACTTGACTGGAATCTGCTCAATATATTTATAAAAAATATGGTAAAAGTATACAGACACCAGCAGGTTATCATGTCGGACGGCAGGGAAGGATGCGTTGAATATATTCCGTTAAATGATATGGATCATCCGATCGTCTCCGTCGGGGAAGTGTCTAAACAGGTGGATGAAGACTGGTACTGTGTACACATGGTTTAAGTTTCTAACGGATCTTCGCAGAGGGTAAAATGATTGCGCTCCGTTTTAAGGAGACCTTCCCGCTGCATTTTTGAAAGTTCGGCAGAAAGGGCACTGCGGTCTACGTTCAGGTAATCGGCGAGCTGCTGCCTGTTAAATGGTATCGTAAAATCAAGGCTTTTCGCGGCGGCAGACTGCGCGGACAGATAAGAGAGCAGCCGCCCGCGGATTGATTTTGGCGTGGTGTGGAAGATTCTGCGGGAGAGAAGCAGATTTTTCCGTGCCGAAATAAAAAACATATTATGGATCAGGCGGTTGTGATGCGTGCAGCTGTTATTACAGGTTGTGAGCAGCCGTCCAACATTTAAAAATAGCACTTCTGTCTTTGCAGCCGCAGAGACAACATTGACCATCAGAGGTTCTTTTGACAGGCTGGCATAGGTTTCGGCAAAGAAAAAGCCGGGAGTTATGTCATCTAGTACACTGTGATTTCCCCAGACATCATCACTTTCAATCTGAACATTTCCAGAGAGCACCAGACCCATCGAATGTACACATTCTCCGGCATGATAGATGATCTCGCCTTTTCCGTAACTCCTCGTGACTGCACCGAGGCAGGAGAGCATTTCTTTGATTTCTTCCGGCGATTCGCCCGAAAACAGCATTGTCTGACTTAAAAACTGATAATCCATAAAAGAGAAACCTTCTTTTTTAAAAATTTTTAAAAATGTTGTTATGACAACATACTTTTGAAAAAAATTTTAGTATAGTGTACGAGTAATGTCAAGAACACAGATGACAGGAAGAGTAGCCTGTAATCTGTAAATAAAACAAAAGAAAAAGAAAATGGAAGCGGAAAACAGGAGGAATTTATATGGTACGCAGAGTGATCCAGATAGACGAAGAAAAATGCAACGGATGTGGTCTTTGTGCAGAGGCTTGTCATGAAGGTGCGATCGGCATCGTGGACGGAAAGGCAAAACTGCTCCGTGACGATTACTGTGACGGACTTGGAGACTGTCTGCCGAACTGTCCGGTCGGAGCTATCTCTTTTATCGAGCGTGAGGCGGCAGCCTATGATGAAGCGGCCGTACAGGAAAATAAAAAGAAAAAAATGCAGGCGATGGGACAGGCACTTTCCGGCGGATGTCCGGGTTCAAGAATGCGTCAGCTTGAAAGAAAACCTGCAGAAGAAAATCAGAATGCAGGTTTACCGGTCAGCTCCGAATTGCGGCAGTGGCCGGTACAGATCAAACTTGCACCAATCAATGCACCATACTTTGACGGGGCAAAACTTTTAATCGCAGCAGACTGTACCGCATATGCATATGGCAGTTTTCATCAGGACTTTATCCGTGGAAAAGTGACGCTGATCGGCTGCCCGAAATTAGATGATGTGGATTACAGTGAAAAACTGACAGAGATCATTAAAAATAATGATATTAAGAGCGTGACGATCGTGAGAATGGAAGTACCTTGCTGTGGAGGAATCGAGCATGCAGCAGTGACTGCATTAAAGAACAGCGGAAAATTCATTCCATGGAATGTTGTGACGATCTCAATTGACGGAAAAATTTTAGATTAAGAAAAACGAAGATAGTGTGAAAATAACATTTTTACACACATAAATGGAGGATGATATATGTTTTGTTTTCAGTGTGAGCAGACAGCGGGATGCAGCGGATGTACGGGAGCTGCCGGTGTATGTGGAAAGAAGAGTGCAACAGCGGATCTGCAGGATGAACTGACAGGAGCACTTGTGGGACTTGCACATGCCTGCATGAACAACCCAAAGACAGAGCAGACGGACCGCATTATAATAGAAGGTTTATTTACAACCATCACAAATGTGAATTTTAATGATGAGACACTGCGTGAAATGATCGCCCGTGTCAGAGAAGAAAAAGCGAAAGTTGCACCTGGATGTACGACTTGCATATCACCGTGCGGCAATACCAATGATTATGATATGAAGCGGATGTGGGAGGCAGATGAGGATATCCGTTCCTTAAAATCCTTAATTTTATTTGGCATCCGTGGTATGGCAGCTTATGCTTATCATGCAATGGTACTCGGATATACAAATGAGGAAGTAAATGACTTTTTCTATCGTGCCTTATTTGCAGTCGGTGAAGATTTCGAGATGGGGGATCTGCTACCACTCGTGTTAGAAACAGGAAAAGTAAATCTTACCTGCATGGAGATGTTAGACCGTGCCAACACAGAAACATTTGGAACACCGGTACCGACGGAAGTGCCTCTGATGGTGGAAAAGGGACCATTTATCGTTATTACCGGACATGATCTTTATGATCTGAAGCTCTTGTTAGAGCAGACAAAAGACAAGGGAATCAACGTTTATACACACGGTGAGATGCTGCCGGCACATGCTTACCCGGAATTAAAGAAATATCCGCATTTAAAAGGCAACTTTGGTACTGCATGGCAGAATCAGCAGAAGGAATTTGATCATATTCCGGCACCGGTTCTTTACACAACAAACTGCCTGATGCCGGTCAAAGAAAATTATGCAGACCGTGTATTTACAACAGAAGTGGTTTCTTATCCGGAAATGGTGCATATCGGGGAAGATAAAGACTTTACCCCGGTTATCGAAAAAGCATTAGAGCTTGGCGGTTACAAAGAGGATACACAGTTTACCGGTATCAATGGCGGTACAAAGGTCATGACCGGATTCGGTCACGGAACGGTACTCGGCGTGGCAGATCAGGTGATCGCAGCCGTAAAATCCGGTGATATCCGCCATTTCTTCCTGGTAGGAGGCTGTGATGGCGCCCGTGTGGGAAGAAATTATTATACAGAGTTTGTAAAACAGACGCCAAAGGATACCATGATCTTAACACTTGCATGTGGAAAATACCGTTTCAATGATCTTGACCTTGGAACGATCGGTGGACTGCCGAGAATCCTTGATATGGGACAGTGTAACGATGCTTACAGTGCGATCCGTGTTGCAGTAGCACTTGCCGAGGCATTTGAATGTGGAGTCAATGAACTGCCGCTTTCCATGGTTCTTTCCTGGTATGAGCAGAAAGCAGTCTGTATTTTACTGACACTGCTTCATCTTGGCATTAAAAATATAAAACTCGGACCGACACTGCCGGCATTTATCTCACCGAATATTTTAAATTATCTGGTTGAAAATTACGGCATTGCACCGATTGCGACACCGGAAGCAGATTTAGCAGAGATCCTTGGATAAATTAATAAAATGAATGTTTTGGGAACCTTTCTGTCGCCCTGAATGAAAAAAGGAGGTGTGAAAAATGATGTTTTATTTTTCATACTTCCTTTTTCTGGTTAAATGAAAAAATATACTGTATATTGTCGAATTTTGAGTTATAATAGATAACAAGTTTATATTTGTATTCAGGCTTGTCAGGAATGAGAATATTGTTTTTTTAAGCACGAAATGGGGAATGGTATGGAAAGAATCTGGAATTTTTTTGAAAATATGAATGAATATGTATATGTTGCAGATGCGGATACCCATGAACTGGTTTATATGAATAAAAAGATGAGAGATACTTATGGGATACATTCAAAAGAGGAACTTGCCGGCAAAAAATGTTATGAATTGCTTCAGAATTCAAGCCTGCCCTGTACGATCTGCAATAATGATGAACTGCAGGAAGGACAGTTTAAGGAGTGGCGGTATTTTAACCCGCTTTTAAATAAATACTTTAAAATTAAGGATACTGTTGTGGAGGACAATGGCAGACGATATAGAATAGAGATTGCTCTGAATATAAGTTCTCAGGAACATCAGAAAAATGTGGTACGCCGCTACGAAAAACTGGAAAAAATCGTTAATGAGGGACTGCGTCTTGCCCTTGGAACATCTTCTGCGGATAAATCGCTGGACATCATTCTGGAATATATAGGAAAGGCATTAGATGGAGAGAGAACATATATTTTTGAGCATAATGAGAATGGGTACGATGACAACACTTACGAGTGGGTTGCAAATGGAATCAAGCCGGAGAAAGATAATTTACAGAACCTTCCACCAGAAGTATGTGCCAACTGGTATCGGAATTTTCAAGAAGATAAAAACATTGTAATTGAAAATCTGGAGAACATCAGAGAGGAAGATTCGGAACAGTATAAGAATCTGAAACGTCAGGATATCCATTCACTGGTGGTTGTTCCACTTTATTGGGAGAAAAAGATCATTGGATTTTACGGAGTGGATAATCCACCGGCAGAATCATTAGATTATGTTTCCGATATGCTTCATATCATGGGATCTTTTATTGTTTCCTCCATTCGGAGAAGAAATCTGCTCCGTCAGTTAGAACGCATGAGTTATCATGACCAGCTCACTCAGTTTGGCAATCGTTATGCGGTCGACTGGTTTGTGGAGCATGAGTGGAATGGGGAACAGATCGGTGTAGTGTACTGCGATATCACAGGGCTGAAAAAGGTCAATGATGAGCAGGGGCATGAAGCCGGAGATCGGTTGATCATCAGGGCATGTGAGTGCTTAGCGGGTGTATTTAAGGGGTATGGTCTGTATCGGATCGGCGGCGATGAATTTTTAGTACTTTGTCTTGGAATTGAGGAAAAAGACCTGAGGGAACACGTTGAGAAACTGCGCATGGATATGAAAGAACATCAGGTTACGATGGCGGTTGGCATGATATGGAAAGAACGCGGTCCTAAGGATATCGATCTGCTTTTAAACGAATCGGAGCGCCTGATGTATGAGGATAAAGACCGGTATTATAAGGAACACGGACTGAAACGGCGCAGATAAATCCTGCAAGAAGGTAAATCAGCATAAACTAATGATCCATTTACGCTTTCTAAAGATAATTAACGATACAGCAAGCCGGAATAATTCCTCCGTGGTAAGCAATGTATACACACCAACAATTCCCCACTTGCATATATATGCTGCAAGCAGGCACAGGGGAATTCCAATACACCATGTGCCAACAATATCAATAATCATAATGATTTTGGTGTTACCGCCACTTCTTATAATGCCTCCGCCAAGTATCATATTTTCTACCTTGACCGGAGCATACAAGGCAAATACGATAAGCAGTGTTCTTCCAAGCTCTTTTACGCTGTCATCAACACGATATAATCCGGTATATACTCCCGCCAAAAGAATGAGCAAAGCCGATACCGTTACTGCACCAAATAAGCCGGCATACATAATCTTCTTCGACTCTGTGTAAGCCTCATCATATTCTTTCCTGCCAAGCCTCTTGCCGACCATCACACCGGCAGCCGCAGACAATCCACTAAGTGCTCCTACGATAAGTCCTTGTATCGGACCGGTAAGGGTATAGGCTGCAAGGTTTGATGTGCCAAGATGTCCATAAACAGCAGACTCCACATTTTGTCCGAGACTCCATAAAAATTCGCTGATCAGAATCGGCATAATCATTACCAGATAATCACGGATTGTGATTTTTTTAAAATGCAGAGATAACACTGGTTTATCTCCATCTTTTCCGGTACATAAGACAAATCCGATAACAATAAATACCAGATTAAACAACTGCGAAATAAGTGTGGCAATCGCAGCTCCCTTTATTCCCATACATGAAAATCCCAATTTTCCAAATATCAGCAGATAGTTCAGTCCTGTGTTTACAGTAACTGCTCCAAAGCTTGCCAGAAATGGTATCGTGGCATGTTCCTTACAGCGCAGCCAGGAGGATAAAATATTGCTGACAGCCATTGGAATATAAGAAAATGCTACGATTTTAAAATAAACCGCACCAGTATTTATAATACTCATATCTTTCGTATACAGTCCAAGAATCTGCGACGGAAAACCTCCGGCTGCAAGCAGGAACAATGCTGATATCACAATTCCGCAGATGAGGCTCACATCAAAACTGCACCATGCTTCTTTATGGATGCAAATACCGGAATCCCTCTGATATCAGATGTCGTTTTTATCATCAGAAAATATCCTTTTTCATTCACCTCATGGGAAAGGGCATTCAGTGATGACATCACAAATCCATCCTCTAAAACCCTGCCCTCATACTTTTCATGGTCATTTACCACCACTCCGATGAGTCTTGAATTATTTCTCGCAAGCAAAATGCCAGCCATATTCGGGATATATCCTGAACTTTCAAGTTCCTGCTGGACACGTTTTACCGTCGTATCTGAAATCTTTTCTGTTTTGCCGTGAATCACATTTGAGACAGGTGCAGTACTAAGTCCTAACGCATCTGCAACATCTGCGATTCTAATCCTGTTCTGTGACATTTCCATTCCTTCTTCTGTGATATTATGATTATATGGTACATTATAAATGTGGAATTTACAAAGGTTAAGCGCATAACCTATTACAAAATTTGCATTCGATTTTTGTGATATTTTACTATTACATTACACATTTAACCTTTGTAAAAACGATATTTCTATTGTAATATTGAACCAGAACATTAAAAGTCAGTAAACAATGTGGTGTAGAGCAAAGGAGAAACACATGAATAAAGAAATGACCGTAAATGGGAAAAGCTATACAATAATTAAATTGCTGGGAAAGGGTAAAGGTGGATATTCTTATCTGGCAGAGTCTGGAAATAACAGGTATGTTTTGAAGCAGATACATCATGAACCTTGTGATTATTATCAGTTCGGAAACAAGCTTGAGGCAGAAATCAGGGATTACAGGAAATTGAAAGAAATCGGAATAAAGATGCCTTCCATGCTTGAAACAGATGCCAAAAATGAACGTATTTTGAAGGAGTTTATTGACGGTGACACGATTTATCAGCTGGTTTTAGAAGACAAGATGAAAACTGACTATATCGGGCAATTACATAGAATGTGTGAGTTATTATATGCTGCCAATACAAATATTGATTATTTTCCAACGAATTTTGTTGTACATAACGAAGAAATATATTATGTTGATTTCGAGTGCAACGATTACATGGAAGAATGGAATTTTGAAAACTGGGGTGTAAAATACTGGTCAAAGACACCGGAATTCCTGCAGTATGTGAAAGAACATGATGAAGATAGATGTAAAGGGGACGGAGAAAGGTTACGAAGTAGCCGTTGATCTTCCGGGATTTAAGAAAGATGAGATCCAGCTTGAACTAAACGATGGTTACCTGACCATCAGTGCCGAGAAGGGGCTTGACAAGGAAGAGAAGAATAAGAAAGATAAATATATCAGACGTGAACGTTATAACGACAAAGATATAGAGGTTGTGTTTAAGGGTGAGAATTTTATCCGAAATGCAGTGTAGTAAACAAAATGAGTAATATAGAAAGCCAGTAGTGAAAAAGCTGCTGGCTTCTTCTATGGGCAGTAACGAAAATGAAAGAATTATGAAAAGGATATGGCGAAACAAAAGCCGTGTCCTTTTTTTGCTGGGAAATTGAACTCTATAAAAAAATATGATAATAAAATTTATATAAAAACCTAACTATATAATAAATAAAATATCGAAAAATAGGATAATACAGATTAAAAATTAGGATTTATAATAAATAAACATAAAAATAAAACCTAACTTCCGCATAGTTGACGGAAACTATGGGCAAACGTAAAATGTTGAAAAAGGGAATATTTGGTGGTAATTGCGATGAGTGACAGAACAAAAAAGGATAATAGATTTCCTCGGAAAACAAGAGAACTGATTCGAATTATAAAGAAAGCAGATGAGGAGGACAGACTTTATGAGACGGTAATGGAAGAACTGCAGCATCCTGTCAGTATGCCTGCGTTATGGGCATGCAGGGAGTATATCGATCAGCTGCGGGATGAGGTCTGCCATCAGGACGGGATGGAAAGTTATCTGCTCCTTTCGATCAGCGCTTTAATTGCAACCATGGAGGATGAATTAGAAAAGGCAGAACAATATCTGGCACTGCTTGGAGAAACACCGGCACATATTGATGCCGGGCAGTGTAATGGAAGAGATTATATCCGTATGGCGACAGAAATCGTTATGCCTTATGTCAGTGATAATAAATTTTTTCATATCGCTGCGGCTTTGACGGATATGAAACTTCCTGTGAAGAATCTTACCTTATCTGCAAGCCGGCCGAGCATCTTAAATGGGTTCAGGGATTTTACCAGGTATGGAAGGAAAATAGCAGAGAACAGGGCAGCACTGCAGAAAACCATACAGACTTTGTATGGAGATAAAAGTAAAGGTGTCATCGATATTGCCCTTGCAGAATGGTATTACCAGGAAAATGATCCGTTTCATGCATTGCTGCTGATCACGGGGACGATTCCATTTATGGAAAATAAGCGGGATATCCAGTGTCTGTTTGTGGCGATGGCACTGCAGATGAAGATATTACTTTTAAACGGACAGATAAAAGCGGCGGAACCGCTGGTGGCACAGATCAAAACCCAGATTGAAAAATGGGGCTGGGAAGAGCTGATGAACAGTTTAAAAGCACTGACAGCGTGGGCAGCCTGCTATGACGGAAACATGGATGTTGTTCAGGAATGGATGACGGGCAGCGCCCCGGATGAGACAAAACCCATTTACATGATGGATGTGTATGCATATCTTGTAAAGATCAGGTGCTATCTGTTTGCAGGAAAACATATGTTAGCGCTGGTGCTTGCAAAACGGATGCTTCATATATTAAAAAAATGTAACCGCTACATGGATATCTGTGAATGTCACATGATGATAGCGATCGCCTGCTATAAGGCGGACAGTATGGAGGATATGTGTGGGGAACTTGAACAGGCGATCCTGCTTGCAAAACGCTATCGCTATATCAGACTTCTTGCGGACGAAGGTGCCTACATGGAGAAAATGCTCCGTGTGTACCGGGAGAAAAAGGGATCGGACGATTTTACGGATCAGATCTTAGAGCTTGCTATGGATGTGGCAAAGAGACTTCCGGATTATATGAAGTCACCGGAAGAGTATGCGGTGGTACTGACACCGACAGAAAAAAAGGTATTAAAGCTGATGGTAGATGGACTTTCTTATGAACAGATAGGAGAAAAGCTGAACAAGAAAGTGGGAACCGTAAAGTATCACACTTCCGGGATATACCGGAAACTGGGTGTGAAAAACAGACAGCAGGCAGTGAAACGGGCTGCTCAGATTGAGTGGATGTAGGGCTGCGGAAAGGAGAGGTTTATGAGAGGAACAAAAGGAAGGAAAGTGAAGAAAAAAATAGCCATGGTTCTTGCGGCATTGATGATGATTTCGGGGATCGATGTATCGGGGGAAAACGTGGTAAAGGCGGCAGAGGAAACTACAGTAGCTGCTGTAGCAGAAAGTATGCCTCAAACGCTGACTGTAACAGAGAGCAGTGGTGACGATAAAGCAATTATCACAGAGGGCAAGTTACAGGATGATGGAATTGACAATAACGAAGCTGCAATATATCAAGGTGAAAACTGGTATTATGACAGTACAACAAATCAGCTTATAATGAACAACGCATCTATTAAGAATATTCAGAGTGAGAATGGTGACCTTACAGTTTTACTATATGGTGAAAATACAATAAGCGAAAACTTTTATTTTTACATAGATGCAGAAAAGGAAAATACACTGAAAATAATGGGCTGCGATAATAAGGGAAGTCTGACGGTTGCCGGTGAGATTAGGGATGGAAGAGGACGTGCGGGTATATATCCGGGAATAGCGAACCTGAATATTACAGATGCAAAGATAAAATTTTCCAGGATTCTTTTTGAAGGCAGCTTAGTCATAGAAAACAGTGAAGTTATCGGAAGTAGTGAGGACCGCGCAATTGATGTTGATGGTGTGACTATAACAAACAGTTATATTGAGGCAATATCTGATTTTTTTGTGTCATTTGCCTATTCGGAAATTGTATGTATATCAGGTAGTCAGATTGTGATGGAAGGCGGAAAAGATGATTATGATGATAGCATTTTATATAATAATAAAACTTATAACTCTATTATCACACTGAAATGGAAAGAAGCAGGTGCTACAGTTTCGAAAACAAATGTATATGGCATAGCATCATTAAAGAAAGATCTGACACTGGAAAGCACAGACAGCATCAATTTTTATGATGAGAATGCAAGAATTGCTAATATGGAGATGCTCAGTGTCAAAGATGGGGCTGGTGTTTTGGTACGTGATTCAGAGCATAAGCATAATACCGATGGCGGTATTAAATATACATGGAAAAATGACAGTGAACATACGAAAGGATTAGTATGTAGAAACTGTCCGATTGCTTACGTCGCAGAAGTAACAGAAGCACATAGTCCGGATGAGAGTGGTATCTGTGTATGCAGCAAAGCATATCAGCCGGCAGTGCTTACAACAGACAAGTATGATATGGATAAGGACGGTGTATATGATAAGGTTTACGAAATCAGCAATGCAGATCAGCTATACTGGTTTGCGGATAAGATAAATAATGAGAATTATACATCCGGTAACATAAACGCTGTCCTTACAGCGGACATTGTTGTGAATGAAAATGTTCTGAAGTCTGACGGAACATTGAATGATGGAACATTTACAGATTGGACACCGATTGGAATGTGGGCTGGTGATGATGAGTATTATTCTTACTCGGGCATCTTTGATGGACAAAACCATACGATCAGTGGATTGTATTTGAATCAAATGGGAATGGCAGGTTGTGTAGGATTATTTGGTCATGTAGGAAGTGGGGGTAAGGTTTCCAATGTAAGAGTGCTGGATTCTTATTTTAGTGTAAATGGTGGTGTTGGAGGTGTATGCGGATATAATGATGGAACAATAACAAACTGTTATAATGCAGGTATGATCAATAAATTAACAGATGATTATACGAATGACTTCGGAGGTGTGTGCGGATATAATACCGGAACAATCATAGACTGCTATAATACAGGCAATGTAAGTGGTGTTAATTATAATGGAGGTGTATGCGGAAGTAATGATGGAACAATCATAAACTGTTATAATACAGGTGGTGTTAGTGGCGATTATCATGTTGGTGATATATGTGGAGATAATTATGGTGCTACAGTAACAAACTGTTACTACCTGTCTGATACCGAAATTGATCATAAGGATGGAACAGTTGGAAAAACAAAGGAACAGTTTGCAAATGGCGAAGTTGCTTATCTCTTACAGGCTGACCGGACAGAAACGATCTGGGGACAGACCATCGGAACAGACCTCTATCCGGTATTAGGCGGTAAGAAAGTTTATCAGAACAGGGAATATGACAGCTGTGACGAAAGTGGAAATGTAGTCGCTTATTTTTATTCCAATGAACAGGAAAATAAATATACGCATACCCTGGTCAAGACGGATCGAAAAGCAGACTGTGTAACGGCAGGCGAAGATGAATACTGGACCTGCAGTGTCTGCGGAAAGATGTTTCGCGATAAAGAGGGGGAGAATGAGATCAGCAGTATCCCGGTGATTGATGCATTAGGGCATGATTTTGCAAAGGATTTTACAGTGGATGCAGAAGCAACATGCAAAAACGTTGGAAGTAAGTCGAGACACTGCATACGATGTGATGCTAAGACGGATGTAACAGAAATTCCAGCATCAGGTCATAATATGAAAAAAGTTCCTGCAAAAGAAGCTACCGAAAAAGGAACCGGAAATATCGAATATTATGTCTGCAGCGTCTGTCAGAAATATTTTTCGGATGAAGCAGGAAAGAATGAGATCACAGACAAAACAAGCGTTGTAATTCCGGTAAAAGAAGTGACACCGGCGGAGCAGCCGGGTACAGGATCTACAGAAAATCCGGAGCAGCCGGATACGGAAACCACAGAAAACACCGACCAGTCGAAACCGGCTCCGAAAAAGAAAGGCACAAAATTTAAAGATGCTGCCGGTAATCAGTACAAAGTAACAGGTTCTGACCAAAAGAATCCGACCGTAGAATATGTCAAGCCAAAGAGCAATGCGAAGGGAAACGTAAAGATCCCTGCAACAGTCAGATACGCCGGAGTGACTTACAAAGTCACTTCGATCGCAGACAAGGCATTCCGCAACAATAAGAAAGTGACGAATATCACAGTCGGTACAAATGTGAAATCTATCGGCAGGAGCGCATTTGAAAAATGTACAAAATTAAAGACGGTCACAGTCGGCAAAAATGTCACGAAGATCGGCAAAAATGCGTTTGGCGGCTGTAAGAACTTAAAGACACTTACGATCAAGTCGGCAAAGCTGACGAAAAAAGGACTTGCGAGCGGTTCGTTTAAAGGAATCAGTAAGAAGACCGTGGTCAAAGTGCCGAAAGGGAAAGTAAAAGCATATAAGAAGCTGCTGCAGTCGAAGGGACTGGATAAGAAGGTGAAGGTAAAATAGGGACGTAATAGAACAGGGAGGCGAGTATGCATAAGAGAGAAACAATGGGGATTTCCCGATACCTGATGGCAGGGATGCTGTCCGTGCTGATGTTTTTCTTTGTGGCGGATATCACCGGATTTGAAAACATCACGGTGAAAGCGGAAGAGACGGCAAAGGTGATCGCGGTTACACAAAATGGAACAACAACCGAATATGCCAGCTTTGCGGAGTGGCGTCCGGATGGTTCCGTTGAAGACAGCTGCACGATCAAGCTGCTGGCAGATACTTCCACTACAGATATATTGAAATTCTCAGAAGGGACGTTTTATCTGGATCTGAACGGACATACGCTGGATGTAGGAAATAATGGCGTGTTTATTACAAGCAGCCCATCAACGAATGTGATCATTGAGGATAATTCCGGGAAAAAAAGTGGAAAATTGACAGGAAGCAATACTTCGTACAATACAGTGGCGATATATAGTGGAAGCTGCACGGTTAAGGATGGTGTGACAGTTGAGAATACCAGATATGGCAGTGCGATTTCGATGAATGGGGATGCACTTACGATAGAGGAAGGTGCCCGGCTTGAACAGAGGAATAATTATGGGAGCCTGTATGTGATCCGTGGCAGAACGGATATTAAGGGTGGCACATTGAAAGGACCTTTGCATGTGAGTGGTGAGGTCCATATTACCGGCGGAACGTTCCAAAGTGGAATCAAAATTGAAAATAACGGGATAAAAGCGGCAGACTGTATGGAAGAGGGATATTGTCTGAAGAAAGCGGATGGCAGTTATTATCTTGATATGGATACGAAAAATATTAACGAGAGTGTGACTGCAGCTGTGGCACCGGTTAAGGTTACAGGTCATCCGAAGTTTGCTTCCGAAGATGCGGTTGCACTCGTCGGATACAAAGACGCACCGCAGCTTACCGTGACCGCAGAGAAACAGGGTAATTTGGAGAGTGGAAATTTATCATATACCTGGTATCTGAGAAAGGCTCCGGAAGGAGGAAAAACAGAGGCAGACACAGCGATACCGGATTCCAACCGGTCTGTTTATCAGATCCCGACCGGACTTCCGGCAGGAACTTATACCTATTACTGCAGGGTAACATGCGGCAAATATTATGTCAATACACAGATCGCTGCATATACAGTATCGACGGGCAATGTGGGTGTTAAGATAGGAGAAGAGGAGACTGCTTATACGGCGATGCAGCCTGCACTTGTAGCAGTGGGGGAGGCTGTAAAAGCAGATACATCTGACGGCAGTCTGGATGTGGTCATAACCTTGAAAAATGATATTGAGGTAAATCAGTACAACACGGATGCAGTGAACTGGGTGGCAGAGGCATCCGGTAAGAAAAAAATAAATATTACGTTTAATCTGAATGGAAAGACCATTGGATACAAAGACGGTTCAAACTGGAAAACAGGAAATCTTACCTTAACGGTTTCCGGAGAAAATGCCGCAATTACTTTAAAGGATTCTTCTGCCGATGAAAGCGGAAAACTAAAGGGAAGCCTTAATGCGCAGGATGGGGCAAAGTTAATAGTGGAAAACGGTGAATATGTTTCTGCATATATAAGAACGGGCTCCGAAGGTGTTTTTAAACAAGGTAAGTGTACATCGGAACTGTATCTGGGAGAAGCGTCGTCGCTCGAAAGTGAAGATGGAGCTGTTTGTGAGATTACAGATGGTTATTATCAATATGTAAATGCGTGTGCGGGTACAAAGCTTGCCATATCCGGAATCAATACGAAAATCAGTTCTTTGTATGTGCGCAGTAACAGTTTAGTGTCTAGAGGGTATGAAGGAAAGCGTGCCCGGGTAGAACTATCCGGTGGAAGCTATGACAAAATTGGGATACAAACGAGAAGAAGAGATGAACTTCTGGATGAGACAAAGGGGTATGCGATTGCCGATATGCTCTCACCGGGGTATGATTTCTTTTATGTTGGAATGAAGAAAACCGTGTACCGGGCAGAACTGTATGCTGAAAATGTGGAAGTGCTTCCATCTGATACAAAAGAAGATCTGGGGCGGGCAGAAGTAGAACTCGTTTGTAATGGAACGGATAGCAGCTATTATGAAAACTGGCAGAGCGTGATGGAATATTTATATTCCAACAGAACAGAAATTAAAGACTGCCGGACGGTAGATATCATACTGCGGAAAGATATCACATATTCCGGCAAATCCTCTAATGTTATCAGGTTTGGAAATGCGAAGGTAACACTGCGCTCAGGGGAAGGCGGACCTTATACGCTGACTGGAAATGGCGGAGAGCTGATGCTTGTGGGAGATGCCAATGATTTTCGAATAGAGGATATAAACCTGAAAGAATGCTATCTGCATTATTATGAAGGAAATTTTGCCGTGAAGGACGCTGTATTATCGAATGAGAGCGGATATGCGCTTCTGGCAGGAAATGCTGATATGTCACACACACTTACGTTGGAGAACGGCGCAAAGATAATCTCCGGTTATTCATATGCAACACTTGCCATGAACGGAAATGCCGTGCTGCGTGTGGAGTCCGGTTCAGTTGTGGAAAATACAAAAAACAGCGAGCGCGCGGTAGTTATTTATAATTCGACGAAAGCGATATTAGAAAAAGATATACAGATACAAAATTTCTTAACGTATAACGAGTTTGCCAAACTGGATCTTTATTGTAAGGAAGATATGATTCCTGCAGTGACAGGACCGGGGATCAAAAGAAAATGGTATCCACTCACGCTTCCAAAGAACTGTATTCTGTCGGAGAGTGAAAAGAATGTGACAAGCATTGATGATCAGCTGTTTGGCTGTGCAGAGAAGCAGATCGGTGTTGGGAAGGAGGTTTGTTCCTGGTATCCTACTGCAGAGGATACAACAGGTTCGCAAAACATACAAAGGATAACAGGCGGTAAATTTACCATGCCTGCTGTGAGTGCAACATTGCTGGGTCATAAACCGGATAAAGACAAAGAAGACGAGTGCGGCTGCTGTAATGAAATCATAACTGCAGAGGTCACAGTGGACGAAACCACAACTTATGATACATCGATAAAGACGGCTTTTAAGTATGCAAAAACACAGACTGGCAGTGTGATCCTGCTAAGGAATAATGACGCAGTTTTCTATGGTGAGAAATTAGAGATTACAGACGGAATCAGCCTGATTATCCCGGCAGGAAAGACATTGACCAATGATTCTGTCATTACAAATAATGGAACGATCATAATTGCAGATCCGGGCTGCTTTGCAGGAGGGGGCAGTTTGAAAGGAAATGGAACTTTCGAGATGAAACCTGATTTTGCGGAGAATGATATTACGGTTCCGATGGGACTTACATACACCGGAGATGATCTGACGGAAAGTGCCAGAGCAGCAATCTCTTTTGCAGAAAGCAAAAAGTCTGTCACAGTAATGAAAAAAGAGTTTTTTACGGATACGGCCGGATGGGATTATACGATTACGAGAGATGGTAAAGAGGCTGACGAGATAAGAAATGCAGGGGAATATATGGTGGTATATTCCAACAGTGACAGCGCAAAGTCCATTCAGAAGCCATTTACCGTCGCAAAAGCGGCAATCCCGACGGAGGTGCCGGAAGATGCAGATGTTGCAAATGGTATTGTGACAGTCTGTGAGGCAGCCGGGATTGTATTGGGAAAGGATAGCGGCTGGTCCTTTGATGCGGATACACTTGCAAAAACAATTCCTGCCGGTGACAGCATCAAAGTGATGGCACACTATGTCGCGGCAGACAAAGAATGCTATGAGACGACTGACAAGGAAATTACCATCACAAGAGCAGCCTGTGAGGAAGACAAAACGGTACTTTATACAGGCGAAGGCGAGATGGCACCGACCTGTACCAAAGCAGGTACCGGTCATACGGAGTGCAGATTCTGTCATGCTGTAATGAATGGAAATATTTCCGTGGCAGCAGTCAGCCATTCATTGACGAATGTGCCTGCTAAAGAAGCAACCGAAACAGAGAATGGAAATACTGCGCATTATGTCTGCAGTGTCTGTCAGAAATATTTCTCAGATGAGGCAGCACAAAATGAGATCGCAGACAAAACAAGCGTTGTAATTCCGGCAAAAGAAGTGACACCGGCGGAACAGCCGGATACAGGATCTACAGAAAAGCCAGATCAGCCGGACACGGAAACCACAGAAAGCACCGGGCAGACGAAACCAACTCCGAAAAAGAAAGGAACCAGGTTCAAGGATGCCTCCGGCAGCCAGTACAAAGTAACAGGTTCTGACCAGAAGAATCCGACCGTAGAATACATCAAGCCAAAGAGCAGCGCAAAGGGAACCGTAAAGATTCCTGCATCTGTCAGATACGCCGGAGTGACTTA
>DMYD01000010.1:9963-109153 GCA_003483745.1 Roseburia sp. | reverse complement strand
ATCAAGTCGGCAAAGCTGACGAAGAAAGGGCTTGCGAGCGGTTCGTTTAAGGGAATCACGAAGAAAACCGTGGTCAAAGTGCCGAAGGGTAAAGTGAAAGCATATAAGAAGCTGCTGCAGTCAAAGGGGCTGGATAAGAAAGTCAAGGTAAAATAAGAAAGTCAAGGTAAAATAACAAAGTCAAGGCAAAACAGGAAAGTCAGGACGAAATAGAAAAGAAGGAGATCACCCATGTTAAAAAAAATAACATGTGTGGTCTCTTTTTGTTATATCTTTTGCTGGAAAATGATGTTTCGTATGTTTACAATAAAGTATGAAAAGTATGAAATGTATGAGAACACGAGAGGAGATGGGAGGAAAAACATGCTTGCAGATAATATACAGTTACTTAGAAAACGGGCAGGAATGTCACAGGAGCAGTTAGCGGAACTGACGGAAACGAGCAGACAGACGGTCTCAAAATGGGAATCTGGGGAGAGTATTCCGGATGTGATCGCCTGTGACAGGATGGCAGAAGCATTTGGTGTGGCGTTGGAGGATATGCTGCATTATGAGGAAAAAAATAAAAGTCTTCCACTTCCGCCAAAAGGGAAGCATATGTTTGGAACGGTTATAGTCGGAGCGAGAGGACAGATCGTTCTGCCAAAGAAGGCAAGAGAAGTTTTTCAGATCAAAGCGGGAGATACGATCATGGTGTTAGGTGATGAAGCACAGGGGATTGCCCTGGTCAAAGCAGATGATATGATAGATTTTGTGCAGCAGGCATTAAAAATGGCAAATCAAAAGGATAAGAACTAAGACACAAAAAAGTGAGGAAAACACTGCAGGAGGAAATGGAGATTTTTATGAGAAAACATTATCTGGATAATATCCGGTTTCTGACGATTTTTTTTGTTGTGATCTTTCATGTTTATTTTTATTACAATAATATTGGAACCGAGGCGATGTTTGCCGGTTTAAAACCGTATGAAGGAGCAGTTACATTTGCGGGGATTTACCAGTATTTTGTATACCCGTGGTTTATGTTACTGCTGTTTGTAGTCGCCGGAATCAGTGCAAGATATGCACTGGAAAAGAGGACAGAAAGACAGTTTTTGAAAGAGAGGGTGGATAAGATTCTGGCGCCGTCGACACTTGGTGTTCTGGCATTTGGCTGGATCGGTGGATATGTGATCTATCTTCACACTGCGCGTGGCAATATGCCGGAGAGTGTACCGGCTTTTGTGAGAGTCATTATCATCTTATGCTGTGGTATCGGGGCATTGTGGTTTTGCCATGTATTGTTTGTGGCAGCACTGATTTTGCTTCTGTTCCGGAAAATTGCAGGAAAATGCAGCGCTGATGATGAAAAAATCTGTGGATGGATCGATCAGAAATTGAGTCACGGAATCCCATTTGTAATCGTAATGGCAGCAGTGTATTTTATTTTCTGGGGCGGTTCGCATATCCTTAATATGCCCCTTATCACGTCCTACCGGAACGGCATTTATATTCCGGCATTTTTAGCCGGATATTACCTGTTTTCGAATGAAAATGTCATGGAAAAAATAAAAAATGCAGTGCTCCCATTGGGCATTTGTGCAGCTGTAAGCGGCATATTTTATATCGTAAGATGTTATGGAATGGCATATACGGACAAAGAGGTACTGTCAAGATGGGATTTAAACCTGTATGCATTTTTTATGGTTTTGCTCGTGCTTGGTGCAGGTCCAAAATGGCTTGATTTTTCCAATAATTTTACGAATTATATGAGAAAATGCTGTTTCGGTATCTATGTATTACATATCCCGGTACTTTTAGTGATCAATTATCTTCTGGCTGGAAAGGAGCTGCCACTGACTGTAGTCTATGGTATTGAATTGGTGGGTGGATTTGTGGTTTCAATCTTATTATATGAAGTGATACGTCGGATCCCGGTGCTTAGATACTGGATTTTGGGGATTCGGAAACAACGGAATAACGTTTGAAAAGCGAGATATAAGGGACTTTTTTGATAAAAATATCAGCTAAAATATAATTTCACAAAAAGTTCACAGAAAATTAGCACTCACCTCTTGACAGTGCTAATAAGTAGTGGTATAACATAGTCAGAACAAAGGAAGAGGGAACAAAAGAGAAGATGATTCCCCAAAGTTCCTTCGTCTGAGGTTCCAGAGTAACAGGTAAAAAACATGAGATGTCCACAGAAAGTGGACGGATAGAAAAAGGAGAGATGACTTATGTTACTGCCTAGCATTTTTGGAGAAAACTTATTTGATGACTGGATGGATTTCTCATTCCCAGAGATTCCGGATGTTGATAAAACATTGTATGGTAAACATGCAAAGAACATGATGAAGACAGATGTAAAGGAGACCGAGAAAGGTTACGAAGTAGCTGTTGATCTTCCGGGATTTAAGAAAGATGAGATCCAGCTTGAGTTAAACGATGGTTATCTGACCATCAGTGCTGAGAAAGGTCTTGATAAAGAAGAAAAGGATAAGAAAGACAAATACATCAGACGTGAACGTTACGCCGGAAGTATGAGCCGTACCTTCTACGTCGGCGAGAGTATTACCGAGAACGATATCCATGCGAAATACGAGAATGGTATTTTAACACTGGATGTTCCGAAGGAAGAAGCAAAGAAAGTACCGGAAAAACGATACATATCCATTGAGGGATAACAGATGAGAGGATGCCCCCGGAGAGCGTAAGCTCTTCGGGGGTATTTTTGTGCGTAAGGAGATTTTTTACAGGTTGTATATGAGAAATGAATGTTGTATAGTATCTGCAAGAAATATCTTCTTTCGTGAATGTTATAAATGTTGGTTTCGTTACTTTCATTATATAACAATTGGATTTAAAGGGGATTATAATGACGCGGTAAAAAACAAAGGAGAAGGAAATAAACATGAGAATTTTTTTGGCGGAAGATGAACAGGATTTAAATGCCATTATTGTTCAAAAACTGACTGAGGATGGTTACAGTGTGGATCATTGTTTTGATGGCAGGACAGCAATAGATATCCTTTCCTGTACGGAGTATGATGCAGTGATTCTTGATATTATGATGCCAAAAGCAGATGGATTTACAGTGCTGCGTGCGCTGAGGGAAATGGGAAAGACAACACCGGTGCTATTTCTGACAGCAAAGGATGCTGTTTCGGACAGAGTAAAGGGATTAGACAGTGGAGCAAATGATTATCTTGTGAAACCATTTTCGTTTGAAGAGTTGTCAGCACGTCTGCGCGCAATGATGAGGGAATCTTTCGGAGTTACTGACAATGTTTTGCATATTGCGGATCTTTCTTTGGATTGCACTTCCCACAGGGTAATGCGGGGGGAAAAAGAGATCACATTATCGGCTAAAGAATATGCCATGCTGGAATATTTCATGTACAATCAGGGGCGTGTGCTGTCTCGTGAGATGATAGAAGATCATGTCTGGAATTTTGATTACGAAGGGGGTACGAATGTAGTGGATGTTTATATCAGCTATCTTCGAAAAAAAATTGATGATGGATATGACAAAAAGCTGATTCATACAGTCCGTGGAAGAGGATTTATAATGAGAGAGGAAATTTAAGATATGGGGAGATTCTCAATCCGTCTGAAAATAACAATCTGGTTTACTGCAGCATTGGTGGTAATAGTACTATTTGCATATCTGATGATTTTTGTCGTCAGCCGTCAGATTTTGATAAAAACAATACAGGATAGTCTGGTGGAGACAGTGGAAAATAATGTGGATGAGATTGAATATTTTTCTGGGATGGATGAAATCCGTACAGATGCAGATATTGATTATTTGATTGATTACCGGAAAGGGTATCTGGAAATTGACGACGATTTTCTGAGCAGGGTAAATGAAGTCTATACAGGATTGTATGATGAAAAGTCAAGGCTTATTTATGGAGAAAATCCAATAGCTGCAAAAGTGGCATATTTGGAATTTGTGGATTCCAAGATTCAAAAAGTAATGAAGGATGGAACGGGGTATTACATTTTTGACCGGAAACTCACAGCAGAAGGACTTAACGGATTATGGCTTCGTGGAGTGGTATCAGAGGAACAGGGAGAGCGTCAGAGCTTTGGGATTATGCGGATTGCACTGGTTCTTCTGCCGGTTCTGGTCGTAATAGCATCTGCGGGAGGATATTTTATTGCTGGACGTACATTAAATCCAATTCAGAAAATAGCTGGGACTGCAAGAAAGATTGGAGAAGAAAATGATTTGAAATGCAGGATCAATCTTGGAAAAGGAAATGATGAACTGCACCAGCTTGCGGATATATTTAATGAGATGTTTGAACGACTGGAAAGTACATTTGAAAAGGAACAACAATTTACATCTGACGTTTCACATGAACTAAGAACACCGATGGCTGTCATTTCAGCACAGTGTGAGTATACACTTGAAAAAGAAAGAAGCGTAGGGGAATATGAAGATGCCTTGCGGGTAATCAGGCGTCAGGCACGGAAAATGACAAAACTTATTGATCATATGCTGGACTTTGCCAGACTGGAAATGAAATCAGGAAAATATGCAGAGGAAGCTGTTGATATGGAAGAACTGGTGGCATCTATTTGCTCTGATATGAAGCTGATAAGAGAAAAGGAAATTATGCTTGATTATGAGACGGAGCAGGCAGTGTTTTATGGAAATCGTGAACTTTTATCAAGAATTCTCGTTAATCTTGTCAGCAATGCCTATCGTTATGGGAAAGAGAATGGGCATATCTTTGTGAAATTAAAGAAAGAAGAAACGGAACTTGTTTTGTCTGTAACGGATGATGGGATAGGAATTGCAGAAGAAGAGCAGGAAAAGATCTTCCGGCGGTTTTATCAGACTGATGTATCGCGAGGAGGCGAGGGAAGAGGACTTGGGCTTGCCATGGTTTATGAAATTGTGAAGTTTTACAGAGGAAAAATCCAAGTGAAAAGTGAGGCAGGCAGTGGGAGTGTTTTTCAGGTAAAACTGCCGCTTTGATAAAAGCAGACATATGGAAATCAATAATGATTATAAAAAATTTGTCGTATTAATAATGTTCTAATAAATGCATTATATAATCAAAGTACAAAGCAAAACAATTAGAAATGAGAAACTCTCATGAAAAAAGGAGGATTTGTTTATGAAGAGAGCAGCAAAACAGGTTTTAATTGTACTTTTGGTCGTGATGGCGGTAATTGGTACAGGAAACATTTCAGCACAGGCAGATTATAACTGGAAACCGAAGAAGGTTTCCATAGCGCAGTCGGCAAAAAAGGTTTCTCAGGGAAAGGAGTTTGAAATCAGAGCGAAGGTATCTCCAATAGATGCTGAGGACGATTATATCTGCTGGGAAATTATTTCAGGAAAAAAATATGTAAAATTTGAGGATCGTGACCGCACAGGCGATGAAATGGATTTCATTGCCGTAAAACCAGGAAAAGCAAAAATCCGGTGTTATGTACAGGGAAAGAGTAAGGAGAAATATGGTGATACGATAACTGTAACTGTGACGAAGAAAAAGAGTGATTATTCATTGGCAAAGGTTGGAGAATCAGTCAAATATGTAGAAGCATGGGATGATTTTGATTTAGAGGTCAAAAAAGGATCCTCAATAAAGAACAGTCAGTTAAAATGGGAGATCAGTGATACAAGTATTGTCTCGTTTGCAGAAAGAAAAACAACCGGAACGGACGTTGAGTTTTATGCGGAAAAGACAGGAACAGTACAGGTAACCTGTACATGTACAAGTGGTAAGGCAAAGGGTAAAAAAGTAGTATATACCGTGAATGTTATTGCGGATGATGATGACTACGATGATGATTATGATTGAGCATGATTGAGAGCGAAAGCTCTCCGGGGGCATTTTTGACAGTTTATGCAAAAAATGCCCCCATTTGTGAAATACTCCATCTTCATCTTTTGTTTGTGATATGCTGAAACTACGAAATGTCTGGGAAAAAAGGTGTATCATTATATAGAGGCTGGGAAATTGCACAAAGCTGAGGATTATTTTGTGACTTTGGTAGAAAATTAGAAAATCTTAGTATGCCTGTCGATACACAGTGATGTTCTGCCACGGATGGCAGAACAAGACTTCATGAGCCATGGATGGCTCATTGAAGCCGTTCACGTCATTTTTCGGACACCTTTATTAGGCATACTTAGTATTTCTTATTTTCGGACATCGGAACAAAATAGGCATCAGCTTTGTGCAATTTTCCATTCAAAATATTAGATCACACCTTTTGTCCCAGACATAATTTGAAACTTACACAGCAAGACCACAAACAAAGAGAGGATCAATCATGAGTTTAAAATACGAATCTATCATAAAACAGATGTCACTCGAAGAAAAAGCCCTGATGATGTCCGGCAAAAACACCTGGGAGACCGTGGATTTTGAGAAATACGGGATCCCTTCCATGGCGATGTCTGACGGACCGCACGGATTGAGAAGACAGGCGGGAGCCGGCGATCACCTGGGATTAAATGCAAGCCTTCCTGCAACCTGTTTCCCGACTGCAGCATCTGTTGCAAACAGCTGGGATGAAAAGTTAGGCGAGGAGATCGGAACGGCATTAGCGGAGGAAGCCGTGACCATGGATGTCAATGTGATCTTAGGACCGGGATTAAACATCAAGAGAAGCCCGCTCTGTGGAAGAAATTTTGAATATTTTTCCGAAGATCCGTACCATGCAGGAAAAATGGCGGCAGCCTATGTAAGGGGAATCCAGAGCAAAGGAATCGCAGCCTGCCCGAAGCATTTTGCAGCAAACAGCCAGGAACTGCGCCGTATGGCAAATGATTCCGTCGTGGATGAGAGAACCTTCCGCGAGATCTATACGACCGGATTTGAGATTGCGGTAAAAGAAGGAAAAGCGAAGTCGATCATGTCTTCCTATAATGAAGTAAACGGTGTTTATGCCAATGAGAACCGCCACATGTTACAGGAGATCTTAGTGGATGAATGGGGCTTTGACGGATATGTGGTATCCGACTGGGGCGGAAGCAATGATCACGCACTTGGCGTAAAGAACGGAAGCCATCTTGAGATGCCCGGCACCGGAAAGTCCGGAATGCATGATATTGTCCGTGCAGTCAAAAACGGAACGTTAGAGGAGAGTGTGTTAGATCAGCGCTTAGACGAACTGCTCCGTGTTATTTTTGCGACACATCAGGCGACCGTGGATGGAAAAGGAACATCTTTTGATAAGGAAGCGCATCATAAACTTGCACGCAAAGCTGCAGAGGAGAGTATCGTCCTTTTAAAAAATGAAGAGCAGATCCTTCCGTTAAAACAGGGAGCAAAAGTGGCTGTGATCGGGGATTTTGCAAAGACTCCGAGATATCAGGGGGCAGGATCTTCCTTAGTCAATCCGGCAATGCCGCCAGAGTCTGTACTTGGGGTGATAAAAGACAGCGGACTTACGATGACAGCCTATGAACAGGGCTATATCAGAAATAGAAAACCAAATGCAAAACTGGTGAAAGCAGCCGTGGAGGCAGCTAAAAATGCGGATGTGGTACTGTTTTTCGGAGGCCTTGACGAGATCAGTGAATCGGAGGGACTCGACCGCACCCATATGCATATGCCTGTGGCACAGGATGAGCTGATCAATGAGCTTACCACAGTAAACAAAAATGTGATCGTAGTCCTCTCAGCGGGATCTTCCGTGGAAATGCCGTGGTATCCGTATGTCAAAGGAATTGTACACGGTTATCTTGGCGGTCAGGCGGGAGCGTCTGCGATGCTTAATGTTCTGACCGGAAAAGTATGTCCATCCGGAAAATTGAATGAAACCTATCCGCTTCATTATGAAGATACGCCGGCATACGAATACTATCCGAGCAAAGAGAGAAGCAGCGAATACCGGGAAGGACTTTATGTGGGATACCGTTACTACACGACAGTAGGAAAAAAAGTGCGTTTCCCGTTTGGTTTCGGACTCAGTTATACAACATTTACCTACCGTGATCTGACCGTGAATCCGGAAGGTGTGATATTTAAGATCAAAAATACCGGAGATGTGACAGGAACAGAGATCGCACAGCTTTATATCGGAAAAGAATCTGATTCCGTGTTCCGTCCATTGCGTGAACTGAAAGGTTTTGCGAGGGTGACGCTCACTCCGGGAGAGGAAAAAGAGGTAAAGATTTTATTTGACGATAAGACATTCCGCTTTTATGATACACGCACGGACAGCTGGGAAGTGGAAACGGGAAATTATCAGATTATGATCGGAAGCAATGCAGAAGAAATGCTGCTTACAGGATCACTTACTGTGCAGGGAACTGTAAAAGAAGGTGGTTACAGCAGAGAAAGTCTGCCGGAGTACTTCAATGGTGAGATCAAAAATATTTCGGATGATACCTTCCGGAAGCTGTATGGCAGAGAAATCCCAGACGGAAGCTGGAGCGGAGAGATCCGTATGAATGATGCGGTATGTCAGTTATACTATGGAAAAGGAATTTTTGGAAAAATTTTCTATGGAGTGCTTCGTATTCTCTTAAAGATCAGCGAATGGCAGGGAAAACCAAATCTGAATGTATTGTTTAATTATAATATGCCGATCCGTGGCTATGCAAAAATGACGGGTGGTTTTGTCACTATGGAGATGGCAGAGGCTTTAACGGAGATGGCAAACGGACACCGCATCAGGGGAACAGCGCACCTGATCAAAGCGGCAGTGAAACGTGACTAGATAAAATGTGGTCAGATAAATAAGTGGCAAATATCAGGGACTTGTACTAAAATAAATTTGAGGTACAGGTCCTCATTTGCGTTTATAAAACGTTCGTGGGGGATGATATCATGAGCGTAGGTGAGTCAACATGTTCACATGATTGTCGAACGGCGAATTGGAGCAGGTACACTGGAAGAGAAAATGGAGAAAAATATATGATAAAAATTGCAATCGTAGAAGATGAAGCGATGTATGCAAAACAGCTTGAGGAGTTTTTGCGGCAATATGAAAAAGAAAATGGAGAGGCATTTGATATCACGATCTATTCGGATGGGGATCAGATCGTCAATAAATATCAGTCGCAGTACGACATTATTCTGATGGATGTGGAAATGAAATTTATGGATGGCATGTCGGCGGCGGAGGAGATCCGAAAAGTGGATACGGAGGTCGTTATCATTTTTATCACAAACATGGCGCAGTATGCGATCCGTGGCTATGCGGTGGATGCACTCGACTATGTTTTAAAACCGGTGTCTTATTTTGCATTTTCACAGAGACTGAGCCGTGCGATCGGGCGCATGAAAAAAAGAGAGACAAAGATGATCATGGTCAGCATGAAAGGAGGGACGGTGCGGATCAATATAGCAAACATTTATTATATAGAAAGTCAGGGACATACATTGATCCTGCACACGATCCTCGGTGATTATGAGACAACAGGAACAATGAAAGAGATGGAAGAAAAGTTAGCAGGCATGAATTTCTGTCGTGGCAATAAAGGATATCTCATTAATTTAGCGCATGTAGACGGGATTACAGATGGCTGTGCCATGGTAAAAGGGGAACAGCTTGTACTCAGCCGTGCGCGTAAAAAAGAATTTATGGAAGAACTGACAAAATACTGGGGAGAGGTTATCAAATGATGGAACATATTATGCCGGATATACCAAGAATCTACACAGCGGTCGCAGAGTGGATGGCATGCATGTTATTTATCCTGCCGGTCAAAAAGAGATTTCAAAAATGGCAGACGGCAGGCATTATGGCGGCTGTGCTTCTGATACAGAGTGTGTTTTTAGTCACGACGGATGATATTAAGATTTATTTCTGGATTCCTTGTATGATCGTGGCTGTATTTTTAATGATCGTATTTATCTACAGCTGCTGCGAAATTACTTTTACTGATGCTGCCTATTTTGGGATGATCGCATTTGTTGTCGCGGAATTTATGGCATCGTTCGAATGGCAGGTTGTATGTTACTTTTTCGACGAGGCGATGACAAACTGGTGGCTTTGCAGAGGTCTTCTGGTTCTGATCTATGGCGCGATTGCACTGATCCTGTATAAAATTCTGCGGGTACATATGCCTAAAGATGGGAAAATGAATATCAGTCACCGGGAATATATTTCCGCCGGACTGATCGCGGTTGCGGTGTTTGCTGTCAGCAACATGAGTTTTCTAACGGAAAATACGCCATTTTCCGGGCGATATTCGTTTGAGATCGGAAATATCCGTACATTAGTAGATCTTGGCGGTATCGCGATCCTTTATGCGCATCTGATCCAGTGCCGTGAACTGCGTGTGAGAAAAGAACTCGAATCCGTGCAGAATGTTCTGCAGAATCAGTATGTGCAGTACAAGCAGTCGAGAGAGAGCATCGAACTGATCAATTATAAATATCATGACTTAAAACACCAGATTGCATTCCTGCGGAGTGAGGATGATCCGAAAAAACGCGAAGAATATTTAAACCGCATGGAAGATGAGATAAGACAGTATGAGGCACAGAATAAGACCGGAAACAAAGTGCTCGATACGGTGCTCACTACCAAAAGCCTCTATTGTGCGAAACATGGGATCACGTTTACCTGTGTTGCGGACGGCACACTGCTTGATTTTATGGATGTGATGGATATCTGCAGCATTTTTGGAAACGCGCTCGATAACGCGATTGAGTGTGAACTGAAAATACCGGACAAAGAGAAGCGGCTTGTGCATGTGACGGTTTCAAAACAGAAAAATTTCCTGCTCCTTCGGTTTGAAAATTATTATGAGGGAAATCTGGAGTATCAGGAGGGAAAACTGGTCACCACCAAAAAAGAAAAAGAATATCACGGATATGGACTAAAAAGTATCCGATATACGGTCAACAAATATGACGGTGCGGTCAGTATTGATACAAAAGAGAACTGGTTTGATTTAAAGATCCTGATTCCGATGAGAGATAGGGTTATATGAAAACAAAAATGTAAAAATCTATTTGGGGTGTTGAAATGAAAAATGAGAAGAAAAAATTACCGATTGGAATAGAAAATTTTGAAGAAATACAGTCAGCTGGATTTTATTATATAGATAAATCATATTTGATCAAAGAACTTCTGGAAAATTGGGCAAAAGTCACACTCTTTACCCGTCCAAGGCGATTTGGAAAGTCCCTGAATATGAGTATGTTAAAAAAATTCTTTGACATAAACGGAAATAAAGAAATTTTTAAGCATTTAAAGATTGCACAAGAAACCAGGCTGTGTGAAGAGTACATGGGAAAATATCCGGTGATATCTGTTTCTTTAAAAGGAATCAATGCGCAGACTTATGAAAAAGCAATAGAGATGACGGTCCAGCTTATCAAAGGGGAGGCAAGAAGGTTTCAATATCTGTTAGAAAGCAGCAGGCTCACGGAATATGATAAAAAAGCATATACGGCATTACTTGAAACGGATGTGGATGAGGGAACACTATGCAGCAGTTTAAAAGTGCTTTCCGAACTTCTTGAAAAGCATTATGGGAAAAAAGTAATTATTCTGATCGATGAATATGATGTTCCACTGGCAAAAGCACTTGAACGGGAATATTATGATCAGATGGTTATCTTTATCCGCAACCTGTTTGAGTATGCGCTTAAGACAAATGACAGCCTGAAATTTTCGGTGCTGACTGGATGTATGCGCATTTCCAAGGAAAGTATTTTTACAGGACTGAATAATCTGAAAGTTCTTTCCATTGCAGATGTACAGTTTGACGAGTATTTCGGATTTACCGATGAAGAAGTAAGGGAGATGCTGGAATACTATGAACTTTCCGATCATTACGAGGATATTAGGGAGTGGTATGACGGATATCAGTTCGGAAAAGCAGAAGTTTATTGTCCATGGGATGTAATCAATTATGTGGACACGTTGCGGGCGGACCCGCTGGCAGAGCCTAAAAATTACTGGTCAAATACAAGCAGCAATGAGGCGGTCAAAAGATTTATCAGGGAATCGGATAAAGTAACGCTAAGGCGTGAGATAGAGCGGCTTGTTGCAGGTGAAGTGATCGAGAAAGAAATCCATCAGGAACTGACTTATAAAGAAATGTATGACAGTATTGACAATCTATGGAGTGTATTATTTACAACAGGATATCTTACACAAAGAGGACGGGCAGCGGGGGATACGTTCCAGCTGGTGATTCCGAATATGGAGATCCGGAAGATTTTTACAGACCAGATTATGGATTTTTTTAAAGAAAATGTACCGAAGAATGGCGTGCTGTTAAATACATTCTGTGAAGCATTAAGAAACGGAGAAACAGAAACGATAGAAAAATGCCTGTGTGATTATCTGCGGCGGACCATCAGTATCCGGGATACTTTTGTGAGAAAAAAGATGAAAGAAAACTTTTATCACGGTATCTTACTTGGAATTCTCGGGTATGAGGAATCGTGGAGTGTTTCTTCGAATAAAGAATCAGGCGATGGTTACAGTGATATTGTGATCGAGACAGATGACGGTGAAATGGGAATCATTCTGGAACTTAAGTATGCACAGGATGGAGATTTGGAAACGGCATGCCAGTCTGCGTTAGAACAGATCAGGGGAAACAATTATATAGACATTCTTGAAGAGGATGGTGTGGAAAAGATTCTGAAATATGGAATCGCATTTTATAAAAAGAGATGCAGGGTAATGATTGGGGAAAAATCCTGATGCGGGATAAAAAACTTGACTTGGAGTCCACTTTATGAGCTATGCTAGAGGGGAAAAAGAAAGGAGAATTATGGAAAAGTCAGGAATTTTAAAAAATAAGCTGTTTTTGTATCTCACGGAATTTTTTGCCGGAATGTCCGTGATGGCAGTAGAACTGGGTGCGAGCAGGCTGTTGGCGCCGTATTTCAGCTCGTCGCAGATCGTGTGGACGATCATCATCGGAACGATCATGATCGCAATGGCGCTTGGAAATATTTATGGAGGAAAAAGTGCGGACCGGTCGCCGGACCCGGACAAACTGTACCGCAGAATACTGATCGCTGCGATCTGGATCGCACTGATACCGGTCGTCGGAAAATACATTATCCTTGGAATATCGGCACTGCTGATCTTTACCGTCAGCAGCAATTTCCTCATTATTGCCGCATTTGTGGCATGTATGGTGATTTTTGTATTCCCACTGTTTTTACTCGGCACAGTGACGCCATCCCTTGTGAAATACTCGGTGGACAGTCTTGACGACAGTGGAAAAACGGTCGGAACGCTGGGAGCATTCAACACGATCGGAAGCATTATCGGAACATTTGTGCCGACTTTTGTGACGATTCCGGCAGTCGGAACCTCTATCACGTTTCTCATTTTTGCGGGAATTCTGATCGCATTAGCCGCAGTGTATTTTTTGAGCAGCCACAGGGGACAGAAGAAGGTGGCAGTATCGGCAGTTATTTTCGTACTCTGCTGTGGACTTGGCTATTCGGATTCTTTTGCATTCTGGCAGAATGACTTAAGTTACGAAGGGGAATCCATTTATAATTATTTACAGGTCTCCGAGGATGACAGGCGCGTGATCTTATCCACGAATGTCCTGTTCGGTGTGCAGTCACTCTACATGAAAGACGGCGGTCTGACCGGAATGTATTACGATTATGCGATGGCGGCGCCGCTCATGATCCCGGATAAAAAGGCAGAGGATATGAATGTTCTGATCCTTGGAATGGGAACCGGAACTTACGCGACCCAGTGTAAAAAATATTTCGGTGATATGTCAATCGAGGGCGTGGAGATCGACGATAAGATCACGGCGCTTTCCAGACAATATTTTTCCCTGCCGGACGATGTCAAAGTGACGACCTATGATGGCAGGGCATATTTACAGGCGATCGACGAGAAATATGACGTTATCATGGTGGATGCCTACCAGGATATCACCATCCCGTTTCAGATGTCATCGGTCGAATTTTTTACGATGGTCAAAGAGCATTTAAACGAGAACGGCGTGATGGTCGTAAACATGAATATGCGCGGAAACAATGAGGGCAATATCAACCAGTATTTGTCGGATACCATTGCATCCGTATTTGACCATATCGTGACCGTGGATGTGGACGGTTCCACAAACCGGGAGCTGTATGCTTCCTCCAATGCAGACATGGTAAAGACATTAGAGAATAACGCAAATGAGACCGGACATTCCGATCTGCGCGATATGATGCTTCATGTGGCAGACACCAGCAGTGTGTATGAGGCGGGAGATTATATCATGACGGACGACAAGGCGCCTGTGGAGCTTCTCGGCATGCAGGTGATCGACCAGCTGATCCAGGGGGAAGTTGCATATTATAAGGATATTTTTGAAAAAGACGGGATCAATGGACTGCTGGAGTCGCTATAAAAAGATTTTAGAAGACAGGAAATCAAGCGCATGCGTAAACAGCTTTTACAGGAACTGATGTTCATATCAGAAGAAGAAAAAAAGTACCAGTCAGGGCAGGGAAACATTGAAAAACAGTTATATGCGAAAGATTCGATCAGTGAGATTGACCGGGAACTGCTGTTAGAGAAAGGACGGCTCATCACGGTGCGTCCGCACAGCCGTTTTGTGGATTTCCCGGAGCACAGGCACAATTATGTGGAAATGATGTATGTGGTGCAGGGAAACATCACACATATCATTGAGGGAAAAGAGCTGACCCTTCACAAGGGAGATGTGCTGATGTTAAATCAGCAGGTGCGTCATGCGATCCGGCGGGCGGAATATGAGGATATCGGGATCAATTTTATTGCGCTGCCGGAGTTTTTTGAAATCCCGCTCTCCATGCTGCATGAGAAAAATGTACTTGCGGAATTTATTGTCGGTGCGTTCCGGCAGAAAGATCCCGTTTCCCATTATCTGCTGTTCCGTCTGCAGGAAGATCCGCAGGTAGAAAATCTTATGGAAAATATGATTGATTCCATGTTACATGAACATGCAAATGAGGATGTAATTAATCAGTATTCTATGGGACTTGTATTTTTATATCTGCTGAATCATCTTGAAAGCTTAAGCCATAATTCTTCCATGGATTATAAGGAGACGGTTGTACAGGCAGTACTTGGATATATTAACAGTGACTGCAAAAATGCAAATCTTACCAAGATAGCAGCAGATACCCATCAGTCCATGACGGTACTTAGCAGACTCATCAAGCAAAAGACCGGATATAATTTTCAGGAACTTTTGCAGCACAGGCGGTTTGAGACAGCTGAACATTTATTATTGGAGACAGATTTGTCAGTGGAAGAGATTGCGTTAGATGTTGGTTATGAAAATCAGAGCTATTTTTTCCGGCAGTTTAAAGAAAGATATGGAATGACACCGCGAAAGTATCGATTAGAACATTATAAAAGATAGACAATGCAGAAAATAAGGACAGTTTTTTAGTCGAATGAGAGTCTAAAAAGCTGTCCTTATTTTTGTTATCTTAAAAAAAGATACATAGTCTATAAGTTTACAAGGGGGTATCCTATGAATACAATACGTGCAATTATTTTTGACTTGGATGGTGTTATATGCTTTACGGATCAGTATCATTATCAGGCATGGAAAGAAATGGCAGACGCAGAAGGAATTTATTTCGATGAGACAATTAATGGCAGACTACGGGGAGTAAGTCGTATGGAAAGTCTGGACATTATTTTGGAGAAAGCATCAAGAGAATATACACAGGAGGAAAAAGAACAACTTGCAGCAAGGAAGAATGAAAGTTATGTTCGTCTGTTGGAAAAGATGTCTCCGGATGATCTGTCGCAGGAGGTAAAAAAGACACTGGAAATATTACGTCAGCGAGGGTATAAGCTTGCGATTGGATCAAGCAGTAAAAATACGAAAAAGATTCTGACACAGATTGGATTAAACGGATACTTTGATGCAATCAGTGACGGAACGAATATTACGAAATCAAAGCCGGATCCGGAAGTATTTTTGAAAGCGGCTGAGATGCTTGGTGAAAAACCTGAAAATTGTCTGGTCGTAGAGGATGCGCTTGCCGGTATTGATGCTGCTTATGCTGGTGATTTTCAGAGTGCTGGAATCGGAGATGCCGCAGGTCATAGCCAAGTGACATATCCGATTCAGGCATTTAAAGATCTGCTTTCTATTTGTTCTATCTGCTAACGTCAGATGGGCAGATGACAGGTGTGATTTGAATAAGTCGAATCTCTAATAGTTCTAATTCTGCATTCAATCTTAGGGTTTCATCAGAAGCGATATGCATCAGCTTCTGATGGAATCCTGGAGAGGATGCTTTTTTTAACAAGTCAAATTCATAAGGAGTGGTAAGTTCTAATCCACCCATGGAAACCCATTGGTCATAAGAACTCCCATGTGTTCGATTTACATAAGTCTCAGAAATTTTGTATGTACCTTGCGGAATATTAGAAAGACATAGTTCGATTGTGACTGGATCAGAATCTGCAAATACAGTATAGCGATCTGTTTCTGTCATATCAAAACGTTCTCCGTTGGCATAAAGATAGTTAAAATGTTTGTAATTGTACAACATAATCTGATAACTGTTGTGTTTACGGGTAATGAAATAACCGTCTCCTCGTCCTAAAAACTGATCTCCTAACTGCCGTAAGAGAGTATAAGCATAATAACTTGCTTTTGGAATTCCATTTACCGTGAACAGACCTAGTCCACCGAAAAAGAGTTTGTTGGGCAGAGCGTCATCTGCCATAAGATCGGTAAGAGCCTGATAAGTAAAACTATCTAGTCGGTCATAATTTTCCAAAATATTTTTTACAATGTAGCACGATTTAAAACATGTATCATTGAGCAAATCCTGCTGGCTTGGTGTGTTGTTCCATTCTGACAGGTAGATTGGCATATTACCAAGTCCAAGCTGGCGTCGTTCACGGAGAACCTGCATAACAAAATCTTTTAACCCATCAGGAGATTCAGAAAGACTCATTGCATACACAAAACCAAACGATTCCTTGGAATGATTTTTATCGGAAATCATTTTAGTGTCGTAGTATGTAAAACTTAAACAGTCTGGAAGACAGGAATTTTTTTTACACCATTCCAAAAAGTTCAGATACCAGTTTTCATAGCTTTCGCCTACAATGTAGTAGGTTGGAGGAAGACTAAATTCGATATCAGGGCAAAAATCTTTGATACAATCATAAGTGCTTTTATAGAATAGAAAAAAGTCATTTTCGTTTGTAAAGCCAAATAGGTCGGAAGAAGTATTCGGTTGGTTCCATAGACCAAATTTCCAGGTCTTTATGGTATCTAACCCGTAACGGTCAGTGATGTGAAGCAAAAATTCATGGACCAGCTGACACCATGCACTGACAGAGTGGGGCTGGCTGACATTTGCACCAAACAATCGTCTGTTTGGATATTTTGCAAGTTTTTCCGGCATGTAGGATAATTGAAGCCAGGGTTTTAGGTGATTGACGATAACAAAATCCAAAATCTTATCAAGATAAGAAAAGCTATAGACCGGGACTTTACTTGCAGTTTCATTGTATATATGCAGATCATCAGAAAAGATGCCACATAATTTAATATATTCAAATCCAACTGTTTCCTGAATCTGTGTTAACATTTTTTGAACATCACAAATTAGTACATCACTTGCCCGCCCAACGGTCATCATTTTTTTCCAGGTGTGAAGCAGAGTATAGGAACTTCCGTTTACAGAAATCTCAATTTCAGTTTTTTTCACAGGAGATACAACCTGAAAAAATGTATCTTCTTTCAAATATTTTTTTAATCCGTAAATATAGTTATGTTGTTCTATACGTTGGGCAGTATTCTCTTTCTTCTTTTTTTGTTCACGGCGATAGTCTTTTGGTAACATCCCGTATTGCTTTTTAAAAAAAGTTACAAAGGCATGACTGTTGGAAAAACCGCTGTCAATCGCTATTTCATCAATATTCTTATCAGTGGTTGAGAGTTCCTGTACTGCGTGCATAAGGCGGTATTGGTTAAGATAGCTTAAAAAATTCATTCCGTAATATTCCACAAAAAACTTAGAAAGATATGGAACGGACAAATGGACTGCATCAGCAAGTTCTTGTAAGGTTATATTTTCCGTGTAATGCTGCTGGATCAACTGTGAGATTTCGGAAATACGTAAAGCATACTTGTGATTTTTCTTTTCTTTAGCAGTAGAGAGTTTGATGCGGAAGTTCCGATACAGTACATCCATAATATTGTAGATATAAGACCAGTTTCGTAATTCATACCCATCTTTTTTATCAACATTTGTTTTGATAATGTGCGCTATCAGAGTGCGGAGTTGGACAATAGCTTCCTGATTATCGGTCATCGTACTGATAAAGAAAAAGCGAGGATGGAATGGAACGGGTAGAATCTGTTCAAACAAAGTCTGGTTGAATAAAACGGTTACAATCACACAGTTGACACCATGAAGTTCATGAAGCGAGAGTGGATTAACACAGAACACGTCATCTTCTGTTAAATTGTATATATGATCATCCAGTTGCAATGTACAGTTCCCGGAAACAATCATTGATAATTCAAAATAGTCATGCATTTGTGAACGAATATGATCAAAACGCTGCATTATACAGCGAATGGGCATGTGCATATCATTTTCTGAAATAAGATCGTAATTTTCTGACATAAAAAATCCCCCATTTAAAACTAAATAAGATATTGTAATGATTAAAACATAAATGTAATGAAAAAATCAATAAAAACATCGAATTTTTAATCTGTTTTGTATGACGGATTGAAAAGATGTGGAAAGAAAAGAAGAGCAGACATAAAAAAGTTAAAAATTAAAGTGAAACAGATAAAAAACAAAATCACATGAAAATTAATGAAAACTTATAATATCTATAAAGACGAGGTGATAAACATGAGTGAACCAATATTAAAAGTTGAAAACATGAATAAAAGATTCGGAAGTACAGTGGCTTTAAAAGATGTGTCACTTTCTGTATATCCGGGGGAAATTCGGGGATTAATTGGGGAGAATGGATCAGGAAAGTCAACCATTACTTCCATTGTAGCAGGAATGCAGGCATGCGATAGTGGTAAGATGATATTTAAAAATCAGGACTGGAAACCTCTTAGTATGATTGATGCACTTCACAAGGGGATTGGAATGATCGTTCAGGAAAGCGGAACAATACCGGGAATTACAGTTGCGGAAAATATTTTTCTGGCAGAGACAGAGAGGTATAAAAACAGGTTTGGATTGATCAATCGCAGGAAGATGAATGCAGATGCAACTGAAGTCATGAAAAAAATTGGGGTAAATGATATTACTGGCGATATGCTTATGCAACAGCTGGATTTTCAGACAAGAAAGCTTGTAGAGATTGCAAAGGTCGTGATGAAACAGCCTCAGATTTTGGTAATTGATGAGACAAGCACTGCCTTATCTCATGATGGAAGGGAAATTTTATATGATATTATGAATCGTTTCCGCAAAGAAAATAAGTCAGTGATTTTTATTTCACATGATCTGGATGAGATTATGGAGGTGTGTGATACTTTAACGGTTCTTCGAGATGGAAAAATAATCAGAACATTTAATAAAGAAGAGTTTGAAGCGGGTGCAATTCGTTCAAGCATGATCGGACGAGAACTGCAGGGGGATTATTATCGAAGTGATTTTGAAGCAAGCGCACAGCAGGAAGTTGCGTTGAATGTTAAAAATCTTGTTTATACAGATAGACTGAAAGGTGTTTCCTTCCAGGTGCGAAGGGGAGAAATTGTTGGAGTCGGAGGTCTGGCACATTGTGGAATGCATACACTTGGAAAGGTATGTTTTGGTGCAGTAAAGCCAGAAGAAGGAAATGTTTCAGTGGCAGATGGAACGGTAATTGACAGTCCGGCAAAAGCGATGAAGAAACGTATGGGTTATGTGTCTAAGGATAGAGATGTGGAATCATTATGTTTGAATGCAAGTATTGAAGACAACATATCAATTGCAGGAATGAGCAAATTTGCCGTAAAAGATTTTCTTGTTTTAAAAAATCGCGAAAAAAAATATGTAAATCAACAGATTGAGGAATTGTCCATTAAATGTTCTGGAAGAGATCAGGCGGTATCACAACTCTCGGGAGGAAATAAACAGAAAGTCGTATTTGGAAAATGGATTGGCTGCGGAAGTGAAATTCTTATACTGGACTGCCCGACACGAGGCGTGGATATTGGTGTAAAGCAGGCAATGTATCAGCTTATGGTTAAGTTGAAAAATGAAGGAAAATCCATTCTGATGATCAGCGAGGAAATGCCGGAACTCATTGGAATGAGTGATCGGATTTTGATCATGAAGGACGGAGAGATTACGGCAGAATTTGAGAGAAATAAAAATCTTTCTGACTCACAGATTATTGAGTACATGATATAGGAGGCTGGGAAAGATGACAAAAAGTAAAAAAATAATAATAGGTGCATTGCCGTTTGCAGCACTTATCGTATTGTTTGCAGTATTTTGTGGAATTGTAAGCAGTAAGGGATATCGCCTGGATATGTATATCAAGATTATATTTAATGAAGGTATTGTATTATCCATTGTTGCAACAGGTGCAATATTTATTTATACATTAGGTTCGTTTGATATCAGCTTGGGTGCGGCAACGCTTTTTTCAGCAACACTTGGGGTAATGACATATAATGCAACTGAAAATTTTATATTAATGATTGTTGTGATTTTATTGTCTGGAATTGTCTGTTCTTTGTTAAATTCTGTGCTGGCATCCATTTTTCATATTCCGGTGTTTGTTACAACGGTGGCAATGATGTCTGTTTTGTCTGCAATTGCATCACAGATCATTACCACAAAAGGTGGTGCAGTAGGCGGAATCAGCATTCCGAGTGAGGTAGTGAAACATTTGGATACATCCGCATTTAAAATTATAGTTTTGGTAATATGGGTGGTAGTATGTGCGTTCATCTTTGATTACACCAAGTTTGGAAGACGTGAAAAGTTTGTTGGGGGAAATCCAATCTGCGCCCAGCTTTCCGGTATTAAATACAATACATATGCAATACTTGGATTCCTTCTGGCGGGAATCGGCGTTGGAATCGGCGCATTTATGACGCTGGTTTATACCCCATCTGTTACAACAACGACAGCGGGGGATATAGGGATGAACATTATGGTTGCTATCGTGTTTGGAGGTATGCCAATCTCAGGAGGTGCAAGATCGAAAATTTATGCGGCTGTAGTCGGTGGATTTTCCTATATTATTTTAAATAATATTCTGGATCTGCTGATTGATTCAACATCTGGATATGGAATTACACAGATTGTCAGTGCTGTTTTTTTTCTGGTAGTTGTTTATGTTGCAAGTGCAAATTATCGTTCGCAGATGTTGCCGCGATAACAGAAATATGAATTTAACACATAACGTGTTAAAAATAAAATTTTAATAAGAGAAATGGGAGGAATAATTTATGAAACGTACAATGAAGAAAATGGTAAGCCTTGGACTGGTTGCTGCCATATCGTTGACAATGCTGGTTGGTTGTGGAAACAGCAAAGAAACAGCTGACAATACAGCCAGCGACAACACAGCAAATGATACGAGTGATACAAGTGTCAAGGAGGAGACAAAGACAGCAGAGAATGCTAAGATTGGTGTTTTAGTTCAGGATGTTAGTGGCGAGGAAGCATTAGGGTTCCGTACTTATTATGAAGATTATGTTGCGAATCAGTATGGTGTGACATTTACTTATACCGATGAACTTAAAGATGCGGCAAGCGAGAAGTCTGCTATAGAAAAATTCGCTTCACAGGGATATCAGGCAGTCATCTCTCTTTCAAGTAATGATCGTGCATTGCAGATTGAAACCTGTGAGGAAAATCAGATTTATTATGCGGTTGCTGCTGGAACTCTTGATCAGGAGCAGTTTGAAAAATATAAGACAAATGAGTACTTCCTTGGTCAGGTTGGACCAAGCATGGATACAGAGTATGAAGCTGGTGTAGAAATGGGCAGGTTCTTTGCGGAAAAAGGCATTAAGACAGCTGCTATCTATGGGGCATTTATTCCAAATCCTATGCATGTATACCGTGTAGCGGGTGTACTTTCCGGTCTGGGACTTTCCTATGATGGTGCTACAGAAGAGGGAGAAGTAGTGGGCAAGATTTTTACTGATCAGAGCGTGGATTTGTCTAAGATTTCTGGGGATATCCAGATTGTTTCTTATCTGCAGGGCTATGGTGATACAACAACAGATGAGATCAATGCAGCAATTCAGGCAAAACCGGAAGCATTTATTTCAGTGGGAATGGCAACAACATTTTTTACACAGCAGTTAAATGCTGCTGGTATTGAGTTCTCAGATATTGATTCCTTTACACAGAGTAATGGAGAAGCTATCACAAATGGAAAACTTGTCTATCTTGCCGGTAAATATTCATCTTCTGTAGGTCCTGCATTTGCATTAGTTTTAAATGCCATCAATGGAAATGTAATCCGTGATGAACAGGGAAATGCAGTCTCACTCAGCCAAAACTATCAGGTTGCAACTGACGAGGCTACATTTGATGAGTTTTATAAGTCAGATAACGGAGATAATCCAATTTACAATAAAGAAACATTAGACCAGATTATTGGTGAGTCTGTTACTTTTGATGAGATCAATGAACTTGTAACATTGAAGTAATTCATTTTTACAGTCAGGTCACGGCTTCATTTAGAAGCCGTGCTCTCTCCAAATAAATGAAAAGTTAAAAATTCATTTATTTGGAGAGGGTATGGAATATCCTGAAAAATGAAAGGAGAGGACAACATGAAAAATAAAAATAGACATTTGGTAAAGAATGTAATTGGTACATTAACAATACCGGTACTGGTGGCTGTATTATTGCAGGGAATCTGCATGTTCAATGGAAAAACAATGATTTCAAACATGACAGGTTTTGATAACTTTGTTGTATATATTGCAATTGTGATGATTACAACAATAGCATTATCCATTAATTTAAATAGTGGTCGTTTTGATTTTTCCTTGGGATCAATGGCAGCACTTTCTTCTGTATTAGGAGCTAAAATTACATATTCCATTTTAGGTGGTGGAAGTAACAGTGCATTGATGATGTTGATATTGACGATCTTATTTGGTATGTTACTTGGACTTGTTTCAGGACTTATGTATGTGGTGCTGCATCTGCCGCCAATCATTACATCTCTTGGAGTGACACTGATCTATGAGGGAATTCTTTTTACAATCACGGAAGGACGTTATGTGATGAAGGAAGTGCAGAATCCATCTATGACAGCTTTTACAGGAAGCTGGATTTATGCAGCAATCATTATTGTGGTTGTGTTAGCTGTCTGTATAGCAATCTTTGATTACACAAAGTTTGGATATGATTATAATGCACTCAAAAATGGTCAGAAGGTTGCGGTAAATACCGGTATAAAAGAGATATCAAATGCCATTGGATGTTATGTGATCTGTGGCGGATTGATGGGAATTGTAGGATTTTTAAATGCGACAAGAAGCACAACAATCAACGGTGGTCAGTTGAACTTTTCCTCTATCAGCATTATGTTTACGGCGTTTCTTCCAATGTTCATAGGCTCCTATATCAGTCGCTTTACAAACGAAAAAATTGGATTCCTTTTAGCTGCTTTATGTATGTCCATGCTTAATTCAACATTTGCTGTATTCTCCAATGAGGTAAATGCATCAATGCAGGCAATCATTAATGCAGTACTGCTTGTAGTCTTTTTGATTTATTTGAGTAATGAACATTTATTGGTAAGTCTTTTTAACGGAAAACGAAAATAGAAAGCAGGAGGGTATGAATATGATCAACTTAACAAAGAATCCATTCTTCCTTTCAGGGGAAGACATTGAATGGGTTGAAAATACAAAAAAGTCAATGACATTAGAAGAAAAAATAGGTCAGTTGTTTGTCCCAATCGGGTATTCCGGAGATCCGCAATATCTGGAACATGTCATGCTCGCACATCACATTGGTGGAATTATGTATCGTTGTGGTGAGGCGAAGGAAATGCAGCGGACACACCGTTATCTGCAGGAACACAGTAAGATCCCACTTCTTATTGGAGCTAATCTTGAGGATGGAGGCTGCGGAATTGCAACAGATGGAACACAGTACGGAAAACAAATGCAGGTTGCGGCAACTGGAGACACGGAGGATGCATATCGGCTCGGAAAAGTAAGCTGTAGTGAAGGTGCAGCGGTTGGTTGTAACTGGGCTTTTGCACCTGTGGTTGATATTGATAGAAATTGGAGAAATCCGATTACAAACGTGCGTACATATGGGGATGATCCGGATCGTGTTCTTGCATGTGGTCTCAATTACATGAGGGCAGCTAAGGAAGAAAATGTTCTTGTTGCAATTAAGCATTTCCCAGGGGATGGCTGCGATGAAGTGGATCAGCACATTCTTACAAGCGTAAATAATCTTTCCTGTGATGAGTGGGATGCGACATATGGAAAAATATATAGCGGCTTGATTCAGGCGGGGGCACAGACAGTGATGGTCGGACATATTGCACAGCCGGCATATCAAAAATCGTATAATACAGATTTTCCAAATAAATTAATACCGGCAACACTTTCATCGGAATTGTTAAAAGGTTTGCTCCGTAAAAAATTGGGATTTAACGGTCTGATTGTAACGGATTCTACCTGCATGGTAGGTTTTAGCTGTGCAATGAACAGAGAAAGGGCAGTTCCTTATGCGATTGAGGCAGGATGTGATATGTTCCTTTTTAATAAGGATCTTGAGGAAGATTATCAGTATATGCTGAATGGATACAAGCAGGGAATCCTTTCGGAACAGCGATTAGATGAAGCAATCACAAGAATTCTTGCAACTAAAGCTTCGCTTGGACTTCACAGAAAAGCAAAGTGTGAAATTGTGCCTTCGGAAAGTGCACTTTGTATTCTGCAGGCTGATGAGCATGTTGCATGGGCTAAAAAGAGCGCAGACAAGGCAGTTACACTTGTAAAGGATATAGATGGAATTTTACCGTTGAATCCGCATAAGACCAAAAAGGTGTTGCTGGAAATCATAGGTGGGTTTCCATCAAATGAGCGTGTTTTGGAAAGCTTTCGTAAGCGATTGGTTGAGGAGGGGTTCGAAGTTAACGTATATGAACAGGAGAACTTTGAAACAGCAAAATTTGATGTTGGCACATTCCGGAAGAATTATGATCTGGTCATTTATATTGGAAATGTAGAAAATGCATCCAATAAAGTGACAAACCGACTTTCATGGTATACATTCTGGGGAAATGGAAATAACGTTCCATGGTTTGCTGCTGAGAGACCGGTTGTGTTTATCAGCCTTGCTAATCCATATCATCTTGTGGATGTACCCATGATAAAAACCTTTATCAATGGCTATTCCAATAGTGAGTATGTAATTGATAGTGTGATGGAAAAACTTATGGGAAGAAGCAATTTTACTGGCAAGAGTCCGGTAGATCCGTTTTGTGGAAAAGAATACTTAAAATGGTAAGAGTGAGAGAAGAACAAATACATGAAAAAAAATTTAGAATTTTTAAGTAAGGCATTAAGTTTATTGCCGGAAGTTAAGGAGACACTGGTTCCTCCAAAAGAGGGACAGTTTTTTTCAAAACCTTTAGGAAAAGGCGATTCGGTAACAATTGATTTTGGGAAACATTTGGTAGGACATCTTCAAGTAAAAATGGGTTATGTCAATTCACATCCAGATGCTCCGGTTTGGATTAGATTTTCCTTTGCAGAGAATTTGAAAGAATTTGAAGAAAATGTGGAGAATTATCAGGGATGGATCTGTTCAGCGTGGGTACAACAGGAACAACTTCATTTTGATCTGATTCCGGGAGAGTATACTTTGCCGAGGCGTTATTCGTTTCGCTATGTGAAAATTGATATACTTGATATCAGTTCAAAATTTAATTTGGTTATTGAAGATGTCATGGCAATCGCATTATCTTCTGCAGATGATAGTAAGTTAAAACCATATCATAATGTGCATAAAGAATTGGAGCAGATTGATCATATTGCGTGCCATACACTGCATGATTGTATGCAGAAAGTTTTTGAAGATGGACCAAAACGTGATCGGCGACTTTGGATGGGAGATCTTCGATTACAGGCATTGGCAAACTATGAGACATATCAGATGAATGATATGGTAAAGGGGTGTTTATATTTATTTGCTGCATTACCGATGCAAAATGGACAGGTGGGTGCATGTGTATTTTTAGAGCCTGAACCGGAAGTAGATGATACCAGTATGTTTGATTACTCTTTATTGTTTGTGGCAGCCCTGTGGGATTATTATGTAGAAACGAAGGATCGTGAGGCCCTTGAAGATTTGTGGGAAACAGCAAAAATGCAGATTGTATTGGCACAGAAACAGGTCGGTAATGATGGTGTGGTAAAAGACTGCAATAAACTCGGCTGGTGTTTTCTTGACTGGTCACTGGAATTAAATAAGCAGGCAGGTGCACAGGGTGTTTTGCTGTATGCGATGAAAAGTGCCGTTGCCATTGCAAAAGAAATCGGAAAAGACCATGATGCAGAATGCATAATGAAAACTTATGAACTTTATAGAAAAGCTGCTAAGATGCATTTTTATGATGAAGAAAAAGGACTATTTGTCAGTGGTGATTGCAGGCAGATTTCCTACGCAAGCCAGGTATGGATGATTCTTGGTGATGTTGTAGATGAGCAGAGTGGAATTCGAATTTTACATGATGTTGCGACACAGACAGAGGCAATTGAAATGATTACCCCATATATGTATCACTATTATATAGAAGCATTACTTAAATGTGGTGATAAAACAGAGGCTCTTAGTGTTATGGAGAAATATTGGGGAGGTATGGCACGACTTGGTGCGGATACGTTTTGGGAGTTATATAATCCAAATAATCCGGATGAATCACCTTATGGTGGGACTATTGTTAATAGTTACTGCCATGCCTGGAGTTGTGCGCCTGCTTATTTTCTTCGAAAATATTATTCTGAAAAATAAGAGTGGGGTATTTGTATGAAAAAAATTGGAAATAAAGTTTTTTTAATGATTATTATATTTGTTTTGATATTTGGATTAAATACAGTGTTTTCTATAAGAGCGCAGAATAGTATAAAACAGGCTGGATTGCAGATAACGAAACAGTATATTCCGATTCAGACAGAGATTTTCACTATCCAAAAAAGTATGGAACGAGGTCAGAAATATCTTAACATTATCAGTTTGTATGATGATGCAGAGCTACGTCAACAGTTGGAAAGTTCACTAGCAGAGGAAATTTCGACGATTACGGCAAGTGAGAGTAAGATGGATGAATATCTGAAAAATATCGATAATGTAGAGTTAAAAGATAAAATCCATACATATGAGGATTTTTTAACAGAGGTTATTTCGCAATTTGCCATAATACAAGGGTATGTTGACAAGGGGGATTTTGTGCAGGCTGGTATAGCTCTTGGTGTAGATTTTCAGAATCTGATGGTTGATATGGGAGAAACAACGGAAAAGGAGCTTACAGAGGAGCTTGAGCAGGGAATTTCTGATTTATCGAAGGAATATAATCAAGCTGTTGAGACAAATTTAATAATGACAAAAATTCTATTTTCTTTTTTTGCTTTGGTATCAGTAGTTGTCTTTTTGGTTATAAGTAAGACTGTAAGTAAACCGGCAAGTGAAGCCAGCCGGCAGCTAAATGATATTATTGATGGTATCAATAAGAAACAGGGAAATCTTACGCAGCGTATTACTGTTAGTTCGCGGGATGAAATTGGTCAGTTATCGGATGGAATTAACAATTTTATCATTCAGTTACAGAATGCTATGCAAAAAATACGAAAGCAGTCAGAAATAATGCAAAGTTCACTTGGATTAATGAATGAAGAAGTAAACAATTCAAATGAAAATGCAGATAATATTGCGTCTACCATGGAAGAAATTACTGCGAGTATGGAAGAAATATCATCTTCTATAGAGGGAATTACCGGGAACACCAATGATATAGTGAGTTCAATTAACGATGTTGGAAATCAAGTTAATGAAGGTGTTGTAATTGCCTCTGATATTAAAGCATTAGCGGTTGGTGTTAAAGAGGAGACAGAGAAGAAGAAAACAGACATTTCTGATATTATTAACGAAAAGAGTCAGGCATTATCTTTATCCATTGAAGAAAGTCGGCAAATCAGCAGTATTAATAATTTAACTAACGATATACTTGAGATCGCAAGTGAGACGAATTTGCTTGCATTAAATGCTTCTATCGAAGCTGCAAGAGCGGGGGAAGTTGGCAAGGGATTTGCTGTTGTCGCAGAGGAAATTCGTCAATTGGCAGAAAACAGTAAGAATACGGCAAATGACATTCAGGGTATCAGTGTTCGTGTTATTGCGGCAGTCAATCAATTGATGACAAATGCACAAGATCTCATGAATTTCATACAAAATCAGATAATGAATGATTATGTTGAATTTGAGGCTGCAACAGATATGTATTATGAAAAGGCAGATCATATGGATACTATTACAGGTCTTTTCAATAAAAATATTATGTCTCTTCGTAATATTATGGCAGAGATGAATGATGGCATTACAAATATATCAGCTGTAGTAGAGGAAAATGTGCGTGGAGTAAGCAATGCAACAGAAAATGTGACCAAACTTGCAAATTCAATTTTAAATATTCACGAGCAAGTGATAAAAAATGTTGACTCTTCGAAATATCTGTTGGAAGAGTTGAATAGTTTTCAGCAAATTTAAAGACAAAATAAAAGAAAGACGAAAAGTATTACGAAGAGAAAATAAGGACAGTTTTTTAGTCGAATGAGAGTCTAAAAAACTGTCCTTATTTTTGATATCTTAAATTCAGCAAAAGAGAAGGAAAGGAGTAAGGGATGAATACAAAATATTATCTGGCTGTGGATATCGGTGCTTCAAGCGGACGGCATATGCTTTCACACCTGGAGAACGGCAAAATTGTTTTGGAAGAGATATATCGTTTTCCAAATGGCATGATTGAAAAAAATGGTCACAAAGTATGGGATGTGGACCAGTTATTTCAAGAGATTCTGACTGGGATGAAAAAATGTGCCATGGTAGGAAAAATCCCATATAGTATGGGTATTGATACATGGGCAGTCGATTTTGTTCTGCTGGATGAAAATGATGAACGTATCGGGGATGCAGTGGCGTACCGGGACAGACGGACGGAAGGTATGGACAGGAAAGTATATGAGTTTATACCGGAAGACGATTTATACGGAAGAACTGGAATACAGAAACAGATTTTCAATACGATCTATCAGCTGATGGCAGTCAAAGAGCAGCAGCCGGGGCAGCTTGAGTGGGCAAAAAGTATGTTAATGATACCGGATTATTTTCATTTTCTATTAACTGGGAAAAAGGTACAGGAATATACAAATGCGACAACGACCCAGCTTGTGAATCCTGTGACAAAAGATTGGGATATTGAATTGATAGATATGCTTGGATATCCTCGAAGAATTTTCCATAAAATTCAAAATCCGGGATATGAATTAGGCAGACTGACGGAAGATATTCAAAACAGGGTTGGATTTGATTGTAAAGTAGTTCTTCCGCCAACGCACGATACTGCTTCTGCGGTGATGGCAGTTCCAACGCAGGAGGAGCATGCACTTTATATCAGTTCCGGCACATGGTCACTGATGGGAACAGAGTTAAAAGAGGCAGATTGCAGCAAAGTCAGTATGCAGCATAACATGACAAATGAAGGCGGTTATGATTACAGATTCCGCTATCTGAAAAATATCATGGGATTATGGATGATACAGTCAGTGAAAAAAGAAAGCGCACCGGATATGGGATTTGGAGAAATTTGTGCACTTGCATCAAAAGAAACGATCAGATCCTTTGTAGATGTCAATGATGCGAGATTTCTTGCACCGGGAAATATGACAGCGGAAGTAAAATCGGCATGCGAAGAAGCAGGGGAACAGATTCCGCAGACAATTGGTGAATTAGCCGCGGTCATTTATCACAGCCTTGCAAAGTGTTATGCAAAAACGGCAGAGGAAATAGAAAAACTGACAGGTATTGATTATTCCAGAATACAGATTGTCGGCGGCGGGGCAAACGCACATTATTTAAATGAACTGACGGCAGAGTATGCAGGGAAAAACGTATATGCGGGGCCGACAGAGGCAACAGCAGTCGGAAACTTTGCTGCACAGATGATCGCGGCGGGAGAACTAAAAGACCTAAAGGCAGCAAGGGCATGTATTGCAGAGTCGTTTGAAATAAATATTTTTACAAGTAATCAGGATACAGAATAGAAAGGAAAAGTAAAATATGACAGGTTACGAAGCAGCAAAAGCAAAATATGCAGCATTAGGTGTGGATACAGATCAGGCAATTGAGATATTGAAAAAGGTTCCGGTATCACTGCACTGCTGGCAGCTTGATGATGTGATCGGGTTTGACAATGATGGAGGTCTGACCGGAGGAATCCAGACAACCGGAAATTATATGGGACGTGCAAAAACGCCGGAGCAGCTTATGGCAGATATGGAAGAGGCTATGAAACTGATGCCGGGAACTGCAAAGTTAAATCTTCATGCGTCTTATGCCATTTTTGAACCGGGAGAATTTGCCGATCGTGATGCATTGGAGCCAAAGCATTTTAAAAAATGGGTAGAATTTGCAAAAAAACACAATATGGGTATTGATTTTAACCCGACATTTTTCTCGCATGAAAAAGTAAAGGATGGGCTTACTTTATCAAGTCCGGATGAGGAAACAAGAAAGTTCTGGATCAATCATGGGAAAGCGTGTATCCGTATTTCTGAATATTTTGCAAAAGAGACAGGTATGCCATGTGTGATGAATATCTGGACAGGAGATGGATTTAAGGATGTCCCGGCAGACCGTATGGGACCGCGCCTCCGCTATAAAGATTCAATTGAACAGATTTTATCAGAGCCATATGACAAAAATCTTGTGAAACCATGTGTGGAATCAAAAGTGTTTGGAATCGGTGTGGAGTCTTACACCGTAGGCTCAGCAGAATTTACATTAAGCTTTGCGGCACTGCATGATGGCTGTATGCCATTAATGGATAATGGACATTATCATCCGCTAGAGTATGTATCTGATAAGATCCCTGCAATGCTCTGTTTTTATCCGGAATTTGCACTTCATATTACAAGAGGTGTGCGCTGGGATTCCGATCATGTGTTGATCTTGGATGATGAGACAAAAGAAATGGCAAAAGAGATCGTGAGAAATCATGCATTAGACCGTGTTTATATGGCATTGGATTATTTTGATGCGAGCATTAACCGTGTCTCGGCACTTGCAACCGGTTTTCGAAGCTGGCAGAAGGCACTTTTGATGGCACTTTGTACTCCGAATGAAATGTTAAAAGAACTTCAGGATACCAATCAGATGAGTAAGCTTATGGTAATGAATGAAGCTGTAAAAATGCTTCCAATCGGAGAAATCTGGGAGGAGTACTGCCGTAGGGAAAATGTGTGTGATGATTTTCATTTTTATGATGAGATTGAAAAATATGAGAGTGAGGTGCTGGCAGACAGAGCATAGCACAAAATATAATATGAAATAAAAGAAAGCAGACAGGGATGATTGAATACCTGAAAATTGTAGAGGAGAGGAAGATAAACATGAAATTTTTAGATGCAGAATTTGTAAAGGGATTTATCCGTATGGCGAATGATGGATGGGAACAGGGATGGCATGAAAGGAATGGCGGAAATCTGTCCTATCGTGTAAAACCGGAAGAGGTGGAATCTGTAAAAGAAAACTTTGCTGCAAAAGAGTGGCAGCCGATCGGAATTTCTGTTCCAAAACTGGCAGGAGAATATTTTCTTGTGACAGGAAGTGGAAAATATTTCCGTAACGTCATCATTAAACCGGAAGATTCTTTCTGTATGATCGAACTGGATGAGAAGGGAGAAAATTACCGTATCGTCTGGGGACTGGTAAACGGTGGAAGACCAACATCAGAACTTCCAAGTCATCTGATGAATCTGGAAGTGAAGAAGTTGCAGAACCCGAAATACCGTGTTGTATACCATGCACACACCACAAACATTATTGCTTTAACATTTGTTCTTCCACTGGAAGATAAAGTCTTTACAAGAGAACTCTGGGAGATGGCAACGGAATGTCCGGTCGTATTTCCAGCAGGCATTGGTGTGGTTCCCTGGATGGTGCCGGGCGGCAGGGAGATTGCTGTTGCAACCAGTGAACTGATGAAAAAATATGATCTTGCGATCTGGGCACATCATGGTATGTTTGCGGCAGGGGAAGATTTTGACCTGACCTTTGGTCTGATGCATACCGCGGAAAAATCCGCCGAAATTTTGGTAAAAATGCTTGCCATGAGACCGGATAAGCTTCAGACAATCACACCGGATAACTTCCGTCATCTTGCAAAAGATTTTAATGTAACGCTGCCGGAAGAGTTCTTATATGAAAAGTAAATAGGTAGAGTAAATATATTGTATAAACGTAGGGGCTGTCACTTTTTCGAATTGAACTTCGTGAAGTGTTAGCTCCATTTTGTTTTTTATATTGAGTTCTAGTTGAGTTAAAAAACATAGAGTATTCTGTTGACCTTGACATAGCAATGGTAGATAGTTATAATTCTAAATGTTTGAAATATAAACATTTGAATTATAACTATTTCTTTTTTTGGAGGAAAGACAATGGAGGATTCACTGCATTATTTGATCATGGCGAACCAGATGCTTGTACAGCGGGGATTGTTAGAACGGCTGAAAAACACCGGACTGACGATCGGGCAGCCAAAGGTTCTTGATTATCTGAAAGATCACGACGGCAGCAGTCAGAAGGAAATCGCCAGAAATTGTTTTTTAGAGGCGGGTTCACTGACTTCGATTTTAAACCGCATGGAGGAAAAAGGTCTGATCGAACGGCGGATGTTAAATGGAAACAGACGCACATTTCATATTTATCTGACAAAAGAGGGATGGAAAAGCCAGAAGCTGGTGGAAGAATCTTTTCTGGAAATTGAAAAGCAGGCGTTAAAAGGAATCACGGAAGAGGAATTTGATGCCTATCTTACATTCAGCAGAAAAATATTTAAAAATCTGATGCTGACAGAGGAAGAAGGGACAAAAAATGAATAAGTTAAAAAGATATCTTTTATTTTTGGTGGGATTGTTTATCAATGCACTTGGTGTAAGTCTGATCACAAAGGCAAGTCTTGGAACATCCCCGATCTCTTCGATTCCGTATGTATTAAGCCTTAATTTTAAATTTACACTTGGCAATTTCACGATCTTTTTCAGTATTTTCCTTATTTTACTGCAGATACTGATCTTACGGAAAAATTTTAAACTGGAAAATATTTTACAGATTCCTGTATCCATTGCATTTGGATATTTTATCGATCTGACCATGTATCTGTTTTTCTGGGTCGATCCGAAGAATTATCTTGTAAAAGTGATCGCACTGCTTGTGGGATGTGCGATCTTGGGATTTGGCGTTTATTTAGAGGTACTTGCAGATGTTGTCATGCTGCCGGGAGAATCCTTTGTCCGTGCGATCGTGCAGACCTGGAAAACAAATTTCGGAACGACGAAAATTATTTTCGATACATCAATGGCAGTGATCGCGGCTGCGTTGTCATTTTTGTTTTCCGGTCAGTTAAACGGAGTGCGTGAAGGTACGATCATTGCTGCGCTGTTGGTCGGATTTATCGCCAGGGTTCTTGGAAAGAAGCTGGAATTTATAAAGCCGGTGCTGTTTCCGGAAGAATATGAAACTAAGAGAGAGGTTTCAGAAAAAATACAGAACGGTGGAAAGCAGTACCGGAAAAATATTATTGTCATCGGAAGACAGTATGGAAGCGGCGGACATGATATCGGAATGGCACTTGCAGAGAAACTTGGATTTTCTTTTTATGATCAGGAGATTATAAAAATGGCTGCAGGGACGACCGGATATACACAGGATTTTATCAGTAAAAAAGAAGAATCCATGACAAACAGTCTGTTATATGATCTGGTCAGTCAGGTCTATATGTATGCACAGACCAATGAGGAAGCACCGAAAGACCAGATATTTGAGGCGGAAAAGAAAGTCATAGAAGAATTAGCACAGAAAGGAAACTGTGTGATTGTCGGAAGATGTTCGGATTATATTTTAAGAAACCGCACGGACTGCCTGAAAATCTATTTTTCTGCACCGATAGAGAGCAGGGTAAAACGCGTGATGAAGCGCTTAAATCTGTCTGAAAAAGAAGCAAAGCAGAGAATCCAGCGGGAAGATAAGAGACGTGCTGACAATTACCGCTATTATACCGGAAGAATCTGGGGTGTCGCAGCAAATTTCGATATCACATTAAATACAGAGCTTGGCATGGAGTACATAGAGAATTGTGTCTGTGAAGCATTAAACAGGTAAAAGAATAAAATATTGTATATTGTTAAAGACAGATATTCCTTGAAGAAAAGAGTCCGGTTTTATATAATTGGAAAAGAGAATATAATTTTAAAACTGAACTGGGGGAAGGAAAGATATGGCACCGTGCATCAGTATTGGTAACCAGGGATTTGAAAGTATCCGTGAAGAAAACAGTTTTTATATAGATAAGTCTGATTTTATCCGGGAATGGTGGGAATCAGCGGATGTGATGACACTGATCACACGTCCAAGGCGTTTTGGGAAAACCCTCAATATGAGTATGGTAAACTGTTTTTTTTCAAACCAGTATGCGGGAAGATCCGATCTGTTTGAAGGTCTGTCAGTGTGGAAAGAGGAAAAATACAGAAAACTCCAGGGAACCTATCCGGTCATCTTTTTAAGTTTTGCGGATGTGAAACAGACAAATTATGAGGATGCCGTACGAAAAATAAAAAATATTATTGAAGAAACATATATGCAGCATGCGTATCTGAATGAGGCAGAAAATATTTCGGAAACGGAAAAAAGACAGTTACGGTCTGTGAGTGAAACTATGGGTGATGTGACCGCACAGGATTCATTAAAAAATTTAGCAGGTATCCTATACAGATATTATGGGAAAAAAGCCATCATCCTGCTGGATGAATATGACACTCCGATGCAGGAAGCATATATTCACGGATACTGGGATGAGTTTACCGCATTTATCCGCAGTCTTTTTAATTCCAGTTTCAAGACCAATCCTTACATGGAGCGCGGGATCATGACAGGAATCACAAGGGTTTCAAAAGAATCTATTTTTTCTGATCTCAATAATCTCAATGTTGTGACGACCACTTCAGAAGAATATGCCACCTGTTTTGGATTTACTGAGACAGAGGTGTTTGATGCTCTCGCGGAATATCAGCTGACAGATCAGAAAGAGATGGTAAAAAAATGGTATGATGGATTTACCTTCGGCACGCATAAAGATATCTATAATCCGTGGTCGATCACTAATTTTCTGGACAAAAAACAGTTTCGTCCGTACTGGGCATCAACAAGTTCTAACGGTCTGGTAAATAAACTGATCCGGACGGCATCGGCAGACATTAAAACACGGATGGAGGAACTTTTGCAGGAAAGAGAAATCGTGGTAACATTTGACGAACAGATTGTGTTTAACCAGCTTGATAAAAGTAAAAATGCGATCTGGAGCCTGCTGCTTGCAGGGGGCTACCTGAAAGCAGAAGAGGTGGAATATCGAGGTATGCTGTTAGAACCGTGGTATCATCTTCGTATCACGAATCTGGAAACTTACAGTATGTTTTCTAACATGTTTAAAGGCTGGTTTGATGATTCCATGTCGAACTATAATGAGTTCATAGAGGCATTATTAAAAGGGAACTTAAAAGAGATGAATATTTATATGAACGACATTGCACTCACAACTTTCAGCAGCTTTGATACCGGAAACCATCCATCGAAAAGATCGCAGCCGGAGCGTTTTTATCACGGATTTGTATTGGGACTTTTAGTGGAACTGCGGGATTCTTATGATGTGCGGTCAAACAGGGAGAGCGGCTACGGCAGATATGATATCATGCTGGTTCCACATGACCAGAAAAACAATGCAATCGTGATGGAATTTAAAGTCCATGAGGCAGATGAAGAAGAAACATTAGAAGATACGGTGCAGGCCGCTTTAAAACAGATCAGGGAAAAAAATTATGACGCCGGACTGACTGCAGCAGGAATCCCAAAAGAGAAGATCAGACACTACGGATTTGCTTTTGAGGGAAAGAAAGTATTGATTGGAAAATAATTTAGAATTGTAATTAAGATGATAGTAAATGCCATGTTTTGTGTACAATGCATAAAAATATGGCGTTTATTTTGTTCAAAACTTCCAACATGCAAAACAGTTTATGCAAAAAAAGTGCAGATTGTGAAGATTTTTACCAAAGGATGTGTGGTGTGGTAGGATACAGTTACAAGATCCGAAACGGATAAAGAAAACAAGGGAGGAAAATCCTCTGCTCGTCAGCAGATAAATTTTACATTGTAAAATTGCATTTTCCTTCGGAAAACAAGGGAGGATTTAGAAATGTTAGCGATTAACATGGATGACGTGATCAACGTTCTCAATTCCTGTAAGCCATACCTGATTGCGCTTGGCATTGCACTGGCAATCGCAATTATTGTAACTGTGGCATGCATGAAATTGAAAAAACCAGTAAAGAAACTGGTGAGAAAGGAAGCATGGATCGCATTCCTTATGGCAGCAGTTGTGATTATCAATCTGATCTGCTTTATTCCAATGTCAAGTATGATCTCACTTGCAATGGGTAATGGTACGATTACAGAGGAAACCTCAAATGAGGCAACCGCACTTTGCGAGGATATCGCAGATGAAGGTATTGTTTTATTAAAAAATGAAGACAATATCCTGCCACTTACAAACACACAGAATATCAATGTATTTGGATGGGCATCCACCAATCCTTGTTATGGTGGTACCGGATCCGGAGCATTATCCGATGCATACGAGACAACAACACTTCTCGGTGGTCTTGAGGATGCCGGATACAAGATCAATACAGAACTGACCGATTTCTACAAAGCGTACCGTGAGGACAGACCGGAAGTTGGTATGTGGGCGCAGGACTGGACATTGCCGGAACCGACAGCAGATTCCTACAGCACTGAACTGATGAACAATGCAAAAGAGTTTTCTGACACAGCGATGGTAGTGATTACCCGTGTTGGTGGTGAGGGAGCAGACCTTCCAACTGATGTAAGCAAAGTAACTTACACAGATAACTCTGAAAACTACAAAGATTTTGAAGCTGGTGAGCATTACTTACAGTTAAGCCAGACAGAAAAAGATATGTTAGACCTTGTTTGTGCCAACTTTGACAATGTCGTTGTTGTATATAACGGTGCAAACACCATGGAACTTGGATTTTTAAATGATTATAAACAGATCAAGGGTGCAATCTGGTGTCCTGGAACAGGCCAGTCCGGATTTGAGTCTCTCGGTGCAGTCGTAGCCGGTACAGTAAATCCGTCCGGAAAAACCAGCGATACATTTGTATATGATCTGACAGCAACACCGACTTACAACAATTTTGGAAACTTTCTGTATGACAATATGGATGAGTTTGCCGCTACATCCAAAAACTTCGGAACAGGCGAAGAAGAAGCAACAATTCCATCTTTTGTCAACTATGTGGAAGGCATCTATGTTGGCTATCGTTTCTATGAGACAGCAGCAGTGGAAGGTCTGATCGACTATGATAAGACCGTTCAGTTCCCATTTGGATACGGACTTTCCTACACAGACTTCGAACAGAAAATGGGCGGTATCACCGTAGCAGACGGTCAGGTATCTTTTGATGTAACAGTAACAAACAATGGAACTACTGCAGGAAAAGATGTGGTAGAGGTATATTATAATCCGCCATATACAAACGGTGGAATTGAAAAAGCATCTGCAAACCTGATCGATTTTGCAAAAACAGATGTGTTAGAGCCGGGTGAGTCCCAGACAATCACAGTAAGTTTTGCAGAAGAAGATATGGCTTCCTATGATACTTACGGCAATGGCTGTTATGTATTAGAGGCTGGCGACTATGAGATTTCTATCAACTCTGATTCACACAATACGATCGCATCACAGACCGTAAGTGTTGCAGATACCGTTGTATATGATGAGAATAATGCACGTTCTACCGATGATGTAGCTGCAACAAATCAGTTTGCATATGCAGAAGGCGATGTAACATACCTTTCAAGAGCAGATGGATTTGCAAACTATGCAAAAGCAACAGCAGCTCCTTCAAACTTTACATTAGCAGAGGATGAGAAAGCTGAGTTCTTAAATAACAGCAATTATGATCCAAACAATTACAACAATGATTCTGATGAAATGCCGACAACAGGCGCGAAAAACGGAATGACACTTGCTGATATGCGTGGCCTTTCCTATGATGATGAAAAATGGGATACACTGCTTGACCAGCTGACAGTTTCCGATATGGATACAATGATCGCTCTTGGCGGATATCAGACATCTGCAGCTGCAAGTGTTGGAAAAGTTATGACCGTTGACTGTGACGGACCTGCATCCATCAACAACAACTTTACAGGAACAGGCTCCATTGGATTCCCGTCCGCAGTTATGATCGCAAATACCTGGAACAAAGATCTTGCACTTTCTTTCGGTGAGAGCATTGGTAAGATGGCAGACGAGATGGATGTTTCCGGATGGTATGCACCGGCAATGAACACACACAGAAATGCATTTGCAGGACGTAACTTTGAGTATTATTCAGAAGATGGTGTCCTTTCCGGAAAAATGGCCGCAAATGCAGTGATCGGTGCTGAAAAATATGGTGTTTACGCATATATCAAACATTTTGCTTTAAATGATCAGGAAACAAACCGTACCGGAATGCTCTGTACATGGTCAAATGAGCAGGCAATTCGTGAAATTTACTTAAAACCTTTTGAAATCGCAGTAAAAGAAGGTGGAGCAAAGGCAGTCATGTCCTCCTTCAACTATATCGGTACACAGTGGGCAGGCGGAACCTACCCGTTACAGACAACCGTACTTCGTGATGAGTGGGGCTTCCGTGGATTTGTATTAACCGATTACTTTGGTGTTTACGGATACATGGATTCTGATATGGGTATCCGTGGCGGTACAGACTGTATGTTGGTTGCATATGATACGGAAACCAACCATGTGACAGATACCACAAGTGCAACAGGTGTAAAAGCAATGCGTCAGGCATCCAAAAACATCATGTACACAGTTGTAAACAGCCGTGCATATGATCCGGAAAACTTAAAGACAGGTCTGATGAACTGGCAGATTCTGGCGATCGTGATCGATATTATTTTTGGAGCACTGGTGATCTTCTTAGAGGTTCTTACGATCAAAAAATATAAAAAAGACGCAGCAGAAGAACCGGTACAGACCGTAAGCGAAACAGCAGCACAGTAAAAGATTTTGCAGAAGTAATACATAGAGGTGAAAGTGTACAATGAGTAGTATAAAAAATCTATGGCAGAACTTTGCAGACAAACATCCCGGAGCCTCCAAATGGGTCCGGGAGGGCGGTCTGTTCGTGATCGTAAGTAACCTGATCACGGTATTCAAATATCTGATGTTACTGTTTCTGCCGCTTGCATTTGCCGGACTTCCAAATGTTGATTTTGGATTCCCGGGAATCGACATCACTTTATTTGGAGAGACATTTAAATGGAATATTATCGGTTATGATGCCGCACACGGTGGACTTCCATATTTCTGTGCATACATGATCGCCATGGTGATCGGAGAATGCATCAATTTCCCGATCCAGAGAACTTTCGTGTTTCGCAGCAAGGGAAATATCTGGTATCAGGCATTCTGGTATCTGATCGCATTCTGCATTGTGACCTGTATCGTAAACTCCATCAACTGCATCTGGGTTGCAGTAGCCGGTATGTTCGTACCGGACTGGCTCTACAATATCGGAACAACCGTATTAAACGGTGGAGTTTCAATGGTTGTATTTTTCTTTGTCAATAAGATCATTTTCCCGGAAGGGGAATCGAAAGCATAAAAAGCTATAGAAAAAAGCATGTTTTACAATTCAAAAGAATTGCAGAACATGCTTTTTTTGTTGTATTGTAAACAGGAGAGATTGAGGACTTTCCTATATTGACAAACAAAAAAGAAATGATTATATTTATAACAGTGTTATATAACGCTGTTATAAATGAGTGGAGGAGCCAGTGACAAAACAGATAGAAGGAGTTTCAGAAAAGATCATAGCCTGCGCAAAGGAAGAATTTCTGCAGAAAGGATATTCCGATGCATCTCTGCGGACGATCGCGGCAAAGGCAGGGACGACAACCGGATCAATCTATTCAAGGTTTAAAGATAAGGAAGGATTATTTTCCGCGATTGTAGAACCGGCGGCAGATCATCTGGTGCAGATGTTTTTACATACGCAGGAGGCATTTCACGGGTTGGAGGAAAAAAAGCAGCCTGGGGAGATGGAACATTATGTGTCATCCGGCATGGCGGAAATGGTCGATTACATTTACGACAATTTTGAAGTATTTGAACTTTTGCTGGATGCATCCTACGGGACGAAGTTTCAGGATTTCGTGGAACGGCTTGTCGAGATCGAGACGGAATATACCTATAAGTATATGGAAGCGATCCATTACCAGACAGAGGATGGCGAAATGATTACCGAAGATTTTATTCACATCATGACAAGGGCATTATTTGAGAGCATGTTTGAGGTGGTGCGTCATAAAATGACAAAGGAGACGGCACTCCGTTATATGGATATGCTGGAAAAATATCATTGTGGAGGATGGGGTGCAATTCTGAAATAGAAATAAAAAAATGGGCTGTACATTCTTTTCACAGAGTGGCAGTCTTCTATCAAAATCACTGGTTAGCAAACACTAATTCTTGGTAGTGATATATAACAAAAATTAGAGACAAAAGGAGTATATGAGATGAAAAGTAATGCGAAGTTAAAAGGAAAAGATCTGATCAATATCGGTATTTATGCAGCCATTTACTGTGTCATCATGACAGCCGTTGCTATGCTTGGATTTATCCCGATCATGATGCCGATGCTTTGTGCATTAGTTCCGTTGGTCGGTGGAATACCGATGATGTTATTTATGACAAAGGTGGATAAGTTTGGAATGATCACCATTTATTCCATGATTGTCGGATTATTTTTGTGGATCACAGGGATGGGTTACTGGCCGTTTATCTTTGGAATCATATTTGGACTGATTGCGGATCTGATCGCAAAGAGTGGAAACTATAAAAGTGCAGCCAAAACAATTTGCAGTTATGCGGTATTCTGTCTTGTGATTTTTGGAAACTTTATCCCTCTTTTTATGAATGCCGAGACTTATTTTGCAACGAGACAGAGTTTTGGGGAAGAATATATTAATACACTTTCCGATATCATGAGCCGTACCTGGATTGCACCGTTTTTGATCGTGGCATGTCTTGTCTGTGGAGCGATCGGTGGATTGATAGGTAAGTCACTTCTGAAAAAACATTTTGTAAAGGCAGGAATTGCGTAATGCAGGTAAATTTATTACAGCCGGATGTGGAGAATCGCGGCATCGTCTTTGATCCGCGTACAAAAATGTTACTGCTGTTTACCATTGCAGTATTTGTGTTAGGTGGTGCAGGCGGAGATATTTTTAATGGTTTTATGCCTATCTTCTGCGTTGTCCCTTTTGTGCTGTTTTTACTGGCAAAAAAATGGAGAACGGCATTTACATATATGATCGTGTATGCGGTATCGTATCTGTGTTTCTGGTATCTAGGACCAAAAACGACCGGGATCGCAAACTTTCTGCTGCTTGGAGTCTGTGGGATACTGACACGTTTTCTGCCGAGCATTCTGTTGGGGGCTTATCTGATTGAGACAACGACGGTCAGTGAGTTTAATGCAGCGATGAATAAAATGCATGTCACCGAAAAGATCACGATACCATTGTCTGTGATGTTTCGCTTTTTCCCTACGGTTGCAGATGAGTTTGCATCCATCAATGCGGCAATGCGCATGCGCGATATCAGGGTTGGCGGAAAAAATGCAGGAAAAATGTTAGAGTACCGGATGGTTCCTTTGATGGTCTGTCTTGCAAAGATCGGGGAAGAATTGAATGCGGCAGCACTGACAAGAGGACTTGGCGGAGAAAAAAGGCGGACTAATATCTGCGAAATCGGAATCCATGCTCAGGATGTGGTTCTGATCGCATTTTGTCTGATACCGTATGTATTTTGGATAAAGGGAATATTAGGGATATGAGTGAAAAAATAATACAAATTTCAAATGTCAGTTTTCAGTATGAAAACTCGGAAAAAGGGGCATTGCATGATGTTTCACTGACGGTGGAACCGGGAGAATGTATTTTACTCTGCGGTGAATCCGGTTGCGGGAAAACAACGATCACGCGCCTTTTAAATGGACTGATCCCACATTTTTATGAGGGAACGTTAAATGGAGTGGTGGAGGTCTGCGGACTGAAGATACAGGAGGAAGAACTTTACACGATCGCAGAGAAAGTGGGAAGTGTTTTCCAGAATCCACGCAGCCAGTTTTTCTGCCTGGACACCACAAGTGAAGTGGCATTTGGCTGTGAAAATATGGGACTTCCGGAAGATGAGATAAAACAGCGGATCGCAAAAGTGACAAGAGAACTGAAAATGGAAAATCTTATGGGGTGCAATATTTTTAAACTTTCCGGTGGAGAGAAACAGCGGGTGGCGTGTGCTTCGGTATCGGCAATGCAGCCGGAGATATTTGTCTTAGATGAGCCGACATCCAACATGGATCTCGATGCGATTGAAGAATTAAAACAGACGCTTCTGTTCTGGAAAAAACAGGGAAAGACCATTGTGATCGCAGAACATAGACTTTACTGGTTAAAAGACATCTGCGACCGTGTCATTTATATGGAAGAAGGGCATATCGTATCGGATCTGCCGATGAAAACGTTTGTTACGTTTTCCGAAGACCGGATCAAGGCGATGGGGCTTCGGGGACTTTCCTTATCACAACCGGAATTCCCGGAAAAACCAGAAAAATCCGGGAAAACGATCACATTTAAAAATTATCATTTTAATTATGAAAAAGAAGAAGTGCTGCATATGTCTGATGTGACGGTTCCGGCAGAAAGTATTATTGCCGTAACCGGTCATAACGGCGCAGGAAAATCCACATTTTTACGCTGCCTGTGCGGACTGGAAAAAAAGTTCAAGGGGCATACGATGTTAGATGGTGCAAACTTAAGTGGCAGACAGATGTTAAAAAACTGCTATATGGTCATGCAGGATGTCAACCATCAACTGTTCTGTGAAACAGTGGAAGAGGAAATACAGCTTGGGATGGCGGAAGAAAAAGCGGATAAAGTATCTGATTTATTGCGTGAGCTGGATTTAGCCGGGTTTCGGGAGCGTCATCCGATGTCTCTTTCCGGGGGGCAGAAACAGCGGGTGGCGATTGCGTCAGCGGTTCTGGCAGAGAAATCAGTTTTAATTTTTGACGAACCAACCAGTGGACTGGACTATAAACATATGCGGCAGACAGCCGGGCTGTTTCAAAGACTGAAAGAGCGAAAAAAGACAATGTTTATTATCACACATGATCCGGAACTGATCGCGATGTGCTGTACACATGTATTGCATATTGAGCATGGAGAAGTGCAGGATTTTTATCCACTCACAAGGGAGCATTGCGGACAGTTTATGGAGCAGTTTTCATTTTCGTAAAAAAGGAGATAACAATGAAAAAACAGAGTTCTTTAGCAAGGCTTTTTGAATATGCGGGAAATTTTAAGTATCTGACAATCCTCTCGTGGATATTTTCTGCGGTCAGCGCATGGATCGCGCTGGTGCCGTTTTATTATATCTGGAGAGTAATCAATGAAGTTTTGGATGTGGCACCTTATTATGAGAATGCAGGAAATCTTGCAAACTATGGATGGCATGCAGTCGGTTTTTCAATTTTATCCATGTTTCTTTACATCTGCGGACTGCTCTGTTCTCATTTATCTGCGTTTCATGTGCAGGCAGGGATACGTTCACAGCTGATGCACCATATCATGACACTGCCGATGGGGTTTATGGATAGTGATGGAAGCGGTAAGATCCGTAAGATCGTCAACGAGTCAAGTGAAGCGACGGAGACCTATCTTGCGCATCAGTTACCGGACCAGGCGGGAGCGATTGCAACCCCGGTCGGTCTTTTGGTGCTGCTTTTAATGTTTGACTGGCGGCTTGGATTATTAAGCCTGATCCCGGTAGTGGCTGCATTTCTGATCATGGGGAGCATGATGGGACAGCAGATGAAAGATAAGATGGCAGAATATCAGAATGCGCTTGAAGAAATGTCAAGTGAGGCAGTGGAATATGTCCGCGGAATTCCGGTTGTAAAGACGTTTGGCCAGTCGGTGTTTTCTTTTAAGCGTTTCAGACAGTCCATTGAAAATTATGAAAAATGGACGATTGCTTACACAAAAGAATTAAGACTTCCGATGACATTTTATACAATGACCATCAATGCAGTATTTGCGGTATTGATCGCATTTACTTTTTATGTGGTAAAAGGTGGAGAGAGTGGCACGTTTTTATTAAACCTGATGTTTTATATTATCATCACACCGATTATTACCGTCACTTTAAATAAGGTTATGTATGCAAGCGAAAATCAGATGATTGTTGAGGATGCGTTGACTAGAATTGACAGTATTTTAGAAAAGAAGCCGCTGACAGAGGCGGCAGGAAAAACGGATCCAAAAGATATGTCCATCACTTTTGAAAATGTGTCCTTCCGTTATGAGGATGCCACAAAAGATGCGTTACATAACATTGATCTGGAAATCAGGGAGGGTGAACATGTTGCATTTGTCGGACCGTCCGGCGGTGGAAAGTCGACGCTTGCAAGTCTGATCGCACGTTTCTTTGATACAACAGAGGGACATATCAGAATTGGCGGTGTGGATGTACGGGATATCCCGTCAAAAAAGCTCATGGATATGGTATCGTTTGTGTTTCAGGACAGTAAACTTTTAATGATGTCTATTTATGAGAATGTCCGCATGGGCAGGAAAGATGCGACGAGAGAGGAAGTTATGGAAGCATTAAAGAATGCACAGTGCGAAGATATTATCGAAAAATTGCCGGATGGTATTGATACGGTGATCGGAGCAAAGGGAACTTATGTGTCCGGCGGTGAAGTACAGCGTCTTTCGATTGCGAGGGCAATGTTAAAAAATGCGCCGATCCTGATCTTAGATGAGGCGACCGCATTTGCTGATCCGGACAATGAGGCGAAGGTGCAGCAGGCATTTTCAAAATTATCCGCGGGAAAAACGGTTATTATGATCGCACATCGTCTTTCTTCCGTTGTAGATGCCGACCGGATCTGTGTATTGAAAGATGGAGAGATCGTTGAGGCAGGAACGCATAGAGAACTGTCAGAAGCACAGAAACTGTATGCGCATATGTGGGATGAATACAATAAATCGGTTCGTTGGAAAGTGGGGGAATAAAAATGTCATTGAAAGAAAAAATACAGCATAAATACGCACTTTCGGAGCAGGGTGCGAAGGATATGATAAAAGCATTTGTTTCCGTCACGATATCGGATATCGTGCTGATGTTTCCGGTAGGAATGCTTTATTCACTGGTAAAGGACTATATGGGGGAAACATTAAGTGGAAGAGGTGCATTTTATCTGGCAGGCAGCATGATCTGTCTGGCATTGATCGCAGTTACCACTTATATCCAGTATAATGCGACATTTTTTGCAACTTATGTGGAGAGTGGTGTGAGACGTATCACCCTTGCGGAAAAATTAAGAAAGATTCCACTCTCTTTCTTTGGCAAAAAAGACCTGTCGGATCTGACTAGCACGATCATGGCAGATTGTGCAACGATGGAGACGGTTTCTTCCCATGTGATCCCGGAACTGATCGGAGCATGTATTTCCACGGCACTTGTGGCATGCAGTCTCTTTTTCTTTGACTGGAGAATGGCTTTAGCGGCTCTATGGGTGCTTCCAGTTTCATTTCTGATCGTTGGTTGTTCCGGAAAAGTGCAGAACAGTATGAGCAGAAAACAGATGAAATTGAAAATGGACTGTGCCGACGGAATTCAGGAAGGACTTGAGACAGTCCGTGATCTTCGCGCCAACAATGCACAGGATGATTATATGAAAGGTCTCGACAAAAAGATCAAAGCCGTTGAGAAACATGCGATTGTGACAGAACTTGGAATGGCGGTATTTGTTGCAAGTGCCCAGATGATCTTAAAACTTGGTATTGCAACAGTTGCCTTAACCGGAGGTATTCTACTGGCAAAAGGAAGTATTGACGTCCTGACATTTTTCCTGTTTTTACTTGTTGTATCCAGAATTTATGATCCAATGCAGATTTCCCTGCAGAATTTAGCGGCAATGATCAGTGCAAACATACAGAGTGAACGTCTTGATGAGATTTTGTCGCATGAAATTCAGACAGGAACAACAAAGCTTGATCATAAAGGATATGATATTGTATTTTCGCATGTTGGATTTTCTTATGACAGGAAAGAGTCTGTGTTAAAAGATGTGACATTTACGGCGAAACAGGGAGAAGTGACGGCACTGATTGGTCCGTCCGGCGGTGGAAAAACGACGGTATCAAGGCTTGCTGCAAGATTCTGGGATATTGAAAAAGGAAAGATCACAGTCGGGGGCATGGATATTTCAAAAATTGATCCGGAAACTTTGATGTCACTGTATTCTATCGTATTTCAGGATGTTACGCTTTTTAATAATACGATCATGGAAAATATCCGTATCGGCAGACAGGATGCAACGGATGAGGAAGTCATTGCGGCTGCAAAATTAGCGCACTGTGATGAGTTTGCCCGGAAACTGCCTGATGGCTGGCAGACTATGATCGGTGAAAACGGATCAGAACTCTCCGGTGGAGAACGTCAGAGGATCTCGATTGCAAGAGCATTTTTAAAGGATGCGCCGATTATATTATTAGACGAGGCTACAGCATCACTGGATGTCGATAATGAAACACTGATCCAGGAGGCGTTATCGAAACTGATCCAGAACAAGACAGTTCTGATCATTGCACACCGGATGCGTACAGTCGCAAATGCAGATAAGATCGTTGTATTAAAAGACGGGGTGGTTGCAGAGGAAGGCGCACCGGAAGAACTGTCCGCAAAAGAAGGAATCTATCATCATATGATAGAGACACAGGTGCAGGCGGCAGGCTGGGCACTGTAAACAGACAGAACAAAAGAAACGGAGGTATCAGCTGATCATATGGGGATGGCATGATAAACCCGTGTATGAAAATGATAAAAAATACCGCATCTGTGATTTTTCACGGCTGCGGTATTTTTTGTATAACTTATTTTTTCTTTTTCTTGCTTTTCTCTTTTTCAAGTTCAGCTTTTTCTTTTTCGAGTTCTTTATTTGCGCGATTCGCTTTTTCTTTTAATTTGGTTCTCCAGCTCTTTTTACCTTCCGGTTTTTCAAGAGGTCCGCGTACACCGGTAACTTTTGTGATATAGATACCGCTCACGGTGGCTTTTACTTCTTTTTTGATCGGTATGTAATCAAATACAGCTTCATCGGCGATCAAAGACATTACTTTTGGTCCAACCTTTGCCTTTACGATTGGAAGTTTGGTACGGCGCATCATCTTCGGTGTCTGGTCGATCACAACCTGCGGAAGACCGGATTCGGTAATGCGCATTCGCTTCTTATCTATAACCAGCATGGATACGGTCTGTGCGGCAGCGGCAAGCTGTTCATCCTGTTCGGCTTTCTTTTTCTGTGCTTTCTTTCCGAGAAAATAAAGGACAACAAGTCCGATGATTAAAACGGCTAAGATAACCAGTAATACAATAGTAACTGGGCTCATAAATAATCCTCCATCTATTTACTTTTTAGAACAAAACTCAGAAAATATTGTAGCATTGATTTTTGGAAAAAGCAAGGTGTGTGTAGCGCTTATTATAAAGAACTTATTAGCAGAGGAATGGGACGGACCGTTATCTTTGCATGAAATGATGTCGATAAGGGATATGGAAATTTTAAGTTATGTGGAGAACTACCGGATACACCTGATTGATCCGGCAAAACTTACGGAAGAAGAACTGAATAAGTTTTCAACAAGTATGAGAGAGGTTATGGGATATATCAAGTACTCTAAAAATAAAGAAAAATTGTTGGATTTTTTGAGGACAGATATCCATAAAAGTATAGAAATGAATGCAGCAAGAGTGATAAAGACAATCACGAATACACCGATCAAAGTATCGGAAGAGAAGGAGGAAATCGAGATGTGTAAGGCAATCGAAGATTTAATTGCGGAGAGTGAAACACGAGGAGAAGCAAAGGGAATGATTGAAGTGTGTCTTGAAATGGACATATTCAAAGAGGATATTTTGAAAAAACTGCAGGATAAATTAAATATATCCCTACAGCAGGCAGAAGAGTATTTCAAAATATACGGAATAAAAAATGATTAAGAAATCATATATTTAAAAAGTATAAAAACGGGCAGACAGGAGTTAACATATACGAACTCCCCACCTGCCCGTTTTTCTTATCTTGCCAGAATATCAATGATCTCTGCAATATACATCGTGTGCATATCATGATCCGCATACCATTTCTTTGCAATCTCCGGCATCAGAAAGGAATCTTCAGTCAGTCTTGTTGCGGACATTTTTTCACATAACAGGATCATATTGCCCTCATCGATAAATGGAATGCTGTGGCGGGAAGTAAGTGTCAGGCCGGCAGCTGAGATCTTATCGTCTTCGTCGCGGCCGGAGTGGCTTCCGCAGTAATTTAGTGCGTCGCGATATTTCTCGGATAAAAAGCTGAGGGAAAAGAACTCATTTTTATCGATCAGTTCTTTGGTGTATCTGGAGTCGCGGACAAATACAAAAGCAACGTTTTTGCCCCATAAGACGCCGACACCGCCCCAACTGATGGTCATGGTGTTTGCTTTTTCTTTAGAACCTGCGGTGAGCAGTGCCCATTCTTTTCCGATTTTTGTAAATGGATCAAATTCCATCATATCTGCAGTCATAGGCTGAAATGTATGCATAATGTAATCTCCTTTATTCTATACGAAATATTTATATGTTGATATTATTATAAAATTCCCCGGTTTAAATGACAAGAAAAAAATACTGTTGTTTATGAAGCCGGGAGGATTGTGTATGAAAAATTGACTTTTCATAAGTGTTGTACTATGATGGTTGCGAAAATTGTGTAAAACAAAGGAGGATTTATGAAAATCACAACAAAACAAATCACAACAACAGCAGTGTTACTGGCAATCTGCATTGTAAGCCAGTTCTTTAAAAACACAAGTGTGTACATCACAGGACCGATCATCAATGCGTGTCTTATTATTGCCGCATTAGGTGCAGGAATGGCATGTGGGATCATTTTATCTGTGATCACACCGGTTACATCATTCCTGATTACGGGAAGCCCTGTCATGTCAGCAATCCCGGCAATCATTCCATGTGTTATGATCGGAAATATTATTCTCGTGGTAGCTGTTAGTCTGCTTGCAAAGAAAATCAAAGGCAATGCAGGTCTGATCGCAGGTATGGCGGCTGGCAGTATTGTAAAAGCATTATTTATGGGAATTGTGATCGCACAGATTTTGATTCCTTCACTGCTTCCGGAAGCGATGGTTCCAAAGATGGCAGTGTTCCAGACAACATTTTCAGTGACACAGCTTATCACAGCAGTAATCGGAAGTGTGCTGGCATTTATTATCTGGATTCCTTTAAAAAAGGTAATTGCAGGGCAGAACTAAAAAACTTTCAGGGCAAAAATTCCAAAACATTTTAAAATCATATCATAACGCATGATTATGAAAAATAAACGTTAATATGAATTTAAGTAATGGAGAATATAAGCCTTTGGAATAATCTTGACACTCAAAAAAGAAAGTATCATAATGATGGTCAGAAAAAAACGATAGAGAGTCGGAGGCATATGTTATGGATATCAGATTTGAAAAAAGAGAACATTTAAAGGAAAAACCGGATCAGAAACATCTTGGATTTGGAAAATATATGACAGACTATATGTTTGTTATGGACTGGACAAAAGAAGATGGCTGGAAAGATGCAAGAATCGTTCCGGAAGGACCAATCACCATGGATCCTGCATGTGTAACATTACATTATGCACAGGAAACATTTGAGGGTATGAAAGCATACCGTACCGCAGAGGGAAAAATCCAGTTATTCCGTCCGGAAATGAACGCAAAGAGAATGATCAATTCTAACGCGAGACTCTGTATGCCGGAATTCCCGGTTGATATGTTTGTTGAGGCGGTAAAAGCACTGGTAAAGGTAGAAGAGGACTGGGTTCCTTCAGAGCCTGAGACATCTCTTTACATCCGTCCATTTATGTTTGCAACAGAAGCTGCACTTGGTGTACATATGGCATCTGCTTATAAGTTTATGATCATCTGCTGCCCGGTTGGCGCTTATTATGCAGAGGGAATCAACCCGGTTAAGATCTTAGTTGAGGACGAGCTGGTCCGTGCCGTAAAAGGTGGTACCGGATTTACAAAATGCGGTGGTAACTATGCAGGATCCATTTTAGGACAGGTAAAAGCAGAGAAGATGGGATATTCCCAGGTACTCTGGTTAGATGGTGAGCATCGTAAATATGTTGAGGAAGTTGGAACTATGAACATTATGTTCAAGATCGCCGGTGAAATCTATACAGCACCGATCGAGGGAACAGTTCTTCCGGGTGTAACAAGAGATTCCATGATCCATCTGTTAAGAGACTGGGGGTATAAAGTAAATGAGACCAGACTTTCCGTAGATGACCTGATGAAAGCAGGACATGACGGCACACTTGAGGAAGTATTCGGAACAGGTACAGCAGCAGTTATCTCCCCTGTTGGAGAACTTCGCTACAAAGATGATGTTGTAACGATCAATGATTTCAAGATCGGTGAGCTGACACAGAAATTATACGATACATTAACCGGAATCCAGTGGGGCAAACTGCCTGATAAATATGGCTGGACAGTAGAGGTAAAATAGTATTATCCTGAATAAAGGCACCATGGACTTGCAAAAATGCATGTTCGTGGTGCTTTTTGGTTATACTGATTAGGGTGTCAAAAGGTGGCATTAAGACTTTTGCTGCCATCCATGGCAGCAAAACACTATAAATGAACAGGCATACTAAGATTTTCTAATTTTGTCACAAAGTCACAAAACGAATCCCGGCTTTGTGCAATTTGACATCCGTTAAGTCGTGAACCACCTTTTGACACCCGAATCTTATACTAAAAAAAGTGACAGGTCAGTTGTCGTGTGTTAATATGGAACAGAAAGAACGGAATAAAATACGCCAGCTGGGCGTCGTTCTTAAAATGGAGGACGACTATGAGTAAAACATTAGAACAATTCGAGCAGTATCTCGATAAAATGAAAAAATATGAACATATTAATACGCTGCTTTACTGGGACATGAGAACCTGTGCACCGAAATTGGGACAGGAAGGACATATTGATGCACTGACCTATTTTTCCACAGAAAGCTTTAAAATGTCGACTTCGGATGAACTTTACGGCATGTTAGAGACATTAAAGACACCGGAAGAATTTGAAAAATTGTCAGATATGATGAAATTTATTGTAAAACGCATGCAGTGCGATATGGAAAAAGACAGAAGGATTCCAAAGGACCGTTATGAAGTGCTGGTGCGTGAACAGGCGGAATCCGGAAATGCATGGGAAGAGGCGAAAAATGCATCTGATTTTTCTGTTTTTGCACCACATCTGGAGAAAATGATCGAACTTACCAAAGAAATGGCTGGTTATACGGATCCGGGCAAAGAAGTTTATGATGTATTGTTAGATAAATATGAAGAGGGAATGGATTCGGCAACAATTGACCGTCTGTTTAGCGAATTAAAAGTGGCGCTGATTCCACTTGTCAAAAAAATACTTGCTGCAAAACAGCCGGATGATACAAAGTTCCATGCTTATTTTGATCCGGATGATCAGAGAAAAGTGCAGGATTTTTTACTTTCCTATATCGGATTTTCCAAAGATGCCGGTGCGGTAGGGGAGACAGAGCATCCGTTTACACTGAACTTTTCATCTAAGGACGTTCGCGTGACAAATCATTATTATGAGAATGATCCGGTCTCTGCCATGTTTTCTGCCATTCACGAAGGCGGCCATGCGATTTTTGAGCAGAATGTCAATCCGGAATACGATAATACAGTTGCCGGAAGCTGCCGCTATATGGGCGTACATGAGAGTCAGTCCCGTTTTTATGAGAATATTTTAGGACGGAATAAGAACTTCTGGATGCCTGTTTATGAGAAAGTGCAGGAACTGATGCCACAGATGAAAGACATTTCATTGGATGAGTTTTACCATGAGATCAATCATGTCAGAAACAGTCTGATTCGTACGGAGGCAGATGAGGTGACCTATTGTTTTCATATTATACTGCGTTATGAAATGGAAAAGGCAATTTTCCGGGACAATGTTCCGGTTGCGAAACTCCCGGAACTCTGGAATCAGAAAATGAAAGAATATTTAGATATTGTTCCGACAAATGATGCAGAGGGAATCCTGCAGGATATGCACTGGTCAGACGGTTCCTTTGGTTATTTTCCAAGTTATCTTTTAGGAAGCATTTATGATGGCATGTACTTAGAGGAACTGGAAAAAGAGTTAGGACCGGTAGATGAGATCTTAAAAGATGGCAGAATTTTACAGATCACAAAATGGCTGAACAAAAAAATTCACTGGTACGGCAGTACGCGTACACCAAAAGAAGTGATCGCAAATGTATGTGGCAAAGAGTTGTCAGCAGAGCCGCTGGTGCGTTATTTTGAGAAAAAATATGCCCGTGTATATGATTTGAAATAAGGATGAGTGTGAAAAATATGAAAAAACAGGGAATTATTTTTGACATGGACGGTACACTCTGGGATTCCGCAGCCAACGTGGCAGAATCCTGGAATGAAGCAATCCGTCAGGATGGCAGATTAGAGAAAAAGTTAACAGAAGCTGACATTAAGGGAGTAATGGGAAAGACAATGGATGTGATTGCAAAGTTGTTATTCCCGGAACTTGACAGTACAGAGCAGGAGACACTTTTAGCAGAGTGCTGCAGACTTGAAAATGATTATCTGAAAGAGCACGGCGGCGTGCTGTACCCGGATCTTGAGGATACTTTTAAGGAATTAAAAAAGACCTATGAACTATATATCGTGAGCAACTGCCAGAAAGGTTATATTGAAGCCTTTTTGGATCATTATCATTTCTGGGATTATTTCTCAGATATTGAATGTTACGGCAATAATCTTTTACAGAAGGGAGATAATATCAGACTTCTTGCAGACCGTAATCATTTAGATGAGGCGGTATATGTGGGCGATATCCAGGGCGATTATGATGCCAGCAGAAAAGCAGGCGTTGGATTTATCCATGCTGCGTATGGTTTTGGAACTGTAGAAAATGCGCAGTATAGGATCCGGTCATTTTCAGAACTTGTAACAAAAAAGGTGGCAGAAGAATATTTTGCAGGGAAGAACGGGGAATGAACCGTGTTTATGAAAAATAATGCTGTCCATAAGATTACGGATGAGTGGTAAAGGAAATAGTACAGTATGACAAAGCTAGAAGAATTGTTAAAACAGATCAACCGAAAACATGTGTATATCCAGACACATAATTTCCCTGACCCGGATGCCATTGCGAGTGCGCTTGGAATCCAGGAATTATTAAAGCACAATGGAATTTCTTCCACGATCTGTTATAAAGGAAAAATAGACCGTTACAGTACCGACAAGCTGCGTGAACTGATGGAGATTGAACTTTTGAATGTGGAGGATCTTAGCACGATTTTGACAGATGAGGATGAGGTAATCCTTGTTGATGCGCAGAAGGGTAATTCAAATATCGTTGATATTACCGGAGATGAGATCATCTGCATCGATCATCATCCGGAAAATGAAAAGTTCCCATACCGGTTTAAAGATATCAGATCGGAAGTGGGAGCCTGTGCGACGATTGTTGCACAGTATTTCTTTGAAAATAATATTCCGATGGACAGAAGAATCGCAACAACGCTGACCTACGGCATACGGATCGATACTAATAATTTAAGCCGGGGAGTGTCAAAACTCGATATTGAGATGCTCTACCGCATGTTTGATGACTGTGATTATGAGATCATCCATATGTTAGAAAACTGTAATCTGTGTTTTGATGATCTGATGGCTTATTCAAGCGCAATTTCAAGCATTGAAGTATATGATGATGTCAGTTTTTGCAACACCGGAAAGGATTGTCCGGTAATTTCCAACATATCGGATTTTATGCTTGCATTAAAAGAAGTATCATTTTCTGTCGTCTATTCAAGAAAGTCGGATGGAATCAAACTTTCTGTGCGCAGTGAAAAAAGTATGCTCGATGCGGGAAAAATCGTGGCGGAGGCACTCAAAGGAATTGGCAATGGCGGCGGCCACGCATCGATGGCTGGAGGATTTGTGCCGTGCACGGGCAGTGATATGGATGTAAAATTGTTAGAGGCACAGATGAAGGAGCGTTTTTTAAACGTGATCGCAGATGTGAAAAAGTGTGCTCTGTGAAAAGCAGGCTTTTGTAAAAGCATGAAGTCCTCTTGACATTCTTATTTTCCAAGTCTATACTAAAGACTAGATTTTTGGTAAAAGGCAATGACGAAGACAGTAGTTCATCAGGGAAAGAGACAGAGAGCCGGAGCAGGTGGAAACCGGTACGAGTATCTGTTGAATGAAGATCACTTCCAAGCTGCAGTCTGAAACGATCCGGAGAATCAAAGCAGAGGTTATCCGGGACAGAGTAAGCGCTGACGCATTTCCTGCGTTACAGGGAGCGTGTATCCGGATTTTATATTTCCGCGTACATTTGTATATCAGGTGGTATAACGAAGTATCTAAGCCCTCGTCCTATATACAGGACGAGGGCATTTTTATTTATAACGATAGTTTTGGTCACATAGTGTGCAATCTATCGTTTAAGACAATGGAGGTTAACAATGTATAAAAAAGTTGATGCGAATCTGAACTTTGTAGACAGAGAAAAACAGATCGAAAAGTTCTGGAATGACAATGACATCTTTAAAAAGAGTATGGAACACCGCAAAGAAGGAGAAACATACACCTTTTATGACGGCCCGCCAACTGCAAACGGCAAGCCGCATATCGGTCATGTGGAGACACGTACGATCAAAGATATGATTCCGAGATACCAGACTATGAAAGGTAAATTCGTTCCGCGTAAAGCCGGATGGGATACACACGGACTGCCGGTAGAACTTGAGGTCGAGAAGCTTCTTGGATTAAACGGAAAAGAGCAGATCGAGGAATACGGTATGGAGCCTTTCATCAAAAAATGTAAGGAATCTGTATGGAAATACAAAGGAATGTGGGAAGATTTCTCAAAGACTGTTGGTTTCTGGGCAGATATGGACAATCCATACGTTACCTATGACGACAATTTTATCGAGTCCGAATGGTGGGCATTAAAAGAAATCTGGAACAAAGATCTGTTGTACAAAGGATTCAAGATCGTTCCTTACTGCCCACGTTGTGGTACTCCGTTATCCTCCCAGGAGGTTGCACAGGGGTATAAGACCGTCAAAGAGCGTTCTGCTGTTGCACGTTTTAAAGTAGTCGGAGAAGATGCGTACTTCCTTGCATGGACCACAACCCCTTGGACACTGCCGTCTAACGTTGCACTTTGTGTGAACCCGGATGAGACTTACTGCAAAGTAAAAGCGATTGACGGATATACCTATTATATGGCAGAGGCACTGCTTGACACAGTTCTTGGCAAACTGCCTGACAAGGATGCACCGGAGGGAACAAAGGCATACGAAGTATTAGAGACTTACAAAGGAAGCGACTTAGAGTACAAAGAGTATGAGCCGTTGTTTGACTGTGCAAAAGAGATCATTGAAAAACAGCACAAAAAAGCGCATTACATCGTATGTGATACTTATGTAACCATGACAGACGGTACCGGTATCGTTCATATCGCTCCTGCATTCGGTGAAGATGATGCCGCTGTCGGAAGAAAATATGACCTTCCATTCGTACAGCTTGTAGACGGAAAAGGTGAGCTGACCAAAGAGACACCGTATGCCGGTGTTTTCGTAAAGAAAGCAGATCCTATGGTATTAAAAGATCTCGATGAGAAAGGACTGTTATTCGATGCTCCAAAATTTGAGCATGAATATCCACACTGCTGGAGATGTGACACACCACTCATCTACTACGCAAGAGAATCCTGGTTTATCAAGATGACTGCAGTCAAAGATGACCTGATCCGCAACAATAACACCGTAAACTGGATTCCGGATTCCATCGGAAAAGGACGTTTCGGTGACTGGCTTGAGAACATCCAGGACTGGGGTATTTCCCGTAACCGTTACTGGGGAACACCACTTCCGGTATGGGAGTGTGAGTGTGGACATCAGGAGTGCATCGGAAGCCGCGCAGAACTCGCAGAGAGAAGTGGAAATCCGGAGGATGCAAAGGTAGAACTTCATCGTCCGTATATTGATGCAGTGACCTTTAAATGCCCGGATTGCGGCAAAGAAATGCACCGCGTACCGGAAGTTATCGACTGCTGGTTCGATTCCGGAGCAATGCCATTTGCACAGCATCATTATCCGTTTGAGAACAAAGACGTATTTGAAAAACAGTTCCCGGCGAAATTTATCTCCGAGGCAGTTGACCAGACAAGAGGATGGTTCTATTCTCTGATGGCAGAGTCTACACTGTTATTTAATAAAGCTCCGTATGAGAACGTCATCGTTCTTGGACATGTACAGGATGAGAACGGACAGAAGATGAGTAAGTCCAAAGGAAATGCGGTTGATCCGTTTGATGCATTAGAGACTTACGGCGCAGATGCGATCCGCTGGTATTTCTATACAAGCAGTGCACCATGGATCCCGAAGCGTTTCAGTGGCAAGCTGGTACAGGAAGGACAGCGTAAATTCATGGGTACCCTGTGGAATACTTATGCATTCTTCGTACTGTATGCAAACATCGACCAGTTTGATGCAACGAAATATACCTTAGATTATGAAAAATTATCCGTGATGGATAAATGGCTGCTGTCAAAATTGAATTCCGCGATCAAGGGAACAGATGAGAACCTTGCAAATTACCGCATTCCGGAAGCTGCAAAGGTACTTGATGAGTTCGTGGATGACATGAGTAACTGGTATGTCAGAAGAAGCCGTGACCGTTTCTGGGCAAAAGGCATGGAGCAGGATAAGATCAACGCATATATGACACTTTATACTGCATTAGTTGAGATCTGCAAGGCTGCTGCACCGATGATCCCGTTCATGACAGAGGAGATCTATCAGAACCTGGTACGTTCCATCAACACAGAGGCACCGGAGAGCATCCATCTGTGCGACTTCCCGGCTGTCAATGAGGCATGGATCGACAAAGAATTAGAGAAAAATATGGATGAGGTCTTAAAGATCGTTGTTATGGGCCGTGCATGCCGTAACTCTGCGAATATCAAGAACCGCCAGCCAATCGGAAATATGTATGTCAAAGCACCGAATGTTTTATCTGAGTACTTTGTAGAGATCATCGAGGATGAGCTGAATGTGAAGAAAGTAAACTTTACAGAGGATGTCAGCGCATACACAAGCTATACCTTCAAACCGCAGCTTCGTACCGTCGGACCGAAATACGGCAAGTTCTTAGGACAGATCCAGAAAGCACTTGCAGAGTTAGACGGAAACAAGGCAATGGCTGAATTAAAGGCAGACGGTGTGCTTGCGCTGCCTTCAGTCAGTGATGATGTAAAATTATCCGAAGAAGACCTTTTGATCACAATGACACAGATGGAAGGTTATGTAACGGAAGGAGATAATACGGTAACGGTTGTGCTTGATACCAACCTGACACCGGAACTGGTAGAGGAAGGATTTGTCCGTGAGCTGATCAGTAAGATCCAGACAATGCGTAAGGAAGCCGGATTTGAGGTTATGGATAAAATCTCCATTTACTATCATGCAGATGAAAAAGTAGCCGATATCTTTCATAAGTACGGAAATGACATCATGGGTGATGTTTTAGGTACTGAGGTTGTAGCAGAAGCTGATTCTTTTGACGCCAAAGAAGATGGAATCTACTGCAAAGAATGGAACATCAATGGCGAAAAAGTATTGCTCGGAGTCAAAAAAGGAGAAAACTAGATGAAGGAAAATGTTTTCAACAAGGAAAAATTTATTGAGGACGTAAAGGAAAATGTAAAAAATCTTTACCGCAAAACATTAGAGGAAGCTTCACAGCAGGAAATTTTTCAGGCGGTTTCCTACACGGTAAAAGATGTCATTATTGATGACTGGCTTGCAACACAGAAAGCGTTTGACAAACAGGATCCAAAGATGGTTTATTACATGTCCATGGAGTTTTTAATGGGTCGTGCGCTTGGCAATAACATGATCAATCTAAAAATGTATAAAGAGGTAAAAGAGGCGCTTGAGGAGATCGGCTTAAACCTTGACGAGATCGAGGATCAGGAGCCGGATCCGGCACTTGGAAACGGTGGACTTGGCCGTCTTGCAGCCTGCTTTATGGAATCTCTGGCAACGTTGGGATACGCAGCTTACGGCTGCGGTATCCGTTACCGTTATGGTATGTTCAAACAGAAGATCAAAGACGGTTTTCAGGTGGAAGTGCCGGACAACTGGTTAAAGAACGGATATCCGTTTGAACTTCGCCGTCCGGAGTATTCCTATGAGGTTAAATTCGGCGGTTATGTCCGTGCGGAAGTGACGGAGGAAGGCAAGACACGTTTCGTACAGGAAAATTACCAGTCTGTTTTAGCAGTACCTTATGATATGCCGATCGTAGGTTACGGCAATCATGTGGTAGATACCTTAATGATCTGGGATGCAGAGCCGATGGAGTGCTTTGAGTTAGATTCTTTTGACAAGGGAGATTATCACAAGGCAGTAGAGCAGGAAAATCTTGCCCGCAACTTAGTCGAGGTACTTTATCCGAATGATAACCATATCGCAGGAAAAGAACTTCGTTTAAAACAGCAGTATTTCTTCGTATCTGCAAGTGTACAGCGTGCATTAGCACGTTACAAAAAGCATCATGACGATATCCATAAGTTGCCGGAGAAAGTGACATTCCAGTTAAATGATACACATCCGACCGTTGCAGTGGCAGAGCTGATGCGTATTTTACTTGACGAAGAGGGATTAAGCTGGGATGAGGCATGGGAGATCACGACAAAGACCTGTGCATACACAAACCACACGATCATGGCAGAAGCACTTGAAAAATGGCCGATCGAGATCTTCTCAAGACTGCTTCCGCGTATCTATCAGATCGTTGAGGAGATCAACCGCAGATTTATTTTACAGATCCAGGCAGAGTTTCCGGGAGATAACGGTAAAGTTGCACGTATGGCAATCGTTTACGATGGTCAGGTAAAAATGGCACATCTTGCGATCGCAGCAGGATATTCTGTAAACGGTGTGGCAAAACTCCACACGGAGATCTTAAAGAACGAGCAGCTTCATGATTTCTACGAGCTGTTCCCACAGAAATTCAACAACAAGACAAACGGAATCACACAGCGTAGATTCCTGATGCATGGCGATCCGCTTCTTGCAGACTGGGTAAGTGAACATATCGGTGACGACTGGATTACAAATCTGTCCCATATTGAGAAGATGGCGATCTATGCAACCGATAAAAAAGCACAGCAGGAGTTCATGAATATCAAATATCAGAACAAACTGCGTCTTGCAAAATACATCAAAGAGCATAACGGTATCGAAGTAGATCCGCGTTCCATCTTTGACGTACAGGTAAAACGTCTGCATGAGTATAAACGTCAGTTACTGAATATTTTACATGTCATGTATCTGTACAATGAATTAAAAGAGCATCCGGATATGGATTTCTATCCGAGAACTTTTATTTTCGGTGCAAAAGCAGCAGCTGGTTACAAGAATGCCAAACTTACGATTAAGCTGATCAACAATGTAGCGGATGTCATCAACAACGACAGAAGTATTAACGGCAAGATTAAAGTTGTATTTATCGAAGATTACCGCGTATCGATCGCAGAGTGGATCTTTGCAGCAGCAGATGTCAGCGAACAGATCTCTACTGCAAGTAAGGAAGCATCCGGAACCGGTAATATGAAGTTTATGTTAAATGGTGCGCTGACACTCGGAACGATGGATGGTGCCAACGTTGAGATCGTAGAGGAAGTCGGCAAGGAAAATGCATTTATTTTCGGTATGAGTTCCGATGAAGTCATCGCTCATGAGAGAAACCGTGATTATGATCCGATGCAGATCTTTAATACGGATCAGGATATCCGTAAGGTACTGATGCAGCTCATCAACGGATTCTACTCACCGAATGATCCGGAACTGTTCCGTGATCTTTATAATTCACTGCTCAACACACAGTGTACACAATTTGCAGATACTTATTTCATCTTAAAAGACTTCCGTTCCTATGCAGACGCACAGAAACGTGTGATGGAAGCGTACAAAGATGAGGAAGGCTGGGCAAAGAGTGCAATCTTAAATATCGCACATGCCGGTAAATTCTCCTCTGACCGTACAATCCAGGAATATGTGGATGATATCTGGCACTTAGACAAAATTACCGTAGAGGTATAAGAAAATCGTATAAGATAGCAGACTGCCTGTTTTAACAGGCAGATCTGTGCACAGAAAAAGAAACCCGGCTTTGGGGTCATGTACCTTAAAGCCGGGTATTTACATAATAATGTCTTTTTTAAACAGCTTAGTTTAAAATCTTAATACTTCCTAAAAGTGGAAGTTCTTTTTCCTCATCTTTGCAGGCATATACTAATCCCATGATCCAGAAGATAAAGAATACAAGGGAGAGAATGCTGCTGACAGCCCATCCGCAAACCGGAATACGTGAAATGATGATACCGTTGATCAGTGATGCAAGGTATAACACCAACGACTGATTCAGGTGGAATTTGGCTCCCTTCTTATCACCGGCACAGAATGCGATCAGCCAGCCGATGAGTGTGATGTAGGAAACGATTCCTGTTGTTTTTTTGTCCATAAGTAAACCTCCTCGAAAATTTAATAACATTCATATTCTAACACTCCTATCAGCAAAATGCAAAAAATATAGAGAAAAAAAGAGAATTTTGCAGAAATTAAGGAAAATGTAAAGTAAATCTTTTGAAAATCTTTATTTTTTTCTGCGGGCGTTCTTTGCATTCGGAAGGTAAGATAATACACAAAGGAGGATAAGAGCAGAAATAATGTTACTGTTTACAGGCAGGCATTTTCTGAACTGAAAATGCCGTATGATACAGTGGTGGCAGCAGATTTTGCCGATTTGGAATGCGAAGCATCGGCAAAATCCGTTACTGGAACGAGGTACGAGTGAACAGTAACGAAATAATTCAGGTGTGCCGGAAATAACATAAGATTTGTTTCATTTTGATAAGGTAAATGATATACTGAAAGGAAGTGTGGCAAAAAGGAACATCTGCAGCACAGAAAGAAAAGGGGAGAAGTGTGAAAATCTTTCACACAGACAAAAATAATGGAACAGTACAATATTTTAATCGTTGAAGATGACAAAGAGATCCGTGATGGAATCGAGATATTTTTAAAAAGCCAGAATTATAATGTGTATAAGGCAGCAGACGGTGTGGAAGGATTAGAAATCATAGAGAGTAAGGAGATACACCTTGCAATCGTTGATATCATGATGCCGCGCATGGACGGTGTAACAATGACATTAAAACTCAGGGAACATCATGATTTTCCTGTCATTATGCTTTCAGCGAAATCAGAGGAGACAGATAAAGTGATTGGGCTGAACATCGGAGCGGACGATTATGTGACAAAACCATTTACGCCGTTAGAATTGATGGCGCGCGTCAATTCCCAGCTCCGGCGTTATACAAAGTTTAACAACAAAAGTCAGAAGAAAAAGGAAAATGACAGGGTACATATCATTGGTGGTATTGAGTTGAATGAAGATACAGTGGAAGTATTTGTGGATGGGAAACCGGTGAAAATGACACCGATCGAGTTTAAGATTTTAGCACTTCTGATGAAAAATCCGGGAAGAGTTTATTCGGCGGACGAGATTTACGAGCGTGTCTGGAATGAAAAAGCGATCAATACAGATACGATCATGGTGCATGTGAGAAATATCAGGGATAAGATCGAGATCAATCCGAGAGAACCAAAATATTTAAAGGTGGTGTGGGGCGTTGGATATAAAATGGAAAAACAGCCGTAAGGCAAGGACTATAATGGTTGCAGGCTTTCTGTTTATTTTAGCGTTTATTAATTTTTTGTGCTATCCGGGAATCAATCGCAGAGGCACGGACTGGTTAAAGAAGACAGAGGCGGCAAAAGCAGGAGCAGACAGTGGTACGCAGATTCAGACACAGTTTCTGAAAAATCTGTATGAGGGATTTTATCTGCTCGATTTAGAATACCAGAATCAGAAAAGCGAAGCGGAGGTGTCAGCGACAGATCTTTATATTGCATCTTATGCAAAAGCGGATGAAACCGACAGGTGGGAGTCACAGGAACAATTAGAGCAGGTAACCAATGATGAAGTATTGTCGGTGATGGATGAATGGAGCAGTCAGTTTGAAAAAGTCCGTTCCCAGATTGATTACTGCGTTATGGAGTCCGAAGATGGAAGCAGACTGAAAAATACAACGCAGAATTTAGAGAGTGTACTCGGTGGAGAGGAAAAGGATGTCAGTGAACAACTGGCACAATATTACAGCGAATTGTTTGCGGTAAAATTTAATGAAGTCGGGGCGATGGAAGTAATTCCTCTGCTGTCAGACAGGGAAAATAGCGGGGATCTTTTAATAAAATCCTTAGGGGCACAGGAACGCAGTGAACTGTTAAAAACTAATCTGGAAGAGTATTTTAATCCAACAGACATGCCCGTGCTCAAAGGACCGGAAAATATAGAGTTTGTGATCGGTATTTCCAAAGAGAAGGCATCTGAAAATATTCTTTATGATTCTTACAGTGATGAGGAAGAAGATTATCTTGAAAAGCTGTCCGCCTATAAAATTAATGGAGCACTTCCATTGTATGGCGTATCGGTTGTGGCTGTGATCGCATTTATGTTTTTTATGACAGGGAAAAAAGCCGGAGGCAATATTTTAAATGATGGAAAGGTACATGCTTACGCGGCAGAACTTGGAGTCACAGGTGTGATCTGCGGACTATGTCTGCAGAATTACTTTACGGAACTTACCTGGTCGTATGGATTTGATTCGTTTGCGGATGTGGCGGATGAACTGATGGGTGGACAGGTTTATGATGTTGTGATCAGCGTACTTACTGCAGTTGGAACTTTGTGGCTGATCTATGCAATGTGGCTTGCAGCCGCATATCTGCTAAGACCGGTATTTTCAGTCGGACTCTGGGAATATATCAGAAGATACAGCCTGATCTATCAGATCTTCCCATGGATAAAAAAACAGTTTAAAAAGACAGGCAACCGGATCAGACAGTGGTGGAACACACTCTCCGGGGAGATCACACACATTGATTTCAGTGAGGAAACGACAAAACTGATCTTAAAAGTTGTCGTTATAAACTTTGCAGTGCTTGCAGCCTGTTCCTTGTTCTGGTTCTTTGGGATCGGTGCATTAGTTGTCTATTCGATCGTCCTGTTTTTTATTATAAAGAGACATTATGAGCAGATCAATAAAGATTATCATGCGATGTTAGATGCCATGCAGACGATCGCAGAAGGTAATCTTGATCAGGAGATTCAGGGGGATTTTGGCATATTTAATCCGTTCCGGGACGAACTTGCGCAGATCCAGACCGGTATGAAAAAAGCAGTGGAGGAAGAGGTAAAGAGCCAGCGTATGAAAACAGAACTGATCACAAATGTTTCACATGACTTAAAAACACCGCTCACTGCCATCACGACATACATTGAACTGCTGAAAAAAGAAGACATCACGGAGGAAGAAAGGCGTTCTTACATTGATACTTTAGAGCGTAAATCACTGCGCCTTAAGGTGCTGATCGAAGATCTTTTTGAAGTCAGCAAGGCAAACAGTAACAATATTGTATTGAATAAGATGGAACTTGACGTTGTAAACCTGATCAAACAGGTCAGCATTGAACATGTGGATAAGATGAAAGAGCGGGGACTCGAACTTAAGTGGAATGTGCCGGAAGAAAAAGTACTGTTAATGCTAGATAACCAGAAAACCTACCGCATTTTTGAAAATCTTTTTGTCAATGTGGTCAAATATGCAATGCAGGGCAGCAGGGTTTACCTGGAGGTGCGAAAAAAAGCATCCATTGTCGAGATCATCTTAAAAAACATGTCTGCGGATGAAATACATATCAGTGGAGATGAGATTACAGAACGGTTTGTGCGTGGTGACAGTTCGAGAAATACAGAAGGTTCCGGACTTGGACTTGCGATCGCAAAAAGTTTTACTGAGGCGCAGGGCGGTGAGTTCCACGTTGAGGTCGACGGTGACCTCTTCAAAGTTGTCATTTTGTTTTAGGGACGGGTGTGTTATAATACCGTTTAGAAAATGTAGATCTCTGCAAAACTCAACAAAATGTGGAGCTATTGCGAGCGACACGCAGCGGAAGCGTGCCTTCGTTTCATGTGTCAGTCTCTCGCAATTTCAGAAAATGTGGATGAGTTTTGCAGGTATTAGAATTAACAAATGGGAGGATAACAAAATGGAAACAATGGACGACTACAAAGACGAACTGGAAGCCTCTTTCCGCAGGATCAACGAGGGAGACATTATTTCCGGTACGGTCATTGACGTAAACGAAGAGGAAGTGACTCTGGATTTAAAATATTATGCGCAGGGAATCATCAAAGTTGCTGATCTGAGCAATGATCCTGATTTTAATGTCATGGAACAGGTACACAAGGGAGATGTGATCGAGGCAACCGTGGTACAGACAGACGATGGCGCCGGAAATATCGTACTTTCCAAAAAGGAAGCAAATGATCTGCTCGCATGGGATAAATTAAAACAGATGATGGAAGATGAGACAACGGTAAAAGTCCGCATCAAAGAGAGCGTGCCGAGTGGCGTTGTCACCTATCTGGAAGGCATCCGTGCATTTATTCCGGCATCCCAGATCACACTTGACTATGTGGAAGATACCGATGCATGGATCGGAAAAGAGATCGAAGTCCGCGTGATCACTGTGGATGCAGAAAGAGAAAAACTGGTTTTATCCGGCAAGGCAGTGGCAAGAGAAGTGGAAGCGGAGGAGCGCAATCACAAGATCTCAATGATCGTACCGGGAACCGTTATGGAAGGAACGGTTGAGACACTGATGCCATACGGCGCATTTATCAACCTTGGAAATGGACTGAGCGGTCTGGTACACATTTCGCAGATCTGTGAACGCCGGATCAAAAAGCCATCTGAAGTACTAAAAGAGGGCCAGAAAGTCAAAGCAAAAGTCCTTAACACAAATGACAACAAGATCAGCCTCAGCATGAAAGCATTAGAGGAAGAAATGGTCGATACCGCAGGTGTTGCTGAGGAAGAACTGGAAAAATACACTGACACAGAATCAACAGGCACCAGCCTTGGTTCTTTACTGGCAGGATTTCACTTTGATGCATAAGCAGTGGCAAATAAGTACGATGAAAACTATGTAAAGACGTCAGAAGCAGCTTATGAAAAACAGAAAGAAATAAATCAACCGAAAACAGCAGAAAATAACATCAACCGGCAGGAGATAGCAGGAAAAAAGCCTGATTCTTCTACCGGTTTTTCTTATTTTCGCACAACGAAACAAAACAAGCCCCTGCCTGGTGCAATTTACCAGTCGAAAAAGTAAACACCACCTTTTGCCTCCAGAATCATCACATACATTGTTGACAAGGAAACAAACATGCGTTATATTAAAACAGAAGTAATTGTTGACAAGGAAACAATATTTACTGCAAAGGGAGTGGATGTATGAAAGAGCAGGAGCTTCTGTTAAAAGAGCTTGCGCTGATGTTAGAGCGGCAGGATATGCTCTCGAAGCTGACCGAGGGGAAATGCCTCGATGAATATGGATATTCTGAGACGCATTGTATTGATTATATCGGAAGATTAGAATTGCCAAATGTCACAAAAGTCGCAGAACATATGGGGATGACAAGAGGTGCGATCAGCAAAATGACAAAAAAGCTGTTGACGAAAGGACTGATTGAAAAATACACGTTAGAGTCAAATAAAAAAGAAGTCTATTTTAAACTGACGGATCTTGGCAAAACATTGTTTGAAGAACATGCAAAACGTCATAAGCGTTGGGAAAAGAGAGATATGGAGTTTTTATCCCATTATTCGACAGAAGATGTAAAAACTGTATATCAGTTTATGAGAGAATTTAATCATTATTTAGAGGGACAGATTGAAGAATTATCTTAAGGTCTGACGGACACCTGAATCCTGTGAGTCAAAAAATCCCCTGTGGACATGCCACAAGGGATATGGAAATTTAAGATTCGATATTAGTATCAGTGTCATTATCAGTATCAGCTGCATCGGTATCAGTATCTGTGTCCGCCTCTGTTTGTGCAGAAGGAATCACACGCACCGGTAAATCCTGAGTGAGTTCCTCAAGTGATTTGGAACCGGAATTCATGGAAAGAAGATCAGCAGAACGAACGGATGAATCATCAGAAGTATTTTTTTCTGCAGAGGTTGCGGTAGCCGTATTCTGCGATGCAGAGGTAGTGTATCCGGATGTCTGGGAAGATATCATATTTTTTAATTTTAAAATAGCAGTTAAGATATCTAATGCATCTTTACTGATATTTTTGGAAGAGAAGAAATCTGCAAGCATCTGATTTGCCTCATCTCTTGCGGTTCCGGTCAGATTGAAAATAGAAGAAAGCTGATCAGAAACGGAAGATACGGTATTTGAAACAGCAGAACCAAATTCTTCCATATAAGAGAGCACTTTTTTGACATAATTCTGTGTCTCAGTAAAAGGCGGGATGCCGCCGTATTTGTCCACATTTGCACTGCCGGCATTGTAAGCAGCGAGCGCAAGGGAGATATTTCCCTGATAGTTGGATAATAACTGGCTGATATATTTTGCACCGCCCATGATATTCTCTCTGGCATCATAGGAATTTGAAACACCAAGGGCAGCAGCGGTCTGCGGCATTAACTGCATGATTCCAATGGCACCTGCACTGCTTACGGCAGATGGGTTGAAACCGGATTCAGCCTTGGCGATTGATTTTAATATAATAGAAGAAACACCGTAAGTATTAGCAGCTTCTTCGAAAATAGAGTCAAGTTCGTCTGAAGTGTAAGAATCTGCAGAAGATGAAGATTCCAAAGCTGGGGATACATCCACAGCATCTGAACTGGTTGTACCTGATGTAGTATTCTGGTTGTTGTCTAAAGCCTTTGTACTGTCAGCTAACACCGTTGCAAAATCGTCAGAATTATTCTGTTTTGCAGTTTCGGCACGTTTTGCGGCCTGTTCGTTGATCCGGCTGACTAAAGCCTGATCCATATAGTTTAAAACGGTAATACTCATTCATAACTCCTTTTCGTGTAAAACGCGACTAAAAAAAGTATAGCACATGTTTTTGCAATAGTGAAGTTTTTGTTGAAAATTGTCTTGATGTATCACAAAAATTGTTGTAGAGTACATAGTGCGATAAGCTAAAGTGATAAAGTAACAGGGGATAGATAAAAGAAATGGATTGCGAAATAGAAAAAAATAAAATAAGTAAAAAATCTTCCTATGGAAAAGCATTTAAAGCCGCATTTCCATACACGATACCGGTTATGACGGGATATCTGTTTATCGGTATGGCGTTTGGAGTGATGATTCAGGAAAAAGGGTATAATTTCCTGTGGGCGATACTGATGAGTGTCCTGTGTTATGCGGGGAGCGGACAGTATCTTGCCGTGAATTTTTTCGCACCGGGTGTGAGTCTTTTGCAGGTGATCTTCATGGAGTTTATGTTGAATATCAGGCATATTTTTTATGGACTGTCATTGTTAGAGCGCTTTGCAAAAATGGGGAAAAAACGTCTGTACATGATTTTTTCACTGACAGATGAGACCTATTCTTTATTTTTTGTCACGAAGGTGCCAAAGGATGTGGAGGAAGGACAATTTTTATTTGCGATTGCACTGTTAGACCAGCTTTACTGGATCATAGGCTCCGCAATCGGAGCACTGCTTGGATCGGTACTTCCAATCGATACGACCGGAATTGATTTTGCAATGACAGCACTGTTTGTCGTGATCATGGTGGAGCAGTGGATGGAGTCAAAAAACCGTCCGAGCGTACTGATCGGGCTTGGATGTGGACTGGTCTGTCTGCTGATCTTTGGCGCGGATAATTTTATCCTGCCGACTATGATCTGTATTATGTTGATCCTGCTTCCATGCAGTAAGTTTTTGAATAAAGAAACAGACCAGAAAAAGGAGGTAGAGCATCATGCCGGTTAGTGTGGCGCGTTCGCTTGTTATTATTGCAGCAGTTGCGGGAACAATCTTTTTTACAAGACTCTGCCCGTTTTTATTTTTCCCACCGGGAAAACCGATTCCACCGGTGATCCGGTATCTTGGAAAGGTATTGCCTCCGGCAGTCATAGGAATGCTGGTAATTTATTGTCTGAAGGCGGTAAGTATTACATCTTATCCATATGGACTACCAGAGTTTATTGCAGTGGCAGTGGTAATACTGCTTCATGTCTGGAAACGAAACAACCTGCTTAGTATCGGCGTCGGTACAGTGCTTTATATGGTGCTGATACAGGCTGTATTTTAATAAATATGGAGGAATAATTATGAAGAAGAAACCTTTTGTAACCAAAGAGCAGCTTGAAGAGATCGTAAAAAAATATCCGACACCTTTTCATCTTTATGATGAAAAAGGAATCCGTGAAAATGCGAAGGCAGTCAAGGAAGCATTTTCCTGGAATCCCGGATTCCGCGAGTATTTTGCGGTAAAGGCAACGCCAAATCCATATATTCTTGATATCTTAAAAGAATATGACTGCGGCTGTGACTGTGCATCCTTAACGGAGCTGATGTTAGCAGACTCTCAGGGATTTGACGGAAAGCACATCATGTTTTCCTCAAATGATACGCCTGCGGAGGAGTTTAAATTTGCCAATGAACTTGGTGCGATCATCAACTTAGATGATTTTACCCATATTGACTTTTTAGAGAAAACGATTGGAAAAATCCCGGAGACCATCAGCTGCCGCTATAATCCGGGTGGAGTTTTTAAGATGAGCAACGGAATCATGGATAATCCGGGCGATGCAAAATACGGATTTACCCATGAGCAGATCATTGAAGGATTTAAGATCTTAAAAGAAAAAGGTGCAAAACATTTCGGTGTACACGCATTTTTAGCAAGTAACACAGTGACAAACGAATATTATCCGAAACTGGCAAGACAGTTGTTCGAGTTAGTTGTAGAACTGCGCGATAAGACCGGATGTGATATCCAGTTTATCAACCTTTCCGGCGGTGTCGGTGTGCCTTATACACCGGATCAGACACCGAACGATATCCGCGTGATCGGTCAGGGTGTCAAGGAAGCTTTTGAGGAGATCTTAGTTCCAGCAGGACTTGGAAATATCTCTATCTATACCGAGATGGGACGTTTCATGTTAGCACCTTACGGATGCCTTGTAACAACAGCCATCCATGAGAAACATACTTATAAAGAGTACATCGGTGTGGATGCCTGTGCAGTCAACCTGATGCGTCCGGCAATTTACGGGGCATATCATCACATTACCGTTATGGGAAAAGAAGACGAGCCTTGCGACCACAAATATGATGTGACAGGTTCCCTCTGCGAGAACTGTGATAAATTTGCCATCGACCGTATGCTGCCGAAGATCGATATGGGAGATCTGCTTGTGATCCATGATGCCGGAGCACATGGATTCTCCATGGGATATAACTATAACGGAAAATTGCGTTCTGCGGAAGTTTTGTTAAAAGAGGATGGTTCTACCCAGCTGATCCGCCGCGCGGAGACACCGGATGACTACTTCAGAACCTTTGACTGCTTTGATATTTTAAAGGACATGAAGCATCCGGAGAGAAAATAGGACTGCATTCTGCAAAGGGAGTGTGCAGCCCCATATAAAGTTTTGCTTCGCAAAAGGGGGCTGCTTACACCCACATCACATTCATACGCACCTGAACAGCAAAGTGTTCAGGTGCTGATTGAACAGTAACGGGAGTGTGTCATGTGTATTGATGAAGTAAGGTTTGAAGCCGCAAAAAACAGGGTGATCGGGATAAACAGGGAGCGTCAGGGAATCGGGACGCTCTCGGAGAAAACGGTACATGCCGTTTTAAAAAATTATTATGCGCCGGATACGGATATGCATGAGATTCCGATTGAAAATTTTGTGGCGGACATTTTTACGGGGACCGAGATCATTGAGATACAGACACGCTCCTTTCAGGTTATGCGGAGAAAACTGGAATCTTTCCTGAAAATCTATCCGGTGACGATCGTCTATCCGATTCCACATATCAAATGGCTTTCCTGGATCGACGAGGAGAGTGGTGAGATGTCGCCGAAACGCAAATCTCCGAAAAAAGGAAATCCGTATGTGGCATTTAAAGAATTGTATAAAATACGTCCGTTTTTAAAAAATGAAAATTTGAAATTCCGGTTTGCACTGATCGATATGGAAGAATACCGTCTGTTAAACGGCTGGAGCAGAGACAAAAAGAAAGGCAGTGAGCGCTACGACCGGATTCCGGTACAGTTTGTAAAGGAAGTCTGTATTGAGAGGCGGGAAGATTATATGCAGTTTATTCCGTTTGACCTCTCAGAGCCTTTTACTACGAAAGATTTTTCGAAATCTGCAAAAATCCCGTTGTCGCTTGCACAGACTGTGCTTCTGATCCTGACAGATTTAAAAATTGTAAACCGGGTGGGGAAACAGGGAAACAGTTACCTGTATGAAGTCTGTGAGATATAAGAAAAAGGGTATTTAAATTTTAATAGTTGCTAACGATCAGCCTGCGCCGGAAAACAGAATCCATGTGATCGAGCGTATGTCTTGCCTGGGAATAGCGGTTGCGGTTGGTATGGATGACATAAAACTGGTGTGCACCGCGGTATTTTTCGCGCAGAAAAAAGGGTATTTTAATAAAACTCCTGGTAAAAGGAATCTGATTTTCAATCAGCAGCTGTGCTGCCTGATCGCTGATTCTTTCATTGGTTGTGCGGCATAGTTCTACATCTTTGTCGAGATGTTTTGTATCTTTTCCTAATATAATCGTTTTGCCCATAGTATCTACCCCTTTTTCAAAAAATTATCATATACGATAACTTTTGTCAAACATGCTTTTATTTTTGCAGAAATTGTGGTATGTTATTAAGGTTAGACGGAAAAGCTTGTCTTAAAGGAATAGAAAGGTAATTATAATTATGAAGAAAAATGTAGTAGTATTAATGCTTTGTGCGATGATGGCAATCACTGCACTCGGATGTGGCGATAAGAAAAATAATGCCGCAGAGGGAACAGAGGTTGCAGAATCAGTAGACAGTACGGAAACATCAAAGGGAGCAGCTGTGGAATATGAGAGTCCGGCTTATGATCTGAATCCTTCCGATTATGTGACACTCTGTGATTACAGCAAGATTCCGGTCACCATTACCGGTGATTATGATGTGGATGACCAGGATGCAAAAGATTATTTTGAACAGATGTTTGCTTATTACGGACCGTTCTATGTTGCAGATGACACCAAAACGACCGTTGGAGATGGTGATATTGTAAATGTGGATTATGTTGGAAAATTGGACGGAGTGGCATTCGATAATGGAAGTGCCGAGGATCAGAATATTGATGTGGACAATAACTGCTCCGCAGGAAGCCAGTCAAGCTCTTTTATTGACGGCTTTACCGATGATTTAAAAGGTGCATCTGTCGGTGATGTCATTGACAGCGATGTGACATTCCCGGATAATTACGGTAATGCAGACCTTGCTGGAAAACAGGTCGTATTCACATTTACAGTCAATTCCATCCAGAAAGAGATGGCACTTGATGATGTGGATGATGAATTTGCGCAGAAACAGTTCCAGGCTGACACGGTAGATGATATGTATGCACAGATCAAGACTTTCCTTGAAAACCAGGCCAGCAGTAATAAGGACAGTGACACTTATGCAGCAGTGCAGGAGTATCTGTTAGAAAACTGTAAAGTGGATATTCCGGAAGATTATCTGACAGCCCGTGTCAATGATTATGAGAAGCAGTTTGTACAGAATAACTGTGATGGGGATGCATCCAAACTTGAGGATTATGTAAGCAAACAGTACAATATGACACTCGATGAGGTACGTCAGGAGTGGAAATCAGGCATGGAGAAAAATATTTCCATGGAGTTCATCACAGGTGCGATCGCAGCAAAAGAGGGTACCGAGCTTGATGAGGACGGATTTTCTTCTTATGTGCAGACTTTGATGAATAATTACAATTATTCATCAGAAGAAGATTTATATAAGTACTATGGATATGATGATGCAGCATATGGTGAGAAATATTTAAGCCAGGTCTATGTTGATAATCTTGCATTGCAGTCTGTCAAAGATAATGCGGATGTAACTGTGGAAGCTCCGGCAGAGACAGAGAGTACGGAGGGCACAGAGAGTGCAGAACCACAGGAAGCTGTTAACGCTACAGAAACAGAAGCAGCAAATTAATCAAATAAATATCCCAAAAGAAGACCAAAGAGATGGGGATTGGAGGATTCAATTATGGATATGGTAAATGTAAGGGATTTATTCCGGAAACAGGAAGAGTATGTGGATCAGACCGTGACGATCGGTGGATGGGTGCGGAGCATCCGTAATTCCAAAAATTTTGGATTTATCGTGGTAAACGATGGAACATTTTTTGAGCCGGTTCAGGTCGTATATTCGAATGTTTTGGAAAATTTTGATGACGTTGAAAAATTAAACGTCGGCGCAGCGATCATTGTGACAGGTAAGCTTGTTGCAACACCTGGAACCAAGCAGCCGTTTGAAATCCAGGCAGAGAAAATCGAGATCGAGGGTGTTTCCACACCGGATTATCCGCTGCAGAAAAAGAAACACAGTTTTGAGTATTTAAGAACGATCTCCCATTTAAGACCAAGAACAAACACGTTTGAGGCAGTTTTCCGTGTGCGTTCCCTGATTGCATATGCAATTCATAAATTTTTCCAGGAGAGAGATTTTGTTTATGTACACACACCACTGATCACAGGAAGTGACTGTGAAGGTGCGGGAGAAATGTTCCAGGTAACGACACTGGATATGAACAATCTTCCGAAAAATCCGGATGGAACGGTAGATTATACGAAGGATTTCTTTAATAAGCCGACCAATCTTACCGTAAGTGGACAGTTAAACGGTGAGACATATGCGATGGCATTTAAGAACATCTATACATTTGGCCCGACCTTCCGTGCAGAAAATTCCAACACGACCAGACATGCAGCAGAGTTCTGGATGATCGAGCCGGAGATCGCATTTGCAGATCTTGAAGATGATATGATCTTAGCAGAGAGTATGTTAAAATACATCATCAACTATGTACTTGAGAATGCACCGGAAGAGATGGCATTTTTCAACAACTTCATTGATAAAGGACTCTTAGAGCGCTTACAGCATGTGGCAAATTCCGATTTTGCCCGCGTGACATACACAGAGGCAGTCGAGATCTTAGAGAAACACAATGACAAGTTTGAGTACAAAGTTTCCTGGGGAACAGATCTTCAGACCGAGCATGAACGTTATCTGACCGAAGAAGTCTTCAAGCGTCCGGTATTCGTAACGGATTATCCGAAGGAGATCAAGGCATTCTACATGAAGATGAACGATGATGGAAAGACGGTTGCAGCAGTAGACTGTCTGGTACCCGGCATCGGTGAGATCATCGGAGGAAGCCAGAGAGAGGACGATTACGAGAAACTTCTTGCAAGAATTAATGAGCTTGGTTTGAAAGAAGAAGATTACCAGTTCTATCTGGATCTCCGTAAATATGGTTCCGCAAGACATGCAGGATTTGGACTCGGCTTCGAGCGATGCGTTATGTACTTAACAGGAATGTCAAACATCCGTGACGTCATTCCGTTCCCAAGAACAGTAAACAACTGCGAATTATAAAAAACAGGCACAGACCTTTACTTTGATTTCACTCCGTAAGCCGATGATCAAACGGACAGAAAATCTGACAGAGGTCTGTGTTTTTTTAAGAGTATAAGAAATGCGAGATATGAAAATGAAATCATACAAAAAGTTTGCAGTAATCATTGGATTGCTTGTGATGATTCTTTTTTCGGTCATACCGGAACAGGCAGATGCGGCGCAGATGCCGCTTTCCATTTCATACTGTAAATTAAACAGTAATGGAAAGAAGCTGACGGTTAAGGCAGCCGTCAAGGAGAAAAATGATAAGACAAAAAAGAAATTATATCTGATTGGTCTGGATGCTTATAAAAAAGAGTCCGGGAAGACGGATGTAAAACCGTTGAAATCCGGAAAAGTAAAGGGCAGTAAAATCACTTTTACTGTGAAATATCAATCAGATATGCTCTGCAAAAAATATGTGATTGCATATAAGACCGGGAAAAAATACCAGATCATCAGCAATGCATTTTATATAACGAATCCGGAAAAAATTGCGGGCTACAAGGGAAAAGGACCATCGACGTCATCCAAAAAAGGATTGCAGGCAGAGCAGTTAGAGGATGCATTAGAACTCAGAACAAAACATGTGGTTTTGAATATAACGGCAGATACACTGTTTACGACAGATAAGACGAATGCCATTACATATAAATACCGGGGGAAAAAATATTATTTTAATCCGGGTACCGTGCAGAATTTTGACGATCAGATAAAAGCATATAACAGTGCCGGAGCAAAGGTAACGGTCATTCTTCTGATACCGAATAATACGGCATCTTCTGTGTCAGCCATGCGGTATCAATGCCCGGAGAATACAAAATATTCATCCTTTAAGACCTCATCTAAGAAAAGTTCTGCTATGTTTGAGGCGATGATGACATTTTTAGCAGGCCGTTACAGCAATAAAGAAATCCTGGTGATGGGATGGATTTTGGGAAATGAGGTCAATTCCCCTGGAATCTGGAACTATGGTGGTAACGTTTCAATGTCAAAATATATGTCGAATTATGCCAGAGCTTACCGCATTGCATATAATGCCGTAAAGAGTGCCAGCAAATACTCGAATGTATATATCAGTTTAGATCACAACTGGAATCTGGATGCTGATAATGACGGAAACAAGTATTTTACAGCAAAATCGACACTGGATACATTTTATCAGACAGTCAACAAGTATGGAAAAGTTCCGTTTAAGATTGCATTTCATGCGTATCCGCAAGGATTGGTAGACCCGGTATTCTGGGATGATTCCATGGCAGTAAATTCTGACCAGTCTAAGATCATAACATTTCACAATTTAAGTGTCTTGACAAAATATGTGAAAAAGCAATTTGGAAAAAAATATACAATCATGTTATCGGAGCAGTCGTTTAATTCCACGAAGGGAGAGGAAGTGCAGGCGGCAGCCTATGCGTACGCTTATTATATGTCAGAGGCGGACAGCATGATTGAATCGTTCATTTATGGACGGCATACGGATAATCCGGAGGAAATGAAAGACAACTGTTACTGGGGACTTCGGGATGCATCCGGCACAAAACGGATGATCTGGGATGTATTTCAGTATATTGATTCCAAAGATTCTTTAAAATTTACCAAACCGCTGCTTTCCTATACGAATCTGAAAAAATGGGAGAAGATCTCCGGTTATAAGAAAAGTAAATATGAAAAGATGGGATCCATCCGTCAAAAACCGGTTCTTGCGGAAATCCATACGAACAGTTCATCTTCCGTCAGCCTGTTCTGGACAAAATGTCATTATGCGGATGGCTATGAGATTATCAGAAACGGACAGATCATCCGGGTGATCTGGAATATGGATACCTGTGGCTATACGGATGACAATGTGAAAGCGGGAGAAAGCTATTCTTATAAGGTGCGTTCTTTTAAGGTAGCCCCATCGAGCAGAAGTAATAAGACAAGAACAGCACTTTACAGCGGATATTCCAATACGCAGGAAGTGACGGTATCTGCGGGTACGGTAGAATGGAATGAAAAATCCTGTGAAGTATCCGGAGGGAAAATTACACTTACATGGAAGAGCCAGGAAGGTGTAAGCGGTTATCAGGTAGCCCGTGCCACTTCTTTCGATGGAAATTATGAAAATATTGCGGATGTAACAAAAAATACTTATACAGACAGCCAGACACAGGCAGGTGTCACATATTATTACAAAGTGCGTGCGTATGTAACGAAAAACGGTCAAAATTATTATGGAGGATATTCTGGTGCAATGCAGAAAATGGCACTGATCCAGTTATCCGTCAGACAGATATCGGATTCATTTGAACTTTCCTGGAATCCATGGCAGGGAGCGGTAAGATATCAGATTTATTGTGAAACTGTGGATGACAGCGCATTTGTAAAACAGAAAACGGTAAACACAACCATCTATCATTGCAGTACATATAAGGATCAATATGAAAACAGTGAACCGTTTGAAGCAGGAATTATTTATGAGTTTAAAGTGCGTGCAGTACTTGCAGATGGAACAAAAACAGACTGGTCTAATGTTTATGAAATTGATATGAACGGCAGCCAGACAGAGACGCAGAGTGTGATGTCGACGACGGAAGAGACTGAAACGACGGAGACGGTGCAGACCGGTGTGGATACAGAGAACACGGAGGAGACGGAAAACACCGAAAACACGGAAAACACCGAAAACACGGAAAACACGGAGACGACGGAAACAACGGAAACAACGGAGACAACCGAGACGACAGAAACAACCGAAACGACGGAGACGACCGAGACAACGGAAGCAACCGAGACAACGGAAGCAACGGAGACGACAGAAACAACGGAGACGACGGAAACAACCGAGACAACGGAAGCAACCGAGACGACGGAAACAACCGAGACAACGGAAGCGACAGAGACGACAGAAACAACGGAGACGACAGAAACAACGGAGACGACGGAGACAACCGAAATAACAGAGACAACCGAGACAACGGAAGCAACCGAGATGACGGAAACAACCGAGACAACAGAGAATTCCAAAAACTGAAAAAAAATGCAGCATAAATATGATTGACATAAAGCATAATAAGTAGTAGTATCAAAATATAAAAGATGTAGTATTAAAAACCACATGTAAAAATAATGGATACTATTAGAATAAAACAGCAAGAATGGAGGTCATATTATGTTGCAGATAGGGATTCGGGAACCGGGAAGTGCGATTACGCATTTTATTGCCATGATGATGGCGATCATTGCATCATCACCGCTGCTTGTCAAGGCGGCATTAGATGGAAACCGGACAACAGTTTTTGCAATGGCGGTATTTATGGGGAGCATGGTATTGCTCTATGGGGCAAGTACCGTATATCATTCGCTGGTGGTGCGTGATAAAATTTTAAAAGTATTCCGTAAACTGGATCATATGATGATTTTTGTCCTGATCGCAGGATCGTATACGCCGGTCTGCCTGATCGTATTAGGTGGCAGATCCGGATATACCCTCCTTGCAGCAGTGTGGGGCATTGCAGCGGCAGGAATGCTCGTGAAAGCACTCTGGATCAACTGCCCGAAATGGTTTTCTTCTATCATTTATATTGCAATGGGCTGGGTGTGCCTGTTTGTATTCCGTGAACTGCTGACAACACTTTCTTTGGCTGCATTTTTATGGCTGCTTGCAGGCGGGCTGATCTATACGGCAGGCGGAGTGATCTATGCGTTGAAACTTCCGGTATTTAATGAAAAGCACAAGGAGTTTGGTTCTCATGAAGTATTTCATCTGTTTGTCATGGCGGGAAGCATCTGCCATTTCATCTTCATGTACCAGTATGTAGCTTAAAAATAAAACAATTGCCGATAGATTTAACAGAACAGTTAGGTTATAATGAGCGCAAGAGAGTCAACATGCTCGCATGATTGACGAACGGCGAATTGGATCATGAAGCCGTGCTTCATGATATAATGAGCGAGGGAGAGTCAACATGCTCGCATGATTGACGAACGGCGAATGTAACAGCAACAAAACATAAGTATAGGAATGGAGACGGATATGAGATACACCTTAGAGAATGAAAATTTAAAAGTAGAGATCGATTCATTTGGAGCAGAGATCAAATCTGTAAAAAGAAAGTCGGACGATCGTGAATATATGTGGTGCGGCGACAAAAAATACTGGGGAAGAACATCTCCGGTATTGTTCCCGTTTGTCGGAGCCCCGAAAAACAAAGAATACCGCTATGAAGGCAAAACCTATTCCATGGGACAGCACGGATTTGCAAGAGATATGGAGTTTACATTAAACGGACAGACAGCAGAGACAATCTCGTTTGTTCTGACCGATACAGCAGAAACCCGTGAAAAATATCCATTTCATTTTACACTGCGCATCGGTTATGAATTGTGCAAAAATGAAGTGAAAGTGAACTGGACTGTGGAAAACACCGACACGAAAGAACTCTATTTTTCCATCGGGGCACATCCGGCATTCAACTGCCCGATTCATGGAGAAGAAAATAAAATCGGATATGGACTGAAATTTGGCAGACTGACGGATACACTTCATCATCATGGAAATACACCGGACGGTATGGCTGTGATGGAGGATAAGGTATTAGCACTGAAAGATGGCTGCGTGACATTTACCGAAGGATTCTTTGACGAATGTACTTACATGGTAGAGGGAAAACAGACCGGCGAAGTTTCCCTGCTTGATACGCAAGGTAATGCATATGTAACTGTAAAATTTGATACACCATTATTTGCAGTATGGTCGCCGGAAAGGAAAAATGCACCGTTCGTCTGCATTGAGCCATGGTATGGAAGATGCGATGCCACAGACTTTGCCGGCACATTACAGGAACGCGATTATGAAAATATGCTGCCGCAGGGCGAAACATTTCATGCAACTTATAGTATTGCATATTTGTAAAGATTCGAATGTCAAAAGGTGGTTCATAACTTAGCGGATGTCAAATTGCACGAAGCCGGGACTCGTTTTGTGACTTTGGGAGAAAATTAGAAAATCTTAGTATGCCTGTCAATTCACAGTGATGTTCTGCCATGGATGGCAGAACAAGGCTTCACGAGCCATGGATGGCTCGTTGAACGCCGTTCACGTCACTCTGGGAAAACCTGATTCAGGCATACTTAGTTTTTCTTATTTTCGGACGACGGAACAAAACAGCCCCGGCTTTGTGCAATTTGACAATCAAAAATTTGAAAGCCACCTTTTGACACCCGAATCTTATAAATAAAAAAACGCAAAAGCATGCAAAAAGAGCATAGCTTTTGCGTTTTTTTCATATAGTGAAACAGAATCTAAAACCTATGGAGTGGTCAATGAATATACAGTCCAAAATGAAAACAAGAGATGCAAAAAGTAATCCGGTCGCTGCCACAATGGTGTCTGTGTTTGCCATGTTTCTCTTAAGCAGCCTGTTCCTGCTGCTGTTAGCCGCACTGCTATATAAGTTTGATCTGAGTGAGTCTGCGGTAAAGGTGGGAATTGTTGTAATTTATATCATTTCCGGAGTGATCGGTGGATTTTTAATGGGGAAGATCATGAAAACACAGAAATTTTTATGGGGATTTGCGGCGGGTGCCATTTATTTTGGCATTTTATTCCTGATATCAGTGCTGGTAAAACAAGGAATATCCATGGAACTTTCAAAGGTGGCAACAACATTTATTCTCTGTACGGCATCCGGCATGGCGGGAGGAATGATAAGTTAGGCTGAATGTGCTCTTGCGCAAGATATTGGCAGCGTGCTATACTCATAGAAAAATGTGCATGAATGAAAATAGTAATGATTTATGCAAAAAGAAATATGCACGAGGAGGAAGAAATGGAAAGTCAAAAGAGACAGGGAGCAGAGTACGAGTTTTACGGAAAGCTTCCGCTGAAAAAGGCAATCCCTCTGGGATTGCAGCATGTGCTGGCAATGTTTGTTGGAAACCTGACACCGATCCTGATTATTTCAGGGGCATGTGGCATTGCAGGTGAGGAGTTTGGCAGCCTGCAGGTCGATCTGTTACAGAATGCGATGCTGATCGCCGGTATTGTGACGCTGATCCAGCTGTTTGCGATTGGACCGGTTGGTGGAAAGGTGCCGATCATTATGGGAACCAGTTCCGGGTTTATCGGTGTGTTCAACAGTGTGGTTCAGGTGATGGGAGGAGGTATCCTCGCGTATGGAGCCATTATGTGCGCATCCGTCATTGGCGGTCTGTTTGAGGGAATCCTTGGATTTTTGTTAAAACCGCTTCGCAGATTTTTCCCTGCAGTTGTAACAGGAACCGTTGTGTTATCGATCGGATTGTCACTGATCGCAGTCGGTGTCAATTCTTTTGGCGGCGGCAATACGGCAAATGATTTTGGTTCTGTTGAAAATCTGCTGCTTGGCGCAGCCGTTTTACTGATCATCGTGGCAGTAAAACACTGGATGAAAGGTATGGCAAGTGCATCATCGATCCTGATCGGTATCGTGGCAGGCTATATCATTGCAGCAATCATGGGACTGGTACTGCCGACAACTGCAATCAATGCAGACGGAGTGGAATATACAAAAGCGTGGGTGTTAAACTGGGATAAAGTTGCAAATGCGGCATGGTTTTCTGTTCCGAAATTAATGCCGGTTAAACTGGTATTTGACTGGAGAGCGATCATACCGGTTTTGATCATGTTTATTGTTACCGCAGTTGAGACGGTTGGAGATATCTCCGGCGTTATGGAAGGTGGAATGGACAGAGAAGCAACGGATAAAGAACTTTCCGGTGGTGTTATCTGTGACGGAATCGGTTCTTCCCTTGCTGCACTTTTTGGTGTACTGCCAAATACTTCTTTCAGCCAGAATGTAGGACTTGTTACAATGACAAAGATTGTAAACCGTATGGCACTTGCATCCGGAGCCGTATTCCTGATCCTCTGCGGTTTATTTCCGAAACTTGCTGCGCTGATCTCAATCATGCCGCAGAGTGTACTTGGCGGAGCGGCTGTTATGATGTTTTCATCCATCGTGATCAGTGGAATCCAGCTCATCACAAAAGAGCCGATGACAATGCGCAATATCACGATCGTTTCCGTTGCATTAGGGCTCGGTTACGGAATTGGATCCAGCAGCGGTATCCTTGCACATCTGCCGCAGGGAATCCAGCTGATCTTTGGCGGTTCCGGCATTGTGCCGGCAGCCATTGTGGCGATTATCTTTAATATCATATTGCCGAAGGATAACGTATAAAAAAAACTTCCCATATGAAAAAAGTTATGTTATACTGTATAAGTTAACAGAGCTCCGCGCGAAAGCGAATAAATACATAGTATTACGGGGAGCGGGCAAATGGCGTATCCCATGTGTGCGGAAATTACAAAAAAGGAGAGAAGCATCATGAAACATGTAAAGACATTAAATACCAAGAGATTACAGAACACAATCAAAAAAGGTGGCTGCGGCGAGTGCCAGACATCCTGCCAGTCTGCATGCAAAACATCCTGTACAGTAGGAAACCAGAGCTGCGAGCACAAATAAATCCGTGCAGCGGATGCCGTTATGGCATCATAAAAAATGACAGTATGACGCGGAGACAGGAGTCGTATTGTCAGACATAAGTGGAATCTGCAAACGACCGTTCGCGTAGCGTGCGGTCATTTGTACGTTTTATCGGTAACATTAAAGTGCCGTGATATTTAATGAAAATATACAGATTTGCAGAAAACTCAAGCGATTTTACTGCAAAATCAGACTCATTGGATGCGGTTTGTAGAAGATACAGCATCCAAATCAGATAGAAAGAGAGGAAATATTATAGTGGTTCATCAGTATAAGAACAACGGCTATGATATTGTTTTAGATGTAAACAGCGGAGCGATTCATGTGGTGGATGACGTGACCTATGATGTCATTGAGATGATAGATCAGAGTCAGCCGGAATCGTACGCAAGGGATGAGATCGTATCTGCGCTGTCCGGTAAATACGGCAGGGAAGAAGTGGAGGAAGCAATCGATGAAGTCCAGACATTGATCGATGAGGAGTCACTTTTTACAAAGGACACTTACGAAAACTATATCATGGATTTCAAAAAACGCCCGACGGTTGTCAAGGCACTTTGCCTGCATATTGCACATGACTGTAATCTGGCATGTCAGTATTGCTTCGCCGAGGAGGGAGAATACCATGGAAGAAGGGCGCTGATGTCCTTTGAAGTTGGAAAGAAGGCACTGGATTTCCTGATCGCCAACTCAGGCAACAGACGAAACCTTGAAGTGGATTTCTTTGGCGGCGAGCCGCTTATGAACTGGCAGGTCGTAAAAGATCTGGTTGCCTACGGAAGAGAGCAGGAGAAGCTTCATGACAAGAATTTCCGTTTTACACTGACAACAAACGGTGTGCTCTTAAATGACGAGATCATGGAATTCTGCAACAAAGAGATGGCAAATGTGGTTTTAAGTATTGACGGAAGAAAAGAAGTTCATGACAAAATGCGTCCGTTCCGTAAAGGCGCAGGAAGCTATGATCTGATCGTTCCGAAGTTCCAGAAATTTGCAGAGAGCAGACATCAGGACAAGTATTATGTGCGTGGAACCTTCACACATTACAATCCTGATTTTTCAGCAGATGTACTTCATCTTGCAGACCTTGGCTTCAAACAGATCTCTGTGGAACCGGTAGTTGCAGAGCCGAAAGAACCATATGCGATCACAGAGGAAGATCTTCCGCAGCTGTTTGAGGAATATGACAAGCTTGCAGCTGAGATGGTAAGACGCCACAAAGAGGGAGATGACTTCAATTTCTTCCATTTTATGATCGATCTTGAGGGTGGCCCGTGTGTGGCAAAACGTCTGTCCGGTTGTGGTTCGGGAACGGAGTACCTTGCAGTGACACCATGGGGAGACTTTTATCCGTGTCATCAGTTTGTCGGTAATGAGAAGTTTTTACTTGGCAATGTGGATGAAGGTATCAAAAATACAGAGATCCGTGATGAATTTAAGTGCTGTAATGTCTATGCAAAAGAAAAATGCAGAAAATGTTTCGCAAGATTCTACTGCAGCGGTGGATGTGCAGCAAATGCATATAATTTCAGCGGTGATATCTGTGGGGCATATGACATTGGATGCGAATTGCAGAAAAAACGTATTGAGTGTGCGATCATGATTAAGGCTGCCGAAGCCGATTGTGAATAAATAAGAAACAGGAAGGAAAAAGAAAATGAAAAAGAGTAAAGCAGCAGTCATATTAGTTGCGATTCTCGCTGCATTTGCGGGACTTGCCTATTATGCATCTATTATTCTTTCATCGACCGGTATTGGGGAGGAAATGAGTATTCCGCTTGGACTGGATCTGTCCGGTGGTGTATCGATCACCTATCAGGTCATGGATGAAAATCCGAGCGCAGAGGATATGAGTGATACGATCTACAAACTCCAGAAGCGTGTGGAAAGTTACAGTACAGAGGCATCCGTATATCAGGTGGGAGATGACCGTATTGCCGTTGAGATCCCAGGTGTTACAGATGCAAGCAAGATTCTGGAAGAACTGGGTAATCCGGGTTCCTTAGAGTTCCAGCTTTCAGATGGTACCGTATTTATGACTGGTGACCAGGTGGCAGATGCACAGGCTGCAACAACCACAGATCAGTATGGAAATAAGCAGTATGTTGTACAGCTTACACTGACAGATGAGGGTGCTAAAACTTTCGGGGAAGTTACTTCTGAAAATGTTGGAAATGCACTTCCAATCGTATATGATGGAGAAATCATCAGTTATCCTACCGTACAGGAGGCAATTACCGGAGGTACGGCACAGATTTCCGGTCAGAGTACTTTTGAAGAAGCACAGACTTTAGCAACACAGATCCGTATTGGTTCTCTTTCCCTGCAGCTGTCAGAGTTAGAGTCCAGTGTGGTAGGAGCGCAGCTTGGAAGTCAGGCAATCTCCTCTAGTTTAAAAGCAGCAGCAATCGGACTTGTTATCGTTATGGTATTCATGATCATTGTGTATGCAGTTCCGGGTGTTGCAGCAGCTTTAGCACTTGCGATTTATACAGCACTTGTGATTGCAACCTTATACTTATTTGAAATCACATTAACGTTACCGGGTATTGCCGGTATTATCTTAAGTATCGGTATGGCGGTGGATGCCAATGTTATCATCTTTGCACGTATCCGCGAGGAAATCGCTGCAGGAAAATCTGTAATTACAGCAATGAAGACCGGTTTCCACAAAGCGATGTCTGCAATTTTAGACGGTAATATCACAACATTGATCGCCGCAGTTGTCCTTATGGGATTAGGTTCCGGTACCGTAAAAGGATTTGCATATACACTTATGATTGGTATTATCCTTTCTATGTTTACAGCACTTGTTGTGACAAGATGGATCCTTTATGCTTTCTACTGGTTAGGTCTTAGAGATGAAAAATTCTACGGACGTGCCAAAGAGAGAAAGACCATCAATTTCCTGCAGAAGAGATATGTGTTCTTTGGTGTTTCTCTTGCAATCATTGCTGCCGGATTTATCGGCATGGGAGTACATAAGGCATCCGGTCAGAATGCGTTGAATTTTGGACTTGATTTCATGGGAGGAACTTCCACCACTGCTGATTTTGGTAAAGAATATACCATTGAAGATATTGAGAAAGATATTATCCCGGCTGTAAAAGATGTGACCGGAGACAGTAATATCCAGGCAAATAAAGTAGAAGGAACAACTCAGATTACGATTAAGACGCGTACATTGTCCAAAGAGGAGCGTGATGATCTGAATAATAAGCTGGCTGAAAGTTTTGATGTAGACGAATCCACGATCACATTCCAGAGTATCAGTTCTACCGTCAGCGGTGAGATGCGTGCGGATGCATTTAAAGCGGTTATTATTTCAACGATCTGTATGTTGATCTATATCTGGTTCCGTTTTAAAGATATCCGTTTCGGTGCAAGTGCAATCATCGCCTTGATCCATGACGTACTGGTTGTACTTACGGTATATGCCCTGATGCGTATTTCTGTAGGTAATACGTTTATCGCATGTATGCTGACGATTATCGGTTACTCCGTCAACGATACGATTGTTATCTTTGACCGTATTCGTGAGAACCTTGCAGCAAAGCATGGAAAACAGACACGGGAAGATCTGATGGAAGTGGCAAACCGAAGCCTGACACAGACCTTATCACGAAGCATTAATACATCTATAACAACATTTATCATGGTATTTATGCTGTTCCTTCTTGGTGTAGCTAGTATTCGTGAATTTGCGCTGCCACTTATGGCAGGTCTGATCTGCGGTGCTTACTCATCCATCTGTATCGCAACCGAGTTGTGGTATGTGATGAAAATCCATGTAGGTAAAAAGAAGATAACAGAATAAAATCTGTTACATAAAAGTGAAAGTCCCGGCAGTTATATGCCGGGATTTTTTTAAGGAGAGAAAATGGATACGATCACAGCTTATCTGATATTTTTGAATCTGGTTGGTTTCCTTATCATGGGAGATGATAAAAGAAGGGCGAAAATGCACCGGTGGCGGATTTCAGAGAGAATGCTTTTTTTAGTCAGTATTTTAGGCGGAAGTATTGGAACCTGGGCGGGCATGTATGTATTCCACCACAAGACGAGACACTGGTACTTTGTCATTGGAATGCCGCTGATCCTGATTTTACAGATCGCAGGTGCCATCTGGCTTTATCGTCAGGGCTTATATCATTTATAATTATTTGCTATAACTATTCTGACATTTGGAATTGCCAAAAAAAGGGAAGTCATATATAATGATAAACATAGCTGAAAGACAGGTGTTTTTCATGGAAAGACACATTGATCGGCGGCAGAAGAAGGGAGAATTACGAATTATGTATACACTGGAAGATATTCAGGCAGTTGACATGGAAGTGGCAAATGCCATTACCGATGAATTTGAGCGTCAGAACAGCCACATTGAGCTCATTGCATCTGAAAACTGGGTGAGCAAAGCAGTGATGTCAGCGATGGGCAGCGTTCTTACGAATAAATATGCAGAAGGTTATCCGGGTAAAAGATATTACGGCGGATGTGAATGTGTGGATGTGGTAGAGGAGCTTGCAAGAGAGCGTGCGAAAGAGCTGTTTGGATGCGAGTATGTGAATGTACAGCCGCATTCCGGTGCACAGGCAAATATGGCGGTTCAGTTTGCTATCTTAAAGCCGGGCGACACGGTCATGGGAATGAACTTAGACCACGGCGGACATTTAACACATGGAAGTCCTGTGAACTTTTCCGGTACATATTTCCACATTGTACCTTACGGTGTCAATGATGAGGGATTCATCGATTATGATAAAGTAGAAGAGATTGCGATGGAATGCAAGCCAAAGATGATCATTGCAGGCGCGAGTGCATACGCGAGAACGATCGATTTTAAGAGATTCCGTGAAATCGCAGATGCATGCGGAGCAGTTCTGATGGTAGATATGGCACATATCGCAGGACTTGTTGCAGCAGGACTTCATCCAAGCCCAATCCCGTATGCACATGTTGTTACGACCACAACACATAAGACACTGCGCGGACCGCGTGGAGGTATGATCTTATCGAGCCAGGAGATCGCAGACAAATATAACTTTAACAAGGCTATTTTCCCGGGAATCCAGGGTGGACCGTTAATGCATGTGATTGCAGCGAAAGCAGTCTGCTTTAAGGAAGCACTTCAGCCGGAGTTTAAAGTATATCAGCAGAATATCATTGACAATGCGCAGGCACTCTGCAAAGGACTCTTGAGCCGTGATATCAAGATCGTATCCGGTGGTACAGATAATCACCTGATGTTGGTTGACCTGACAAACTATGATCAGACAGGAAAAGCAGTGGAGAAGCTTCTTGATTCAGTCAACATTACCTGCAACAAGAACACAATCCCGAATGATCCGAAGTCTCCGTTTGTAACAAGCGGTGTACGTCTCGGAACACCTGCGGTTACATCCCGTGGCCTTAATACAGAGGATATGGATCAGATTGCAGAAGCAATCGCTATGATGATCAAAGAAGGTGAGCCGGCTGCAGACAAAGCGCGTGCCATTGTAAAATCACTGACAGAGAAATACCCGTTGGAGAGATAAGAGAATACAGTTTTATATGAATAAAAAATGAGGAGTCCATTCAGATGGATTCCTCATTTTTATTCATGATAAATTCTGTTATTTTACATCATCTGCAAGACGATACAGCATATATGTGGTAGTAACAGTATTTTTATTTTTATCGAGATATGTGATGGTCACGGTTGTCGGTGCCATAATATCACCATCACGGCTGTATGACTCATAAGAGTAAGTACCATATGCGTAAGAGTAGTCATGTCCGTAATAGTATCCATAATGTCCTAACTGGATACTCTTTCCATTTTTTACAGTTTTTGTTATCTCAGAGTTTGAATAAGTGGTTGAATAGGAAGAATTTGTTTTTGCAACTGGCTTGCTGTAAGTAGAGTATTCGATCTTCTTTAATTTATAACCCTTGTTCATTTTGACATTGACTTTGACAGAATTTTTATTGTAGACTGCCTTTGCGTAATCATATTCTTTGTTGTTAAAAGTTACACTCTTAAAAGGACTATTGTTAGAGAATGTCGGCTCTGTTACATTGACTTTGACAGTAAATTTTTTAATCTTTTTATTCTGTGCATTATATACATCAAAAGATACTGTGTATTTACCGGTTTTCTTGGCATAGACACCGACGTATCCGGAATTATTGGAACTGGAAAATGAAAGTCTTGTTACTTTGGCTTTCAGGTCTTTACTCGATGTTTTGACATTTTTGATGCTTTTTCCGTTTGTACCGAGCTGTACGGAGATAGCAGAATCGTTGACCATCGGATAGTTTTTGTAATAAGAAACATCTACAGCCTTTGGGGCGCTTGGACCTGTTGCAGCAGATACCGGCGCAGAAGGGATCAGTAATAATCCGGCGCACAGGCAAAGTGTAAGAACAGCGCAAGTAATTTGCTTAAATAATTTCATATCAGATATCCTCCTGTTGGACTATTTTGCAAGACGGGAAAGTGAATAAACAGTCTCACATTCCTGCTTGGTATATTTGTCAATATAAGTAATAGTGATCTTGGTGCGCGCAGCAAGTGAGGTAGAATAGTATCTGCTGCTGGAATATGAATTATCATATATATATGCGTATTCGCCAAGCTTTAAGGTGCTGTTGTTTTTCAGTGCTTTTACAACTTCTTTACCGGCCTTATTGTAAGTGGTGACAGTGATTTTTTTCAGCGTGTAACCTTTGTTCATTTTGACAGATAATTTGCCGGATTTTTTGCTCGTAAGGGCATAGTTAACTTCTTTGCCTGCAAATTTGACAGACTTGACTGGCAGGTCATTTTTTACATATACCGTTACTGCGCCGGAAGAAAGTTTGTTGCCGGCTTTGTCACAGATATCATAAGTTACTGTGTATTTACCGGTTTTCTTTGCATAAAGACCGATGGATGCATAGGTATCTGTGTAAGTATCATCCGAACTCGTAGTATAATAATGGGTATTTTTTGCAATCAGATTTTTGCTGCCGGTGTTGATGTTTTGGACATAACATACCTGTGCCTTTGGCAGATTGATATAGATTGCAGAACTGTCAAAAGAGTTGCTGTTCATGCGGACTGCAGTAGTGGTTTCTTTGTTGCGGACTGCAGCGGATACTGTTGACTGCGGCAGCAGTAAAAACATTCCGGCGCAGAGACAGAAAGCTAAAAATAAGCTCACTGTTCGTTTGAAAATTTTCATAAGTGAATCCTCCTTGTTTTCCGGAGGAAAATGCGAGCCTGCTGGCGAGCAATGCTCAGCATACTGTGCACGGATTTTCCTCCTTGTTTTATAAATATTTTATACTTATAACGAAAATATTATAATATGAAGAGAAATTTTATACAATCATAAATTAAGAAAATAATAAAAAAATTTTAATGAGATTTATGTGAATATATCAGGTAATTTCAATATGCCATAACTTGTATTTTATGTCAGGTTATTTTATAATTGCATACAATAGATTGTATGTTTTGCGAGCTTAAACTGCCTGTGGAATATGCAGAAACGAGGAATATATGAAAAAACAGAGTAAAGGAGTTCCGACAAATCGAGATATCCGTTGGGACAGACTTGATAATACAGCACACCTTTTTCCGGTCATTGCCGGAGAGAGCATGAGCAATGTATACAGGATCAGTGTTACACTGAAAGAAGAAATCAATCCGGAATTACTGCAGAAAGCATTGGATAGGGTATTGCCGAAATTTGACGGTTTTAACTTAAGGTTGAGGCAGGGCGTGTTCTGGTATTATTTTGAGGAAAATGGCAAGGCAGCGCCGAAAGTCCGTATGGAGAACAATTTTCCGTGCAGATATATCCAACAGAATAAAAACCGCAGTTATATGTTTCGTGTGACTTATTATAAATGTCGGATTAATTTGGAAGTATTCCATGTTTTGACAGATGGAATGGGAGGAATTAATTTCTTAAAAGAACTGACCTACCAGTATCTGCGCTTAGCGCACAAAGATCTTCAGGAAAAATTAGGGGATTCGTTAAGCGTTGATACGTCCTTGAACCGGGAAGACAGTTTTTTAAAAAATTACAAAAAAAGTTCCGCGAAAGGATACCAGACGAAAAAGGCATATCTGATCCGTGGGGAAAAGTTAAGACCGGGTGAATTTGGTGTGATGCACGGTTATATGAAGATACCGGAGTTAAAAAAGGTATGCCACGAGATGGGAGCCAGCATCAATGAATATCTGGTGGGGGTGTATATCTGGAGCGTTTATACGGAATGCCTGCATGGCATGCCGTCAAAGTGCCCGATCCGTGTGGCAGTGCCGGTCAATCTGCGTCCGTATTTTAATTCCATCACTACGAAAAACTTTTTTGTCATGGTTTCTGCAGAATTTCATCCGACAAAAGAAACCTATACATTTGCCGAGGTGCTTGAGATTGTGAAGGAAAACCTGCGGAAACAGATCAACAGGGAAAATCTTGAAAAGCTGTTTTCCTATAATGTTTCGAATGAGAAGCTGCTGATTGCAAGAGTTGTGCCGCTGTTTCTGAAAAATCTGGCAATGAAGTATGTATATACGACCTCTGCACTTGCCAATACTGCGACAATCACAAATATTGGTAATATTTCTGTGGCAGAAGAGTACCGCCCTTATGTGGAAATGTTTCAGGCATTTCTTGCCATGTCAAAGGGGCAGCATTTGAAGGGAACGATCTGTTCTTATGGGGACACACTTGTGTTTAGTTTCAGCTATGATCTGGTGGATGCTTCCGTGCAGCGTGGATTTTTCCGGAAAATCGCTTCGGATGGGATTGCAGTAGAAATAAAGAGTAATGGAGTAAATTATGAGTAAATGCAGAAATTGTAACGTGGAGATATTAGATGAGACAGAGCGCTGTCCACTCTGCGGATCCGTGTTAGAGCATACAGGTGAAGTGGAGAATATGTACCCGGATGTGAGGATCCACACCAGGAAGATGACATTGATCAGTAAAATTTACCTGTTTTGTGCGCTTTTAGTTGAGGTGCTGCTCATTTACATCAATGTGGTCACAGAGTCGAAGATTGCCTGGAGTGCGATCACAGGACTTGGATTTTTTTACGGATATATGCTGATACGTTTTGCAATCCTTGGCAAAACAGGATATCGTGCTAAAATCACAGTACTTACACTGATGGCGATACTGATCGTGATCGCGATTGATTTTCTGGTCGGTTACCGCGGCTGGTCAGTCAACTATGCACTTCCATCGGCAATCATTTTAGTCGATGTCGGTATTATTATTTGTATGATCGTGAACCGCAGAAACTGGCAGAGCTATATGATGTGGCAGATTTTTATGATCTTATGCAGCATTGTGCCGGTGATTCTGATTTTTACCGGTATTGTGACAGCACAGCTTTTTGCGCTGATCGCATTTGCGTTTTCACTGTTTTTATTCCTCGGAACGCTGATCATCGGTGACCGCAGGGCGAGAGTGGAACTGAAACGGAGATTTCATGTCCGCTGATATACATTTAAAATAGAAAGAACAGGAGCAGTCGGATGAGAGAGAGCGAAGCAAGCATCAGGGGACGAGTCATGAGGGATCTGATCGCCCATGTGACAAATGATCACCTGATTGGAAAAAAGATAAAAAACGGAGAACTGAGGAAAAAGATCGGAGATTCGGAGCCGCAGTGGAAGTGTCCGGATTGTTTCTCGTTAGATGTGATCCCGATGGATAATTTCAACATGGAGTATTTGCAGGCAAAAGAAAATCCAAATACGGAAAAAGTAATTTTACAGCTTCATGGGGGCGGCTATGTTGGAGCAATGCGAAATGCATACCGCATGTTTGCCGGACTTTACTGTGAAGTCAGCCATGGAATGAGTGTGTTGACACCTGATTATCGCGTGGCACCGGAACATCCGTATCCGGCGGCTTTAGAAGATGCCTATGCTGCATACTGTTATCTGTTGGAACAGGGATGGTTTTCCGAGCAGATTATTGTCGCAGGAGATTCTGCAGGAGGCGGTCTTGCGATGGCACTTTGCCATTATTTAAAAGACCATGGAAAACAACTTCCGTGTGGAATCATAGCTATGTCGCCCTGGACGGATCTTGTAGCGCGCGGAGAGTCTTATGAGACAAACTATGAGAGAGATCCTCTGTTTGGAAAAACAAGGGACAGCCTGATCTATAATAAAGATTATATCGGGGATAACGATCCGTATAATGCTTATATTTCGCCTTTGTATGGAGATTTCAGGGGATTTCCGCCGATGCTGATACAGGTCGGCTCCTATGAGATGCTGCTCTCGGATTCTGTGGATGTGGCTGCAAAAGCCAGGGAACAGGGGGTAAAAGTAAGGATCAGTATTTATGAAGGGATGTTCCACATCTTTCAGATGGCAGCAAAAATGCTGCCGGAATCTAAAAGAGCGTGGGTTGAGATTGGTAAATTTATTGATGTTTTGCTAAATGACTGACATCCATATAGACTGGAATGCCGTTTTCGTATTTTACCGGAACCTCGCCGAGTATGAGTGGAGCAAGATAATCGATGAGCGGCTGTGTGACGTCGTTGCCGGCATCGTTGATCCATTCTCTCGGAATTGATTTTGCCTCGTTTGCAATGTGGCGGATTTCGGCATGCTCATATGCGATCTCGTACGGAGCATCGGAGATACGGCGCATGGTTACCATGGAAGCGGTAACACCTTCCTCGGAGAGTGCGACGGCTTTCTGACCGAGCGAAAATGCCTCATCAAGATCGGTCTTAGAAGCAAGATGTGCAGCGCAGCGCTGCAATACGTTGACTTCCACGGAACGTACTTTGACGCCTAATTTTTCCTTGACTAGAAATTCAAGTGTTTTTCCGGCTCCACTAAGCTGGCTGTGACCAAAGGTGTCGACCGAACTTTCGGAAGCACTGATATAGTTGCCGGAAGCATCGCGGATACCCTCGGATACGGCAACAATCACGTTGTTGCGCTCAAAAAGCATACGTTTTACATCCAGTAAAAAGTCCTCTTTATCAAATGGAACTTCCGGGAGATAGATCAGGTGTGGTGCGGTATTATAACCGTTTCTTGCGAGTGCAGAAGCGGCAGTCAGCCATCCGGCATCGCGTCCCATGATCTCCACGATCGTCACGCTCTTGACTGCATAGATAAATGTGTCATGTGCGATCTCTAAAAGAGAAGATGCGATATATTTTGCGGCAGAACCAAATCCTGGTGTGTGGTCTGTCTCGCAGAGATCATTGTCGATGGTCTTTGGAATACCGATGATACGCACCGGACTGCCGATTTTTTTGCCATATTCGGAAAGCTTTAAAACGGTGTCCATGGAATCATTGCCGCCGATATAAAAGAATGCATCAACATGGTAAGTTTCAAATTGTTTGAAAATGAATACGTAGGAAGAATCATCATCTAAATAATTTGGCAGTTTGTAACGGCAGGAGCCAAGATACATTGCCGGAGTGACTTTTAAGCGGTCGAGATATTCCGGGTTCTGCTGCATTAATTCAGAAAGATTCATCAGATCATTGTTTAAAATACCTGTGATTCCGTTTAAGGAACCATAAACCGTGTCATACATGTCAGAACGCATTACACCGTCGATCACACCGGCAAGGCTGGCGTTGATCGCAACAGTAGGGCCGCCTGACTGTGCTACCATACAGTTTTTTGGACTCATAAGAAAACTCCTTTGTGTTTGATCTTCTTTTTGCAATGTCTATCATACAAAAAAAGGCACGGTTGCGCAATCATTAAATTAAATAGAAAGAGTGATGGTATATCATGAAAATATGTACATTGTGTCCTAGAATGTGCACGGTGGACCGGAAATCCGGCGAGCGGGGCGTGTGTGGACAGACAGAGGAGATCAAGGTGGCGCGTGCGGCGCTTCATTTTTGGGAAGAACCCTGTATTTCCGGGGAAAAGGGTTCCGGGGCAGTCTTTTTTTCCGGTTGTGCACTGCACTGCGTGTTCTGCCAGAATGAAAATATTGCAAACGGCACGGCAGGAAAAGTGATAAGCACGGAACGCCTTGGTGAAATTTTTTTAGAACTTCAGGAAAAGGGTGCGAATAATATTAATCTTGTGACACCGGGACAGTTTGTGCCACAGATCATAAAGGCAGTGGAACTTGCAAGAAACCAGAATTTAAAGATACCGATTGTTTATAACACGAGCAGCTATGAAAATGTGGATACGATCCGCTCTTTAGAAGGAATTGTGGATATCTATCTTCCGGATTTTAAGTATTGGAATGCCGCTTTAAGCGCAAAATATTCGCATGCGCCGGATTATCCTTCTGTGGCAAAGAAGGCGATAGAGGAAATGGTGCGCCAGACAGGAGCGGCAGTCTTTGAAAATGGGGAAGATTCCTTAATGAAACGTGGAACGATCGTGCGCCATCTGATTTTGCCGGGGTGTACCAAAGATTCCAAAGCAGTTTTACAATATCTGCATGAAACCTATGGAAATCAAATATATATCAGTATCATGCATCAGTTCACACCACTTTCCAATGTGGAAAAATATCCGGAACTGAATCGGAAAATCACGGAACGGGAATATGATGATGTGGTTGATTTTGCAGTGGATATAGGGATTGAAAACGGTTTTATCCAGGAGGGGGAGACGGCGGAGGAGAGTTTTATCCCGGAATTTGATAATGAGGGAGTTTAAGGTTGACGCTTTTTCGAATATCTCATATAATTCCATAGTGATGATGGTAATAAAGGGAGTGTGAAGCAAATGAAGAAAAAAATAGGAATGATCGCTGCACTTTTCTGTATGGGATGCCTTGTGGCAGAACCTGTGACAGTCATAAAAGCCGCTGAAATTCAGGTGGCTGCTGCACAGACAACACTTTCTGCGGATAATTCGCTCGAAGTATTATCACTTTCTGCGGGAACATTATCCCCTGATTTTACAGGAAAGACAGTACAATATACAGCTACCGTACCAAATGATGTCACAAGTGTTACAGTGACGGCAACACCGGTCAATGAATTTGCAACGGTGGAATCAATCACCGGAAATGATAATCTGCAGGTGGGAACAAACACGATAAAAGTAGTCGTAAAGGCACAAAACGGTGCACTTGCCCAGTATACGATCACCCTGACCAGAGAAGATGGACAGGCAGCAGACGGGGCGGCAGAACAACCGGCAGACGGGACAGCAGAACAGCCGGCCGATGGAACGGACGGACAGAACACAGACCAGCCGGCGGACGCAGCAGATGGACAGAATACAGATCAGCCGGCCGATGCAGCAGATGGACAGGTCACAGATCAGCCGGTGGATGGAACGACAGATCAGAGCGCCGAGGCGGATGCAGAAGATGATGAGGATACCTCTAATATGGAATATCTTCAGCAGCAATACAATGATCTTTCAGAACAGTATACAAAAGAAAAATCTTTTTCCAGAAATATGATGGGTATTATGGCATTTGTGATTGCAGTACTTGTCGTTATCATTGTCAATCTTTTACTGAGAGGACGTAGAACGGATGATTGGGATGAAGAAGATGATGATTGGGACTGGGAGTCTGCAAAAAAGAGAAGAAATGCGGAATCGGAAGATACAGCCGGTATGGAAGAAGACGATCATGTAATAGAAGAAAATCCTGACGTAATAGAAGAAGATCTGGAGGAAGAAAACCCGGAGGAAGAAGAGAATATCGAACCTGAGCGAAAAGGATTCTTCCACAGAAAATCCAGGGATGCAGAAAAGACAGAAGAAACGGAAGAGGATGAGACCGAAAATGAGATCGGTGTCTCTAAGATCCATAAAGTGCGTGCCGGATTGTTTGGACAGGGTATGTCCGATGATCTTGATGATGAGGACTGGGATGATGAAGAAGAATTTTCACCGGTAGAGAAAAAGATGCCAAAGGAAAAACCGGAAGAAGAACAAAGACCGGAGAAGAAACAGAGACCGGAGAAGAAACAAAGACCGGAAGAGAAACAAAAGCCGGAGAAGAAACAGAAACCGGAAGAGAAACAAAGACCGGAAAGAAAACATATTCCGAGAGAAGAAGAGGAAGATGATGATTTAGAGATCATTGATTTAAATGATTTATAATATAGAAACAGAATGGAGAGACTATGCAGATACGATATACAACAAAGGCAAAAAAAGCAATTGATTTAGCTGGAAAAATGTCGAAATCACTGCATCATCACTATATTGGAACGGAGCACATCCTGATCGGACTGCTAAAAGAAGGAACAGGTGTAGCTGCGCAGGTATTAAATGAAAATGGTGTGGAACTTGACAAAGTTATGCAGCTGATCGAGGAACTCATTGCACCGGACGCACAAGTGCTGACAGTAGAGGCGAAAGAGTATTCACCGCGGGCACTGCAGGTGTTAGAGGGAGCAGCAAGGGAGGCATCCCGTTTTCACTCCGAGGAGATCGGAACCGAGCATATCCTGATCGCAATGATGAAAGAGACAGAGTGCGTGGCATCCCGTCTTTTGAATACATTAGCGGTCAATATCCAGAAAATGTATGTGGATATTCTGATCGCGATGGGAGAGGATGCAAGCCTGTACAAAGAAGATTTCATGAATGGCAGACCGGTAAAGAAAGCAGCATCGGATACGCCAATATTAAATCAATATTCCAGAGATCTGACTGCGTTAGCTGCGGAGGGAGCATTAGATCCGTTAGTCGGCAGACAGGATGAGATCGACCGTGTGATACAGATCTTAAGCAGAAGAACAAAGAATAATCCATGCCTGATCGGTGAACCGGGGGTTGGAAAGACAGCAATCGTTGAGGGAATTGCAGAGCGCATCATAACCGGAATGGTTCCGGATACTGTTGCAGAAAAGAGAGTGGTGTCTTTGGATATGTCCGGGATCGTGGCAGGTTCAAAGTACCGTGGAGAGTTTGAAGAGCGCATCAAAAAAGTGCTTCAGGAGGTAAGGGCAGCCGGAAATATTCTGCTTTTTATCGATGAGCTGCATACGATTATCGGGGCAGGCGGAGCGGAAGGTGCGATTGACGCATCGAATATATTAAAACCTGCACTTGCGCGCGGGGAACTTCAGATGATCGGCGCAACGACGATTGAGGAATACCGCAAATATATTGAAAAAGATGCAGCACTGGAACGAAGATTCCAGCCGGTTACGGTAGAGGAGCCGACAGAAGAAGAGGCAGTGCAGATCTTAGAGGGACTGCGGGAACAGTATGAGAGGCATCACCAGGTAAAAATTACAGATGAGGCGGTTTCCGCAGCAGTACGCCTGTCTGCGCGTTACATCAATGACCGCTTCCTGCCGGATAAGGCAATCGACCTGATGGATGAGGCAGCCGCAAAGGTACGTCTGCGTGCGGGCGGAAAGCCGGAAGAAGTCGTGGAATTAAGGCACCACATCAACCGGTTAGAAGAAGAAATGCTGGTTTTTCTGCATGACGGTGATGTGGAAGGTGCAAAGCAAAAGAAAAACGAAAAAGAAGAATGTGAAGAGCAGCTTGCAAAAATACAGGCAAAGACAAAGAAAGACAGCCGCAGCAAGAAGTTAAAAGTGACAGAAGATGATATTGCGGATGTGGTATCCGGATGGACGAAAATCCCGGTGAGAAAGATTGCCGAGGGAGAAGCAGCCCGTTTAAGAAAATTAGAGGCTACCCTGCACAAACGTGTCATTGGACAGGAAGATGCGGTGAGCGCAGTCGCAAAAGCTGTGCGCAGAGGTCGTGTCGGGTTAAAAGATCCGAAACGTCCGATTGGTTCTTTCCTGTTCTTAGGACCGACCGGTGTTGGAAAAACAGAGATCTCAAAGGCACTTGCAGAGGCGGTGTTTGGCAGCGAACAGTCGATGATCCGGGTGGATATGTCGGAATATATGGAGAAACACAGCGTATCAAAGATGATCGGCTCACCGCCAGGATATGTAGGACATGAGGATGGCGGACAGCTCAGCGAAAAAGTGCGCAGAAATCCGTATTCCGTGATACTGTTTGATGAGATTGAAAAGGCACATCCGGATGTGTTTAACATTTTGCTTCAGGTGCTTGATGACGGACATATTACAGATTCACAGGGACGGAAAGTCGATTTTAAAAATACGATCATTATTATGACATCCAATGCCGGAGCGCAGGCAATCGTTGAGCCGAAAAAGCTTGGATTTGCAGTTTCGGATGATGAAAAACAGAATTATGACCGTATGAAAAACAGTGTCATGGAAGAAGTGCGCCGTATTTTTAAACCGGAGTTCTTAAACCGTATCGACGAGACAATCGTATTCAGATCTTTAAACAAAGACGACATGAAGCAGATTGTTGCTCTGATGTTAAAAGAACTTACCAACCGCTGCGAAAAACAGATGGGAATCCATCTTACCGTGCGTGACAGTGTCAAAAAGTATATTGTCGATAAGGCATATGATCCAAAATACGGTGCAAGACCGCTGCGCCGCCAGATCCAGAACGATATCGAGGATGAACTTGCAGAAGAAATCCTGTCCGGCAAAGTGAAAAAAGATACGGAAGTGACGGTGACAGTCCACAAAGAAAAAATCGTGTTTGAAACAAAATAAAATTTTACTGAAATATCCGGGAAACCACTGGAAATCGTGACGGGGATATTATATAATAAGGGCACAAAATTTTACGATAAAGAGAAAATCACTTTATCACAGGAGGAAAAAATGGCAACGATCAGCGAATTAATTCGTTCAGAAGCAGATGGAACGATCAGTTTTGGGGACTACACATTAGGTGCGAAGGCGAAACTTGATAATTTCGAACATCAGGGAGATATCTACAAAGTGAAGACATTTGCCGAAATTACCAAGTTAGAGCGCAATGGTATGTTCGTATATGAATCTGTTCCGGGAACGGCTGTCATGAATCTGAATGCAACAGATACAGGCCTGACATTTCAGGTAGAGGGACCGGAAGATGCACAGATCACAGTAGAGCTTGAGGACGAGGCAGAGTACGACATCACGATCGATGGCGCAGATGCAGGAAAGATGAAAACGAATCTTGGCGGCAAATTAAGCTTAAGCGTAGAACTCGGTGATCATCCGGTGGACGTAAAAGTTACAAAGTGCTAAGAATGAAAAGTAAAAACAAAAGAGGCTTATATGTCAACAAAAGGCATATAAGCTTCTTTTTTTGTCTTATGCAATGCACAAGTGATAGCAAATGTGATGAAAATCTGACGATAATGTGATGGAAAAAGAAAAAATTCATAAAAAATTTGTGATAAAATATTAAAAAATTGTGAAAAATTTAGGGGGGGGGTAGAATTGACTTGCTGATTCGTAAAGAGTAATATGAATTCATACATGGAAAAACATGTAAATCGTACGATGAAGGAGAGTAAATCATGAAAAGAAAGAAACTCATGGGATGGAAACGTATGGCCGCATTTGCAATGGCACTTACGTTGACATTGGGGGATGGATCTTCTGTTGGCGTAATGGCTGCACAGGTATCTGGTACTGAGACAGCTGCCACGGTAACAACAGAAGAAACCACCGAAGCTGCTGCAGAAGTAACAACAGAGACTGAGAGCGAAGCAGC
>DMYD01000010.1:0-9676 GCA_003483745.1 Roseburia sp. | reverse complement strand
GAGAGCGAAGCAGCAAGCGAGAAGGAAACGGAAGCTGAGAGCGAAGCAGCAAGCGAGAAAGTTACAGAGACTGAGAGCGAAGCAGCAAGCGAGAAAGTTACAGAAACAGAGAGCGAAGAAGCTACTGAGACAGAGGCAACAGAAGCTGCAGAGGAGACAGAAGATGTCCTTCTTGGCGCTGAAGTAGGTGTATCACAGGTTATCGGCTTAGAGGGAAAAGAAGCAACTGACGGTACTCTTAAGAGTGATGATGGCAAAGTTGAGAAAGAGTATTCTTATGTTACAATAGAAAAACAGGATGAGAACAGCTCTGTCAGCAATTTAGCCGGACAGACAAAGGATTATCTGGATGCAGCTACAGGCTTATATCTGTACAATGGTGTCTATTATTCATATGGTTCTAATTACAGTGATAATACATGTAAACTCTGGGGTAAAGTAGACAAAGTTATTACAGATACTACAAAGGCGCCGGAAAGAGATGCAGCTACAGGTCTGTATAAGGTAGATGAAAAATATTATTCCTACTGTGGTTCAGAAGGCAGTTATGACACTGCGGGCAATTACAAAGTAAAATGCTATTACTTTAATAGCTGGAATGAAGTTGTTGCGTTAGGAAAAGTGGGTACTGATGTAGACGTTGATGCTGCTTATGGTAAAAAAGTGGCTGATACAGACAAAGCAGTCAAATATTATGAAGTAAACGGAAAAGATTACACAAATGTTGGCTGTGTTCCTGTTTATGAGAAGGGTATATGTACAGGCAATGCTCTCTATGCTAGCAAAGGCAGTGAGATTTCATTTGACAAGAAACATCATAGTGTATCCTGGAATCCGGTAACCAATGAAACTGAGATTTCTCAGAATGGTAAACTGTATCATATCGGTTATCAGGTAAAAGTCAATGGACAGGATGCAGATCTGACTTACAAAGCAGATAACGGACAGACTTTCGAACAGGCAGCTGGATATATTTCACCAAACTTATATGCGGCCGGTGAAAAAGCAATCTATGAAGTACGTGCAATTTACTATACACAGGTAAAAGACGCGAAGACCGGCAAATGCACATACACGATCGCAAAAACCGGTGACTGGTCAGCAGCATATGAATATGCAAACGAAGCAGTAGTTGCTGCAAAGAAAACAGTTCCTCAGGTAACAGGTGTAGCCGCTGTATTAAAGAGCGCAAAGAAAGCAGAAGTAACTTGGGCACCGGTAGCAGAGGCTGCTGGTTATACAGTTTCCTATATCTCAGCTGATACAGAACTTCAGGTAACAGACGATACATGGAAAACAGGTAAAGCTGTAGTTGCAGTTGTAAATAGAAAAGACTATGGCAGTGATGAGGCTTTTGAGGCTGCCTGTGAGAAATATGAATATTGTGATAGCTGTGATTATAGCACTGATGAGGATGGAAATGAAATTCGTACATATTATATCAGCGTAAGTAATAGTTCTGTATCTGCTGCCAAAACATATGCAGATTTTTCTGTAGATGGCAAATATACTTATTTTACAGTTCGCGCATATGTAAATGACGTAAATAATGAATATGAGTCGACTGTTGGTGCATACTCAGCAACTGTTTCTGTTGTAACTTCTGATGCTGCAAATGTACAGGCTGTAACAGGATTAAAAGTTGAGAACAACAAGGATGGTTCTTTCAACCTGAAATGGAATCCGGTTGATGATGATACGAACATTAGAATCTACTATTCAACAGATGCAAGTGCATTTGATAACGGAGCATATCTGTATGATCTTGCAAATGCACAGACTGCAAACGGTTCTGCTTATGTATATGATGATAGTGTAAATGAAGCATATCAGATCGCACAGAGAACAGTTGGATTTGTAGATGTAGACGGATCTCAGAATGAACTGTCCAGCAGCAGCAGCGACTTAGAAAACCTTGAAGCAGGTAAGAAGTATTATTTTGTTGCAGTGACCTATGATAATTCCAAATATAGCACAAACCGTGAAGATATCACACCTTACCAGGTAGTAAAAGCAGATGGTTCTGTTGTAAAATATGGTAAATTTACAGATATCAGTGCAGCAAGCAACAAAGTATCTGCAACAAAAGAAATGGGTCAGTTAGAGAAACCTGACATCAAATCTGAGAAAAACAGCATTACCATGACATTTACTGGTAAAGAGACAGGTATCGAGATCTACCGTAAATCCGGTAAGAAATATAAGAAGATCGCAACTACGACTTCTGACCAGTATGTAGATAAGGACTTAAAAGCTGATACAACTTACAGCTACAAAGCACGTACTTATGCATACAATACAGTAACAAAGAAGACAGTTTACAGTGATTATGTATTCTTCTCAGCAGAGACAAGCACAGATAACTACATTGATGTCAAAGCTGTAAAAGCAAGCAAGAATTCTGTAAAACTGACCTGGACAAAAGTAAAAGGTGCCACAAAGTATGAGATTTACAGAACATCTACTTCTTCTACAGACACTAATTACTCCAAGAAAAATGGAATTGCATCAAATGCAAAATGGAAACTTGTAAAGACAGTCAACAGTGCAAAGACTGTAAAATACACAGATAAGAAATTAACATCTGGTGAGTCTTATGCTTACAAAGTTGTTGCTGTTTACAAATCAGGCAAAGATGCAAAGAATATCTTTGATGTTGCTTATGTGACATTAGATCTTCAGACACCACAGAACGTGGTTGCATTATTAAGCGGCAGCAAAGTAAAAGTTACCTGGGATGCAGATAAATATGCAAAGAAATATGAGGTAAAATATACCAAGTACAATGCACAGGGTAAAGCTTACACAGATGATTCGGTTGTTGTTTCCACAAAAAAAGCAAACTACACCATCAAAGGATTAAAAGCTGGCGAGTATGTAACTGTTCAGGTTCGTGCTTACAATGGCAAAAAATGGAGCAGCTGGTCAAGAAGTGACAGCGCTGAAATGTCCCTTGCAAATGTAAAGAGCGTTTCTGCAAAGAACGTTACAGTAAAAGATGCAAACGGTGTTGCATCCGCAAAAGTAAAAGTAAGCTGGAAGAAAGTTTCTGGTGCTGCATACTATAGAGTATACCGTTCCACAAACCCGGCAACCATTTATAACAAAGATACAAAGACATATTTCATGCCATCTGCTTGTACATCTATTGTAAAAGAGAGCAATACAGATGAGAACAGCAACTATAATACTGTAAAATATGATGATTACAAAGGATGGAGTGGTACAATCGTTGGAACATCTGCAATCGATGGCGGACAGTTACAGTCTGGCGTAACATATTACTACTATGTAGTTGCATATGCAGAGAATGGTACAGCTGTTTCTAACGGTGTTGTGAAGAATGCAAGCGTTGTATTTAATGCAGATGCATCTATTACCAAGATCACAGCTAAGAAAGGTAAGACAACTCTTACACTTGGCAAAGTAGCTGGTGCTAAAAAATATGTTGTATATCGTTCTACAAACGCTAAGAAAGGTTTCAAACAGATCGGTACAACCAAGAAGACAACCTACGTTGATAAGACAACTAAGAAAGGTAAGACCTACTACTACAAAGTAGTTGCAGTTGGTAAGAACGGATTAAAAGCTGATTTCGAAACAGCTATGTCTTCTGCAAAGAAAGTAAAAGCAAAATAAGATCGGATAGATTTTAGATTGTAAGAGAAAAGATCGTCACACCCGGGAGGGTGTGGCGGTCTTTTTTTGTTATACATTTCAGGTACGAAAGTACGATTGACTTGAAAAAACTGTTACAGTAACATAAAAAAGCATGTGATCATGCATAATAAATCAGAAGGAGAAAAGGTTATGAAAAGAAATCAGCTCACGGGTTGGAAACGTATGGCGGCATTTGCAATGGCGCTTACGCTGACCATAGGCGATGGTGCATCGGTGAATGCTGCAGTAATGCCGCAGACAGATGCACAGACAGTAACAGAGACGACAGCAGAGACAGAAGCTGCGGAAACTGCTTTAAAGACAGAACAGGAACAGACGGAGACAGAAAGTGAAGCGGAGCGTGTTCCTGTGAAAAAAGACAGTGAGCAGACAAAAGGCAGTGAGACAACAGAAGTATCAGATGTAACAGAAACAACCGAAACTGCCGGGACAACAGAGACAGCAGGAGAGACAGAAAAGACAGAAGCTACAGATCCTGCAGAAACAACGAAAAATGTGGGAGAGACGGAAACCACAGATCCGGTAGACAAGGCAGAGACAGCAGACGGAACCGAAGTTACAGAAAAAGAATCGGAAGAAGAATCGGAAGAAGAAACAGAAGAAGCAACGGAAGAGGAAGAACATGCTGCGATTGACAAGCCGTCGAAAGTAATCAATGTCAAAGGAACCATTGATGGGAACATTGTAACGACCGCGTCCGGTCAGCAGCTGCGATATGTTTATGTGAACAGATCAAAGGATTATGTGATCGCAGCGGGTACGACAGATGAACGTGATTCAAACTATCATATTTCGAAAAGAAGCAATTTCTGGGATAAGACAGTAGGTTTATATAAGTACGGTGATAACTATTATGGACAGTGCACAGATACGGATATCGATGGATTTGTAAAGCTGTATTATAAGGCAGATGACATTATAAAAGGTAATATAAACCAGTATAAAGATGCGTATGGAATGTATAAGATCGGTGATAAAACATATAAAAATTTAGAAACGTGTGACGCAACCGGTTATCATTACACGACAGCAGCGAACGAGATCGTAGAGATCGGTTCCTGTGAAGATTCATTTGAGGCTGTAAATAATCTGATAGATCAGTATGCGGTAAAAAATGGCACAAAAGATCTTTATTATAGTTATAATGGACATTTTTATAATAACTTATCCTATTCATCAAGATACGATTCCACAGCAAAGCAATATAGATATATCGTATATGCAAGCGTATTGAGTGAGATTTCGTTTGACAAATCATATGTGAAAATCAGCTGGAACAGGATCACGAATGATACGGAAACACTTACCAATAAAGCCGGGGATCTGATGAAGGTTGGATATGAAGTAATCTGTAATGATAATGATAACGTCTATGATATGTCCGGATTATATCTGGATGCTTCCGATGGAACTTTACACAGGATGACAACTTCCAATCAGGAACGGCTGCCATATGTGGTATTGAATGCAGGCGAACAGGTAAATGTAAAAGTACGTGCAATCTATTATCATGAAGTTACGGACATCAGACAGGACGAATATCAGAACTGGAGTGATAAGAGCAAATATGTGATAGAATCCAAACAGACAAAGTATGTGGCAGACATGTATGGTGAATGGTCGGATGTCTATACCTATAAAAATGATCCTCTGCAGGCATTATCACCGGTAACCGGTATCACAGCTGCGGAAAAAGGGAAAAAGATGGCTGTTTCCTGGAATGCACAGAACGGAGCAGATAATTATCGTTTTTACTATATACGAAGCAACAAACCGTTAGACATTACTGATTTAGACAGCTTTTTACAGTTTTATAACAAAAAGGGAGCGTTGTACGATGCATATAAAAATGCAAAAGCAGAGAACGATTCCATTGACCAGGATAATATCTACACGAGTACGCCGTATTATGATCTTACAATAGATGGTGGATTGCCATATTATTACTTTTGTGTCAGATTAGGAAACGCGGAAGACGGATATATTTCAGATGGAAGCTATTCAGATGTCGTAGCTGCAACCAGCAGTATAAATGGAAATATACCGGTAGTACAAAACCTGCATGTAGAAAAAACAAATAATGGAAATAGCTTTCAGCTTTCCTGGACACCGGTTGATGCCAATGTAGTCATCTATGTATTTAAAGATGGAAAAATGCCGGAGTATTTTAATTATGATGTTTTAAATGCTTACGGTTATTATACGGATGCGCAGGGAAAGCAGAAAAAACTTTACTTAAAGGATGCGCTTACGGAACTTCAGAAAAAAGAGATCAACACATATGTCCGCGCTTACAAGGTAACGGGAAGTGATGGATCATACGGTGCCTTTTCATTAGAACCGGGAGTAAACTATACATTTGCTGCGTATACCTATGATACGTCAACTTCTCTGTATAATGCACAAAAACAGCCGTTTACGACGGTAAACAAAGAAATATTTGTCAAAGATGAAAAGAATAATGAGCGCTATCAGAACGTGCCGGTTGCCATGACTTATTATACGGCAATGAGTGCTGCTTCGAATATGGTAAGCTACACGGGTAAGATCAGTACACCAAGTGTAAATACAAAGGCAGGAAAAAACAGCATAAAATTTACTTTTTCAAAAGGAATGAATACCGGATATGAGATTTACCGTCTGTCAGGGAAAAAATATAAGAAAATAGCCACGATCACAGACAATATCTACACGGATCAGAATTTAAAGGCGGGCACAAAATACACCTATAAGATTCGTTCTTATTATTATGATCCGGACAGAAAAGTTAAAAGTTATAGTGGATATAAGAACCTTACAGTAACTACCAGTTGTGTGAACAACATAGAGTTGAAAGCCGTCAAAAAGTCAAAAAATTCAGTAAAACTGACCTGGACGAAAGTGGCTTCTGCAACCAAATATGAGATTTACAGAACCTCTGAGCGTGACAAGGATATCACAGAGGTTACGGGAAAAAATGCCTTTGCTGTTTCAAATGATAAGTATGAGCTGGTGAAAACAATCACAAAAGCAAAGACGACAAGCTATACGGATAAAAAGTTAAAATACGGTGAGCGCTACACTTACTATGTATATGCATATTACAAGGATGGAAAAACTTTAAAAAATATTTCTGCAAAAACTATCGTTGAAATGCAGTTAGAAGAGCCGCATAACCTGGTTCTTACAAACAAAGGAAATAATGTAAGCGTAAAATGGGATGCGGATAAATATGCCACAGGCTATCAGATCCGATATATGGTATATGATGTATATGGCAGGAAAAAAGCAGCTACGGAAACATATGTTACAGTAAAGAAAAATAAGTATACCATCAGTGGTTTAGAAAATGGAGAATATGTAAGTGTATCGGTAAGATCTTACAATTCAAAAAATGAATACAGTATATGGATGTCGTCAAAAGAATCCATTTCACTTGCAGCGGTAAAATCAATCAAGGCATCTTATGATGAGAAGAAAAATACGGTAAAGATCACCTGGAAAAAGGTAGCAGGTGCGAAATATTATAAAGTATTCCGTTCCACCTCTATGGCTGTATATAATTCAGATGAAAAGCTTTATAAAGTACGGGGGACTCTGATCGCAAAAGATTCCAATGATGATACAGGAAGTGCCAGCGAAGTCATGTATCAGGAATATTATGGTGTGGATGGATCCATTACAGGGACAACTGCATATGATAATGCCCGGCTGAAAGCAGGTGTAAAATACTACTATACAGTCTGTGCATATGGAGAAAAAGGAACAAAAATTGCCTCCTATATGACATACGAAGGCAGTGATGTCTATGCTTCCGGTAAACCATCTTCCATTATATATGGCGTGAAAATTGCCGCAAAAGCAAAAAATAACAAAAAAGGAACCGTTACGGTTTCTTACAATAAAGTAACAGGTGCGACAAAATATCAGATTTACCGTTCAGAGAAAAAGAATGGTAAATACACTTTAGTTGGAACGTCAAAGAAGACAACCTTTGCTGATAAGAAAGCGAAAAAGAAAAAGACATATTATTACAAAGTAGTTGCCAGTGGAAAAAATGCATTGCTTGCAGACTTTTCTGTTGAAAGTTCCAAAGTGAAAATTAAAGTAAAAAAATAATTCTGCAATAATAATAAAAACCGGAGGAAGCGGATCGCTTTTTCCGGTTTTTGTAATAGAAAGTAAGTTGCTTTTTGCAGATAAAGTAAGTATACTGATAAACAATAAAAAGAGATGGAGAAGGAATATGCCGAAGGGAAAAACAACAGTATTTTTTTGTCAGGAATGTGGTTACGAATCATCCAAGTGGATGGGACAGTGTCCTGCATGTAAGGAATGGAATACATTCGTTGAGGAGACAATTGATAAAAAAAGTGCAGCAAAAGGCGGCAGGGTAGCAGCAAAAACGACAGAGGCGAAGACGGTTCCGCTTTCACAGATCGAAATGACGCAGGATAAGCGGATGTCGACAGATATGAAAGAACTTGACCGTGTGCTTGGCGGTGGGATCGTACGGGGATCTTTAGTATTAGTAGGCGGTGATCCGGGCATCGGTAAGTCAACACTACTTTTACAGGTATGCCGGAATTTATCAGAGAAAGGTGCGCGTGTCTTATATATATCCGGGGAGGAATCCCTGCAGCAGATCAAAATAAGGGCAGAACGTATCGGAACCTTTGGCGATTCACTGACACTTTTATGTGAGACGAACTTGGACACGATAAAGGCTGTGATTGACCGGGAAAAACCGCAGATCGTGATCATAGACTCTATACAGACCATGTATAATGAGGAAGTCTCTTCGGCTCCGGGCAGTGTATCCCAGGTGCGTGAATCTACCGGGGTGTTTATGCAGATCGCAAAGGGGATGGGGATATCCATTTTTATCGTTGGACATGTGACAAAAGAAGGCGTGGTTGCGGGACCTAGAGTCTTAGAACACATGGTGGATACCGTGCTCTATTTTGAGGGGGACAGACATGCGGCATACCGTATCCTGCGCGGAGTCAAAAACAGATTTGGTTCGACCAATGAGATTGGCGTATTTGAGATGCGGCAGAACGGTCTGATGGAGGTGGAAAACCCTTCGGAATATATGCTGAGTGGAAAACCGGAAGGCGCATCCGGTTCTGTCGTTGCGTGCTCCATGGAGGGTACCAGACCGATTCTGGTGGAGGTACAGGCGTTAGTCTGTCACAGTAATTTTGGAATCCCGCGAAGAACGGCTGCGGGCACCGATTTTAACAGGGTGAATCTCCTGATGGCTGTGCTCGAAAAAAGGCTGGGACTCAAACTTGGAGACTGTGATGCCTATGTGAATATTGCAGGCGGCGTGAAAATGAATGAGCCGGCAATCGATCTTGGAATTGTGCTTGCCATCATATCCAGTTATCGTGAGAAACCAATCGATGAGAAGACAATCTGCTTCGGGGAAGTCGGGTTAAGTGGAGAAGTGCGTGCGGTCAGTATGGCAGAGCAGCGTGTGATGGAGGCAAAGAAACTTGGTTTTAACGAATGTATTCTGCCGCAGGTAAGCTTGGAATCCATGAGAGACAGCGGCTCCGTGCCAAAGGGGATACGCCTGACCGGTGTGAAGTCCGTGAAGGACGCGATGGATGCAATTTTAAAGTGAAAAATTCTTCAAAACAATGATGTTGGGGGCAAATAGTGTATTCAAAAATCTTGTATGCACTATTTGACCTCAACATCATCTCAATATGAATAAAAGATGTTTGCAAGTGGTATTTCAATATAAAGTGAAATTTTCGTAAAAAAAGAGTTGACAGAAGAAGATACAGGTGCTATTATAGTCAAGCTGACCGCAAGACATGACATGTTCTTACAGCGGGCAACAAGATTTTGGAAAATCTTCCAAAACAAGATAAAAAAGTTCTTGACAAACAGAACAACACATGATAAGATATCAGAGTTGTCGCGTTTGAGGCAATGAACAGATCGGACAAAACCGATTGAAAAAAACTTTCAAAAAAATGAAAAAAGTTCTTGACAAAACAGA
>DMYD01000012.1:86535-110109 GCA_003483745.1 Roseburia sp. | reverse complement strand
GTGACTGTTCCTGTCTGGACAGCTGGACTTACAAATCCGGCATATATTTTTACCGGCGGTGTTACATTGGTTCCGATCTGTGCCTTTCCGGTTTCTGTTTCTGCAAGATCGTAGTTATCTGAATTGTGGATCGCTGCATTGCCCTCTGCTTTCTGTTTCCAGTGGCGGACGGTATAGGATGCCTCCTGTGCTTCCCAGTCTGCATACACATATACCTTTCCGTCTGAATTGGCATATTGGGAAAGAAGATGATACGCTTTGACCGCATCATTACTGCTCATAGCTTCATAGGAAATCTTCGGACCTGATATACTTCCAATGCGCCAGTAGCCGGTTGCACTGGTGCCTGCCGGCGCGTTCAATGCCGTTGTTGTATTAAGCAGATCAATCGTTGCCGTTTTGGTATCAATCTCACTTTTCTTGATCGTTGTCTTGGAATAGCTGTATACCACACTTCCATTCGTATCCTTCTGTCTGGCCCGATAATTACAGGTTTCTTTTTTTGTTTTACCATCCACTTTATATTTCACGGTATGACTTTTCTTATCCATCACAGCGTGCTGAATGGTTCTGCTGCCGTCAAGATGATAATACGCACTGTGTTTATGATCTGTATTGGTACAATGCGCACTTGGCGTATTATTATTTTTCCATTTATCGGAGGAATCTCCGGTTCCCGCAGAACGGTAATAAACCGTTATCTCATCCTGTACCTTTTTCCAGTTCGTATAAAGAGTAACATTTTTGGTTTTAAAATCATCACCGTCTGTGAAATTTTTCACTTTTTCCAGCAGATATCTTGCATCCTGATCATAGTATTTTTTCGTACCATCGGAATTTTTCTTATACCACTCTTTTTGTATTACCGGCTCATATCCATCTTTTGTAAATTTCAGATGAGAATTGTCGGTATTCATCAGATTGACTGTGGCACCTGCTTTATAAAAAAAAGCATTTTTCTGCTTATAACTTTTTGCTGTACTGCCTTCACCGTCTTTGTAAGTGATCGTCAACTCCGGATGCTTTAATGTGATGGTATATTCCCCGTTGACCGAATTTACTCCATCAACAAATGAAATTCCCATATTTGCGATATTGATCTGCATGGATATGGTTTCCTGTACGTCACTGTGCCATACACCCTTATTATTCATGGTGCTGGCATATTTTCCCGTATCGCTGTTATTCCAGCTATAAGGTCTGCTGTTTATTCGAGAACTAACATTCGATTTTGTAGCCTTTCCAGATGCGTAGGTGTACGCTTCCTTGTCATAACGTATCTTAAGATTCGGTACTATAACTTTATTCTTGCCCTTGTAATATGTACTTCCATCTGCTCGTGTACCATGATATTTATCCGGATTGTCCGCCGAATCTAAATAATCTGTTGTCGAGACTGCAAGCTTGTACTGAACCTGCGAAACCGGATTGCCACTTGCATCCACAAGCGTTACTCCATGTTTATTCGTAGATTCACTTGCCACAATGGAAAGTCTTGCATTGGCTGAACCTGTATAGTCTTTCGTATCTGTAACCACTTTGATCTTGATCTTACTGGTAGCGCCATCTGCGCCGACAACCTTCAATGTAAAATAGCCTTTATCTCCGGTAGGAAATGGCACTTTTGCAGATGAACTTACTTCCGGGTGTTTCTTTTCAATATTAGTCTGCGCTCCAACAGAACAGAGTATGCCAGTTACCTGATGCCTGTTCGTAATGGTTGCTTTTTCCGGTTCATCCTTTAGCGGGGCAGTCACGGTGTATTTCACATAGCTGCCATTGCCAATATTGGTAAATTTTTTTTGCTCAAATGTAAGTGTATGCTTTTTCGCATTATAAGTAATTTCATTTGTATTTGTCCCATTGTACTTATATGTATTTTTACTGCCATCCTGTTTATTATATACAGTAAAAGATGCAGACTCCGGTTTCTCTAAATCATCATCCAGTGTCACTACCATTGATCCGTCATAATATCCGGTATTCTTCTGGTCTGTATCCACGGTTTCTGAGCCGGTAATGACAGCCTTATTATTTTCGATTTTCGTATCCTGTTTTCCAATCGGATCGTAATCTGCAACGTCCACTGCCATACCTACTGCATACAATGTTACCCATGTAGGATCCGTCACACTGACACTAAAGTTCTTGGCATTAAATCCAGGGCTGTTTTTCCCTGTTCCTTTTATACTGAAATTCCATATGCTGCCGCGGATCGCTGACGCTGAATAAGTACCTGTGATTTCACTGTCCTTATACAGATAAGAATGGGGAACCACATTGCTCTTTTTATATGCTGTCTTGTCTTTATCTTTGTCCGTCACTGTTACAGATAATTTGCCGCTATCCTTTTCACTTTCCGTCGATGCAACAGCGGAAATACCAAGAATCATAAGCTGTCCTTTTACTTTGGTATTTTCATCGGAATACTGTTTTGTCTGATAATCTCCCAGACTTAAACTCATTTTCATCGGATTGTCTTTCCAGATGTACTGATCTTCTTCCTTATCTGACGGCGGATTCGGATTTGGTTCCCAGGTATAATTAAACTGTGATCCGACCTTGATTGAAACTGCACGAACATTTTCCTTCGGATTTTCTTCCACTACGATCAACTGCCAGTTTGAGCAGCTCTCTCCCATGTGGGATCCTGTATCCTTATTGTACTTCTTTGACAGTGCATAAGGAATACCAGCCACACCATAAGTGGTAAATCCGTATTGCTGCACATAACTGGTGACGTCCGCGTACATACAGGAAAAAGTATAAGAAATAACCGCTTTCTCTGTTTCACCAGTATTTTTATCTTCTGTTGTACCATTCTGGACATTACGTGCATCTACTGCAGTATACTGTGGTGTTATCGTCTGCAACGTTCCATTTGCTGCAGCAAAATAAACCGGCGTACTCTGCGCTTTCTTTAAGACTGTTACTTCCGAATTTTTTCCCTGCACAGATGTCTGCCATACCAGATAAGCAGCCTTGATCCCGGTTGCTCCGTCCGATTTTTTCAACTCAGCAAAAGTACTGTTATCTGTCCATCCTTTTGTCAGTTTTCCCTTTACTTTTTCATAATTACTGCCAAAAGCTCCATTTCCGTTCCATGTATTACTCAACGTATTCGGTGCTCCACCGGACGTTCCCTGCTTTTCATATCCATAAAAATTGATATTGCCCGTATAGTTTAAGCTGTACTGGCCGATCAGATTTCCAGTGATCTTTTTGTTTCCATTGACATTTTGCAGTCCGTTTTCTGCCGCAAATGCGGTCAGCCGAGGTAACAAAAAACTGCTGATTGCAAGTGCAACCAGCAGCAGATATTTGATCCCTCTGTTAAATTTTCTTTTTTTGTTCATTATTCTCCTTTCATGAAAAAACTTTTTCTATGATAAATTTATCATATACGTTTTTACAGCATATCATCGTATGTGATGATATGCTGTGTATGTCATATGATGTTTTTCATCACATATCATCATAGCGTAAACTGCTTGTACGTGCCGGTTTATCCGTTACAGTGACTTTCCATGAATATTTATAAAAACCATCTGCGGATTTTATAGTTAAAGTTGCAGTACCGTAATTAAGTCCAACAGCATACCAATCATCATCTGCATCGGAGCCATGAATAAGCTTTACAATATTTTCATCACTACTTGTAATCACAATTTTGCGATTTTTTGCTTTTTTAGGGTATACATTACTTTCATCAACAATACCTTCTCTATCTGCATGGCACCATGGATCTTCTTCGTCAAGGTTTTCTGCTTTTTTAAGATTGATGATTTCATTAAACTGAACTGCCGTTACCGCATTTTTTACCGTAACTGTATAAGTAGCCTTTACCTTTTTATCCACTTTGGATGTCACTGTGATGGTAGCTGTTCCAGCTTTCTTCGGTGTAACCTTTCCAAGTTTATCTACTTCCGCAACACTCTTATTACTGGATTTGTAAGTTACCTCTTTGCTCTTTAAGCCGGTGATACTTTTTACCTTGATCTGTGCAGAGGCATATTTCTTACGGCTTGCAAGCATACCTTTTAAGTAGCCTGGTCCGCAAAGACGAAGCTTTCCTACATCTTTTAATTCTGCTTCGATTGTATCAGCATAAGTATCGTAGTTACCTACATTTGCATCTTTCATGAGTTTTCTCGGTGAGTAGTTCTTCTCCGGCACTAACACAACACTGGTCTTTTCCAAAACGATCTTTTTCTTTCCTTTGGAAGTATACTTTGTATTAATGGTGTCCGGGTTCTTTACGGTTACTTTGAACTTTGCAACTGCTTTACTGTTTATAACTGACTTTACAGTAATCGTTGCCGTACCTGCTTTTTTTGCTTTTACCTTTCCCTTAGAATCTACGGTTGCCACTTTTTTATCACTGGATGTATAAGTAACCTGATCCGAACTGATTCCCTTCATGGATTTGATCACAACCTTTGTGGACTTTCCTACGGCAATGGTTTCTTTTGCCTTATCCAGTGTGATCTTCGGTGTCTCTTTCTTTACGGTCAGTTTGATCGTTCCCTTGATCTTTGGATTATAAGTAAGTGCTGCCGTGATCGTGCAGGTTCCTTTGCCCTTTGCCTGTACCACACCCTTATCCGATACGGTTGCCACGGAATTGTTACTGGATGTATAGGTAAATTTTTCAACGGAACGATGATTTAAGTCATTATACATCGGATTAAAGCCTATCCATTCATCTTTTAACTGCCAGCCGTAAAATTCAATATACTGCGCACCTAATGGCAACGGTGTATCTGTTGGATCTCCGCTTGGGGCAATCTTGTTATTAATAGTAAATGAAGCCTTTTCGCCAGCGTACATTGTCATCTTGTGCTTACCGTATTCTCCGATCTTTCCATCAATCCGAAAATTGATATAGAAATCCGGTTTCTTGGACTTTGCCTCTACCTCACTGGTCTGCGGGATCACAATGCTTGTTACAATCATTGCAAACGCAAGCAGGAACGTTACGATCCTTTTCATGTTCTGACTCCATCTGCTGTTTTTCGTGGTACTTCTTTTTCCCATAACTTCTGATTCTCCTTTATCCTTTATTTTGATTCTTTTGCTTACGACGTTGACAAACGAAATGGAAACTTTTATAATATACCTATCAAGACAGCCGGGTGATAAGCAAATACCTATCTGCTCCGGCATATATATCTTTAGTTACATGAAATAACCGTCAGATCTTGCGAGGAGCTGGACGGTTATTTTTTATGCCTGTCATGATTATCATTTGTGACATTCCTGACAAGCGATACGATGGTACATATCATAATAACAAATGTGAACAAGTCACTATATGTAACCATGCTACCACCCCTTTCTCCGAATCTCGGAGCAGATCTAAGTGGTAAAGCCGTCCTTTCGGCTGCCTTGATCAGTATACTATATCTGTTTTCCTTTTCCTTATTATAAACGTCATGCGATTAAAAATCAAATCAGAGTTATGTATGTTTTCGTCATTTTGCCAATCCATTTTTTTGTGGATAACTGCCACTTATTGCCCCAAATTCCAGCTTTTTCCCTGATATTAGTGATATATTTTACTATTGCTTATGTTTTTCGGGGACAACCCATGTGCATATTTTTCTCTTGTGGATAACTCATTTTTTTCTCTTTTAACTGCTGTAAATATTTTTTTATTTTCTCCAATTTGCACAAAATATTCAATTGTCAATGTACATGTCTTACACCTGCCTAGTATAAGACATGCAATTTTTATTTTCGATGGAATAAAAGAAAAGATTTCACGAATTTTTTTCTTTTAGGAAAAGCTATGGAATGTCAATATTATATTGGAATAAAAGAAGCCATCCGTTTAAGACAGCTCCCTACTATATACCTATTATTTTATCTGTTTTAATTCCATTTTGCATAATATGTTGCATCCTGTGTAACTATCATGCTCTGATCCAATGCGTTCCCTTCTGCATTAAACCACCCCATAAAGTTTTTTCCTTCCAGTACCGGATTCTTTGGAATAGGAATCACATCACCGGTCAGAACCTCATAACATTTGTAATCATCTGTATCCGTATTGAATAAATAATAACTTACCTGACAGATCTCCGGTTCTTCCTCTTTCAGCTTGTTTACAATCACGGTCCTGTCATATGACACGGTTCCATCTTTCCCGTTTGGATGTTTAAATTCTTCTTTCACGCTTACCGATAAAAGCTGCTTTGCTGTATCTGCAGCATTTACTTTTAACCGGATATCTGAATCGGAATCCAGTGTATCTGCTAATGTTTCTAAAAAATCAGCCTCCAGCTGCGCTTTATCCGTTACATCATATTTTTTCGTTAACAGATTTTCTGCCGTCCCTTCTGCAGCAGACGGTAAATTGCTTTTCAATTCCATGCTCCTGTTCATCCTTCCTGACACTGCCATGATCGTTAAAAAGATCACTCCGGCAATACAGGTTGTTACAATCGCCCTGATGATTAATTTCATATGACCATTCCTTTCTACATGACCGGAACACGGATCACTGCGGTTGTTTTCCGGTTGCCGGAGTCCATAGCCTTTACCGTAAAAGAATAAATCCCTGCAGTGTGAAACGTGATTGTACCGGATGTCTTATCCATCTGATCCGGCAGCTCATTCCCATCCGAATCACAGAATTTTAAAAGCTTTACCGCAAGCTCCTGTCCGTTATAATCATGCGCTTTTACATAATCTGCCACATGAACCGTTCCAGGTGCAAGACTGCCGGTTCCATGGTATTCAATCACAGGCGCATCTTTTGCTATTTCTGTCTGATATGTGCCATAATCTACATACGCATTGTAATCAATGCCTTCTGTATTCATGTGCGCTGCTATGATCTTTACGATCCCACGGTTTCCATCGGAATCTGTTACGGCAGAAAATATGATCGTAAGGACACTTATTACTACCATGGCAGTGAGCATCATACCGCCATATTCTTTCATAATCTCTTTCATACCATCCTCCTAACCGCACACCCCTGTAAAAAATATTTCCACCATCTGTTTTAAATATCCGGCATATACACCATACACCAGCGTAAGTGCTATCACCGATACTGCACCTGCCTGTATGCCTCCTCCAAGTTCTTTTATTATCTCTTCCACTCAAAACACCATCCTTAAAATCCTGTCGCAGCCATATACACACTGATCAGAAATGAAAGAACTGCCAATGCCGGGACCGCTTCCATTATCATTTCACCAAGATGTTCTACAATTTCTTCCATCACCGTGCAATCCCCCTTGTCATATGCGTTTTCTCAATGCCAAAGACCGGCATCTTATAACTATAAGACAGCATCACATCTGCGGACACCGTCTCCCCCTCCGCATTGGCAGATGGCGTTACAGCAAGCGTATAACCTGCTGACTGTGCCTGTGCGATACAGCTCGTGATCACAACCGGATTAAAATCACTGTTTTCGATCTCTGCTATCACGTCCGCTTTATATTCTTTGGCAGCTGCTGTCTGTGCCGATGCCGTCAATAATGCCGCAGCACCAAAAACACATAGCAGATAAAAAAACAACGTTGTAAATGCATTGATTATATTTTTCATCTACATTCCTCCCGCCTCTGACAGCATTTCAAATAAAAACATCATGCCGACGATCAGATCTCCAAGCAGTTTTATCGAAGCCCCAAATACCGGATATGTATACAACATCCGCACTTTAAAAGAAGCCTGTTCATTTCTGCGTTCGGCAGTACGGTTTCTCATTTCCTGTACCTGCCTCAAAAGATTCTGAATCTGCGCCTTTGCATCTCCTGTACCGGATTCCGAAATTGCATACAGCATTTTCATACAACTGGATGTTTCTGGAATATCAAAGTTTTTACAAAAATCCGTGTAAGAACTTAACGCCTTCGGCTGCTCTTTTAATCGCTGCAGCAATGCATTTAATTCCGGTACCAGGACTTTTGGAGCTCCATCTAATGACCTTGCAATAGAAACCTGTACATTGCTGTGCTGCATTAATAATGCCATCTGCATCAGCCATTCGGGGAATGCTGCATAGAGTTCTTCCGAAACTACACGTCTTGCAATATTTTTTCCAAACTTATGCTGCTGCGACATCATAACTGTAATGATCAATATCGGTATCGCAATCCAGGATTCTTTTAATGCAAAATATATCGCTGCCACTAAAAATGGAGCTGCCCACAGCATACTCTTTTTCGTTTCCCTTTTCTCATCATAGTTCATTGCTTTTTTGTAGCTGCGCAGCACATATTCCTCATCTCTTCCACTTTCTTCTTTTAACCAGTTTCTGGTCAATGTCTTTTCTGATCTGGCATATACATAGATCATCCATAAAAGAAGTCCCAAAGATGTGATCTGCACCAGACCTGCTGTCAATACATTATACGGCGCTTTCATTCCAAGCATATCCGGAAGGGCATTTAAGACATATAAAGTTGCCGCACATAAGGCTGTTGCCACAACAATGGAAACTACATTGTTTGTATGCGCTTTCTTCTTCTCCTTCTGCAGCATATAACCCCTGCGTTTCCACAATTCCACATCGCTAAGTAACAGGGAAATTGAATCATCTGCCTCGCCGCCATATTCCTCTGTACTGATCAAAAGATCATGCAGTGTTTTTATCTTACGACATTCATACTCTTTTTCTACAATATCCAAAGATTCCCTTAGGACACTTTTGTCACTGTATGAACGTCCTTCCTCAAGATGTCCAATTGCCCTATCCGTCACATCCCGCATGTGTCCCGGTTCAAATGTCTCTCTTGTCTCTTTTAAGGCAGACAGTACTTTCCCCGTTTTCTGGAATCCGTATAACATCTGCTCCATATAAGTAGCAGTATCGGCAAAACGTTTCTGTTCATACATCTTTTTGTATGTATCCAGAATAAATGCTGGAAGTGCTAAAAACATGGCAATCAGCACAATGACCAACAGTTCCCATTTCAGCTGGAACAATAGCCCGATTGCTCCCATACCGGCGATACAGACACCGATCACAAATAAATGCGTTTTCCAGGAAAAGTGATATCCATAGGTGTAAACTTCTTTTGCAAGATTTCCCGGATTTAAAAGCAGAAGATTCTTTGCCATACGGCTTTCTTTTCCCGTCTGCTTCTTCTCTTTTATCTGTTTCTTTTTCAAACCTGCCACTATCTGCCCTCCTTACGGTATCTGTAAAAACTTTCACAAAAGAAAGGTTCTTTGATCCCAGCACGCTCAAATTTTAACAAAATGTCCTTTGGCACCTCTTGTGACACCAGTTCCCCATCCTCTACCAGCATATAAATTTTATTTTCATGATCTTCTCTGGCATAAAAACAAAACTGATCTAAACATCTTCTGATTTTCCCATCCTGGGTATTTTCTCTCCGAATCAAAAGTCCAAGGTTTACATAACGGTAAATTCTGTTTTCCATACGCTGCGCATCATTCACATTGTTCATCATGCTCTGGATGCGATCCGGAAGTTTTCTCACATCATCCAAATGGATTGTTGTGAATCCGTTCACACCGGTACTCCACTGCTCCAGCAGGGATGTCACTTCTGTAGATCTCGCCTCTGACAAAACCAGATATGCAGGATTTTGTCTTAAACATGCCTTAATTGCATCTGTATAGGAAAAATTATCCTTTACACGAAGCTCTACGGCATCTGCCCCGGGATTGATCTCCGGATAATGGATCTCTAATGAATCCTCGATTGTGATCACACGACTTTCTTTTGGAATAAACTGCATAAAAAATTTTGCCGTTTCCGTCTTTCCTGCCCCTGGTTCTCCGCCAAACACAAAGTTCATACCAGCTTTCACACAATTCAAAAGCAGGTGCAGTACTTTTTCTTCACAAAAACCACTTTTTAATATTCCATCAATCGTGTTACGCACCAGACATGGAGATCTGCGGATGCAGACACTTGTCCCGGTTGCTGCCACGGAATCATGGATGATACTGACACGAAGTTCTTTTGTATCTGCTTCTAATACTTTATTGGCATTGTTAAACTTTGCATCTACACAGTTTGCAATGTTATGTGTGAACGAGTCTAAAAAGTTCTCTGTTACTTTTTCCTCTGCCTCTTTCGCCCTGTATTTTCCCTTTTTCAGATCTGTGATCCACAAGGCAGAACCGTTATAATCCACATCCGTGACATCCGGCTGCATTAAAAAATCCCAGAACACACCAAACTGTTCCGGGCTTGGTTCAAACATCTCACTCAATTTCAGTACTCCTTCCTTTAAAATCTTACAGGCAGCATCTTAATGTCATAGACCAACGAAACATTCTCTGCTACCTGTTTTAGCTCCCATTTTTTTTACCCATTAGCTTAATGCATTCATTTTGGTAAAGAAATTTGTAAATACAGTTTTAAACTGCTCCAGTAAAAAGCTGCCTTCATCTGTTCTGCAGAGGAACAGGATTAAAACTGTAAGTCCAAGAAGCACCGCGCTAATTTTCACTGCACTGCCGTACTCTTTCATAAACTCTTCCATGGGAATCTCCCTCCTTCCGTCTATTTATCTGGCATTTATCTACCAGTGCATGTTTATTATAAGAAGCTATTTTTCCTATTTCGAGGGAATAGAAGAAAAGAATTAAGTAATTTTTTTCTTTTAGGAAAAGTTATGTAAAGAATTATTCCTCATATATAATGCCATCCGTAAAAACATTTCCACCAATTGTGCATCCGCTCCCTGCATAATCTGTTCAAATCTTTCCCCAGCAGTCAGTTTTCTTTCGGTTTCTTTTGGTTCAAGATCACCCGGAAGAAGTTCATCAGCTTCCATTTCCATTGCCGCAGCTATCCGTAACAATGCCTTTAAACCTATATCACACCTTGAACGTTCCAGTTTGGAAATATGACTTACCGACAAATTTGACATTTCTGCCAACTTTGCCATGGATAGTCCCCTTTTTTTTCTTTCTTTGCTAATATTTTTGCTCACATCTCTCAATACCTGATTCATTACATCATCTGTAAGTTCCATTCTTCTTATCTCCTATCTGCAGCATCCATGATTCCGTATTTTAATGCTGCTGTATATTCTTTCCACGTTTTCTCTGAAAAAGCTATTTTATTTAATTTCAGACTGTAACGCCATACAAATCCGCTGAATGCAGACATCTGCTCTGCTATTTCACAAATTTCATTCTCCTTCCATTCTTTATATGGAAAAATAACTGCTTCATGCACAGATAAAGGTAAAATATATAAATCCTGGTTCAACTGATTTCCCAAATCCTTTAATGGTCCGTCCTCATACAATAACGTCGTTAATCCAAAACAATTTTTTTCACCTTTTACAAGATAAACATCCTCTCCAGTCTGTGAATACAACTCACTTATTTCATAAAATAAATGTTTTGGCATGTTTGAAAGACTTATTCGATGCAGCTCTTCTTCTTTTATATTCCAATATTCAAGCATTTCATTGGTAATAGCAGATAACTTTATCCGTTTGGGTTCTTCTTCCAAAATAACTGCATATACCAGATAAACTGACTCCATCTTTCTTCCTGCATATGTTTTCAAAACATCTTTCCCCATCTTTTCTGGAATCAAAACACAGCATATCTGTTCTTCTGGAACCTTAGACATTACGCACCTCAAACGTTCCTGTTCTTTTTTATCAAGTTCTGCCTGTCTTATATATTCCTCTGTATATTCTGCCAACATATTTTTTAAAGTCACTTCGTCAAAAGCCTGGCCACATCGTTCATATACTACCCACATATCCAGCTCCGGCATTTTTGAAAGATGCATTCTGCCATCGGATGTTCGAATTTTTTCTCCTTGATTTTCCGTTACAATCAGCGGATACATTTTGTTTTTCCCTTCGATCACTGGCATATACAGATTTCCTTTTACTTTTATCTGTTCTATAAATTCCCGGTAACTTATTCGCTTTCTATTCATCTTTCTCCTTTACCAGCAATTCTGACAAAACACATGATCACCAATGATCTTTATCTGTTCATCAGAGTTTCTTGCCCTGATTTTTTCCCATTGCCGTACTTCTCCGACACTGCAATACTTTGGATTACAATAATACTTCATACTTCCTATGGGATTTTCTGCGGTTCCATAATATGCACCTGCCGCCGCTCTGTAACATGAATCTGTCTCCCGTTGCCCCTGAGACATATTTGCATATGCATAAAGATATTTTTCTACCGTATGATATGGAATATAACAGGAAAACTGATATGGTGCTGTCAATACCCCCTTTATATTTCCTGATGCACCCCCGGCTCGATTCAAAATTACATATGCCACTGCTGTTTTTCCAATATCAGACTGATTTCCTGCTTCTGCTTTGATAAACCCTGCCAAATAAATCAGATTTTCATCTACACCTTCCGGTATAACCAGATCTTCAATCGGTACCGCCTCTCCGGCAACAAAATTATCGTTCTCCTCCGGTTTCATATATGTCTGTTCTTTCATCAAATCGGCCAATATCGTCTGAGCAGCTTCAGGAAGTTCTTTTTCATACTCATCCTTCCACTTTTTCATGGTCAGACAATATACCGTCATCTTTTCGGCATTTTTTTCCTCTTCTTTTCCTTTTTCATTTGTAACTTTCTTCTTAACAGTTTCTTTTTTTGTATAATTAAACTGTTTAAACACTTTTTTTAAAAGTTTTTCTTCCCGATCTGTATCTATAAACAAATATGCCGGATATCCTTCAACTTCCATACTTATAAGCTTCGAATAATCGGGATCCGTTGTGATTTGGGCAAGATAAGCTGCAGCTATATCGTCTGCTTCCGAATATGTTCCATACGCATAAACCGCCTCATTCAATCCATTTACGCCTAAAAAATAGTCTATATTACCTGCAAAATTCCGCTCCATTTCCTGTATCACATTTTTTATGTACTTAGGATTTTCTCTTACCTCTTGTATAGAATCATAATATCCATCAAAATATGTTGTAGGACTTTCTGCCTTCATATAAAGTCCTACGAATACCATTGCTATCACAGAAGCAATCAGGATGACAGGTAACATCACTAATAACAATTTGCAAATCAGTGTTAAAACCAGCTTCATCATTTTTGCAATTGCTTTTGCAGCATCATGCGTAATCATTTGCCCTATTAATTTAAAATGAGCATTTGGATCATTTTCTTTCTGATCATGTATCATTTCCTGAATTACATATTCTTTTAATAGTCTTTTTTTTACTCCATCTATATATCCTTCCTTTTTATCTGCTATATGACTCCGTATACTCTCCATTACAACTGCATTTATGTATTCACCCCTATACTGCTTTTTTTCCCTGATTTTTTCTCTTTCTTCTCCGGAACAGACCCATGGTTCTATGATATCTTCCTCCAACACCTCCATTCTCACAATATCTTCTTTTTTATGTGTAACTTTTTCTTTACATGTCGCTCCCGGCAAATTAACATTACAAAATTTTGCCATATTTTTTAATGTTATTTTACTTTTCGTTCTGTTGCTTTGTTCTGTAGCTAACAAAGTAATTGACGTGCCTAAATCTTCCGAATGTATTTTCTGATGATTTTGTTGTACAGGTTCAACCGATATTTCTGATTTATGTAAATGCTTCTGCGCAAATACCGTTTTAATGTTTTGGCGCTGTTCTTCTTTCCAAACCTCCAATTCTTTTTTCTCTTTATCAGGCTGTATCTGCACCCTCACATCTTTTTTGTCTTCTGTTTTTGTTTCTTCTAGTTTTGTTTCTTCTAGTTTTGTTTTTTCTAGTTTTCTTTCATCGATATTAAATCCTGATTTGACATAACTTTGAGAAGAAAACTCTTTTATCCATGTATTTTTATCTTTCCGGTTATTTTTTATATTAGAATTTACCCAATTGTCAGGAATATTTTTAATTACAGATGATATAACACCATGATCATTCTCTTCATCTATATCTGTTCTCATATCATCTGAACTTCGAAATATCTTTCCCTTTACCAGAATGTCTTTTCCTTTATACCGTATTGCACTTACACCAGTTACTTTGAAACCCGTTTTAACGACATGTAACTTTTGTCTATCCTGCCTTTGCACTAATTTCATTCAAATCCCACCATCGCCTGCTTTTTCGCTGCTTTCTCATGCATATTCGTATTGTATATATCATAAACAGGATTCTGCTTGTCCACTACATTATCAAATGGAATAATCACGTTTCCAAATCTGATCAAACCCATTCCAGGTTTCGGATTTGCAGTATATTTTATTTGGGCTTCACTAATATTTTCCAATGCTTTCCCCAAAACTGCCGCATCCGGTGCAGCCTGTTTAAGCAGAACTGTATATTCACTATTTGAGACAAGTGTGGAAGTCATCGGATCTTTTAATACCTCTATAACATTTTGCGTGATTCCGGTACAAAGTCCTCCTAATTTTCTTACCTGCTTCCATAAAGCAATTAAATAATCTCTGGAAAATGGCTTTCCAAGCAATACATGAAATTCATCCACATACAGCCACGTTGCACGCCCTTTTTTCGCATTTTTTATGATTCGTTGTTTGATATTTTCAAGCATGATCAGCATTGCCATACCAGAAAGGTCACCTGCCAAATCCCTTAAACCATACACTAAAACCCGGTTTTCAATATCAATATTGGTCTGATGGTTAAAAATATTTAAAGATCCTTCCACAAATATCTCAAGTACAAGCTTTATTTTTCGTGCTTCTGTCTCTTCCTGTTCTTTTAATACTTCAAGGAAATCTGACATAATCGGCTGTGAACGTTTTTCTCTTGGAAGTGCAGCAATCCTTTTATACATTTTTCGAACAGAACGATCAATAATAGATTTGTATTCTGGAAGTATTTCTCCATCCATTGCCTGTTCACAAATCCCCAACATAAAACTGCATTTATCACGAACTTGTCCATTTGTATCATCTATATCCAGACTATCAAGATCTACCTCCAACGGGTTTAAATATTTGTCCGTATATGTTGCCAGATTGATCACTGCTCCACCATATGCCTCCGCGACATCAAAATATTCCAGCGTAGGATCAACAAAAATGATATCATCTTCCGTATTCAGGAAAACACTTCCCGCCTCCATTTTCGCTCCGGTAAAGCTTTTTCCACCACCAGGTACAGCGAAAACAAAACCATTTCCATTCATTAGCTTTTTTCTATTTGCCCAGATAGGTTCTTTTGACACCTGATTAATACCATAGTAGAATGGCTGATCCATCATCTGCATCTCAACAACATTAAATGGAACAAACGCTGCAGCTGAAGAAGTAAACAATGCTCTCATCATATCTACATATCTTCCACCAATTGGAAGAACTGTATCTAATGCCTGGCGTTGGCGCATGTAATATGGAATCACTCTCATCGACGCCTTTTCTACCACCTGATTGATGGCAGTGAGCTGTGTCTCTAATTTATCCTCATTCTCTTCTATCACACCCATTGTTACTCCAACCCAAAACATCTTCTGATCATTGTCCCTAAGTTCATCAAGCATATGTTCCAGTTCTTTTTTTTCTCTTCTTACCTTATAAGATATATCGCTTGAAAATGCTCCACGCTTATTTCTTTTATCCTGTTGTTTTGCGATTGTATTTTCAACGCCCATCAGCTTATCCTCTAATGTTTTTAATGCAACATCCTGTGGAATAGGCTCGTAATCAATGGAATATATAGAATGGATTGGTAATTCTGTAAGTTCTTTAAAAAATGTGTCGGATAATGATGTCGGATACGATTCCGGATCAAGATATAGTATAGAGCCAACTTTATCATCCATATAAAAACGATCAATATAACTGTCAAAATCCATAACAGAACAGGCAAGCTCATCTTTAAATCCACGCCCCTGCAACAATGCTTCTTCCATCTTATAGTCATATTCTGATTCATTCCCCATATGATAAAAGCTATCTAATATACGAATGCGCTCATTTGCATTCAATGGAATCATAGCCGATGACAGCGCAGCAAAATTATTGATAAAACTACTTTCCAGGGAAGATAAATATGCCCTTGCAGCCTCATAATCCTTTCGCACAACTGTGATTGTGATAAACTTTTCCTGACAGATTCCCTGTCTTCCCTCAACGATCCTGCTCTCAATAATATCGTTATATGCTTCCCGAAGCCAGTCATACCCATCTTCTTTGTGACGATACAAAATCCGTTCCCGAACTTCCTGCATATTCCTGTTTTCATTAAATACCGTTATCTTTACAGAGACATCAAATGAATTTAGTGTCTTACACCAGTCATAAAAAAAAGCAAGCTGTTCATCATACGTCTTTGTTGTATAATTCACATCTACCAGCAGATAACTCTTTGACCATTTTTCTTCTGTTACCTGAAATATTCCATTGGGGGCGATTCTTTTTATTTCAATCATGTCCTGTGTACATTGCGGTTGCGGCACATTAACTTTATCCGGTTCCTTTAATGACATAAAAATTTTTCGTTTTGACATACCAGACTTTTTTACCGGCATAATACTTTTCTTCATACATTCACCCCGTCATAAAATAGTGCTTTCATTTTCTCGATATCGTACTTCTCCTGTTTTTTTTCTTCTGTTACGATATTCAATAGTCCCTGTACCTGTTCTTCTGTTACAAGCATGCGATATCTTTCCTGGCTATTTCCTGTCATCCCAAACATCGCCAGTGTTCGTTTTAACTCCGGTATGTTCTTTTGTTCTGATAATGCCATCCGTTCCATTTTGATGCCCGTTTTATATGCATTTTTTATAAAATTCAGAATTTTTTCATTTACCTGCTCCACTTCCGTTTGCATCAGGAAATAAATACTAACCCTACGATACTTACCCGATACTGTATCTGCATCTGCGTCTTTCTGTAAGATTTCATATAACTCCGGTGCATTTCTTTTTATCCGCGATGCCATTCCCTCTATTCCCATATACTCACTGCAAAGGGATTCTTTTATTTGCCGGTCACTCACACCAGAGACAGCTATGTACATACTTTTAACCACTGGATCATTCATAAGATTGTCCAGATCCTTCCATGAAGTATTTTTTTTAATTTTTCGGACTGCCAGCACACAATAACAGCTCTCTGGTATAAGTATCCTGTTATCTGATATTTTCAGTCCTTCCATATTTGCTACCTGTTTCCAACAATCCGAATCCAATATGTAACTGTTAACGTTCATTTGGACCCCAAGAAAATCCTGCAAAAAGTTACAGTAGTATGCCATTCTTTCATCTGCAGACATGCTTTTTATTTGCAGCTCACTTTCTATATCAGAGAATTTTTTTGTAATTTCATCGTATCCACAATCCATTTTTTCAGAAAGCAGCATACTTACTGGATTTGATTTACGAAATACAAACGCATAATCTATCTGCAGGCATTTTAATTTTTCTTCTATCACTCCAATTCTGTTATTATCTACGACATATGCTCTGGATAATCTACCATCTGTTTCTAATGTTCCACTTTCTGACAAAAAAAGCATACCTACACTTTTTTTCAAAAAAACAGGTACCCTGTATACCACTTCGCTTTTATTTTTTACTCTTAAAAATCGATCTGACCGTTTTATTGTTCTTTTCGTCTTTTTTGTCCTGTTTTTTGTCATCTGTCCCTCTTCTTTTCTTTCCAGGTGTTTTCTCATTTCTTTTTTTTATAGTCTCCTCTTTCCAAGAATAAAATAATATAACCCTTTTTCTCTTATTACTTTGTTTAATCCGTTCTGTGACCGATAATCCATACTGCCTGCCAAGTGCAGGCAGTATGATTGGAATACACACTGGAATTGCAATATAAACATCAATCACAAGTGGTAAATCAAAACCGAAATACAAAATACAGATCACGCATGTACTGACTGCCAACGCCAATATAGCAGCAATGGTCTGCTGTGCATTTAATCCCGCAGCTACAGACTCCTGATACTTTTCTACATCCTGATTCATATTTACTGATAACATTGTTTCCTCCAAATCTACACTCCCAGTGCTTTCTGTGTAACCGTTTCTGCCCCTTTGACCATTCCCAGTGTTAACATACACACAAAAGAACTTTCTAACATCCACGCAAAAACATACATAGCTCCTGTCTGATTTTTTGTTAATCCAAGACTGCCGCTGGATATTACTACTGCACTTAGTGCTAATGCCATATACATGGTCACAGCATCCATGATCGTACATAACGCATATTTCCAAAAGGACTCCGCTGAATGCACAAGCATATGATTTCCTGCAATCGTGCTGCTTGCCAATGTTCCATATGGAACTAACATCAGAATTTTAAAAAAACGCTGATATGCCTCTAATAGAATCATTGCACCACATCCAACCGTTATAAGTAAAAAAACGATTTCTAAAATAAGTAAAACTACCAGCATTACTGCACCTGTTCCACCAGTAACATTGTGATTCAGGGGATCACTCAAAATGTCAGTTACTTCCTTTGGCACACTATACTCAAATGTCAGTCCTTTACCCTTTAATTTCGTTATAATCCCTGTTGCCAGTCCAAACAGAGACTGAACCAGTGTCAATGCATTTACCACAAAAAACTCTGCAATCGAAAGTTTAATAAACATGCGAAGGATATTTTCAATCCTAAAATCCTGTTTGATATCAACGCTGTCAGCACAAAATCCCATCAAGAAAAAAATGGCTACCAAAACACCACCGATTCCAAGAAAAATGTTATTAACATTTTTTACAAAAGACCATCCGTCACTATTCCACGCTGCAGGATTCTGCCCTAACATTCCTGCAGCGATTCCAACCAGGCTATTATAAACAGACATAATAAATATCAAAAATGATCTCACACCTTCACTGGCATATTTTATAAAATTATCAATCATGTCCTTACTCCTAAACCTCGTGATATTATGAAATTCCCATTAAAGTTAAAATTGATCCCGCAAATGTCATAATTGCCCCTGCCGCAATTCCTTTTGCACCATCATACATTCCATGTGAATCCTGCTGCTGATATGCCTGTGCAGTATCCGCAATTCCCTTGATCAGAATAATTAATCCGATTCCTGCCACAAGTCCTAAAAATAATGTTTTAAGCGTTGTTAAAATAGTATCAACTTCTGTAACCCCAGTAGAAACAGGATCAGCCATGACTGCTATGGTATTACTGCACATCATCCAAACATTTACATAAACACCTGTACCAATCATCTTCATTACTTTTTTCAAATTTTTGTTTTTCATATTCTTTTCCTCTTTTCTTTTTGTTTTTATAACAACATTTCTGTCATCATCTCAATAGTTTCCATATCCATTTTTGAATCAAAAGTTTCCAGTATCGCATCCAGATCCATTCCCACGGTATCCTCACGAACTAACTGCAGGAGAATTTTTATCTGTGGATTAGAGAAGTTTTTCCTCTTTAATGCAGAAAATGCCAGTGCTTCTTCCGGTGTCTGAAATTCACGCACATCGATCTGATTCTGTTTTATGTATGCCTGTTTTTCTGCCTCAAGCTCAACCTGCTGCCTTACATCTTCTTTCGCTTTTTGAATCAACTCCTGATCCAAAACTATTTTTCCAGAAGGATTTTCCTTTAATTGTTCTGCAAGCTGGTCCAGTTCCTCATAATCTAATCTAAAAATATACTGCTGAGGTGTTTCTGGTAATTCTGTTCCTAAAAGCTCTGCCACTCGCTTTTCATCTTCATAATGTTTCTTTTCTTTCTTTTCCAAAAGTTCTAAATGTGCCAGTTCTGCTTCATCCACAAATCCAATACTGTTTTTCTGCTTATTTGATTTCATTTTTCTCAGCCTCTCAATTCTTGCATCAAACAATTCATATTTTTGAGCATCACACATAAGATTCCATAATGGATGTTTTTTGGATTCAATCTTATTATCTAAAACCGGATCAAAACCACGGATAAATAAAATGCATTTGTTCCCTTCTATCTTTCTTAATTCATCCGGGAACATCAGCTCTCTCCCAAGTACATCATAATTTCTGGTTGAGTTGCCCTGTTTGCCAAGTGTTTCTCCATTTGTACGCTTATCAATCGTCGCTTTTCCCATCAATTCACTTAATTCTTTCTGTGTACCAGGTCCATTCCCGCCAAGATAGATCATTGTGTCACAGTTAGCCATAATTTTTTCGTGTTCTCCATCTTTGTATCTGGTCTTGATCTGACTCAAATCCTGAATAATGATGATCGAACTAATATTACGGCTTCGCATAGTTGATAACAGCGAAAGAAAATCTTCCGGAAGTGCAACATTGTCAAACTCATCCAGCATAAAAGTTACATGTACTGGCAATGGTCCTCCATGTACAAAGTCCGCTTCATAATATAAACGTTGAAACATCATTTTATAGAGAATACCAACCAGGAAATTATAGGTGGTATCATTATCCGGAATAACACAGTAAATTGCAGTTTTTCTTGTTCCAATCAACGGAATATCTATCTCGTCATCATCTAAAATAGAAAGCACTGCCTCCGTCTCCACTGGAGCTAATCTTGCATTTGCAGAAATAATAATGGAACGAACCGTATCTGCAGCACCTCTCATGGATTTGTTATAATTGAGTATTGCTTTATGATTTGGACTTTCTTTTTCCAAATCTTTCATGATTAGATCCAGTGTTGAATCCAGCTTTGCCCCCGTTCTTGGATCTTCTCTTATCTCCGCAAACTTTAACAACTCCATTACGGCACGTACATTATGTATTTTTGTAATTTCCGGATTATGGATTCTACGAAGGATTTCTTTGACATCATCCTCTCCATTTTCCTTCTTACATTCCCAGATATTTTCAGGAACACCTTCTAACCACACATAATAAAACAATGCCTGTAATAACATTCCTTCTGCCTTTTCCCAAAACGGATCATTCGAAGTTGATCCTTTGGGCGTTGTGTTGGCAATCAGGTTTGTGATCAGTTTTAAAATATCTACTTCATTTTGAATATAACGAAATGGATTAAAATGCGATGACTTCAACATTTCTTCTTCATTCAGAAGATTTAACACCTTAACATCGTAACCATTTCGTTTTAAAAAACCGGAAGTGTCCCTGTACAGTTCGCCCTTGGGATCTGTAATAATAAAAGAACTGGACATCTGCATTAACTGCGGCTTTACAAAACGATATGTTTTTCCAGAACCACTTCCTCCGATAACCAGAATATTATTGTTTAAATCTGTATGCCTGGTATCTAATGTCATTTGAATATTCTGAGACAACATGCGATTTCTGGTATTTACAATTTGTGCCCAACTCATTCCTGCCATTACATCCGCCTTCCTTCTTTCCATCTTCTCTTCAGAACAACTATATTTTTTTCATCATCCGGATCTTTTGATAAATCCGCCAGTCTTTTATTGACCTTTTTTACATCTGCATACTGTGCAGATCCCATTTCTTTTCCAGGAAGATAATTTTTTCTGCTGGTAATGTACATTAAAACAAGCCATAGATAAATCAGTCCAAGTATCGATATTGTTTTCCATGTATACTGATTAAAATATCCGGCAAAAGGATCTTCAAGAACAGCCTTCATATTTTCTTCCCATTCAAATATAGTAATTCCCTGCTGCATTCCTCCCGCAAAATAATATCCGGCAATGCAGACCAAAGCAGCTCCTAATATTATCATCATTGTCGAATATGGTTTTTTCTTTGGCCGCATTATATTTTTTTCTCCTTCCCGGTTCGCTGTATTTTCTTTTTATTCATCTGATCTTTTACCGAATCAAAATATCTGAGATAAAGTTCTTCACCCTTCATTGAACCCAGAATATTATTATTTACATCATATATTTTGTAATCTTTCTCTTTATCCAGTGCCGTTAAAATTGATTTTCCATTATAAGCGTCCCGGAGGTTTTCCTTCTTCAGCCACAGAAACTTCATCTCTTCTCCATAGGTCCCCGGTACTCTGGTTTTAATTGCTCTATCATTTTCCCCCCATATCATTGGAATTGACTTGCGTTCTGCCATATCCGCTTTTTCATCTTCCATATATGTTTTCCCAATGGTGATGTCAAACCTTTCCGGTTTCTTTTCCAGTGATATTGCCTTATAACTTTGTTCTTCCGCCACCAGTGATTTCTGACTCAGATTGGACACATATTCCAGATTTTCCGCTTTGATTTTGTGAGGACTTCCATTTCCAGATAAATCCTCTACGATAATCTCATCATCATTTTTCAGGTTTGCCGTATATGACACACCAGGATTTTTCTGTTCCAACGGCGGCACAACAGACTCTTTTGGAATCCATATCCCTCCCCATTGTTTTTTTGATAATCCAAGTCCTTTACCTGCAATTTTTATATACGTTTCTGTTTCATCAATAATCTGACTTTTTTTATTTTCAGGATCATATACAAATGGTATTTTTACCTGTGTCTCATTTTCTAGCCGCTCCGCACGATCCCGAAACTGAATCACTTCCGCAAGAGTCCCCACTTTTTTTTGATCCACTCCTGCGGTATGTGCTTTTGGGTCAATTTTTTTTGACGCTTTTACATAATCAATCACCTTCCCCTGATAATCTTCGCCAAACCGTTCTTTCATATCTTTATCAAATGTTTCTTCTGATGTTGCAGCTCCCACATTATTTGTGAACTCTTCCATTGTCTCTGTACGATTATTTTCCTCATAATTCCGTTCAGACTGCTCTTTTGACAAACCACACTTCACATCTTCTTTTATCTGTTCGTTCTTATACCTGGATAATAATTCCTGCAGCATAGACAAGTCTTTTTCTGCAATGATCAACTCTACCGAATCTTTTTTCCCTGATTTCAAAGGCTCAAATGCATGATATAAAATTCCATACTTTTTCGCGTCTTTCTGTAATTTTCGGTAAATCTTTTTATTAACAGTAACGGCAACCATAGCTTGTCCATTTGACCTGGATTTTAAATTTTTTATATTCGTCTTTCCACTCACTTTTCTGTATGGCGCATCCATCATTGCTCTGATCAGAAACGTCATTAATTGCTTTGCAAGTCTGGCAGCATCTTTCGACACCTGGTATGCAAGTTTTATTCCCTCTACTTCCATATACATAACCTGCACTGCATCGCTTCCGCCATTCATCATTTATTCCTCATCTCCTCCTGTTTCATCTGCTTTCATATTTTCTGATAAGCCGGATAAATCGTTTTCTTCATTTAGAAGCGTTTCACATAAATCCTTTAATTCTGTTTCTGGTAAATCTTTTTCAAGAAGTGAAAAAATAAATTCGTTCGTCATTCCTCCATTCATGAGACGTCTGATAGAAAGTATCTGATTTTTGTCATACTTCTTGTTAACCATAATTTCAAAAATTTTTCCTACCTGATCATCCTTTTCCAGTTTAGAAAACTCTTTTTTCATATGACGTCTTAATAGAATCTGAAAAAAAGAAATCCGTTTTTCTGATTTTTCCTGTTCCTTTTTTAAATCCATCATAAGAACTCGATGATCCAGCAAATCATAACCATCCTCATTCTCATATCCGGTCATGTCATCTGAAAGTTCTTCTTCCTCATTTCCGGTCATGTTGTCCGAATGTTCCGCTTCTTCACTTCCGGTCATATTGTCCGGATGTTCCGCTCCCTCACTTCCGGTCATGTTGTCCGG
>DMYD01000012.1:0-86218 GCA_003483745.1 Roseburia sp. | reverse complement strand
TCATGTTGTCCGGATGTTCCGCTTCTTCACTTCCGGTCATGTTGTCCGAAAGTTTTTTTGTTTTTTTCTGATGTAACTGCAGAGCTTCCATCACGGCATTTACTACTGTTTTTTCTAAACTGTTCTCATCTTTCGATTCTTCACTTCCGGTCACATTGTCCGGATGTTTCTTCTGATGTTTATCCTGTCCTATTCCATACTCCCTACGGCGCTGACACATTTCAAAAACTGTATCAGATGACTCAAATATACGTTTTACTTCATTAAATGGCATATCTGCCTGATACGCTTCTGTAATCTCATTAACATACATTGTTCCTGCCATCCGACTCAAAGCTTCCACCGAAAGTTCCATCCATTCAAGCGGAGCTGCATAACATAATAATCTTCCAACTGATGCCACTGCCTGAGTATCATGAAATCTTGGTGTAAGCAAATACTCCCATACTTCTTTTCTGATTCCTCCAAGACTTAAAATAAGATTCAGCAGCATTTCCTGTGCCTCAGATGTTTGTGTGGGTTCTCCCGTTTCCGTATCATATGTCTGCTCAACTGACCTTTTTCCCTCATCCCTGCATTCCATACCATTCAGCTCATCCAGTTGTAAAATATGTGTGTCTTTCATTTCATACATAAACTAACGTCCCTTCTTTCTTCCTTTTATATTCTCTGGTACTGTTTCCGCTCCATGCTCCCTCATCTGATTCAACATTTCATCATCTGCTGGTGCATATTCTTTCATAACTCTCTGATAATCTTCTTTTAATTCCTGCATAGCCTCCAACTGCTTCCTTTTTTCATACAAATTTCCTTTCAATTTTTTTTCATAAGCAGTTTCATGCTCCAGAAATTTTCTAAGTTCATCCTTTGTATGTGGAAACTGTTTTACCACATCCTTTAACTTCTGATACTCTAGTGCTTCTTTTTTTAAAGACTCATTTCCTTCCTGAAATAGCAGGAACGCCCCTTCCAATTCTTCCAGTTTTTCATACTTAGACCACTCTTTTTGATAGGATCGTACTTCTGTCCTATGTTCTTTCTCTTGATCTTTCAAATTTTTTATACTATCCAGACTTTCATTGATAGCATCCTCCAGATCTTCTACCGTAGTGCAGTCATTCTTCATAATTAGATCAATCTGATATTCCGTCTTGCGCAGCTGCTTTATTCTTTCTTTGGTTTCACTATATAATGGTCTTTTCCCATAATTCGGAAAAATTCCAAGACGATATAATCTCGCATATTGCCTTCTCAGATATGGATTTTTTGTATCGTAGGAAACAGAGCAGTAATATAATTTTTTTGAAACTAATATCCATCTTTCTGTTGGTATTTCTTCTCCATATTGCGGAAGTTCACTATGGAGCACTTCAATCCGCTTCTTTATCATTGAAAGCGTGTAGTCTCCTCCCAACGTTTGAGTTCTTCGAAAACGTTGCATTTCTGAATTGCGTACTGCCATATACATTCCGTACCGTTCGCTGTTTCCATACTTAATTTCATATCCGTCATCTCTCATAAGTTGTTCAAATTCTTCAAAGTTACTGCTTGACATAATCAGCCTGTCTATCTCATCTCTCAGATAGTCAGACATGGAATATTCTTCTGATGCCTCTTTTCTATATTTGTGATTTCCATGAGTCTTCTTATCTTTTGAAAAGTTATTACTTCCGGTCACTTTGTCCGAAAGTTTTTTATTACATCCTGTCCTTTTGCGTTCCATGGCATATTCTGAAAAAGTTTTTCCTGTATCATCCTTTAATTCATGCAGTCCCTGTTCTTTACACAACTGATCAACAAGCGGCTGCAATTTACGTTCCCAGTCATTCTTGTTATAACGATACTTGCAACCAGTTCGAAAATTCACGCTATTGAATATAATATGTGCATGCATATGTTCAGTATCTGTATGTGCACTATAAACGACTTCGTAATCAGATAATTCTTTCTCACAAAACCTGCCTGCAATCTCCATTGCCAACTCCGGCGATACATGTTCTTTCGGACTCCAGGAAATAATCAGATGATATGCCAGCCGATTATTTTCATATCCCCTTGTCCCTGGAACTGGTTCCTTTCCATATTGTTTTTTTGTATCGATCATCTCCTTCAACGCAGTTTCACATCTACAGTTACAACTTCCGGTATACAACCCGCCTAATGTCTTCTCCGGTTTTAAAATATAATTGATTGCAGATTTTAAATGTGAATAAGTTCCTCTGCTGCCACTTCCAGGATGTATCGGTGGATCAATGAAATGAAGGACTGCCATTCTACCTAAATCTGGACGGTCGTTTTTCTTTTCCTGCCGTTCCGATTTCTAAAACTTTTCGTCTCTCTGTTTCGATCTGTTCCACACTCTCTTTCATGTGCATCAGATACTCATATTTAAAATCCCCTTTTAAAAATCCATGTCCCAATGCTTTCGCTATCTCATCTTCCAAATTTATCATCTGTTCCATGTTCTCAACAGATTTTAATCTTTCAAACATTGCTTCCATCTGTGGCTCCATCTTTTTCTCTCCTCTCGTACAATTCAATTATTTTGTTCATCAAAGCGAATAATTTCTTCTTTTCATAGTCCGTGTAATAATGCATATTTACATTTTTTACAATCTGATTGATGTTGTTGCCAATCCGATTAATTTCATAAACCATTTGCTTATGAACAAGAAATGCTTCCTTTGTCTGGTCAGGCGTAGCTTTTCCCATATCAGTATCAATCAGGCGTCTTATATATTCTGATGAATTAATTCCATATATTTTGCACTGCCCCTCCATATGTAACACCTGATCTTCCCGTATACGAAAATTCTTATGGATCTTTCTGCTTTCGCAGCTCAATGTTTTATTTTCCATCCGGCATTTTCCCACCTCCCATTGTTCTTCTATTATGAACAATTTTTTTTCTCATTTCGACGTACTAAAAGAAACGATTTTGCCTTTTTCTTTTCTTTTAGGAAAAGTTTGATATTTTTCGAATCAAGATCTCTCAAAAGGGTATTAGGGGTGTCCCCTAACAAGATGTGCGCATTGTGCACGCAGCATTTGTACTGTGGTACAAATGCGTATCTTGCCATTGATTAAAAATCAATGGTTTTATAAACACCTGAACAAATAAAAGAAAATGATAATTCTATCCCTACTTCCGGACAACGTGACCGGAAGTTACCACATACTATGGCGTAATATCTTAAGGCTATCCAAAACTATAAGTCGTATGTAGTTTTATAACGCATAAAAAAAGAAGATGCCGCATTTGACACCTTCTCATTTCATATTACTTTATCTTCTTCTCTGTGAAGTTTTTCGAATCATCATATCTTCTTCCGGATTTTCCTGTAACTGTTTTTGAACTAACAAAACATCTTCCTGTGCATATCCTGTAAACATCGCAATCTCTTCCGTACTAAGTCCACTGTTTCTAAGCATATTTTTGATTGTTTTAAGTTTTTCCAGTTCAATTCCCTGTTCGATTCCCTGTTCGATTCCCTGCTCGATTCCCTGCTCGATTCCCTGCTCGATTCCCTGCTCAAGTCCTTGTTTTAATGCTTTTTCTAAAATTCTGTCAGTTTCAAGTTCTAAAACCTTTCCACCCATAACAGCACCAATCCTTTCTTTTAAATTCTGCTCTGAATCTAATACATAATCTGAAATCCTTTCCATCAGTTCTGCAAGACGTGTACATAATTCAACCTCTTCATCCGATGAAAGTTCACGTTTTAAATCCATGACAATAGATTCAAATTCACGCACAAGCCCCTCCGACTTTTCCGGGTCCGATCCAATCACAGCGATCTCTTTCTCATACCGCATGATGTAGAATGGCAGAAAAAACAGAAGCTTCTTCTTAAAAATATCATCCTTCGTATATTCCTGCAACTTAACAGTCGGTATAGCATATATTATATGCTGTCCATCTGGCATATTGAGCTTCACCCGCAAATAATCCGGTGTATTCTGATTATGTCTCAGATATAGCACACAGGAATGTGGAAAATTCATCTCAAACATACCTTCTGCTAAAGCAGCACCTTCCAGTGCCGCTGCAAAATCATATTCAATCATCCGTATTCCCATGTTTCCTCTGGTACTACTCTCACATTCTAAATGATATAATTTATCACCTATACCAAGATATGAGTCCGTGATAATCTCTCCAGATTTTGTGTGATGTTCATTACGATACTGATTAATTTTTATATCTTCCGAATAAGTTGTATGAAAGACTTCATTAATAACCGGTATGACAAGTCTCGGCATCTTTTCTAACATGGTTCGAAATACATCATCAAATATAGTATTGTTTTCCATTTCATCTGCTCCTTTATATATTATAACAAATTATTACCTGAAAAAAAAGAGGATGTTCCATATCATCACCGCCCATAGTTTATATCTATCTCATTGTCTATAAAAACGCATACAATACAATCAGGATCAAATCCGCAATAATTATCATTCCTGTCGCGAAACCAATTACCTCATCAATCTCACCATTCTTCTTTAAACAAACAGCGACAATTCCAATGATAAAATTAACAATTATTGCAATTATTATAATCGTTAAAATACTCATTTCATTACCTCCTCTCCGACAGTCCTGTGATCACAGCTGCAGTCACTACACCGTAATAATCAACTTTCTTCCTACCACCAGCCAATATTCCAGGATCTTGTAAATTCGATTGTCTCAACCTCTTCTTTTGGAATCATGTATACCTTTCCCTGATACCTAAATCTGTAATATTCCCTATATTTTTCCATAAACCTTGTAAAGAAAACTGCCGATATACTTTTATACAACTGGTCAGAATACAAAATCAGTTCAACATCCTTACAACTACGCAATTTAAACAATATCTGGTATTTGTATTTCTGTCCTGTATCTTGTTCTGATAAACTACGAGCAGACAAATGTCTGACTGATAAAACGATATTATTAAATACTCGATAGCTATTATCCAGATGCATACTATAACAATAGCAATTTGTCTCATATAAAGAAGGTCCTTCCATACCAATAGACCCATTTCACTGCCACCATCCGACAACTGTCTTTTATCGAATTCCCCTTTTTCTCCGCATTGCAGTATTTTCTTTTTCATTTACTACATGCATTTCATCATTCCGTCCTTCAAATTCCAGGAAACGATAATCCGTCTGATAATTTTTATCCGGAAACGACAGCATCTCTCTGCTTCGCAGACTAAAATAATCTTTTGTATCTCCTCCGACAATGATATGATCCACTACCGGTATCCCGATAAGGCTTCCAATCTCAATCATCCTGGCTGTGAGTTTAACATCCTCCATCGAGGGCACAACACTTCCTGATGGATGACAATGTAACATGATCATGCTTGCTGCATTTGAAAGAATTGCCGCTTTCAGCATTTCCCGTGGTGTCGTAATCGCCTGATTGATTGCACCCACACTAGCTATATGTCCGTTGATCGGAGTTCCATCACTCCTCAAGTTAATGATACAAATCACTTCCCGATCCATTTCTCCAAGAAGTTCCCCAATAACCTGTACTGCATCCTCTGCTGTCTTAATTTTGTGATCTGATAATAATGGAGGATCATGTACCAGTCTTACAGATACCATATCCAATTTATATGGACTTTCTATTTCCATCCTGCTTTTCCTCCCCTCCAAAATCGACCTGAAGAAAAAAATCATCATTTTTCTTTTTTATATAGTCTCTTAATTCCTGTACTGAAAACTCCATAGGTTTCTTTTCTTCATTTACATCCATCTTTTCCATATGGTTCCTCCTTTGCTTTATCATATTGCATTCAGATATTTTTTTCATCTGCCTACAGGAAAAGTTTTATCTCGAATTTTTCCTGCAGGAAAAAGATATTATATATAAATAGATAGAATACATAAAACAGGATAAATATACTCTATTTTTTCTTCTCTGTTTTTACTGCAATTCCAGGCATTCCATGACTTATCCACATGCACCTAAATTGAATATTTTTCAACTGTTTTTTCGGTGGTTTTAGAATGTTTTTTCCGTATGCTGCACAAAAATAGAACGTTCTGCAAAAAATATCCATAAAATTTGAATACATTTTTTACTGCATAAAAAAACACCTGATTTTAGATGCTTTTTTTGATCCTTCATCAGATATTTTCAGAATAAATACTACGCCTTATAATTATTTTTTGTACGCTGAGAAGACCATCCGCAAACTGCAGACAGCCTATCCATTATCCTCTCGCCGGCATTGTTTCCAACAAAAACTTTTCCAGCTTATCATAAGCATATTTTCTTATATTAAAATCATCAATCTCCGGATATGACGGCTCACTTTCTTCTTTAACGCAGTCATCTTTCTTCTGATCAACAACTTTCCACTCTTCCTTAAGCAATTTATGAATGAGTGCAACACTTAAGTTTCGTTTTTCCTGTTTCTTATTTCCTGCATTCAGTGTATCTATACTTCTTTCCACTGCACGGTTCACAAGACTAAACAGATTTTTCCCCTCTTCTATAGCTTTTGCGCCATATTGCTGAAATAATTCTTTTACATCTCGCTTTTTCCTGGCATCCATCTCATGAATACGGTTACGACGAAGCACCGCTTCCAGCAAATGTTCCCGTAACCGTTCCGCCTCACTCTTTTCTCCATTCTTTCTGTAAATAATTTTTCTCGGCTCTATGTAATACTTTTTATTTTTTATCCCAATAGAAAAAAATTCCCGTAACTCCTTCAGATAAGATCTGATCACACGCTTACTAACCTGAAATAACGCCATATATTTTTCATAAAATTTCTTCACACCTATTTCAAAATATCCTTTTCCGGAATATGTGATCTTCATGAGTTCTAACGCCAGCAGTTTTGTTCCTGCCTTACACTGGAAAAATTTCTCCTGAAAGAAAATATTATGATTCGTATTAACATACCCATTCTGCCGGCAGTCACTATCTGAATTATCAAGAATCGTTATGTCATGATCAATCCGGTGCGATTTTTCACACTTTATAAATCCCTTCTCTTCCAATGACAGCTTTACATTATAAAACTCCTGATAACTCATATGCATCGTCTCACATAATTCTTTATAATGGATTCCATATACTTTGCCATTGTCGTCCTGAAATCTAGAAATATAGATCAGAAAATCTATCTCTTTATTTGTAATTTTAGCAGCAATCATCTTAGCAATATTACTGTTCCTTAACTTCTGCACTTACGCTGCTCCTTTTCCATTATTTTCCTATTATAGCCTCTTCTTTGAATTTCTGTACATTTCCATCATAAAGATACTCTATAAATGTTTGAAAAACGCTTCTGCTGTAGTCGTCTTTCTTTATTAATGGTCCATAAAAACACTGTCTGCCTCTATGGTACATATATATATACTGCTTATTTCTGAGTCTTGCCAAAAGTGTAGAAGCCGTCTGAGGTTTCCATACTTTTTTATACTTTGCCTCTGCCTGCTCTTTAATCTCTGCCATAGTCAGTTCTGTTTCTGTTCTCCAAATTATTGACATAATTATTTCTTCTGCTTCCGGTAATCTTTTCATAATATATTATTCACTCCTCGTATCTTTCTCCTGCTTTTCGGCCCATCCTGCCAGCAGCTCCATAATCACATTTTCTACATATTCATCGGTTGCATCTTTCGGGAAAAAACTTTTAATCTTTTCTTTTTTAATTGTAATTTCCTTTTTCACAATCTTTTCTTTCTTCGGCTGCATATTCATGATCTTATTTATCTCTAAACGATCCAGTGAACCATTTTTATGGCACTGCATCATTTCCTCTAATTGTTTACTGTTTGGAAGTCTGTGACTCTCCTGATAATATTCCCAAATCCCCTGCTGTTCCTCGCAATCAAAAAAGGATATCGTATAACCCAAACCGCCTGATAATTTTCCCTCATCTACCAGATTTAGTAGATCTTTCAGCAGATATGTAAGCCGGATATATCTTCGCACCGTTCTCTCACTGTCACCATTCTTTTCTCCAACCTTTTTCATGCCGCCAGTGTCTTTTTCCAGCTCCATATCTGCTTCCGTCATAAGATCATTCCGTTTTCCCTGATGACGCATTGCCTCCGCTTTTATCCGGTAAGCCCAGGCCTTTTCACTTGGCAGCAGCGTTTCTCTTTTATTATTCGAATCGACCATCAAAATTGCTGCTGTATCATCATCTAATTCTTCAATATGAACAGGGACTTCTTTCAGACCTGCCATTCCTGCAGCATGATTTCTTCTGTGTCCGGAAATAATTTCATACTCATCTTTCTGATTGGAAACAGGACGTACCAGGAGCGGTTCTCTGATACCATATGTCTTTACACTTTCCGCAAGATCTTCCATTGCCTGATCTTCCTTCACACGATACGGATGATCATGAAATGTTCTCAGTTGTTCCCGGCTGATCATTACCACGTCAGATTTTTTTTCCTCTCGCACATAAGAATCTTTTTTTTCTTTGTTTTCTGGTATTTCTTCTCTTTTTGTCGCATAATCCGGAAGATTTTGGAACATACCTCCAAATATATCTGCGCTGGTCACATTCTTTGCCATTATGCACGCCTCCTAACGATTTCCTCACATACATTCCAATAATCCCTTGCTGTTGTACATTTTGCATTGTATGCCTGAACACTCATTCTTGCCGACTGAGCTTTCTTGCAGTCTTCACATTCTCTTACTTTTGTTTCAAAAACAGTGGTTTCAAACATAGCCAGCACGCTTGGAAGAGCCTCACTGATCTCACGGCAAAGCGTAGTTTTTTCTTTATATTTATTCAAAAGCACTCCCGTAACACGCAGATTCCTGTTTGTGTATTTTTGCGTTGCATGAATGGTAACATAAAGATCACTGATTCCTTCCATTCCATAGCGATCACAGGTTACCGGTATCACAACCTCATCTGCAAATGTCAATGCATTTGACAACATACATCCCAGCGTAGGCGGCGTATCAATAATGATAAAATCATACTGTTCCCGGATTTCTTCACATGCATCACACAATGTAAATAACCTGGTTGCATCATCAGGAAACTTTGTCTCCGGATTCTTCAATAATTTATCAGACGCAATCACATCCAATTTTTCCATGTGCTGAATACAGTCACTCGCTCTCTCATTTTCAAACAACAGATCATATAAAGTTGCTACACCTTCTACCTGTGCTCTGCAGGTATCTGTAGAATTACACTGCCCGTCCGTATCGATCAATAATACCTTTTTCCCCATTTCTGCCAGATCAAAGGCTATATTTATTGCTGTTGTTGTTTTTCCTATTCCACCTTTTTGATTTGCTACTGCGATTACTCTGCTCATACAATCTCTCCTCTGTTTTTCATATTATTGTTCTTTTATCTGCATTTCCTTTTTCTTGAATATTCCACCTGATGATTTTCTATCGGTTCTGTACATCCTATATCTTGTCCAGTCTTTTTATATACAAGATATTCATTCCAGTCTTTACAGCCAATCCCCTGTGGAACCGTATCTGTATCAGTCTCATATCCCTGCATCTCATACTTTTTCAGTAACCCGACTTTTTCTTCATTCCCGAACATGGCAAGCATACCTGCGTCATCATTGTCCAGACAGAATGTTATCCTTTTTATGTGGGGATGGTCTTTTAAGAACTGGACTAACGGATTATCTGCAGTCATTCCAAGTACAAGTTTATTACTCTCAAAATCACCTTTTATATCCATATAAGACATCAGATCTATATTTGCCTCAAAGACTTTTAACTCCGTACTTTTTTCATTTACGATATTAATCCCGTAATTCTTGTCATTTCCGGCAACATCTCCCATGTATTTCTTTCCATAAATATCCGCCGTTCCTCTTTTGGTGGCATACCGGACAATACCATCTTTATCCTTTCCCAGGAAAACAAGGTTGTGGTGTTCTTTTTCCTCATATAAAATTTTAAGATCACGCACAAAATAGTCTACGATCTGCTGTGACAATCCCCTTGTCTTTATCAGATATGCATATGCTCTACGATAGGTTCCGGGCATTGCTTCCGGAAGAACAAACTCTGCGTGTTCCCTTGGCTTTATTTCTCCTGCCTGATGAATTGCAGCCTTTTCATTCAATGTATTTTTCCATTGCCTGTCCTCTACGGAAATTCCCTGAAATTCCAACAGAGTCTTAATTGCCACGTGCACCGATTCCACCCCGCAGAACTGCATCAGAAAATCAATTTGTGATCCTCCGCTCTCTTTTCCGTTTCCCGCTCTTGACCAGCGATACCATGTTCTGTCATTATAAATTCTTACTGAATCATGCTCCACTAGTGTATATAGCCGGTTGCCTACATGCTTGGGATGATATCCATAATATTCTGCTAATTGTGTCAGGCTTGTTTCTTTTGCCTGCGCAATCAGTTCTTCTGAAAAATATTCAGACATCCGTTTCCTCTCCTCCCTTGTTCTTTATCTGCTGTTTCTGACTTTTTCTCATCAATTTCATCATTTCCTCAGCCATATTCAAAATCATTTCTGTTGTTTCCGCGGAAGCATTTTCTACAATCCGCTCAAACACTTCCCTGTTTCCATGTTCAATTTCAATCCTGATACGGCTTTTGTTCCATACATCATCTATATTTTCTTCTGACTCCAGCAGCTTAGATACTGGAATTTCCAATGCTGTCGCTATCTTTAGTATCGTTTTCAAACTGACAGTGCTTCTTGCTGATTCCGCTTTTGAAACACAGCTTACAGAAAGATTTGCAGCTGCAGCCAGCTCCGATAATGACACTTCTCTTCTCTGACGTTCTCTTCTTATGTTTTGTGCGATTTTTTCCATCCGCTGATCCATTTTCTGATCATCATAGATAAGAGAATCTATATTAATTCTTTTCTGTTGGCATAACATAGCTATCTCTTCCTTCCATTACGACGCACACAAACATTCTCATCCAGCTGCTCCTCTTTATCCGCTCCCTCCTGATGTTCTTCCTCTTTTTCTTTTCCCTCCTGCAGCTGTTCTTTTTTCAGATACCATTGCTGCAATTTTTGCATGTCCTCCTCAAATGTCCCAACACTTTTTCCCCGATTCTGTTGTGACTGCCTATATTCTTCCCATTCCTCACGAACTGCTTTCCGAAGCTGATCTCTATACTGCTTATTTTGCGGTAGTTCTTCCTGGATCATATAATCAATGTCTTCTTGTATCATCTCGGCCCATTCTTCTCTTGTCCGGCATGGCAGTTCTCTTTCTGCCACTTCTCTTTCCCAGTCATACGAGGAAGCATTTAACTTATTCTGATATTCCAATAACTGCTCTTTGCTTTTTGAAATTTCATTTTCTACTTCCTGTAATTCTTCCTGGCATCCTATAAGCACATCCACCCGATCTGAGCCATAGGAATTTAACATGTACGACACAAAATCTGTCTCCGGAAACATTCCAAGGTCACATCTTTCAAACCAGCGTCGTGCATATTCATGTTCATCGCTGCCATTGCAATATGTACCATATATTAAATCACCGACAAAGTTTTCCAGAAGTTCTTCTACTGTTGTTCCATAGCGTCCTGTCAACTCACAGATCTCTTCTACATCCTGATCTGAAAGTCGTAACACAAGCTCTCTCCCCTTTATAGATGCAATTTCCTGTTTTTGTTTTTCCCTGGCATCATTCTCCCAGTCAAACATTTCTGTTTTCTCCATCTTGTTTCCTCTCTTTCTCAACTTCCTTTATCCATCTGTCTGTTTCTTTTTTTGCTTTATATGCCTTATAACGCAGATAAAAAAGAAATGAGAACAATGCAAAGATCTCAATTATCAAAATAATATTTATAATTTTCAACATCATTCCGAACGACAACAACATCTAAACTCCCTTCTCTCCGGGACAAACGCCCGGAGTTTCTAACCTTATCATGTATTGTGTGATATATTATGTAAGGAAAATCCCATTACCTGGTTACATCTTTTGAAATTGCCCTACCCCTTAATCTTCCTCTACTCCCCTCCATCCAATGGACAATTCCTGCATACCGGATCGGTTTTATTTACTCTGTATCTCATTCTTCTCCCTCTCCTTTTCTTTTCTGATCCAATCCCATAAAATATTCAGGATCAGCGCATTTCTTGTCAGTCCCTGCTTGCCCGCTCTGATCTTTAATTCTTCCTGCAGGTCTTCCGGTGCTCTTACTGTCATTTGATTTAACATAGATATCCCTCTTTTCTTATTTTCGAAATATATTCCCGCTCATTACTTATACTATTGAACTTCTGATGTCATTTTGATATAATTTTGATGGTATTATAATAAAATAGATTTTATGTATGATAACGGAACTACTGCAGATCCAAAAGGTTCAACTTCTGAATCTTTCTGTTGAACCAAAAAAATATTGGCATCTAACACCCCATTATCATTAGTTAAACAAATATCTTCGATTTTTCCATCAAGTGTATGGTTGTTCTCACATAATATTTTTATATAATCACCTTTGCTTATAAACATATACTTACTACATTAGGAGAAAACATTATGAGTAAATTAACATTCCCTACCTTAAAAAATTTAGTCAACCAAATGAAAGAAAATAATGTTGACAAAGACAAATTCTCATTTGTATATAAAGTAAAATTTGATGTCATCGTCGCTATTGTTCATGAAGGTTATGAACTTTTAGTCGGTCTACACACTGTGAATTTTGGCTTTGTTGTTAAAGTAAATCAAAATTTTGTAGCAGAATTAAAAGAAGACGATTATTATAATTTATGCAAATATTTAAACCTGTCTTTTAGAAACGATGGCTTTACTTCTAATGTTTTCTTAAAACTCCTTTCATCTAAAATTCCAGATCACTACTCTGGGTATAAATATTCTTATAAAGATATGATTCCTTTTTTAAAATGTAAGCCAATTGACGAAGCACAGAAAATATATTTTAAAGGATGGAATGACCATACAAAAGATCATAATAAAGCTCATAATTTTGAAAAAACAGAATTTTATTTTGGAAAAGAGGTTGCAGATTATTGCAGGGTCAATAATATAAGTTCCCTATGGACACATATCGCAAAGGAAGAAGATACTTTCTATAATCCTTGGAATATAAAATAATTACTTTTAAATCTTTATCTTTTCACATAGAACGGCATAACTGCCCATTATAAAATGTTGTTCAGTTTAATGAGCAGTTGAAGCCATTCCCTCATCAACGCGTTATATTATTTTTCCTGTCTTTCATTGCCACTTTCTAATACTGGAAAACCGTTTTCCTTTTATGCCGAATGTGCCGGAGCTGTGATCACATCCGTCATGATTCCGATCGTCATTGCATCCAGTGACGCAGCAAGTGCACGATCAAGTTCTTCACTGGTGTTGATCCCGAAACTTTTTAGGGTTTTTCTCAGTCGTTCTGCCTGGTTCTTATCTCTGTTATCCTGATCTGTTTTCTTCATAAGGTTCCCATCCTTTCTTCTCATTTTGTGCTTATTTCTAATACCGCTGATTGCAGTCAGCTTATGAAATATCATCTTTACCATATACCATACCGGCTTCCATTCCATTCAGATATGCCAGCATCACACTCTCAAATATCGAACGTTTTCCAGATGAAACACTGTTAATGATTTCAGATAAGTGTTTCGCATCTGAAATCTGATCTTCCTTTAATTCCTTATCTTTATCCGTAAAATCACTTCCTTTCTGATATCGTTGTGAAATCATCTTAGCGCATATCTTCTTATAAAGATAGTTTCATAGTGATATCACTATGCCCTTTTCTTTCCTCTTTCCGACTATATGACAAAGCGTTAACGGCCTACCTAGCCACTGTTGTGCTCTGTTTCTCCTGTAGTTCCAGACCAATAATAATTCCCTGAATCAGAACTTTCTTTTCCGGAGAAAGTGACATTAGGGAACGAATAAACGTTTTGTCTTCTTTACGAACTGTTGTAACGTTCTTATCTGTCATATTTGCCATAAGCTCGACCTCCCTTCTAAATTTTTACTTGTCGATTGCGTTTCGTCTATGTACCTAGAGAGTACTTTTTAATTTGTCAACAAATCATTGCTAACTTGTAATCATATAATACTCTCACGCAGCTAACTTGTCAACATTTTTATAATGATAACAAGTTTTTTTCGTTGACAAGTAAGCATTTGTATATTATATTCAATTCAGAAAGAAGGTGATATAGTGAACTCACGAATTAAAGAAGTTCGCGAAGCAAAAGGGTTAAGCCAGGCAGATTTCGCCGAAATGCTTAATTTGAAAAGAAATTCGATTTCTTTAATAGAAGTTGGAAAAAGAAATCCTTCCGATAGAACAATAATTGATATATGCAACACATTCAACATTTCGGAAGAATGGCTTCGAACTGGCAAAGGAGAAATGTTTATTAAAACTCCCTCTTCCACAATGGAGCAATTAAAAAAGGAATTCAATCTTGATGACTTCAGTTATAATCTAGTTTATCAATATTTGAAATTAAATGCCGATCAGCGTCAGACAGTGCGTGATTTCTTTTATGATGTGGTTGAAGCTGGAATGATGGAAGAAGATTTATTTGATGGTGTTCCGAATACTCCAGAAGAACTGGAGAAACGCTTTCCTCCGGTCGATCCGGATGATAAGAATGTGGCGGGATGACTTGTTTTTGTTTGAATATCCGCATTCTTTATGTTATACTATATTTGTGTAATTGAAAAGAAAGCAGGATGTGATTTTTCGATTGTCAGATGCCCTCTAGTTCACAAAGGAGGGTGATGCCCTATGAATACGCTTGAAGTTTTAACTTTAGTGTTAGTAATTTTTGCGGCGCTGTCTTACATAGATAATCATAATGACAAAAAGAAATAAGCATCCCAACCGTCCAAAGTAAAGATGCCTAATTTCTAATTTCTAATTTCGTATTTAACTGAGGGCAAATCGGAATCATATCCGATTACCTTTCTAAGTAGATTATACACAAGGGTATTTGATTTTTCAAGTACCCTTTTAACGTGAAAATCTAATTCTATTGATAAGGTGGGGGCACAAATTGAAAAAAATATCAGATGCAGAAGAAATTATAATGTCAATTATCTGGAGCAATGAAGAACCTATGGCCTTGGACGAAATCCGTACAAGAGCCATTGCGGCATATGAAAAAGACTGGAAACCACAAACAGTATCTACTTTTTTGGCTCGTTTGTGTAAAAAAGGTTTCGCTAGCTCGACCAAAAAAGGAAGATATCACTTCTATACACCGCTTGTAAGCCGACAGGAATATGTAAAAACGTCGTACAATTTGCTGATCTGTCGCTTTTATCATGGTGATGAAGAGGAAATGATATCGGAGATCAAAGAAGCTATTAAAAATAATTGATTCGTTTTAAACAGAGGACCTATTTCTGGTAATAACAGAATGGGTCTTTTTATTTGTTTCTCTATCTCAAATAATCATATTATATTTTGTATCTATGATATTTTTTGTATTTATGATTTTTTCGAAATTGACTTTACATTTTTTTAATAGTATAATCAGCATAATAAGTGAGGTGATGAAATTTGAATATGGGATATAGAATCAGGAAACTCAGAAAAACTTTGGATTTAACACAAAAAGAATTTGGCAGCCGGATCGGTATAAAGGGAAATACGGTTGCTCAATATGAATTAGGTCGAAGTAATCCTGTTGATTCTGTTGTTTCCTTAATTATCCGTGAATATAATGTTTCAGAAGAATGGCTTCGCAACGGCGAAGGAGAAATGTTCAGACCTGCACCATCCAGTGCACTGGAGCAATTAGCAAAGGACTATAACTTGTCAAATGCTGCTTCTAAAATCATTGAAAAATTTGTAACCTTGAAACCGGAAAAAAGGAAAGAATTATTAGATCTCTTTCTTGAAATTGCAAAAGTTCTCGAAGAAAGTGATATTGACACAAGCACTCCTGCTATACCAGAAAACCAATTTCCTAATTTTTCACAGGATTCACTCATTGAAACCATTCGGCAAAACGTTCCAAAAACTCCTGAAGAATTAGAAAAAAGGTTTCCACCAGTAGAACCTGGATCCAACACTAATACAGGTTAGCTGCTTTTAAATGCACCCGACCTTTACAGTTTTATTAGATTAGCAGATAAATTTTTGTCCTTCCGTCAAAGTTTAAATTGTAATACAGAATCTTCCCCTTTACATAATACAGTGCATAAATACTACTTTCATCGTAAATTATGTATTTTATTTTCACTTATACCACACCTTTCCAGCAAAGGACGGGTGTAGTGATATTATAACTGTAAGTAAAGAGATTGTATTATTTAACATGACACTTTTAATTTGATTTTCAACCAAACAAAAAATAGCCGGTCAATGACTGCAATCACTAACCGGCTTAATACCAGGCATCCGAAAAACGGCTTTCCAGTATTAGAAATAAGCAAAATTTATTATACCATTGAAAGCCGCAGAAATCAATCGGCTTTCTTTTTGTACCCTTTTTTCGATCCTGGGGAAAGGACTTCTTTATGGCTTACGCAAAGAACAAAGTTGTCAAATTATGGACTCAAAAAAAGGCTGCCCTTTATGTCCGCGTATCTACCCGGTACCAGGTTGACAAGGACAGTCTTCCCTTTCAACGAAAAAAATTAAAGGAATACTGTAAGTTTTTGGAGATCGACAAATATGTAATCTTTGAGGATGATGGGTATTCAGCCAAAAATACTGACCGTCCACATTTTCAGGAAATGATGTCACGCATCCGTACCGGGGAATTTTCCCATGTCATTGTATGGAAGGTTGACCGTGTTTCCAGAAATCTTTTAGATTTTGCTGCAATGTATCAGGAACTGAAAGATCACAAAGTTACTTTCATCTCTATGAATGAACAATTTGATACTTCTACTGCAATCGGTGAGGCTATGCTGAAGATTATTCTGATCTTTGCAGAGCTTGAACGTAACATGACATCTGAACGTGTCACCGGCATTATGTTAGATCGTGCAGAGCAGGGACTATGGAACGGTGCCCGGATGCCAGTAGGATATCGTTGGAACGAACAAACAAAATTTCCTGAACCAGATCCTGATGAAGTTAAAATTGTCCAACTCATTTTCGACCGATATGAAGAATGGCGATCCAGTATAAAAGTCGCAAGATTCCTTAACAATAAAAATTTCAAATCCAAGCGCGGCGGCGAATGGACCTCAAGACTCATTTATGATATTATCCGAAATCCCTTTTATATTGGCACTTATCGTTATAATATGCGCGAAAGTGGCCGTGGTCCTTTAAAACCGGAAAGTGAATGGATCGTCCGTGAAAATAACCATCCTGGGATTATCTCCAAAGATCAATTTGATCGCTGCAATAAAATCATGGATGAAAATGCATCCCGTCGTGACACTTCTGAAATGCGCGCCAGGAAATTTGTACACACATTCTCCGGACACTTAGTCTGCAGTAATTGCGGCTCAAACATGATTGCGTGTAAAGACCATGCCAGAACAAACGGGTGGCGCCCTTCCATTTATCGCTGCGCAAAACGCTCCCGGATGATGACCTGTGACAATTCCAAGACAGTAAATGAAACATATCTTGGAACCTTTGTCTTTAACTATATTGCCAATCTTGCCAGAGTTCAGAAAAACTTTACAGAGATAACATCTACCGAAAAGCTTGAATCCGAGCTTTTAAAAGGAGAAGCATTCGAGGCTGTTTCTGGAATCATCCCTGACAGCTTAAATTCAACATTTCAGGCACTTTTATATAGCAACCTGGGAAATGGAACATATGTCCCTGACATTGCTCTTCTAAGCAAATTTGATGAGGTTCAGGATCATAATCAAATAGACCTGTTAAATACAGAAATCGAGAAATCTAAAAATGCTATCACAAGATTAACAGACGTATATTTATATGATCCTGCTTCTATGACCAAAGAGGAATTTGCAGCAAAGAAAAAGGAACTGATAAAGAAAATTGAAGAAATGGAACATCAACTCGCGGAACTCCTTGATAATTCTGAAGATAACAATCTGACAGATCTGTCATTTATCAAAAAGGCTTCCGCTTTCCTGGTAACTCAAAGAATTGTTTCAAAATCATTTATAGATTATGTTCAAATGGCGCAGGAACTGGATAACGAAATTTTAAAAAACTTTGTTGATCAAATCGTGGATCGGATTGTCATTAAAGATGGACGCATTCAGTCAATAACCTTCGTGAATGGATTAACACATGAATTTTTTTATAGCAGACCTGCAGAACTTCCTGTCTGCAAAAAATGCGGCGGTCGTATCGGATCTACCTGTGGCTGCCGTACAAGAACATTTTCTTTTAATGGTAAGCGTTATCAGCGAATAAAAGTCGGCGATCCACGCGATGCTCTCCACGGTCAGAAAAATCCAGTCTGCCCGGAATGTTATGCAAAAGAAGGTCGCTGGCACCACTGGATGTGTGGAATTGAACGATGCCCGATCTGTGGTAAACCACTTCAAACGTGTGAACATGGGCCAAATGGGAAAGAATAAAATTTTATTAAACGAAAAATAGCCGTCCCCAGTGAACGACTATTTTTCATTTAAGGATTACCGTATCATCTTAAAATATGTACTGTTCCCAATTGTCCTAATTTGCTAATATCCATATCAAATGAATAAAACTCTATTCCCTTGTCTTTACAATAATCATAATATATACAATCATTAATATCTGCAAGATCTATTTTACTCAAAATTTCATCTACCGAATATGCACAATCGTGCACGTCCGCAAAATGTTTAACATCTGAAACAACTGCATTGCATAATTGTTTTGCATTAGAAAATTCTACTTTACTACGAAAAGATTTTAAATCTCCACATCCCGGTTGACCATTTCCTTTTGCAACCCGATTATATTCTTTAAGTTTTATTTTTTCTACTGCAGATATAATCTCAATTAGTTGTTCATTACATGTTACTATTTGTTCATTCTGCTGCATTAATTTTTGTAACAATGTACTGGCTAACTGTGTTTGTCTGATTTCATTTGGCGTTACAGGTGCCTTCACACCACATAATTCTATCCATATACATGTGTCCAAAAATACCATTACTCAATATCCTCTCTCTTTAGAAGTGCACCATCTTTAACCATCTTGATTTTGTCAATGGTTTTTTGATTTGCATTTATTATATTTATAGATTTCATAACGCTAATACCCTTTTGCAAAATCAAATCACCAATTATCGGGTTTAGAAATGCGGTAATAACATAATCAATCCCATCAAAATCCAATATTACATTGTCCCCATTGTCTAAAATCTTTAAAATATCTCTATAGCACTTTTTCCCATCATCATATGATACTGCTGTATCCCCATCAATGTAATTTTTAACTAACAAAGTCATTCTTATCACCTCATATTTTTATATTGAATCCAAACTTATACTTTCTATTTTTTCACTTTTCTTATCATATTTGATAATTCTGCCAGTATCATATAATTTTACTTTAAATGTTATACTCGTTCCACAAAATACACCTTTCGACAATAATACTTCTTCTATTCCTGCAGACAGCTTATAATTTGCCTCCCCTGATAAAATGTACAATTCTCCTCCCGTACTTTTAATATATGATATGAGTGTAGGCAAACCATAACCACCTGATCCCACTCTAGTTGTATTTCCAGATTTTATCGCCCACCTAATACAGTCTGTGCCATTTAACCCCATATATTCCATTGCTAAATATTTTTTGACATTTGCAACTATTGTACTGCCATAATCAATTACATTAATACATAAATAAAAGTCTCCATCTTCGAAACTAATATCATACATAAAAAAAATTTCATCCTGTTCACTATGATTAATAGAATTCGAAAAAATTTCTCCTATTGTTGTAGATAAAAATTCTTTTACAGTTTCTGAGTTTATTGTCAAATTTTTTTCAACTAACAATTTTGCCATTTCATCTACAGGTTTTTGAACATTTTTATCCCCATGAAAATCATAGTATATGAGTTTATTCTTTTGGAGTTCTTCATCAAAATTTACTTCTCTAAATTTTGCCCCATCCTGTACATGAACCGTAGGTGCTATTATGTTCGCCACATGAAAATGCCATTTAACATCCTTAAAAATCATGATATATCTTAAAACATTTAATAAATAGGCCATACTCATTTTATCATATTTAGAATCATGATCACATGTTACATAAACACACTTTACATCGTTTTCATTATTTAGCAAACATTTATCTATCATTTCCGATACTGCATCATGAAATTCATAATCAAATGTTAATTGTAATGGTAAGTTAACGTACATTCCTTTATTTTTTCTATTATAGTTGTATTCAAACATAAGACCTCTACAATATATATTATATACGCAATTATATTTCTTTTTCGATTAATTTGTCAACAAACATGCTAATATATTTGTCAATTTTCTTTTCAAAAAGCCGGCACAAACTTCTTTGCTCCGGCTTTCTACAAGATTTTTATTTCACAAAATTACTTGATTTTCCTAAAAGATTACAACATCTGTTTTACTCATACAATAGGACACCCGAATGTGGAAACATGAAAAGTCAGTGGACTTCCTTTTTCCTCGGAAAGCTGTCTTAAATACTCTTTTGCGATATCCATAAAATAATACTGACGCTCCGGTTCGGCTGCCGGGATCTGATTTTTATCTGCGATGCGCAGTGTCGGGCGCACTCCTGTTGTAACTTTCTGACTCATAAAACTGTTAAATCCTCACTATTTCTATTGCTTTTTCTTATGGTCTTACCTGACCATTTCCATAAATGATATATTTCGTGCTGGTCAATGCCTCTAAGCCCATTGGACCTCTTGCATGAAGTTTCTGCGTACTGATACCGATCTCCGCACCAAATCCAAATTCAAAACCATCTGAGAAACGGGTCGATGCATTGACATAGACACAGGCAGCATCCACCTCATCTAAAAACTTCTGTGCATTGGTATAATTTTCCGTAATAATAGCCTCCGAGTGTCCGGTATTGTAACGGTTAATGTGGGCAATCGCCTCATCCACGGAAGCAACCGTCTTTGCAGAGATCATATAATCTAAATACTCTTTACCCCAGTCTTCTTCCACCGCCTGTTTGATCAGTTCTTTGTTCAATGCACTATCTGACTCTACGGCAGCAAAACTTTTTCCATCCGCATGTAGTTCCACATTCTTTTTCTGCAGTGTCTCTGTCAGTTCCGGCATAAACGCGTCCACAATTTTTTCATGGATGACAAGTGACTCACAGGCATTGCAGACACCGATACGCTGTGTTTTTGCATTCATGATAATATTGATCGCCATATCAAAATTTGCAGACTCATCCACAAAAATATGACAGTTTCCGGTTCCCGTCTCTATCACAGGAATCGTTGCCTGATTTACAACCGCGCGGATCAGTCCCGCTCCACCACGTGGAATCAGTACGTCGACATACTGGTTCATTTTCATAAATGCGGCAGCAGTATCTCTTGATGTATCTTCAATCAGAGATGCGGCTTCTTTAGGGATACTAAGCTGCTCTAATGTCTTTTGAATAACGGAAACGATTGCGATATTTGAATGAATGGCATCACTTCCACCTTTTAAGATTACGGCATTTCCGGTCTTAAAGCAGAGTCCGAATGCATCAACGGTCACGTTTGGTCTTGCCTCATAGATCATGCCGACCACACCAAGCGGCACACGTTTTTTGCCGATCATTAAGCCATTCGGACGTTTTTTCATGGAAAGGACTTCCCCGATCGGATCATCTAAAGCAGCTACCTGCTGCAGTCCCTCGGCAATCTGGGCGATTCTTGTTTCATTTAACATCAGGCGGTCTAGCAGACCTTCCGGCATATGGTTCTTTTTGCCGTTTTCAAGATCTTCTTTGTTTGCGGCAATGATGTCGGTGGATGCGGCAACAAGAGCATCTGCTACTGCGGTAAGTGCCTGATTTTTTTCGTTGGTGCCAAGCGTGGCAAGTTTATGGGATGCGGCTTTGGCTCCCTGACATATTTGTTCAAGTTCCATGGTGATACCTTTCCTTTCTGTGAAATGTTTATATGGTGTTGCGGCGATACCTGGGGCGAAACTCTACGGCAGATTGTGGTTGTCGTGAACCGGGCACCTGTTTAACAAAGGCACGCTCTCGCTGCGTGTCGCTCGTAGCGGTACTAAGCGGCTAAAATACATCCGCTAAGTACCGACGGCTCCCCAGCACCTTCTTTTAAACAGGTGCCCGGTTCACAACAGTCTAAGTTTCTGGAGAGTTTCGCTTCGGATAGCCTCAACTTATATTATATATGTTAGTTTCCGTGTAGATGCGATGCATTTTTATGTCTGTGTCAAGTATTTCCAGCTTTGGTTCAAGCTGGTTTTCATATGCTAGTGCAAAGCGGTTTAGCTTTGCATATCTCGCTAAGTAGCGGTCGTAAAATCCTTTGCCGTAGCCGTAGCGGCTGCCGGCAAGGTCAAATACGACACCAGGGACTAAGACTGTGATCTGCTGATTGGATAAATCCATAGGATTTATGCAGTGGCAGGCTGTGGTCGGTTCCATGACGTGAAATGCACCTTCTGCGGTCTGTGTCAGAGATGTGATTTCGTAAAATTCCATGGTGCAGCCTGCTCCTGTTCTGGGCAAGGCAACGTGTTTGCCATCGTGCAGTGCCTTTTCAAGAAAATCCAGGCAGTCTGCCTCTTTTCCAAGCGGATAATAGCCAAAGATCCAGTCTGTTATGGTATACCAGTTCGAGTTTATCAGTTTTTCACAGATTTTTCTGCTTTTTTCCTCTTTTTCCGGTTCTGACATTGCATTTCGGATGGCAAGATGTTTTTTCCGGATTTCTTTTTTATCAGGAAAGCTTTTTCTTATTTCCATATTCTTCGCCAAGGTTTGTGACCGTACCGTCCGGATTTTGCATATCAATGTTATTTAACTGTGCTACAAGATTGCGTTTTACATCCGCAACATAAGCCTTTCGCAGCATTGCCTGCTCTTCTTTTTCCGCTTCGGTCAGTCCCTCCGCCTGCGATTTGCGGTAAAGTGCGTTAATTCTGTCGATCTGTTCCTGTTTCATAAAAATCTCCGTTCCTGCGTGTGAAAAACTTATTATTCACACAAATCTTTTTCTATCCGATTGTTTCTAATATAAAATCCTGTATACGGAATGTTTCTTTTTTCTGTGCTTTAAAGATGGTTCCCCTAAAGCTGTCATCAAAAATATGATGCAGTACACAGACATCTGCTCCGTTTGCAATGATCATATCTGTCCCGGAAAGTGTCGCGATCTTTGCCGCGGTCAGCTTGGTCGCCATGCCGCCGGTTCCGACATCACTTCCGGTCGTACTCTTTGCCATTCCAAGAATGTCTGAATCCATCTTTTCGACCACTTCGATCAGTTTTGCATCCGGATTTTTATGCGGATCGTCTGTAAACAATCCGTCAATATCTGATAATAAAATCAAAAGATCTGCACCGATCAGGGAAGCAACGATCGCAGAAAGTGTATCATTGTCACCAAACTGCATTTCATAAGTAGATACTGTGTCATTTTCATTGACGATCGGGATCGCACCTAAACGGAACAATTCATCAAATGTATTCTTTGCATTTTCCCTGGAAACCGGATTGACCATGGTATTTTTTGTCATAAGTACCTGACCTGCCACCTGATTATACTCTGCAAACAGTTTCTGGTAGATCATCATCAGTCTTGCCTGTCCGACTGCTGCACATGCCTGTTTTGTGGAAAGTTCCCGCGGCCGCTCATTCATGCCAAGCGACTGTCTGCCGACGGCGATCGCACCGGAACTGACTAAACACACATCCATCCCCCGGTTTCTTAAATTGCAAAGCTCGCGCACCAGGTGCTCTAGTTTTGTAAAATTCAAATTGCCGGTCTCCTCATAATTTAACGAAGAAGAACCGATTTTAACTACAACTCTTTTTTTCTCATGAAAGTGAAAACTACTCTGGTCCATTTTCCCAACGAATCCCCTTTTATTTCTAATTATGCTGTTTCGAACATATACACTGTATTATACTCTATCATATCTAATACAAAATATCAAAGGAAAAAAGTGAATGCTTGTAGCATATTCATTTTTATGCTACAGTGATGTTCGAATGACACCATTTTATGAAATGATGTTTCAGATAACGAACAAAAGCGTATCTGCTGTGTATTCTCACGGCAGACTGACTGGAAATGGAGAATAACTTGAAAAATAAGATTTTTATGAAGCGAAAATATCAATTATTTTTATGTATGCTGCTATCTGTTCCCGTTTTACTGCTATCGGGTTGTGATCTGCCATCCCGGCTCAATTTTAGCAAAACTCCCGGCTCCGGCGAATCGATCTCCAAATCGGGTTTTTATTTTAATACCGTCATTACCGTCACCTTATATGGAACAAAAGACGAAACCCTGCTCGATGACTGTTTTTCTCTGGCAGACACTTATGAAAATTATTTTTCCAACACGATCGCAGACAGCGATGTGTCAAAAATCAATGCAGCAGGCGGTGCACCTGTCACCGTGCATGAAGAGACCGCAGAACTGATCAAAAAAGGTCTTTATTATGGAGATCTGAGCAATGGAAAATTTGATATTACGATTGGAAAATTATCGGATCTGTGGGATATTTCTACCAAGGCTTTATTAGAGAAAACAGATGCCTCTATGATTCCATCTGATGATGAGATCAAAAAGGCTTTAACGACAGTAGACTATCAGAATGTAGTTGTAGATGGCAATACCGTCACCTTAAAAGATCCGTCCGCTAAAATTGATCTCGGCGGAATTGCCAAAGGATATATTGCAGACCGCATGAAAGATTACCTGAATCAAAAAGGAGCCGCCTGCGGCTATATCAACCTCGGCGGCAATGTGCTCTGTCTTGGTGCAAAACCGGACGGTTCTTCCTATAATATTGGCATCCAGCGTCCGTTTGACGATGAGGGCGCTGCAATGCTCGCTGTATCCGTGACCGACCAGACCGTTGTGTCTTCCGGTGTTTATGAGCGCTATTTTGAGGTGGACGGCAAACGCTATCATCACATTTTAGATACTGCTACCGGATATCCCTATGATAACGGACTGCTGGGTGTTTCGATCATCACGGACGAATCCGTGGACGGTGATGGACTCTCCACCACCTGTTTTGCACTGGGTTTAGCTGACGGGATGGCGCTTGTGGAAAGTCTGGATAATACAGAAGCCGTTTTTATTACGGAGGATTATGAATTGCATTTTAGTTCGGGGATGGGGACTAAAATTCCGTATCAGGTGATGGAGTAATGATCTGCCATGGTATGGATTTTATAACTGTATGATCTGATTATTTTCTTCCGTAAAGTTTCCACCATCCATATTCTTTCTCACAAAAGGAACTCCCTTGCGAACATAAAATATATTATCTGTAAGCAGTGCATCCGGGTTTTCGGACGGACTGATGGTTCCACCTAAATCATCATAACTGACGTTATTACGAAATGTGTTATGAATGGCCTCCTGCATACAAAACATCACACAACCGCCTTCATTTTGCCTGCTGTAATTATACTCATACACCGTCCCATCCCCGGAATCTGCATCGTAAGCCATCCCGTCCTGATTCAGCCGCGTGTCTGCCACTTCATTATAACAAAACAACGCATCTTTACATTTCCATGGCCAGATTGCCGCAGCAACCTTTCCACCACGGTTGCCCGGATTGCAATAAATACGGTCATTGATCTCACATGCCACAGAATCGGTCATATTATGTTCCACAAACGGGCGCAGTGCATACATGACCGTTATTCCATCTCCACCTGCCATTTTCACATAATTGTCCCGTATCACAATATTCTCATGACCATATTTCAAAAACCTTTTTTTATCCAGTTCTGCACCCGCAAATTTCTCATGTGCATAACTATACCCGACTGCGATCCCCCAACGGCTCACACGATATACATAGCATCCCTCCACCAGGATATCTGAAAATCTTGCCACCCCTGTCATTGCTTCTTCCGCTGGCTGTAATGCTGTCATATAGAGGCAAAAAAATCCGCCAAAGACCCACTGCATAGAAATGCAACCCCAGTCTTTGACGGATTTTCTTATTCATTGATTTTCATTTTATTTCTGATTAATATAATTGACCAGTCCCTCACAGTCAATAATTTTCTGCATGAACGGCGGAAATGCCTGGCCCTGATATGAGGTACCCTTTGTCACATCCGTGATCACTCCGGTGTCAAAGTTGACTTCCACTTCGTCCCCGGCTTCGATCTCCTTTGCTGCCTGCGGGCATTCGATGATCGGAAGTCCGATGTTGATCGAATTGCGGTAAAAAATACGCGCAAATGTCTCTGCAATGACGCAGCTCACACCGGCTGCCTTGATGGCAATCGGCGCATGCTCTCTGGATGAACCGCATCCAAAGTTTTTATTTGCCACCATGATATCTCCTGCTTTGACATTCTTTACGAAATCTTTATCGATATCTTCCATGCAATGCAATGCCAGTTCCTTCGGATCAGAAGAATTTAAGTATCTTGCCGGAATGATGACATCGGTATCTACGTTGTCTCCGTATTTGAATACATGACCTTTTGCTGCTTTCATGTTTACTCTCCTTTTTCTTAAACCTATGCTACTTCATCCGGTCCGGAAAGTTTTCCGGTAATCGCACTTGCTGCCGCTACTGCCGGACTGGCAAGATAAATCTCAGACTCCACATGTCCCATTCTTCCTACGAAGTTACGGTTTGTGGTGGAAACGCAGCGCTCATGCTCTGCAAGGATTCCCATATAACCACCAAGACAAGGTCCGCAGGTCGGTGTACTTACAACTGCACCAGCCTCGATAAAGATCTTAAGCAGCCCTTCTTCCATCGCATCAAGGTAAATCTGCTGTGTTGCCGGGATTACGATCACACGCAGTCCTTTTGCTACTTTTTTGCCTTTTAAAATAGATGCTGCCACACGCAGGTCATCCATTCTTCCGTTTGTACAGGAGCCGATCACTACCTGGTCGATCTTGATGTCACCGACCTCGTCGATCGTCTTTGTGTTCTCCGGAAGGTGTGGGAATGCAACGGTTGGCTTTAAAGTACTAAGGTCGATCGTATAAGTCTCCTCGTACTCTGCATCCTCATCTGCCTCATAGACAACATATGGACGTTTGGAATGTGCTTCCATATATTCCTTTGCAAGATTATCTACCGGAAAAATACCATTTTTTCCGCCTGCTTCGATTGCCATGTTTGCGATTGTAAAACGGTCATCCATTGAAAGGCAGGAAATGCCGTCCCCAACAAATTCCATTGATTTGTAGAGCGCACCGTCCACACCAATCATTCCGATGATATGTAAAATGATGTCTTTTCCGCTGATCCATTTTGCCGGTTTGCCGGTCAGGACAAATTTGATCGCTGCCGGAACTTTAAACCATGCTTTTCCGGTTGCCATACCAGCCGCCATATCCGTACTGCCGACTCCGGTGGAAAATGCACCCAGCGCACCGTAGGTACAGGTGTGGGAATCCGCACCGATAATGACATCGCCTGCCACGGTAAGACCTTTCTCCGGCAGCAGTGCATGCTCTATTCCCATCTCTCCTACATCAAAATAATTTGTAATATCATGCCGGCATGCAAACTCTCTGACGCATTTACAATGCTGTGCAGATTTGATATCCTTATTCGGCACGAAGTGATCTAATACAAGTGCGATCTTATCCTTATCAAAGACACCGTCCACCTTCATTTTATCCATTTCATGAATCGCTACCGGTGAAGTAATGTCGTTGCCTAAAACCAGATCCAAATCTGCCTCAATAAGCTGTCCGGCACTGACTGATGGAAGTCCTGCATGAGCTGCAAGGATTTTCTGTGTCATCGTCATCCCCATGGGTATATCCTCCTAAAAAATTAAAATCTGTGTCAGGAATGGTGTGTGCCCGTTCCCGTTTTTTGTGTGATGTGTGTGTAGAACAACATTCGCTGTCCTATCTGTATATTATTCTAACACAGGTGTTACTATAATAAAAATACATATTAAATATATTTACCATAACTAAACTTCATGGTATAATGAGAAAAATTATCGATGTATCCAGTATCAGAAAGGAATTTTATCATGAACCAGAATTTATCATCTTACCGGATTTTTTATACCGTTGCAAATACCGGCAACATTTCAAAGGCTGCCAAAGAACTCTACATCAGCCAGCCTGCCATCAGTAAATCCATCCAGAAATTAGAGGAAGGTGTCGGCTGCAAGCTGTTTTCCAGAAGTTCACGCGGTGTTGTCTTAACCGACGAGGGAAAACTGCTCTACGACCATGTGAGCAGCGCCTTTGAGACTTTAACCCTCGGTGAGGAAAAATTAAAACGTTCCATTGAGCTTGGTGTCGGACACTTAAAGATCGGTGTCAGCGCAACCCTCTGTAAATATCTGCTGCTTCCTTATTTGCAGGAATTTATAAGACAGAACCCGCATGTCTCTATCTCCATCACCTGCCAGTCGACCAACGAAACTCTTGAACTGCTCGAGGACAATAAGATTGACATCGGTCTGGTCGGAAAACCGGATAATTTAAAAAATATCCATTTTGATTTTCTCGAAGAGATTGAAGATATCTTTGTCTGTACCAAAGACTATCTGCGCAATCTTCGTGCGCGTGGTGTCCACAAAGACCAGATTTTGACAAACTCGACACTGATGCTGCTCGATAAAAACAATATGACACGCCAGTATATCGACGACTATCTTTCTGACAACCAGATTCAGGTCAAGGAATCCATCGACATCTCCAGCATGGATCTTTTGATCGACTTTGCACGCATCGGTGTCGGTGTTGCCTGTGTTATCAAAAGTTTTGTAAAAGAGGATCTCGTCTCCGGTGCCTTAGTGGAGATTCCGCTTGGCATCCCGATCCATAAGCGTGAGGTCGGTTTTGCCTATAAAACAACGACAAAACCTTCCAAAACACTCGGGGAATTTATCCGGTTTTATAAAAACTTTTAACAGATACAATATAATAGAATGCACGCTCCGCGAACATTCTATTATCATGAACTATACAGCCAGGTTGGCAAAGCGAATTGGCGCAACAAACTTTACTTTTTCTCAAAACTATACAGCCAGTTGGCTTTTAAGAAGTAAATCAAAAAGATCACCGAACTGATTGACCAGGTCAGCGGGTATGCCCAGAAGATGACCTGGATCTTCGGAATAAAATGCACAGTAACCGTGATGTATGTGATCCTTATGATGCACCAGGATGCAAGCATGACGAACATCGGCACGGCAGATTTTCCCGCACCGCGCATGATACCTGCAATGCAGTGGGAAAATGCCAGGAAACAATAGAAAAAAGCCTCTATATGTGCCTGTTTGGTTGCAAATTCAACGACCTGTGTTTCACTGTTGAACGCTGCAGCAAGCTGCGGTATCGTAAAAAATACGATCACACCAACCACTTCCGCAAGCAGTGTCGAACAGGTAATGCCAAAATACGCACCTTTTTTTGCTCTGTCGTACTGCCTCGCGCCAAGATTCTGTCCGATGAATGTTGTAAGTGACATTGCAAAACAAGTGATCGGTAAAAATGCAAATCCTTCTATTTTCGAGTAAACACCACATCCGGCGACCGCCATCACACCAAATTTGTTGATATTTGTCTGCACGATGATATTTGCAAATGAAATGATGGAATTCTGCATGCCGGACGGCAGTCCGATCCCGATGATCTGCCCCAACATTCCCTTGTGAAAACGAATCTGTGAAATCTGTACCTGATAGACATCTTTGGTGCGCATCAGACGCAGCATACATAAAAACGCACTGGAAAACTGTGAGATGATCGTCGCAAGCGCTGCCGCACCTACTCCAAATCCAAGTAGACCAACAAACAATAAATCCAGTACAATATTTACGATTGATGAAAAAATCAGATAATAAAGTGGATGTCTGCTGTCCCCGACCGCCTGCAAGATTCCCATCACGATATTATACATGACAAATGCGATCGATCCTGCAAAATATACCCTGAAATATACGATGGAATTTGGCAATACTGACTCCGGCGTTCCCATCAGGACAAGAATCTGCGGTGCCAATATCATTCCGATTGCTGTCAGGATACAGCCGGACACCAGACCAAATGCAATATTCGTATGTACCGCTTTTTTCAACCCGTCATAATCTGCTGCACCAAAATATTTCGAGATGACCACTCCTGCACCGACTGCAATCCCGTTAAAAAATCCGACCATCAGAAAAATCAGACTGCCGGAAGAACTGACAGCCGCAAGCGCATCACTGCCAAGAAAATTACCGACGATCAGAGAATCGGCGGTATTGTATAACTGCTGAAACAGGTTTCCCAAAAAGAGGGGGATTGCAAATGACACAATCCCCTTCCAGATGGAACCCTCTAATAAGTTTGTTCCTTTTTTCATCTTATTTCATTACAATATTGACAATTCTTCCCGGAACGTAGATCTCTTTTACAATGTTTCCGGTCAGCTTATCTGCGATAGATTCTTTTGCTTTTGCAATCACATCCTCTTTTGCATCATTTCTGCCGATTGCCAATGTTCCTTTCGTTTTTCCGTTAATCTGTACTGCAATTTCAACTGTGTTTTCGACTGTTTTTGCCTCGTCAAACTCCGGCCATTTCTGCTGGTATACATAACCTGTTCCGCCGATGATCTGCCAGAGTTCCTCTGTGATATGCGGAGCAACCGGGTTTAAGAGAATCAAAAGTGTCTCATACTCGCCCTTTGTCACAGCATTTTTCTTATAGAACTCGTTGATCAGAGCCATCATTGCTGCGATTGCGGTATTGTATTTCAGATTCTCATAATCACTGCTGACTTTTTTGATCGTCTGGTGCATCTTTGTCTCAAGTTCTTTGGAATATCCTGTCTCTTCTGTCATGATATCCTGTAACTTCCATACACGCTCTAAGAAACGACGGCAGCCCTTTACACCATCCTCAGACCAGGATGCACTAAGATCAAATGCTCCGATGAACATCTCATAAGTTCTTAAGGTATCTGCACCGTACTCTCTTACGATATCATCCGGGTTTACGACATTTCCTCTGGATTTTGACATCTTCTCGCCGTTCTCACCAAGAATCATACCGTGGGAAGTACGTTTCTGGTAAGGCTCCGGACATGGAACTACTTTCTCATCATAGAGGAATTTGTGCCAGAATCTGGAATATAACAGATGGAGTGTTGTATGCTCCATACCACCGTTGTACCAGTCTACCGGCATCCAATATTTTAATGCTTCCGGACTTGCAAGTGCCTCATCATTGTGCGGATCGGTATATCTTAAGAAATACCAGGAAGATCCTGCCCACTGTGGCATAGTATCTGTCTCTCTCTTTGCAGGACCGCCACAGCAAGGACAGGTTGTATTTACCCAGTCTGTCATAGCAGCAAGCGGTGACTCTCCGTTGTCAGTCGGCATATAGCTCTCTACCTCAGGAAGCATCAGTGGCAGTTCGCTCTCATCGATCGGCACATAGCCACATTTATCGCAGTGAACGATCGGGATCGGCTCGCCCCAGTAACGCTGGCGGGAAAATACCCAGTCTCTTAATTTATAGTTGGTCTTTGCAGTACCAATGCCTTTTTCCTCTAAGAATGCGATCATTTTTGCCTTTGCATCCTTTACTTCCAGTCCGTTTAAGAACTCGGAATTAATTAAAACACCGGTTGCAACATCCGTAAATGCAGCTTCGTTGATATCAACTTCCTCACCGTTCTTTGCAACAACCTGTACCATTGGAATATTGAATTTCTTTGCAAATTCCCAGTCTCTCTCATCATGTGCCGGCACCGCCATGATCGCACCGGTTCCGTATGACATCAGTACATAATCGGAAATCCAGATTGGGATCTCTTTTCCGGTTACCGGATTGACTGCCATCAGACCGTCAATTTCCACACCCGTTTTCTCTTTTGCAAGTTCGGAACGCTCAAAATCAGATTTCTTTGCAGCTTCCTCGCGGTATGCCGTGATGGTATCCCAGTTCTTTAATTCCTCCTTGTATTTATCAATGATCGGATGCTCTGGAGAAACTACCATGTAAGTCGCACCAAATAATGTATCGCAGCGTGTTGTATAAACACGGAGTTTGTCCTCTTTTCCGGCAATGGCAAAGTCAACCTCTGCACCCTGTGACTTGCCGATCCAGTTTCTCTGGGAAACCTTAACGCGCTCGATATAATCTACGTCATTTAAGCCTTCCAGCAGTTTTTCAGCATAATCGGTGATCTTTAACATCCACTCGCTCTTTACCTTACGGACAACCGGAGCACCACAACGCTCGCAGACACCATTTACAACTTCCTCGTTTGCCAGACCTACCTTACAGGAAGTACACCAGTTGATTGGCATCTCTTTTTTGTAAGCAAGTCCTGCTTTAAACAGTTTTAAGAAAATCCACTGTGTCCATTTGTAATAGCTTGGATCTGTGGTATTGATCTCTCTGTCCCAGTCAAAAGAATAACCTAAAGAATGGAGCTGCTCCTTGAAACGTTTTACGTTATTCTCGGTTACGATCTTCGGATGAATTTTATTTTTGATCGCATAGTTCTCAGTTGGAAGTCCGAATGCATCCCATCCCATTGGATACAATACGTTATATCCCTGCATTCTGCGCTTTCTCGCAACAATGTCAAGTGCTGTATAAGGTCTTGGATGCCCTACATGAAGTCCCTGTCCTGACGGATATGGGAATTCTACCAGTGCATAATATTTTGGTTTGCTGTAGTCGTCTGTTGCAGCAAAAGCCTTATTGTCATCCCAGACTTTCTGCCATTTCTTCTCAACGACTTTGTGATTGTAAAGTTCTGACATATAATCCTCCTTGTTTTTCGAAGAAAAATCCGAGCACTATGGCGAGGAGAGGATTTTCCCCCTTGTTTTGCGAAAAAAAACTCCGTCTCCGAAGATATGGTTTTAAATTACACATCTTCTTAGAGACGAAGTCTATCTTACTCCGTGGTACCACTCTAATTCGTATCCTTGTGATTTCATATCCGATCTATCATTATTAAAATCCATCTGCACATCCGGCTGACTAATTTATAACATGAAAACAAGATAATACGCTCTTATGATCCTTAACGCGGATAACACGCTTTTACTTACACACTATCACCTATAGCTTGGGTAAAAGGACTCAAAGGCGAGTTGGGAATTTTTCTTTACTGCCTCGCAGCATCCGGCAGCTCTCTGAAAAGTAAAAAATTCTTACTATTCCTTATCAAAGTCTGATGTATTTTATTCACAACATGACTATTTTATCACATACCATCATTTTGTCAAGTGCTAACCGTGTATAGGAGCCATTTCCTGATATGCCCGCTGTCACCCAAAAAATATTTTCCATTCTCCGCAAATGTTTAAAAATTTTGCCTCTAATCTTGGCAAAGAGCCAAAAAATCGCCACAGGGATTTACCCTGTGGCGATTCTCTTATCCTGTCTTTTCAAAACAATAGATTCATTCATAATACAGCTGAATGCATCCTTTATCGTTTCTTTCCGCAGCTAAAACTAGTTGTTGATTAATTTATCTTCTTCGTTGTTCCAGCTATACAGTTTACGGATCTCTTTACCTACCTGCTCTGATGGATGCTCTGCTGCTCTCTTTCTCATAGCTTTGAAATGTACCTGACGACCTGCAGGAGACATATCAAGTAAGAAATCTTTTGCAAATGTACCATCCTGGATATCTGTAAGAATCTGTTTCATTGCTTTCTTTGTATCTGCTGTGATGATCTTCGGTCCTGTGATGTAATCACCATACTCTGCTGTGTTAGAGATAGAATATCTCATTCCCTCGAAACCTGACTGGTAGATTAAGTCTACGATCAGCTTCATCTCATGGATACACTCGAAATATGCGTTTCTTGGATCATAACCAGCTTCGCATAATGTCTCGAAACCAGCCTGCATCAATGCACAAACACCACCGCAAAGAACTGCCTGCTCACCGAAAAGGTCAGTCTCTGTCTCTGTACGGAATGTTGTCTCAAGAACACCAGCTCTTGCTCCACCGATACCAAGTGCATATGCTAATGCAAGATCCTGTGCTTTTCCTGTTGCATCCTGCTCAACAGCGATCAGACAAGGTGTTCCTTTTCCAGCCTGATACTCAGAACGTACTGTATGTCCCGGAGCTTTTGGAGCGATCATGGTAACATCTACATCCTTTGGAGGTACGATACATCCGAAATGAATGTTGAAACCATGTGCGAACATTAACATGTTACCTGCTTCAAGGTTCGGCTCAATATCTTTTTTGTACATATCTGCCTGTTTTTCATCGTTGATTAAGATCATGATAATATCAGCTTTCTTTGCTGCTTCTGCTGTTGTATATACTTCAAATCCCTGTTTCTCAGCTTTTGCCCAAGATTTGCTTCCTTCATAAAGACCAATGATAACATGGCATCCGGAATCTTTTAAGTTCAATGCATGTGCATGTCCCTGACTGCCGTAGCCGATGATTGCGATTGTCTTTCCATCTAAAAGTGAAAGGTTACAGTCTTCCTGATAAAATATTTTTGCTGCCATAATTAATTTCCTCCAGTTTTGGTTTCTTAATAAAAAATATGTAATTACATATTCTTATCTGCTTATTTGTTATAATGATACTTTTTTGCCGTCCTCGTCTAACATAACGACATCGGAAATGCCTCTCGACAATCCGGTCAGTCCGGTTCTTGCAAGTTCTAAAATCTCATATCCGGACAAAAGATCTAAGAAAGCATCCAGCTTGTCCTGATGACCTGTCAATTCAATTACCATCGAGTCATGGGTTACATCCACAACTTTTCCATGGAAGATCTCCGTCACATTTAAGATTGACTGACGCTCTGTATCCTTTGCGCGGATCTTTACTAAGATCAACTCCCTTGTCACTGATGAACCATTCTCAAGTTTTTTGATGTCTACCACATCTTCTAACTTTGCAAGCTGTTTTTCAATCTGCTCTAAGATCTGTTCATCACCGGTCGCAACGATCGTAATCCTCGTGTATCTCGGATCCGCGGTCACGCCGGAAGAAAAACTGTCAATGTTGTAACCTCTTCTGCTGAAAAGTCCTGAAATATGACTTGTCACACCCGGGTTATTCTCCACTAATAGAGATAATACCTGTTTTCTCATTCTGCATCTCCAATAGTTTATTACTTTAATCACACATCACACTAAAGCTATGATATCACATGGAAATTTTTTGTCAATAAACAATTTTCATCTATCCAAAACCATAGCCGGATTTTCAGAAAAACTTTGCGGTAATGATCCATATAACCGCAGCTGCCACAAACCAAATGCCAATCTGCCTGATCCTTTTTTCTGCGCTTAGATCACCTCTCTGGTCTTTTCGCGTACAGGCTCCCGGTGCAATTACCATAAGAAGTCCTGTCAGAAGTAATACCATCCGTATCAATAACATTTTTATCTCCTTAGCATTGAATTAGATCATGATCTCTGTATTTTCCTTGCTCTTCTCAATGATATGGTTCAGTTTGCGGAACGGTATCGCAACAAGAAGTCCAATAACCAGTGAAATAATTAAATAAATCGCAAGTTTTCCGACATAGATCCAGTAATTCATCTGATAAATTCCGCCGATTGTCTCTCTCATGGCATTCATTCCATATGGAAACGGCAGATATTTATAAAGTGACTGGTATACCTGTGGCAATGTCTCTATCGGGAAAGTTCCGCCTGCGCCTGCCACCTGAATAACCATGACAACGATTGCAAGTGCCTCACCGACATTCCCAAATGCGACGGTAAGTGAATAGATAAACAGCGTAAACACAAAACTGCTGACTGCTCCGGCAAGCCAGAACAGGAATGGATTGTGGCACTGTATCCGCACATAAAACAGATCTCCAAGTATCGTAATCAGAGTCTGCGTCTGTCCTACCAAAAAGAACAGGATATAACGTCCGAAGTATGCCTGATATGGTTTTATATCTATGATACCATCTTCCGGTTCTACTTTTACATGAATGATTGCAACCAAAATCAGTGCACCTACCCACAATGCCAGTATCGTATAAAACGGAGCCATGGCAGATCCGTAATTTTCAATCTCATAAATTCCTACCGTATCAAGATTTACCGGAGACGAAATAAAATTGCCAAGCTGCTGTGGATCAGTCTCTAGTATCTCCATAAACTGTTTGTATTGTTCATCCTGACGCAATGTTGTAAAATCTGCGATGATCTGTGTCAGTTTATTCTCTAATTCCTGTGCCATCTGCAACGAATCATATAAATCCACACTTCCTCTTGAAAGTGTATCCTCGTATTTTGACAGCACCTTCTCCACATCGCCAAAATCTGCATTGATTCCGTTTAAAATTGATGTTGTCGCAATCATGGAACCTTGCATTGCGTTTAACGTGGAATCAAGCTGTGGCTTTACGGAATACTCAAACGTATGCTGCAATGCATCAAGAGCCGTCTTACAATTTTCAATTTCCGTTGTAATCTGTCCTTTTAAGGTATTGATATCATCCCCTGTGGCAGTTCCGTTTTCTGCAAGTCCGTTCAAATCAAATTCAATCATCTTTAAGCGGTCACGCACACCCTGAATCTGCAGTCTTGTTTCATCATCTGCTGTGCCTTCCCAGCTTGAAACTGAGTCATCAAACATTTTTTCCAGATAAGGCACCACGGATGTGGCCGCATTCAATCCATTTCCCGCCGCATCTTGATATTTTCCAAGTTTGTCCATGTCATTCTGCACAACCATGGACACATTATTCAGACTATTTTCAACCAGATCAAAACTGTATGTAACCATCTGGGTAACCGTATCCGTTGTTGCATTTCCGGCAACGATCAGTCCTTCCATGCTGTTTACCGTATCCTGACCTGTAGAAACCATAGAGTCAAGTCCCGGAAGCATAACCTGACTTGTCGCGACAATACTCTGCGCGGAATTTAATATACTTGCAAATGAATTTAAAATATTAATATAACTCTGCAGATCACCGTTTACATCATTCAGACGCTGCGTAATTGTATCCGCAAGGGAGCCTCCGTCAACATCTGCTCCTGCAACTGCATCCCCAACCTGCATCATTGCCTCTGCAAGCGTGCTCACGAAAGTTGCATTCACCTGTTCCTGGACAGATGTTTTTGCTTTTGCAGTGATTTTAGGAGCTATTGCATTTTTCTTTTCATTTTCATAATAAATAATATCCGGGTGTTCGATCTGACCTCCAAGGAAACTGATCATCTCCTCCGTAAAATTATCCGGAATCACAAGAGCCGCGTAATATTCACCACTATATACACCATCCACTGCTTCATCCGACGTCTCCGTAAACACCCAGCCCATTACTTTATTTTCCTGTAACGCTTCGACCACAGACGAACCAATGTTGACAGAAATACCTGCCACACTTACACCTTCATCTTCTGATACCACTGCAACCTTCAGGTTTGATGTTGAACTTTCGCCATACGGATCCCAGTTTGAAAATATATTAAACCATGCATAAAGACATGGAATCACACAAAGTCCCATGATGACCACAACAGCGACCACGTTTTGAAAAATCCGTTTTACATCGGAGATAAAGATTTTAAATATATTTTTCATTCTGTTTTCTCCTTTGTATCGTTCTCTGCAATTTTGGAAATTTCTGTTTCAGGATTAAACTTTTCATCTAATTTCTGAAAGGCATTCTTAATGTTTTCCTCTACTTCATCAAGCTGTTTTCCCATAAGAACATCCACATCTTTATCTTCTTCATCCCGCAGTTCATTTAACTTCTCCTGCAGGTTATAATCTACATACTCGACAAGGATCAGATAAGTTGCAAGCGCAAACAACGATACGATCCATAAAATCAGGAAAACAACCTTGTTGCTGTCCGTCCAGAATAACAGAATCAAAAATATAGGCGGAATGATTGCAATGCATTTGAGCCCGATCTTGATTCTTTTCTGATTCTGCAAATGGATATTCTGTTCATATGCAACGAGTTTTCCGTACATTTCCTCGTATCTGCTTTTTTCTTCCATTTTTTCTCCATTCTGTTATCTATGACAAATCTTATTTCTTATACTTCACTTCTGTTACATCATTTTTGTATCTTCCATTCGTTTTTCCACAAAATGGTTCAGTTTCACAAATGGGATACGGATCACCAGTCCGATCAGAAGTCCGACCACGGCAAAAATCATCAGTTCTGCCAGATTCCTCATATAGTCACTTCCGTACATACCGCCAATCGTCTCACGCATGGCATTGATTGCATACGGAAACGGGAAAAATATGTATATATTACGGTAAACTGCTGGCAAAAGTTCGATTGGAAACGTTCCGCCGGATCCCGCAATCTGAATTACCATAATAACAACCGCAAGAGCTTTTCCTACATCACCAAAGGAAAGTGCAAGTGAATAAATCAGTAATGTAAATGTAACACTTGCAAGTGATGCCACCAGCCAGAACCATACCGGATATAAAATCTGACAGTGCAGGATATAGATATCTCCCAGTACAATGATCAGTGCCTGTAACTGTCCCATCACAAAAAACATCAGATATCTTCCAAAAAAGAGCTGATACGATTTTACATTTTCCAGATCTTTTGGTTCTGCCTTTACCTTGATCAGTGCAACAAGAATCGTTCCTCCAACCCAGATTGCAAGGATTGTATAAAACGGAGTCATCGCTGATCCATAGTTTGGAATTGGATAAACTTCCTCTGTCGTAACCAGTACCGGCTGGGAGAAGAACTCTCCATAGCCTTCCGGATCACCTTTCATAAACTCTATAAATGCCTGTACTTTTTCATCGTCTTCAACAGAATTCAACCGATCCAACAGCTTCGTTAACTTTTCACTCACGCCATCAATAACCGTCTGAATTTGTTCTAAACTGTCATTTGCACCTGTCACAGTTGTCTCAATGCCGGAAAATACGGAATTCATATCTCCTAATGTATCGTCTAGTCTTGTCAGAATATCTGATACGTTATTCAACATCTGGCTCATACTGTCGATCACATTGTCCAGCTGTGGAACCAGACTCGTCGTATACATCTCCTGCATATTTGTGATTGCCTGTGAACAGGTAGTAAGAACCTGCGTCATATCAGACAGTGATTGATTTATCGCATCCGCAACCATGCTTCCTGATACCTGCGTATTGATTGCATCTGTCTTGGAATCTCCTGAAAATCCCATTGCAATCTGATTAATGCTGCTGATTGCTTTTTCAATATCCGTTGCGCCACCATTGATCGATTTAATTGTCTCAATGATCTTCTGAATAACGGCGCGGTCATCATCCGACACGTTCTTTTCGACAACCACCTTTTTCAAATGTTCCTGCAGACGATCCAGTTCCCTCTGCAGTTCCACTGCGTCTAATGCTGCCTGATTCAGGCTGTCTGCGGTCTGCTGTGCATCCCCGGCGAGATTTGTCGCATTGATGCTGCTCTGTATCTTATTGATCGAATCGTTAATACTCGTCATTGTCTGGTTTACATTTTCACTGAATGAATTTAACGATGTTTTTGTCTCATCCAGGCTGCTTTTTGCCGTGCCAAAATTCTTTGCACCGTCAGATACCTTATCACTAAGTCCCGGTATGCTGCCCTTTGCCTCTGCAACTGCCTGGGAGAGTTCCTCATTTCCGGCAATAAATGTATCGATCATATTACTGTAACTGATCAGATTCTCGTTCAAATTCTCCAGTTTGCCCTGAAAATATGCAAACTTATCATCTTCTTCCATCTGTTCTGAAATGTGATTTGTCTGCTCAAATATATTACTTGCAACCACTTGTATGAACTGCTCATTGATACTCTGTTTTAAAGTGGACACCGCGGAATCCGTAATCTTTGTCGCTACGGCATTCTTTTTTTCGTTCTCATAATAAGAAATGGTCGGTCCCTTAAAATCTTCGCGGAATACATTATACATGCTATATGTAAAGTCAGAACTGATGATGACCGCTGCGTAATACTCACCGCTGTAGACGCCCTCTAAAGCAGCTTCTTTTGTATCTGTAAACACCCATCCGATCTTATCATTTTCTTTCAGGCTCTCAATGACCGAATCACCCATATTAACGGTAGTTCCATCATCCATCTGGTATCCCTCATCCTCTGTCGCTACTGCAATCCTGATATTTTTGGTATTTGCATACGGATCCCAGTTCGAATATATATTAAACCACGCATACAGCGAAGGTATGATACAAAGACCAATCGCAATGACCAATGCAAATGGATTACGCACCAGTCTCTTCATATCTCCGCTAAAAATACGCCATATATTTTTCATGCCTCACAAGCTCCTTAACTCATCCATATTCATCAATAGAGCAAAAGTCCCTATTATCGGGAAATTATACCATCCGAAATATTGATTGTCAAATTTCACCACTAGTCACTTTCACTCTGTAATCCCAAACATTTCACCATCTATCTCAAAAATATACTGCATACCTACATCCGTTCCATCTTCAAACAAAAGTCTGTGCCGATAGGTATCTATTTTCCGTATTCTGCCACGATGCGTAACATAAGCACCACCGTCTTTCTTTTCGTCCGGCACAAAATAAGTGACTATGATCTCCGGTTTCTTCCATAAATTTTCCTGTAAAACATGTATCTTTTCATCAAGCTGCTCTTTTTTATCTTCTTCCAGTTCCAGAAACTCTTCCGTTCTTCTTGCTGTCTCACGAATGGAATCCTCATGTCCTGTGAGTGCTGCAAAAGGCGAAAACTGTGCTGCTCTGTCTAACAGCCCCATCTGCGGATGTTTTGCTGAGACATGATGCGGCAGATTGATGATATCATCATATTTGTGTGTTTCCTTTTCTATAAATACATTTTTTCCCTTCATGCCTTATGCCCTCCGATCTGGCGGTTTCGTTCCACGCTAGTTGCTCCCTCCTGTAGATTCATCCCCTTTAGCATGGCGTTTTTTCCATATTTCTTTTTTACACTGAGGACTGCCTCCTGCAGTTTTCTCTCTTTTTCCATCTTTTCCTTTTCTGCCCGCTTTTTCTGTTCTAATGCCGCATAGTCCGTAAACAGATCAAGCTGCTCAAACGTTTCTTCTTTTTTTGCAGACGCTTCATCCGACAATCTGCAGGCAACGACATAAATCCTGCGGATCAGCAGATTTTTGTCCACAATACGGTCATATAACTCCATAACGGCATCCATGATCTGTTTTGTGGATGATGTCTGACTTTTCAGATTGATCGTCCCATGTGCATGCTTTGGCACCTTCCTTCCATAGCGGTCGATGGTTACTTCCCCGTGATACGCATTTTTCCGCTTCGGGTCCGTCAGATTATCAATATCATAGCCGATCGTAAGCACCATCTGATCTGTAACAAGACGCTTTTCCACCAGATCCAGGACAAGCAGATCTGTCATTTCCCGAACGATCAGTTTTCCTTTTTCAAATTCATAAGGGCACTGCAGTACCTGTCCGGAACTGATGCTGTTTGTCTGGGGCTTGTACATTTTGATCAGATCAATCGTCGTCGGCTCATAGCCCCACGCATGATCGATCAGAAGTTCTGCATTGATACCAAACATTTTATATAGGAGCTCCTCGTTATAAAAATCCTGTTCACCACCTAAGGAACAGCGTGCAATATCTCCCATCGTATACAACCCTGCCGCTTCTAATTTTTTCCGGTAACCGCCACCGACTCTCCAGAAATCCGTCAGTGGTCTGTGATTCCACAACCGCCTGCGGTAACTCATCTCATCAAGTTCTGCAATCCGCACTCCGTTCGCATCCGGTGTCACATGTTTCGCAACGATATCCATTGCAACTTTGCACAGATACAGATTGGTGCCAATACCGGCAGTTGCCGTAACCCCCGTCTCACTTAAAACATCCCGGATCATTTTCTCTGCCAGTTCTCTTGCGCTCATCTGGTATGTTCTCAGATAATGCGTCACATCCATAAATACTTCATCCACCGAATAGACATGCATATCTTCCGGTGCTACATATTTTAAATAGATATCATAGATCCGGTTGCTTTCTTCCATATATAATGCCATGCGTGGCGGTGCTGCAATATAGGTCAGTTCCAGTGCCGGATCTTTTTTCAGTTCTTCCGCATTTGCTGATTTTCCGGTAAACACACCTCCGGCAATCCTGCTTCTCCGCTCTTTATTGATCTGCTTTACTTTCTGCACAACCTCAAATAATCTCGCACGTCCCGGGATTCCATATGCTTTCAGTGACGGTGATACCGCAAGACAGATCGTTTTCTCTGTTCTGCTCTCATCCGCAACAACAAGATTTGTCGTCAGCGGATCACATTTCCGTTTGACACACTCTACCGATGCATAAAAAGATTTAAGATCGATTGCAATATAAATATGGGATGAATTACTCATGACCGGACGATGCCTCGCTTTCTGTTTTTCTGGTATAGATATTATTATAGCAGAAAATATGTTCGATTATCACCCTGTTTTTGATAAAACAAAAATATTTTATTATCATGAACAAAAGAAATAGGACTTCCAAATTTCTTTGGAAGCCCCTATGAAAATAAGAAAAAATCTATAAATAAGAAAAACCAGCAAATCTACCGTTCTGCTCTGCCATAAATATTTTATCAGGATTTAAAACTATCTTCTTCCTGTATTCCCTTTTCAAAATACTCTTCTGCTGTAATTTTAAATCTATAAAAAACATCATAATACACTGTTGTTATCTTTTTAAAGTTTTCTCTTGCAACTGCACCATCATAATCATGAGCAAGCAGATTTCTTGTTTTCAGCATTTGCAGCCAGACATCGTCATCAATCAGTCCGTTTGAAAATGCCGCTTGTAAATTTGTTCTTGGAGATCCAAGTGCTATATCATCAATACCCAATAATTTAACTAAAATATCCTTCATCACTTTCCATGATAAATCAAAGGTCAAATTATAATTTTGAACCGTACCTTCTAACACAAAATCAGCATCCGGGTCTGCTGTTTTACTTTTTTTTAAATTATTTAAGCTTCTACAAAAAGCTTTATATCTGTTAATATATTTGTTTTCCATACTTTGCGATATCCTCCAAAAGGTACTGATTTCGAATTGTTTCATATTCTAAAATATCTATCTTCCGTAAAGTTTCTATTTTTTCCAAATCATATTCAAGTTTATCCATATCCACATCGCCATAAACTACAAAATCGATATCACTATATGGTGTTGCCGTATCTGTTGCAAATGAACCTATAAGGACCAATTTTTTTACACCATTTTTTTTACATATTTCTGCAACTTTTTTAATTAATATATTTACGGGCATTACATTCATGATTCTACAATTAACCCTCCGTCTCTTAAAACAATAAAAATCCTGATAAAAAGTATAAATCATTTTCAGTCTACATTATCTGCATAAAGTCTGCATTAGAAAATTTCGTAAACTTTTCATAGGACGTAATTTCCTATGAATTGAAAAAGACCCTCGCACAATTAAGTACGAGGGTCTTAAAACCCTTATATTTATTTCCTAGAACTTACCAGCCTTTGCTGCTTCCTCAACAGAAACTGCAACAGCTACAGTAGCACCAACCATTGGGTTGTTACCCATTCCGATCAGACCCATCATCTCAACGTGAGCCGGTACGGAAGAAGAACCTGCGAACTGTGCATCAGAGTGCATACGTCCCATAGTATCTGTCATACCATAAGAAGCAGGACCTGCTGCCATGTTGTCCGGGTGAAGTGTACGTCCTGTACCACCGCCGGAAGCAACTGAGAAGTATTTCTTACCCTGCTCGATACATTCTTTTTTGTATGTACCTGCAACCGGGTGCTGGAAACGTGTTGGGTTTGTAGAGTTACCAGTGATGGAAACACCTACGTTCTCATGATGCATGATTGCAACACCTTCCTGAACGTCATCTGCACCGTAGCATTTTACAGTTGCACGAAGTCCGTCAGAATATGCTTTCTCATATACAACATTTAATTTTGCAGCTTTGTAATCATACTGTGTCTCAACAAATGTGAATCCGTTGATACGGGAGATGATCTGAGCAGCATCTTTTCCAAGTCCGTTTAAGATAACACGTAATGGTTTCTGACGTACTTTGTTTGCTTTCTCAGCGATACCGATTGCACCCTCAGCAGCTGCAAATGACTCATGTCCTGCTAAGAAGCAGAAGCACTCTGTCTCTTCCTCTAATAACATTTTACCAAGGTTACCATGTCCAAGACCTACTTTTCTGTGGTCTGCAACAGAACCCGGAATACAGAATGCCTGAAGTCCCTCACCGATTGCTGCAGCAGCATCAGCGGCTCTTGTACATCCTTTTTTGATTGCGATTGCAGCACCTACAGTGTAAGCCCAGCAAGCGTTCTCGAAACAGATTGGCTGGATTTTCTTTACCTGATCGTAAACATCAAGTCCAGCATCTTTTGTAATTTTTTCAGCTTCTTCGATAGAGCTGATACCATAGCTGTTTAACACAGCGTTAATCTGGTCAATTCTTCTTTCATATCCTTCAAATAATGCCATTTTCGTCCGTCTCCTTTCCTACTCTTCTCTCGGGTCGATGATTTTAACAGCATCTGCCACACGGCCGTACTGTCCTTTTGCTTTTTCCCATGCAGTGTTAGGATCATCGCCTTTTTTAATGAAGTCAGTCATTTTTCCAAGAGAAACGAACTGATATCCGATAACTTCGTTATTCTCGTCAAGAGCAATACCGGTTACATAACCTTCTGCCATCTCTAAGTAACGAACACCTTTCTCTTTGGTAGCGTACATTGTACCAACCTGGGAACGAAGTCCTTTACCTAAATCCTCAAGACCAGCACCGATTGCAAGACCGTCATCAGAGAATGCACTCTGTGTACGACCGTAAACGATCTGTAAGAATAACTCTCTCATTGCTGTATTGATTGCATCACAAACAAGGTCTGTGTTCAATGCTTCAAGAATTGTTTTGCCCTGTAATACTTCTGCTGCCATAGCTGCGGAATGTGTCATACCAGAGCATCCGATTGTCTCAACTAAAGCTTCTTCGATTACACCATTTTTTACGTTTAATGAAAGCTTGCAGGCACCCTGCTGCGGAGCACACCAGCCAACACCGTGTGTAAAACCTGAAATATCTTCAATTTTTTTAGAATGAACCCATTTGCCTTCTTCCGGAATTGGAGCTGGTTCATGTTTTGCGCCCTTTGCTACAGGACACATGTTTTCGACTTCCTTAGTGTAAATCATTTTAAGACTCCTTTCACTTAATAGAACTGTATGTATCAGACTTTGTTATACATTTAACATACCTTACCTATTTTCGCACATTTTGTTGAAATCTACAAGTCCTAATCGAAAAAATTTATCTTTATTCCATGTATTTGTTTTTATACACTAGTCAAAATAATTTAACTCTGAAAAGACTTCTGTTCCGGGTCTGCCGACATTGCTGACATTTTCCCCATCTACATGGATATATCCTTCTGTTCCGTCCTTTGCACGCACATAGATCCATTCTTTTGCATCGGAACTGATAAAAAATACATTCTGCCCAGCCGAAACTGTCACCTGGTCCGAAGTCTGATCCATAGACTTCCACAGTGGAAGATCCACATATAGTTTATGTGGTGTAAAATACTGATATTTATGCACACCGTCATCCATATATTCCAACTTCCGCGCATCGCTGTCATACCACCAGTAGCCATCGAGATATGCGGTCTCAAGGATGTCTGTGCGAATTGTTCCAAAAATTCCATTTTGTCCGGTAAAACCATTAATTCCGTCATTTTGTTCCTTAAAAGGAAAGCCACCCACTTCTCCGACAAACTCCAGCGTATTTCCATCATACCGGTAAAAATAAGTCACATAATCAGCACTTGGTCCATCATCTAATACGGCGATTTCCAGTGGATTATCATATTCAGCAATGTCAGTGATATAAAAGCATTCCGTTTCCGGCGTCACCATGGCTGCATATTCACACAGTTCATATGCAGTTCCGTCAATCGTAAGGACACAGGAATAACCTGCATAATCCCCGCTCTCTTTCACGTCATAACGGATTTCTTCTTCTCTGCCGTCTCCATTGATATCCGCCACGATTTTCTGCCCTGTTTTATATTCCTTCGGATATGGATGTTCGTCTGCATATGCCGTTTCTGCTTCCTGAATTACTTTCAGGTTATCTTTCTCCGTCTGATTCAGCACAGATTCATCAAATGTATCTGGCTCTCCACTTTTTTCATACCATGAGCATGAATCAAAATAACTTTGCAGATACTCATTTGAAAAACCGCGTCCATGTCTTGCATAGATCTCATTGCGCGCCAGCCACAGATCATTGTCTGACATATTTACAAGCTGATCTGTCTTGAGTGTCATTATCATGCTGACAGGAATGATATACTGATCTGCATCCATATGCAGATTTCCGGCATCAATTTTTACATTCTTTACAATCGCATCCGACTGCTGCATCATTTTCTGATACTCATTAAGAACTGTTTCATTCTCAACATCACAGCTCACATCCGTTGGTACTGCAAGTTCATACAACGCACCATCATCCGTATATCCTAAAATACTTACGCCTGCCGCATCCGGATACCATTCTGTGTCTTTCAAAATGCCAAAAAGATATCCCATTCCGTTCCCTTTTTCATAAGAAGCTTTTTGAAAAACCGTAAAACCATTTTCATCTTCCTCAATAACATACCTGTCTTTCCAGTTTTCCGGGAACTGTAATGTAACATCCTTCCAGGTATAACTTTCCCCATTTTCCTGTGACTCCGTGTTTTCATTTTCTGTCACAGTTTTCTTTTCTCCGGATGCGTTTTCGTCCTTTTCTGTTGTTTCTTCCATTTCCCGGCTTTCTATTGTTTTCTGCTCATCTCCGTTTATTTTACTCTCTGTCAGATCCGTCTTACCACACCCTGCTGTAAAAAGCAAAAGTGTGGCTGTCATCAACCACACTTTATTTTTCATATAGCATTCCCCTATCTGCTTTCAATGCAAAAACTTTTTTATATCTTCTGCTGTACCATGGATTTTCTCTACCGCATCCTGAACCTGTTTAGCAACACCAAGGTTTTCCTCACTCAGCGCATGTACCTGCTCTGCACTTGCAGTAACTTCCTCTGTAGCTGCCGAAAGCTGGGAACAGTTTACCACAATTTTATTGTTAGAATCAGAAAGTCCACCAACCTTTTTATTTACTTCCTCAATATGTGTCACCAGTTCACCCATATTTTTATTAAGCAGTTCAAAGGTTTCAGACGCCGCAAGAATTTTTTCTTTCTGATCCTCTGTTGCCTGCACGGAACCTTCCACAGATACAACCACCTCATTGGCATTGGCATTGAGTTCATTTGTAATTCTTGTAATTTCTTCCGTTGAACTTTTTGTCTGTTCCGCAAGCTGCCTGATCTGTTCTGCTACCACTGCAAATCCTCTTCCCGCTTCACCGGCACGGGCACTTTCAATAGATGCATTCAGTGCTAACAGGTTTGTCTGACTGGAAATATTTAAGATCATACCTGCAATTTCTTCCACTTCTTTTGTTTTATCCTGAAGTTTTGTCATTGCCGCAGTAACATCATGATTTGTGTTTGTGATCTGCACTGCCTGATCTTTTAATGCGTCCATCACACGCATATTTTCCTGGATACTTTCATTCGAATTCATCGCAATATCCACCATCTGTTTAGAGCGTTCACCGGTTTCCTCGATTGCATCCTGAATCGTTGCCGTCATAGTATTCTGTTCTTCAATACTGTTTGCATTCATACCGGAAGCAGTTGTAATCTCCTGCATACTTCCCGTCACGGAATTCGTCGTTTCAACTAGCTTTCCGATCAGGCTGCTGCTCTTATCTGATTCTTCCTGAACAGTTTTGGAAATCTCAAGCACTCCCTGTAAAATTTCATTCTGCTTTTTGTGTTCCTCATCTATGGATCCAAGTGCATCTGCGTTAAACAATAATGTGATCTTTCCAATTCTTGAAACCATAAATAAAACGCCAAGCACGCCGACCACAGAACATATTGTATCCACGTTCAATACAGTAATACCCTTTATTCCCTGAACAATCGTAACGATCACGTAGAGAATACTCACTCCCACACAGGTTCTTTTTAATCCACCTTCATCATAGTACGGAATCTGTAACGCAACTAAAACGATCAGTACATACGTAATAAAATGTGCATCTGTTTGTACTCCGACTAACAGATACTCTAATCCCATCTCAAGCGTAGCAATCACTTTTAATTTTGCTGTTGCATGATCTTTATGATAAATAATCGTGTTCAAAACTGATGCGCCTATTATTAATACAGTATTCCCATATACTACTGCATTTACCAGATTCTGATTTGCCATGCGGAGCCACAGATACAGTAAAAACAATATTCCAAGAAATATGGTTGCACCTATATAGAACCGATTCATCTTTCTGATCCGTTCCGCTTTATCATTATAAATATATTTCTTTTCTTCTTCCATATATTTTATCTCCCTGTACTTAAAATATGATCAATATTTTCTGCCATAACTTATCCGACCTGTCCGGATCTTAAGTTTAAGAATATTATGCTTCCTTCTTCTGTACAACCTCGCCCGGCTTCTTAAAAATTGAGTTTGCCGGGATCACTCCTCTGACACTCGAAAGCGGATATACATTGGTATGTCTGCCGATCACCGTTCCAGGATTTAATACAGAGTTGCATCCAACTTCCACAAAATCCCCAAGCATGGCACCAAACTTCTTTAATCCGGTCTCAATCTTCTCATTGCCGTCTTTTACAACGACCAGTGTCTTATCAGATTTCACATTTGATGTGATCGAACCCGCACCCATATGTGATTTATAACCAAGAATAGAATCGCCGACATAATTATAATGCGGCACCTGAACTGAATTAAAAATAATATCATTTTTCAGTTCGGTTGAATTACCGACAACGGAACCTTTTCCGACGATCGCACTGCCCCGGACAAATGCACAATGGCGGACTTCCGCATCCTCGTCAATGATCAGCGGTCCGTTTAAGCATGCGGTCGGTGCAACCTTTGCGCTCTTTGCAACCCAGATATCCTCGCCTCTTTTTTCAAACTTTTCCGGATCTAATGTCGGTCCAAGCTTTTTGATAAAATCACTGATCCCTTTTAAAGCCTCCCATGGATATGTAAACTGTTCTAAATATTCTTTTGCAATCGTTTCATTTAAATCGTATAAATTGTTGATTTTTGCGTTTTCCATCTTTTCCTCCATCCCAGGATGCCTCTGCCACATGGATATGGATCCATCATGATCCTGACATTCCTGTTCGCATATTAATTATATTGTAAAACGTTTTCACAGATCTGTCAAAATAATATTCGAAAGCTGTAACAAGCTGAAAAAACAGACTACAACATCACTGTCATAGTCTGTTCCAGTTCCCCATATAATCGTAATGAACGAAAATATGCCATATTTCTCACTTTACGTCCGCTTTATAAATTGCAAACGTTACAGTGCCATCTTCATTTAATGCAAATGTATGAATCAGCACCTCATCCGGTTCATCCGACCCATCGGAACACGAATAGGAATAAGAAAAATTTTTGCTCATTCCCGTCTTTCCATCTGGAAATAGCGTATCGAAATCCTGCTCTCCATCGCCTCCACTGCCATCCGAAAGTTCATATTCATATGTGATAACCCCCTCTTCATCCGGCGTAACCGTCTGCACGGCACTCTCTACACGGGCTGCATACGCATCTATATTTTCCGGCGTAATCTGACTCATAAAACGTTCGACAGCAGTTTCTTCTGGCTCCCAGTCATCCGGCATAACCGGATGATTGATCTTGTCCACCTTTTCCACTGCTGCTTTCTGGTCTGCCTTTGATGGGTCAATCGGCAGTTCAAACAATGCATTTACCCCCTGATAGGTGTCATTTCTCGTGATCTCTCCGGTCACCTCATCATAATCATACGCCTGACTGTTATAGAGTGGATCATCCAGTACACACAGATAGATCGTATGATCCGCAAACATTTCCACGTTTTCACATTCTGCGATAAAATAAGCAACCCCCTTCCATATGGATCTTATCGTCTTTTTCCATTGCCGTTAAAAATGTATCCTGGTACAGATCATCCGCTTCCATCTGATTCCCGGTCAGGCTTTTGCAGAAAGAATAAATCTCTTTTCCATGTGCATCCATACATTATTCCAATTCCAGCTTCGTCATTTGTTTTCCACCTTTAAGACGTCTTTTTAAGGCAAATCACATTGCCCTTCACCCATACATTGTAATAAATCAAAAAAAGGTTCAAAAAAATCTCCGGACAGACAAAAATTTCTGTCTGCCGGAGATCTCTTACGGCATAAATTCATCTAAAAAATTACTTCCTGCGATCCATTCTGTCTCTTCTTCCTCCTGGAACGCCGCAGCCTCATTTGCCATAGCGGCATAGAAATCATCTGCACCATCCGGTTCAGAGTCCGTCCGTTGTGGCTGCTTTGACTGTACCGCGTTCTGTTCTGCCTGCTGTGTCTCTGTGCCACCCTGTTCTGCCTGCTGCATCTGCTGTGCCCCATTCTCCTGCACAGCCGTCTGCACTTCTGATTGTTTCTCTGACTCCTGTTTTTGCAGAGACTGGCTTCCCGGATTGTCAAAATCAAAACTGATCCGCTCATCCTCATATTTTAAGCAGGCATCAAATACATTTCCTGCTTTTGAGGTAAATCCGGTCACTTTTTCCTTTGTCTTTCCGGTTTCCAACAGTTCTTTCATGATTTCTTCCGAAAGCGGCACTTTCGCAACCGTATGCCCTATCTTAAAACCGCAGTCACACTCATAGTACCATTGGCTTTTCTTTAAGAGTTCCCCACACCTCGGACATTTTACTGTTGTCTCGACAGGTTTTGGTTTCTCCGGGAAATCAAAGGTGATCTGCCCTTCTTTCGTCAGTTTTAACGGAGCGTCAAATTTCATTCCGGTCTTTGCGATAAATCCTTCGATCACACCGGTTTTTCCATTGGTTAAAAGTTCTTTGACCTGTGCTTCTTTTAATTTTACTCCTGCGATCTGTCCAACCGAAAAGCGACAGCTTTCCGGATCATCTTTTTTGTAATTCGCACAACCGTAGCCAAATGGTGTTTTTACCATATCCCCGCCACAGACCGGGCATTTCACATCTTTTAATTTTGGTGCTTCCACATCCGAAAAATCGTATTTCAGTCCGGTGACCTTACCGGATTCATCTTTATTCAAAGCGATTCTTGCATCAAACTTCTTTCCGGTTTTTGATTTAAAACCACGGATTGTTGCGGTACGTCCCTCTGTCAGAAGCTGTTTCACCTGTGCCTCATTTAACGTTTTTTCTCCCATCTTTCCAATGGAAAAACGGCAGCTTTCCGGATCATCTTTTTTATAATTGGCACAGCCATAACCGAACGGTGTCTGCACGATATCGCCGCCGCAGAGCGGACAGACTACATCTTTTATCTTTTTTGCCTCCACATGGTCAAAGTCAAATTTTAAATACTTCCGACCGGTCTCATCCGTCTCTAATGCCACACAGGCATCAAATTTTTTGCCCGTCTTTGATTTAAAACCACGGATTGTCTCCGTTCTGCCGTCAGTTAAAAGTGCTTTCACCTGTGCCTCTGTCAGATCACGTCCGGCAAGTGTGCCGATGGCAAACCGGCAGCTCTGCGGATTTTGCTGCTCATAGTTCATACAGCCATAGCCAAACGATGTTTTCTGGATCTGTCCACCGCACATCGGACAGACCACATCCTCTAATATTTCCGCCTCATTCTTTGAAAAATCAAATTCGACTGTTTTTCTGCCGTCCTCCCCTGTTTTTAAACACAGTGCTGCCGAAAACTTCTTTTTATTTTTTGCGGTAAACCCTTTTAAAACTTCTGTTTCTCCTTTTTGCAGCAGATCTGTCAGGTCATCCACACCGAGGGATTTTCCTGCAATTTTTCCGATGGAGAAGTAACAGCTTTCCGGATCATTTCGATGTTTCACACAGCTGTAGCCAAAGGACGTGATCTCCATGTCCGAACCGCAGACCGGACATTTGACACCCTCCAATATTTCAGGCTCATTTTTGGAAAAATCGAAATTAATGCATACTTTTCCTTCCTCATCTTTTTCGAGTACCAATGCCGCCGAAAAACGTTTTCTGGACTTTGAGATAAAACCGGAAAGAACTTCCGTGTGTCCTTTCGTCAGAAGTTCCACCACTTCCTCTTCCGCTAAATCTCTGCCCGCAATGGTTCCGATGGAAAATTTGCAGCCGTTTCCGTCCTTTTTATAATTGCTGCAGCCATAGCCGAATGGTGTCGTCTCCATCTCCCCACCACAGACCGGGCAGACTGCCTCTATTTTTTTCTTTGCGGCAAGCCCCCTTCCGCCTTTTTTGACAAACGGATGGATCTTCGCAGCAAGATTGCCGGTCAGATCATGTTCGATCATGGAAACCGTTTCTTTGCGGATAAACTCCTCCAGTTTACTGCGGTAATCTTCCATAATGACCGTTCCACGCGTAATGCCGTCGAGCCCTTTTTCCCAGGAAGCCGTCATTTTCGGATTTAAAAGTGCCGGCACAGTCATGCTTACCACCTCAAACACCATCTCTCCGATTGCTTCCGGACTTAGCACCTGTGTCTTTTTGTTCAGGTTCAGATACCCGATGCGTACCAGCTTGCGGATGATCTCGGCTCTCGTTGCGGAAGTACCGATTCCAGAGCCTTTGATCTGTTCCCTTAATTCTTCCTCCTCAATGAGCTGTCCTGCATTTTCCATCGCAAGTACCATGGAGCCGGAGGTATAGCGTTTCGGCGGTGCGGTCTTTCCCTCTTTGATCTCATAGCCGTCCACCTTCAAAGGATCACCGGTTTTTAACTGCCCTGCCAGTTTTAAGAGTCCCGCACTTTCTTCTTCCTTATTTTCATCATTTCCCGGTCTCCCCATGATTTCAAGAAATCCCGGATTTTTCAACGCCTTTGCAGATGCAAAAAGCTGTTCTGCCCCCACCTGTACCACCAGTTTGATCGTTTCATACTCCGCAGCCGGATAAAAGATACTTAAGAAGCGGCGCACGATCAGGTCATACACTCTTCTCTGTAAATCGCTTAACGAACCAAGTTCCGTGAGCTGTCCGGTCGGAATGATCGCATAGTGATCTGTGATCTTTGAATCATCAGTATACTGTGTTCGTGCAATATTCCGGTAAGTGCCCTCTTTTAAAATACGCTCCGCATAAGTTTTTGTCGGCTCATAGGTTTTTAAACGGTTTAAGTTTTTCCCGATCTCCTTTGCAACTGCCGTCGAGAGCACTCTCGCATCCGTCCTCGGATAAGTTGTCAGTTTTTTCTCATATAAATCCTGTGCCACCTGTAACGTCTCATCCGGGCTGATCTTATATCGTTTTGAACACTCTGCCTGTAACTCTGCAAGGTTAAATAATAACGGTGCTTTCTTTCTGGATGTGCCGCGTTCTAAGGATTTTACGACCGCCTGTTTCCCGTCAAGTTCACCGATCAGATTTTCCGCGCTTTCGCGCTTTTTAAAACCATTCTCCTTATACAAAAGAGGGGATTCAAAATATTTAGAGCCATCCGCCGCCTTCCACTCTGCGGCAACTGTCTCCTCCGTTTCCGCGCTTTCCGGCAGAAATTCTCCCACCACACGGTAAAACGGCGTCTCCGCAAAATTACGGATCTCACGCTCACGGGTCACGACCATTCCAAGCACACAGGTCATCACACGTCCCACTGCGATCGCCGTATAACTTTTTGTCGCGGCAGCATCATTTAATAATTTCCCATATTTAACTGACATTGCCCTGGAAAAATTGATTCCCATTGCATAATCTTCGATTGTACGCATAATACCGGATTTTGCCAGATTATCATACTCTGCCATCGGCTTTGCCTCACGGATACCACGTAGGATTTCTTCCTCCGTCTGTGAATCGATCCAGACACGAAGCTCTTTCATACCAGGTCTGACTCCGCCAAAGCGTCTGATATTTTCCTCAATCGTCTGTCCTTCTTTTCCGGCATCGCCTGCCCAGTAGACAGTTTCTATGTCCTCTCTGAAAAGCATCTTATGCACCGTATCATACTGTTTGCTGACGTTAGGTATTACATTATATTTATATTCTTCCGGCAGAAACGGTAAATCTTCCAACCGCCATCTTTTGTATTTTTCATCATATGCTTCCGGATAAACCATTTCCACTAAATGTCCGACACACCATGTAATGACATATTTGTCATTTTCAATGTATCCGTCATTTCTCCCGCTCACGCCGAGAATCCTTGCAAACTCCTGCGCTACACTTGGTTTCTCCGTTATTATCAAAGACTTTGCCACTAAAATATTTCTCCGTTTCTGATTACTTAACCTTTATTTCGCATAAGAGAAATTATATCATTTTTTAATTTTTTAGGCAATATAAAACGCCACCGGAGATTCTCCGATGACGTTTCTCTACTTCTTGTTTCAATTATTTCTTTGTAATATACCCCTGTGCTTTTAATAACTCTGCGCAAAGCACTGCACCGCCTGCCGCACCGCGGACTGTATTGTGGGAAAGTCCGACAAACTTCCAGTCGTATACGGTATCCTCTCTCAATCTGCCGACAGAGATACCCATTCCGTTCTCATAGTTGACATCTAAGGAAACCTGTGGTCTGTTGTCTTCCTCTAAGTACTGGATGAACTGCTTTGGTGCACTCGGAAGTCCTAACTCCTGTGGAACACCGCTAAAGTTCTTCAATGCCTCGATCAGCTGCTCTTTGGTCGGGTTTTTCTTGAATTTCACAAATACTGCTGCTGTATGTCCGTTTAATACCGGAACACGGATACACTGGCAGGTGATCACCGGTGATTCTGCCGGAACAATCGCTTTTTTCTCAGCATCCACATATCCCCAGATACGAAGCGGTTCTTTCTCAGATTTTTCTTCCTCGCCACCGATGTAAGGAATGATGTTTCCTACCATCTCAGGCCAGTCTTTAAATGTCTTACCTGCACCGGAAATTGCCTGATATGTCGTTGCAACTACCTCATACGGCTCGAACTCTTTCCATGCAGTAAGTACCGGCGCATAACTCTGGATGGAGCAGTTTGGTTTTACGGCAACGAAACCGCGTTTGGTGCCAAGACGCTCTTTCTGGTATTTGATAACTTCCATATGTTCCGGATTTACTTCCGGCACTACCATAGGAACATCCGGTGTCCAGCGGTGCGCACTGTTATTAGAAACAACCGGTGTCTCTGTCTTTGCGTAATCTTCCTCGATCTTTTTGATTTCTTCTTTTGTCATATCTACTGCGGAAAATACGAAGTCAACCTCTGCAGCTACTTTTTCTACCTCATTGACATTCATGACAACAATATTTTTCACTGCCTCCGGCATTGGAGTATCCATCTTCCAGCGGTCACCAACTGCCTGCTCATAGGTTTTTCCGGCACTTCTCGGACTTGCTGCAATGGTTGTTACCTCAAACCATGGGTGGTTCTCTAAAAGAGAGATAAATCTCTGTCCTACCATACCTGTTCCGCCAAGAATACCAACTTTTAACTTTTCGCTCATTTTGCTCTAATCTCCTCGTCCCTTATTCTTTGTTTGTCCGTCTGTGGCAAACATGTGTCTGTCATAGTGAATATATTATGCTATTTTCAGGAAAAAAGCAATGCTTATTTTGTCAAAGTTTCCTGTATTTTTGGCGAAAACTTGTGCATTTGTCACAATATCACGTCAGTGTATAAAAGTATTACATCCATTCCTTACTCAGATATTCACGCTCTTTTTCAATAACTTTCTCCATCGCTTCTTTACCCGGAGCACCAACTGTCAGACGTTTATTGACACATGTTTCCATAGAGATGGCATCATAGATATCCTCCTCAAATACCGGACTGATAGCTTTTAATTCCTCTAAGCTCATATCATCGATCGGGATTTTTTTATCGAGACAGTAAAGCACGATACGTCCCACGATTCCATGTGCATCGCGGAACGGAACACCATGATTTACCAGATAATCAGCCGCATCTGTCGCATTTGTAAATCCATGATTTGCAGACTGGCGCATCCTGCCCTTATTAAAACGCATAGTGGCAAGCATACCGTTGAATAAGGCGACACATCCTTTTACGGTATCCATCGCATCGAAAGAAAGCTCCTTATCCTCCTGCATATCTTTATTGTATGCAAGCGGGATTCCCTTCATGGTTGTAAGCAGTGACATCAGGGCACCGTAAACACGTCCGGTCTTACCGCGCACTAACTCTGCGATATCCGGGTTTTTCTTCTGCGGCATGATACTGCTGCCGGTACTGTATGCATCATCGATCTCCACAAACTGATATTCATTGGAATTCCAGATGATAACCTCCTCCGAAAAACGGGAAAGATGCATCATGATCGTTGCACATGCTGACAAAAATTCGATTAGGTAGTCACGGTCTGAAACACCGTCCATACTATTTAAAGTCGGTCCATAAAAGCCGAGCAGTTCTGCAGTATATTCACGGTCTAACGGGTAAGTCGTTCCGGCAAGCGCACCAGAGCCAAGCGGGCAGTAATTCATGCGCTCGTAAATGTCATGCAGACGCAGACGGTCGCGTTTAAACATCTCAAAATAAGCCCCCATATGATGTGCCAGCGTAATCGGCTGTGCTTTCTGCAAATGGGTAAATCCCGGCATGATCGTCTCTGTATTTTCTTCCATAATGTGTAAGATCGTAGTCAGAAGTTCTTTTAGCAGTCCGTCCACCGCGAGCACCTCGTCCCTGGTATAAAGACGCATATCAAGTGCTACCTGGTCGTTACGGCTGCGTCCGGTATGCAGTTTTTTACCAGTATCTCCCAGACGGTCAATCAGATTTGCCTCCACAAAACTGTGAATATCCTCATATTCCGATGTGATCTGTAATTTTCCACTCTCCACATCCTCTTTAATCTCCTGCAGTGTTGTGATGATATCGTTCATCTCCTGTTCTGTCAAAATGCCCTGTTTTCCAAGCATTTTGACATGAGCGATACTGCCTTCGATATCCTGTTTATAAAATTTCTGATCAAACGTGATAGACGCATTGAAATTATATACAAGCTGATCTGTCGCTTTTGTGAAACGTCCTCCCCATAACTGTGCCATATCAAAATCCTCACTTTCTCGTTGTTTATCACTTCATTCTACATGAAGTGACTTTTTCCCGCAAGTCCCTGTTGTATTTTTATGCAGGCTTTTTGTTTTATTTATTCATCATTTCTATTTGTTTTTTCCTATTCTTCCCCTAAATAAAAGAAATCTTTTACCGTATTTTTCGTATCCATCAGATTGTTATACTGCAGGATCCTGTATTCTTCCAGCTTGTCATAATATGGGGAAGTCTCATCCTCCACATCATATAATTTACCATCCGCTCCAATATATCCATTGTAAGTTAAAACCGGAACTTCCTCATACATATCCAGAATAAATTTCTGATATCCGGTGAGTGCTCCTCCTGCAAGCTGCATAACTTTTGCTCCCAGATAGTTCGGGCTGATCATATCGATCTTTTCCTCTCCAATATCATAATTCGCCCAGATTTTAAACGGTACAATATATTTTTGTAAAGGTACATCCTCGTCATAATTCATTTTGATATTCGGCTGATGATCTCCAAATATAACAATGATCGTCGGTTCTTCTTCTTTCTCAAAATAAGAGATCAGCATTTTATATGCATCATCTGTCTTTTTCAAAAGGTTGCAATAAGTATAGAGTTTGACATCATCTTTATATTCCTCGTTGCTGACGGTGATATCGTAGTCCATATTATCAAATAATTCGTCATATGCACTGTGATTCTGCATCGTCACGTTAAACAAAAATGCCGGTCTGTCACTTGTCTTTTTATTCTCCTCATACAATTCAATCAGTTTCTTAAAATCTGCTTCATCTGAGATAAATTTTCTGTAGCGCAAAGGATTCTCAAAATCCTCTTCTGTCAGGAAGTCATCAAAACCAAGTGCACTATACGCAGCCGTGCGGTTATAGCCGGTTGGCTTATATGGATGCACTGCCAGTTCCTCAGAATACCCCATCGCCTTAAAGCTTCTGGTTAATGACTCATGCGCTTTATCAGCCTTCAGATAACTCTGATACGGTGCAACTCCGAAAGTCAGAAAAGCTTTGCTGTTTCCGGTTAAGAACTCATACTCTGTATTTGCAGTCTGCCCACCGTGAATAGAGACATACATATTCCCTGATATAGTATTTTCTTTCAAACTCTTAAAAAATGGCAGTGTCGGCTCATTTGTCTGCAGATGATATAATTCCTCATAGTCAGAAAATGCCTCATCCATGATCACGATCACATTTGGCATGGAAGCTGCGTCTGTATCTGTCACTTCATCCGTTGTGTACTTAGACATCAGAGCCGCCAGTGTCTCCTCGGAATACCCATCCGGTTCCGGCGTAACAAGGAACCCAAGGCTTCCAAATAACGTAACTGCAGTTCCATTTCTCTGATAACTTTTCTGCGGCTTATACTGTGTTAATTTCGGACTTTTCAGCAATACTCCATTTACCACCAGCTGACTAAAGATCAATGTATATGCCAGTGCCACCACAATGCCGGCAGCTCTCGTCTTAACACTGTTAAAATACTTACGTTCTTTTAATTTGCGTATGATAATAATGTAATCGACCAGCATCATAAGTGTCAGCAATACTTTAAGACTGATCGTATAATCATAGGAATCCGCCACACTTAATGCGCTCGCAACCAGTGTGAAATCAGACATCAAAAGGGCTGTTCCCCTGAAATCAGCGACATATAAGTTTGCCACCTGAAATGCAAACCATAAAATGACCGGCAAGATCAGACTCCAGTGGGAACTGTTAAACAGTGCAATAAAAATTACTGCAAAAAAAGCTATGACAACCAGGTTAAAGAAATAATTTCTTGCTCCAAGCGCAAACAGGTTCGACTCAAACATCACCTCTAACATAACAAAAGTTATGATAGGTGATAATACTGTAATCATGAGAGTGATTACTTTTTGCCTCTCATCTGACAGTTTATTTTTCCAGCGGATCACAGCCACACTGAATGCACATGCTGCCAAAAAGATAATCATCTTCTTAATATCCAGGACTCTTTGTGTTATTTTTTCCGTTCCATCCATAACATGCACTTTTGTAAAAAACAAGCCGTTTACAATCGCATAAATGAAAATAACACCAATCCAGATATACCCGATTACCTCCTTATGTTCTTTCAGCCATACGGCCCATCCTTTTTGTTCTTTTTCCATGACATTTCTCCTAAAACTTTTATTGTATCTTTGTATTTCACACCTGACCTGCAGCTTTCGCCGCAATCTGTGCGTCTCGCTCCCTCTTTGAAAATACGCAGCCACAATAATACTGGCGGTACATCCCATATTCTTCTGAAAGTTCTACAGAACGTTTGTAACCGTTCTTCTTTTTAAAATCTGAATTTAAATATGCAATCCCATATTGTTCCGACAGACGGTCTCCGATCTCGTTTAATTTTTCCGCATTTTTGAGCGGACTGATAGACAACGTTGTCGTAAAATAATCCATATGAAGCTTTTTTGCCATTTCTGCCGATTCCCTAAGCCGCATTTCATAGCAACGAAAACATCGTTCGCCACCTTCTTTTACATTTTCGAGTCCTTGCGCCATCTGATAAAAACGTTCCTTATCATAGTTTCCCTCCACGAAAGAGATCGCATATTTTGCTGGCAGTCTCTCAATAAAATGCTGCTGCTCTGCTACACGCTTTGTATATTCTTCTTCCGGATAAATATTCGGATTATAATAAAAAACTGTAATTTTAAAATACTGTGATAAATATTCCAGGCAATAAGAACTGCATGGTGCACAGCAGCTGTGAAGCAACAGGGAAGAAACTTTTTTTTCGCTTTGATTTTTCGCTATGGTTTCCTCTAACATTTTCTGATAATTCTGTTTCAATCTTTTGCCCCCCATGACAGTATTTCTTCTGCACGTGCCTTCCAGGTATGCCCGATACAAAAAGTCCGGTATGCATTTTCCCGGATTTTTATCCGGAGTTCTTCGTTTTCCATCAGTTCTCCTGCAGCTTCCGAAAGCGAATCGATTCTTGTCAATGAATAAAACATCATATCCATGCGGTCTTTAAAATTAGAACGCCGGTATGGATTTTCATCGGTCAGCACTACAGTACGGTTTGCCATTCCGGCGATTGCCCGATCATGGATGCCACGGTTAAAAATAGGAGAAACATCGAGCATAATCTGTTCTCTTGCAATTTTTTCAAAAGACAGATCAAAGGTAACCGGTTTCCCGATCGTCCGGTATTTCTTATGAGGTGTCTGATATTTTTCCCACCCCTCACCGACTAAATGAACCGGTATCTTCTTTTTTAAAAGTTCATCCAATGCTGCTTTTCGAAAATAATCCCGGATATAAGCGTCTGAAGCATACATCGCATTCATGAAAAGAGCAAACTGTGCATTGTCAAGTTCCATGCCATCTTCTTTTAAACATTCCGCAAACGCTTCTTCCATCGGAAGTTCCGGTGCATTTATCCTCATCTCTATGATTCGCTTCATCATCCCACGAAACGGCTCCGGTGCTGCCTTTACGATATCATATACCTTTTCCGGTGCATCATAAGTTCCCATGAAAAGGACATGGTCTGCCGGATTTTTTTCACCGTCAAACAAAGCAACTGTTGCACCAAGCGGAAGCATATGTACACTCTTTACCTGGGGATGATATCTTTTTACATATTCTGCCTGCCCCTCATCAAGTACGATCGCATGAAAATTTTTTGCCTGTGTCATTAGACAATTATAATGAAACAGTGGATGATCCACAATGTAATCGTAAAAAGGACCATCAATCAGATCGATCACCGGTGTCCCATCATCCATTACAAGCCGTGGCAGCAGTGAATTAAAATCAAAAACTGCACGGTATTTTTTCCCAAAAAACGGGGAAAGTACGGTATCCAAATCATCCTGGGAGGTAAATTCACATACCGTTGTTTCATACCCCAGATCTTCGAATGCCGCCGCAAGCTGATGTGCGAAAAAATTCCCGGACAAATAGCAGATTTCTCTGGAACAGAATACCAAAATCTTTTCCTGTGATTCCATCTGTTATTCCTCTATTCCAAACATTTCCGCACAGATACGTTTTCCATGCTCCGTCCGAAAAATATTTTTGTACGCATTCATTACAGCTTCTTTCGTCACACCATCCTCATATAAATTGACCAGGAAATCAGCCTCCACCAGTATCTGATAATCCAGCCCATCTATCTTATCATATGTGTGGTGATGTCCGACCAGATAAGACACCCTGCGGATCACATTCTCATCAAAATGAAGTCCTTTAAGCATCTCCTCTGCCACTGCTGGGCCTTCCTGCTCCTGGAGTTTTCCACTACAGTTTCCATATTTTTTCTCTGCTACCCTGATTCCGATGTCATGCACATAGGCAGCTGCTTCAAGCGTCAAAAGTTCTTCGCCCTGCATGCCGGAAAGTTCCCCGATCAGCTTTGCATAACTGTGTACCTTTGTAAAATGCTGAATTCTTTTCGGATCATTACTATAATACCGGATCATTTCACAAAATAATTGATTTAAATCCATTCTTTTTTCCTCCTGAACAAATATAAACGGACTCCTGCTAAAAGTCTCCCCAAAGCAAAAGTCCGTTTTCATGCTCTCTTCTTAATCTCTTACATAGCGTAGGCATAAAATTCCGACTAAATATTCCACCACGCAAAGCACCATAAAAACAGTTGCTCCCGTGAGAACCCCTGCTATGATCTGAACGATCACAGCGATCGCATGCAGCCAGATCGGCACATCATGAAGACAGCAGGCAATCCCTGCCTCTAATAACACGATCAGGCAGACCGGTACAACCGGCATATGCAGTGCGATGATTCCTACCAGAATAACCACAAGTGCTGCAACAATGACTGCAAACAGCATCAGCATACTCTGATTCTCTGCGAACAGCGTTCCCAGTGTGCCTCCTATGCTCTTTTTTCTGCGCTGTTTTATGGATACGCGCGGCTCCTCTTTTTTTACATAATTTTCAGGTTCACTCATACCTTAATCCCTCTCCTCTTTCTACTGTAATGTCATCCGGATCAACGCTTCCGCCATCCGAAGACATGTTGCCTTTCGACATTATAACAACTTATAACAAAAAGAACAAGTAGTTTTCACTTTACCCTTCTTCAAAAAGGATGTATACTTGTACAACGTAAATAACTTTCTGACAGAAATGGAGAACCCAATGAATACAACAATAAATAAAACTCAGACATGGTGTTCCATGTGGGGAAATGCGGTTTCAATCGCAGAACACCGTCCTGAGAGTTATGCAAAAGATATCACACTACGCTATCCGGTCTATGCGCCGTTTGACGGAACCGCCTTAAGATTTACCTTTGATAATTACTGTGGCAGTGAGCCTGTCTCCATCACAAAAGCAACTGTCTCCATTGCAGACTGTAGCAGCATCCATTGCGATAACATCACAGGAAAATCAGATCTTTCCTGTCCTATGTCAGAATCTGCAACCGCACAGATCACTTTCGGTGGAAATACTTCTGTGACACTTTCCGCACACGGACGGATCGTAAGTGATGACATTTCTTTCCCGGTCAAGACCGGTCAGACACTCTGCGTCAACCTTTATTTTGCGGATTTTACCCTGATGCAGTCAGCGGTTCTGATTACAGGTCCTCTCTCAAAAGGCTTTTTCTCGCTGGGCGATCAGACCTCTGCGGGATGTCTTTCTCCCGATACAAGTAAAACAACAAACTGGTTTTATTTTCTCAGTAATATAGATATTTTAACATCACCGGACAATCATGCTGTGATCTGTTATGGCGACTCCATCACTGCACAGGCATGGCCGGACGAATTAACGCTGCGTTTAAAGCAGGAAGGCAAACATCATACTTCCATTATACGGCGTGCTGCAAGTGGTACAAGAATCCTGCGCCAGTATGACTGTATCACCTACGCTTCGTACGGTCTGAAAGGAAGCAACCGCTTTTCACACGAAATACCGACTGCAGGTGCAGACACCATTATCATCCAGCAGGGAATCAATGACATCATCCATCCGGTCGGACGCGACATCAATTTATTCCGCCCCATGAGCGACCTTCCAACCGCAGAAGAACTCATAGACGGACTCAAATGGTACGCAGATCAGGCACATGCTTTGGGATTATCTGTTTATATCGGAACGCTGCTTCCAATCGAGGGCTGGCGCACATATGCTCCATTTCGTGAGGAATTAAAAAATCAGGTAAATGAATGGATCCGCTCTGTAGTCGGCTTTGAGGGATGTATTGACTTTGATCTTGCATTGCGCGATACCTGTCATCCCACTTCATTCAAGTCAGGTTATGACAGCGGCGATCATCTGCATCCGAGCGATGCCGGTTACCGGGCCATGGCAGACGCTGTATCTGCATCTTTTCTTTATTAAATATACTCTCATTGCGTTTTCCGCGGACATTCTATTATCGCAAACAATAGAATGCATATTCTGCGGGCATTCTATTGTCATGAATTAAAAATCGCACCGCAGCCGGATTTGTTTCCTGCCACGGTGCGATTTTAACTGACAACACTTTCTCAATTTTTACGCTTCATCTAAATGCTTTCGCACTCTCTGGATCAACATTTCTAATGCAACCGTATTTTCCCCGCCTTCCGGAATAATAATATCCGCACGCCGTTTGCTCGGTTCCACAAATTGTTCATGCATCGGTTTTACTGTAGTCAGATACTGATTTATGACACTGTCTAATGAACGTCCGCGTTCTCTTACGTCTCTTACGATTCTTCGCAGAATACGGACATCCGCATCCGTATCCACAAACACACGAATATCCATCAGCTCACAGAGACTCGGCTCTGCAAAAATCAAAATGCCCTCAAGTACGATGACCGGCGCAGGTTCTACAAGAATCGTCCTGTCAGAGCGATTATGGATCGTATAATCATAGACCGGCATCTGAATCGCATTTCCTTTTTTCAGTTCTCGGATATGTTCACATAAAAGTTCTGTATCAAACGCATCCGGATGGTCATAATTCAGTTTTGACCGGTCCTCATAGCTCATCTCATCATGACGCTTATAATAATTATCATGCCGCAAAATACTGACCTCGTCACGGCCAAAACTATCTACCACTTTATCCGCCAGAGTCGTTTTTCCGCTTCCGGTTCCTCCTGCAATTCCAATTAAAATTATATTTTTTGCCTCTGCCATAATACCGTTTCCTTTCGTATCCTGATGCACCTTTTGACACCCGAATCCTATGAATTAAAAAAGCAAGCGGAACTTTTCAGAAACCACTTGCTCTCTCATCCTTCCGGCATTCCGGAATCCATAAGCCAATAGTCGGACTCGAACCGACGACCTACGCATTACGAATGCGTTGCTCTACCAACTGAGCCATATTGGCAATCAATGCAGGCTGCCTTTTCGACTTGCGCCATACTTGATTAGTATATACATTTTTTAGAAAAAATGCAATACTTTTTTTCATATTTTTTAATTATTTTTTTAATTTATTTGACTTAAGTTTTTTCACATAAGTAAACAACTTTTTCATTTCCTATTGACTTTTCCTATAAAATGCATAAAATAATCTTGTTTACCTATTGTAAACAAAACATATATTTTTACAATTACCAAAATTATTACAGAATGGAGACTTCTATGGATATCGGAAAGCGTATGAAAGAGCTTCGCATCCAGTACGGTCTGACACAGCAGGAACTTGCTGACCGCTCCGAACTGACCAAAGGATTTATTTCCCAGCTGGAACGCAACCAGAACTCTCCGTCCATTGGCACACTGCTTGATATCATACAGTGTCTTGGCACAACACCTGCCGAATTTTTTACGGACGAAGAACCGGAACAGATCGTATTTGAAAAAGATGACTATTTTGAAAAAATCAGTGAAGATGGAAATAAAAAGATCGAATGGATTATACCAAATGCCCAGAAAAACAGCATGGAGCCGGTTCGCCTTACTTTAAAACCCGGTGGTTCCTCCGATACACATCTGCCTCATGCGGGTGAAGAATTCGGTTATGTACTAAAAGGAACCGTGCGCGTTTTTTACGGTGGAAAGACATATACCGTACGTGCAGGTGAGTCTTTTTATTTTCAGGCAGGAAAAAAACACCGTCTGGAAAACAACGGAAACCGGGATGCCATCCTGATCTGGGTATCCACACCTCCAAGTTTTTAATCTGTATTTTACATACCACTTAGAAAGGGACATCGTTTCTTCTGCTATTTATATAAAGAAACGCTTTAAACACAAATGAGCAAAAAATTAATCAATCTGACAGGTATTTCAAAATCCTACGGTGATCATGTCGTGCTGGATGACTTAAATTTATATATCCGTGAAAATGAGTTTATCACACTTCTCGGTCCTTCCGGATGTGGAAAAACAACTACGCTTCGCATCATTGGCGGTTTTGAGACACCGGATGCCGGAAGTGTTGTTTTTGATGGCAAAGATATCACGTCACTGCCACCAAACGAGCGCAACTTAAATACGGTTTTCCAAAAATACGCACTTTTCCCGCACATGTCGATTGCAGAAAATATTGCGTTTGGACTGCGGATTAAGAAAAAAAGCAAAGAATATATCAATGATAAAATCCGTTATGCACTGAAATTAGTAAATCTGGAAGGTTTTGAAAACCGCTCCATCGACTCTTTGAGCGGAGGTCAGCAGCAGCGTATCGCAATCGCCCGCGCCATTGTAAACGAACCCAAAGTTCTCCTTTTAGATGAACCGCTCGGCGCTCTTGATTTAAAACTCCGCCAGGACATGCAATACGAGTTGATCCGTCTGAAAAATGAGCTTGGCATCACATTCGTGTTCGTTACACATGACCAGGAAGAGGCACTGACCATGTCTGATACGATCGTTGTCATGAACCAGGGCTATATCCAGCAGATCGGTACTCCGGAGATGATCTACAATGAGCCTGTCAATGCATTTGTTGCTGATTTTATCGGCGACAGTAACATCATAAATGGAACCATGATTCAGGACAAAGTTGTAGAAATTCTGGGTGTAAAGATTCCTTGTGTTGACGAAGGGTTTGGCTGTAACACGCCTGTCGATGTTGTGATTCGCCCGGAAGATGTTGAGATCACAGAGCCCGGGGCAGGTTTTATGGATGGTGATATCGTATCCATTATTTTTAAGGGTGTCCACTATGAGATCAGCATTATGGCAAATGGCTATGAATGGCTGGTTCACACTACAAAAATGTATCCGGTCGGCACACATGTCGGCATCAGCGTGATCCCATTTAATATCCAGATCATGAACAAACCGGAATCTGAAGATGAGGAGGCTGTGGAGATCAATGCGTAAATTAGGCAGACAGCTGTTAGCAGGGCCCTATCTGGTATGGATGATCGGGTTTATCCTGCTGCCGATCGTTATTATCTTATATTATGCCGTTACCAATCCTGCAGGCACCTTTACCTGGGACAATATCGCAGCGATTGCAGATCCGGTGCATGTAAAATCCATTCTGCTTTCCTTAAAGCTTGGTTTTTTCTGCACACTGGTCTGTCTGCTGCTCGCCTACCCGCTTGCCATGATTTTAAACAGCTTTCATTTCAAGCATCAGAGTTTTGTCGTATTTTTATTCGTACTTCCGATGTGGATGAATTTTATGCTGCGTATTCTTGCATGGAGACTGCTGCTTTCTAACAACGGTATTGTAAATGCACTGTTTGGACTCTTTGGTTTCGGTCCAATAAAAATGTTAAACACACCGACTGCTGTTGTATTCGGCATGGTATATGATTTTCTTCCATTTATGATCCTGCCGATCTACAACTCTATGGCGCGTATCAAACCGGATGTCATCGAAGCTGCAAAAGACCTCGGTGCTAATTCCCTGACCATACTGATCCGCATTATTTTTCCACTAACACTTTCCGGTATCATCAGCGGAATCGTCATGGTTTTTGTTCCTGCTCTTACCTCTTTCGTAATCTCCGATCTGCTCGGCGGCGGTAAAGTTCTTTTGATTGGAAATGTCATTGAACAGGAATTTATGCAGGGAAGTAACTGGAACTTAGGTTCCGGTCTTTCCGTTGTGCTTATGATTTTCGTCATCGCAAGTATGGCGGTCATGAATATTTTTGATAAAGATCAGGGAGGAACTGCTGTATGTTAAAGAAGGCTGCATCCCGCATTTATCTTGCGGTCATCTTTTTATTTTTATATCTCCCGATTCTTGTTTTGGTCATTCTTTCCTTTAACAATTCCAAATCAAGAGTCGTGTGGGGTGGATTCACTTTAAAATGGTACGCTTCCTGTTTTACGGATGAAACGATCATGAGTGCACTGATCATGACACTTCAGATTACACTTTGTGCCGCAGTGCTCTCCACACTGATCGGCACACTTGCTGCTATCGGGATCAGTGCGATGAAAAAACGTGGCACCACACTGATGCTCGGTGCTACCAATATTCCACTGTTAAATGCAGATATTGTGACTGGAATATCACTTATGCTGCTTTTTGTAAAGTTTTTGAATCTTGGGTTTGTGACGGTACTCATCGCACATATCACATTCGATATTCCGTATGTAATTTTGAATGTACTTCCAAAATTAAAACAGGTAAACCAAAACACCTATGAAGCTGCCTTAGATCTTGGTGCCTCACCGCTTTATGCCTTTTATAAAGTGATCTGGCCAGACATAAAATCCGGTGTATTTTCCGGGTTTTTAATGGCGGTTACAATGTCTTTAGACGATTTTTCCATCACCTTTTTTACGAAAGGTGCCGGTGTGAATACCCTTTCGACCATGCTCTATACGGAGCTTCGAAAAGGTGTGCGCCCGGAACTTTATGCACTTTCCACGCTGCTGTTTTTTGCCGCATTTCTTCTGCTGCTTGTCATGAACCGCAGATCAGATAAGGCCAGATAATGTTTCATTTCTATGACAGATACAAAGATTCGTGTAATGCCCAAAAAGGCGGGCAAGAATGGAGATTTTGATGAAAAAAACTATGGTTATTCCGCTTTTACTTCTCAGTACCCTTTTTATCACGGGCTGTGGCACTAAAAATACAGCCGACGACAATTCACTGGTTGTGTTAAATTATGGAAAGTACATGGATAGTTCTGTTTTAAAACTGTTTGAACAGGAAACCGGCATTCATGTCAAACTAGAAGAATACGAAAGTCCTGAAGAAATGTACACCAAATATAAAGCCGGTTCCATCGCCTATGATCTGATCTGTACTTCCGACTATATGGTAGAACATCTGATCTCCGAAGGTGAAGCAAGGAAAATCGACTTTGACAATTTTACCTATTACAAAAATATAGATTCCTCGATCATTGATGCCGCAAGGATTTTTGATCCGGATGCCTCCTATTCCATGCCATATTTTTATGGAACGCTAGGCATACTCTACAATACCACCATGGTCACGGATGACGAAGTATCCTCTTGGAACATCCTGTGGGATGAACACTATAAGGATTCCATTATCATGCAGAATTCTGTGCGTGATTCGTTTGTTCCGGCTCTTCGTCTGTTAAATTATGACATCAATACAGAAAATGAAACCGAACTGAATGAAGCTGTTGATCTTTTGATTAAGCAAAAACCTCTTGTCTACGCCTATTATGTGGATGAAACCGCTGATGAAATGGCTGCCGGTAATGCAGCAATGGCACTGGTTTATTCCGGGGAAGCTGCCACTGCAATGGAGTTAAATGATGACCTCTCCTATACGGTCCCAAAAGAAGGTTCAAACCTCTGGATCGATTCCTGGTTCATTCCAAAAAGCTGCAAAAATCAGGAAAATGCCGAAAAATTTCTTGATTTTCTCTGTCGCGGAGATGTTGCCATGAAAAATTTCGATTACGTCTGCTATGCCACACCAAATCTCGCCGTAATCGATCAGCTGGATGAGGAGGCTCTGAGTGATACCACAATTTTCCCTCCACAAGAAACTTTAGATAACTGTACTGTGTACAAACAGTTTGATGAGTCCACAACTTCTCTTTATAGTTACCTCTGGAAAAAATTAAAATCCGAATAATTTTTCTTGCATTTGTAGTATATATGTGTTATAGTAAGTCCACGCTATTTTTTGCGTGGACTTTCCCCGTTCTATAGATACTATTGATAACAATTTCACAGACAGAACTATCTTCTCCTGCATTGCAGATTTATTCCGGATACATCATAGTTTTATCCCGGAAATAGATCATTCTTACAGGAGGTCTTTATGACATATCAGACATTTAAACAGCAGATCAGACAATCTTTACAGGACTCATTTGGTTCTGACGTCTCCATTATCCTTCAGGATATTTTAAAAAATAACAATACCCACTTAGACGGACTGACCGTTTTAACTCCGGGCTGTAATATCTCACCAACGATTTACTTAAATGACTATTTTCACGCATACGAAAACGGCCGGTCTTTTTCTGATATCTGTACCGAAATCCGAACCATTTATCAGCAAAATAAACCTGCTCACAGTGTCGACATCTCTTTTTTCACAAACTATGAAAAAGTGCAGTCCCGGATTATCTTTAAACTGATCAATTATGAGCGCAACAAAACTCTGTTAGCAGACGTTCCCCATTTTCGATTTCTCGATTTAGCGATTGTATTCAACTGTCTGATCGGTATTTACCCGGATGATATCAGCCAGTCATTTTCAAAAGAAAACACTTCCAGCCCTGCGGCGTCCCATGGCAGTTCTGCAACGATCCTGATACATAATCATCATCTTTCCTTCTGGAATATCACAAAAGATGACCTATATGCACTCGCATGCAAAAACACACCGAATCTCCAGCATTACGAACTGCGCAATATGAGCGACGTACTAAAAGAGCTTCTTTCTGATGATGAGAGTTCTGCTCTCCTCACGCCACCTGCACCTTTCCCGATGTACGTGCTTTCCAATCGCACAAAATTAAACGGCTCTGCCTGCATTCTATATCAGGATTTGTTAAAAAATTTTGCCGAGCGCTTAAGAAGCGATCTCTACATCCTTCCAAGCAGCATCCATGAAGTTCTTATTATCCCTGTCAATTCTTTTGCCTCATCGCCTGATCCTCTGCTTTCTTCCGCAAATGATTTTCAGGACACCAGCCAGCAGTCCTACCGGGAACTTTCAGAAATGGTCCGGGAAGTCAATGCCACACAACTTTCCACAGAGGATATTCTCTCCGACCATGTATATTATTTTTCAAGGGAAAGCAGCCGTATCACCATGTAAATTTTGTCATCAGACTGTCGTATAATTTTTCATATTCCGCCACGGATGCGTTCCACGAAAAATCCTGACTCATGCCATGTTTCACCAGTATATCCCAATCTTTTTTATGCTGGTAAAATACAGATAATGCATAACGGATCGTTGCAAGCATCTCATGTGCATTGTAATTTGCAAAAGAAAAACCGGTTCCCTCTTTTGTATATTCATTATATGGAACGACCGTATCCTTAAGTCCGCCCGTTTCTCGTACAATCGGAACTGTGCCATAACGGAGACTCATCAACTGACTTAACCCGCACGGTTCAAACAGGGACGGCATTAAAAATGCATCACAGGAGGCATAAATCTGATGTGCAAGTTCTTCCGAATATCCAATATGCACCTTCATCTTATCCGGATATTTTCCTGCAAAATAAGACAACATATCCTGATAACGTGCCTCCCCGGTTCCTGCAACAACAAGCTGTACCCGTTCCGTACTAAGCAGTTCATCTAAAATGTATGCGATCAGATCAAACCCCTTCTGATCTGTCATCCGTGACACCATGCCGATCAAAAATACATCTTTGTCTACCGGAAGGGAAACCTCTTTTTGCAGGCGTGCCTTGTTAAGTGCCTTTCCTTCCTTATAATTTACCTCGTTATAATGATTAGACAGATAGACATCTCTCTGTGGATCGTATTCGGTATAATCCAATCCGTTCAGAATCCCGGAAATTTTATCCCTGCACGCATACATAAGTCCTTCTAATCCTTCACCGCCCTCCGGTGTGGTGATCTCGTAAGCATATGTCGGGCTGACGGTAGTGACCGCATCCGCATAAACTACACCGCCTTTTAAGTAATTCGCCTCACCGTACGATTCTAACTTATCCGATGTAAAAATCTGTTCCGGCAACCCTGTAATATCCATAACAGCAGGCAGTTTCCATCTTCCCTGAAACTTCAGATTATGAATGGAAAATACCGTCTTTATGCCTGTATAATATTCTTCATCTCCATATAAGGTCCGCAAAAATACAGGAAGCAGTCCAGTCTGCCAGTCATGACAGTGGATGATATCCGGGCAAAAATCAAGATACGGCAATGCCTCTAACACTGCCTTCGAGAAAAATGCAAACTTCTCTATATCCTCATAAATATTGTTATATGGTGCATTTCCGGCAAAATAGAATTCATTGTCTACCAGATAGTAAGTAATCCCATCATACATTGTCTCAAAAATACCGACATATTGTTTTCTCCAACTCAGATTCACGTAAAAATGGCACAAAAAATGAAGCTGTCCTTTCCACCGTTCATCCATGCAGACATATTTAGGAAGAATAACTCTCACGTCGTAATTCTTCTTGTCAAAATATTTCGGCAATGAGCCTGTTACATCTGCAAGTCCTCCGGTTTTCATAAAAGGCACAGCTTCTGAAGCCACAAATAATATTTTTTTCATGTCATAAACCCTCCAGCCCAAAAATTTATTTTTTATAAACTTTTGAAAATCTAAAGAATATTATAACTCTTTTTCACTTTTCTGAAAAGTATTAATACATTTTATGTTCCAATCGAATACGATCCGTGATCAATGCAATAAATTCCGAATTGGTCGGCTTTCCCTTTCCATTGTGGATCGTGTAACCGAACATCTCATCTATCGTATCCATTTTTCCTCTGCTCCACGCGACCTCAATCGCATGACGGATTGCTCTCTCCACCCTGCTTGATGTCGTCTGATATTTCTTTGCGATAGTCGGATAGAGGATCTTCGTAATAGAATTCAACATCTCCATATCGTTTACTGACATAACAATGGCATCCCTTAAGTATTGATATCCTTTGATATGTGCCGGAACACCAATCTCATGAATAATCTCTGTTACATTTGCTTCAAGACTACGCTCACTGCCTGCTTCTGCTTTCTCATATGCGTTTACCTTACGTTTTTCTATTCCAGGCACACTGCGGTTTTTAATCCGTTTGATCCGGTCAATGATCATATCATTGTCAAATGGCTTCATAATATAATAAGATGCACCCATGTTGATCGCATCTTCCGTAATACGGTCTTGTCCGATTGCGCTGATCATGATAAATGCCGGGTGCTTTTTGATTGTCTTATCTTTGTTCACACGACTAAGTACCCCAAGTCCATCCAACTTGGGCATTACGATATCAAGCAGTACAATATCCGGTTCTTTTGTTTTTATCACACGATAAGCTTCCTCACCGTCTTTTGCTGTTCCCACCACATTCAATTCGTCATCACTTTCGATAATATCCCCTAATAACTGTAACATTATCTCATTATCATCAGCAATTGCTACACTTAATTTTTCCATTTCAAGCCCTCCTGTGACAAAACAATAGAAAGTGTGCAGTGCAAACTTCCTATTATCATGAATTATTTGCAAATTGATGATACTTATTTTTAGTCAAATTATTTTGTCGAACGCAGTCGTCAAGTGCAAAAATTTATATATATTATGAATTATTCTACAATAATGCGGAACCCATCCCGTCCGTTTTCTTTTACCTCATACAATGCTTTATCTGCATGTTCAATCAGGCTATTTCTGTTTTCCTGCCTGCTTGGCAGAAAACTGGCATATCCCTGTGAGATCGTAACGGTCGTCTGTCTGCCTGAATCGCTGTCTTCTATATGTAACTGCTGCAGTTCCTTTTTTATGTTTTCTGCAATATCTGTGATCGTTTCTTCTTCTCCGTTCTGGATGAGCAGAACAAATTCATCTCCACCAAATCTATATGCTTTTCCATTTTTTTCAACTGACTTTTTCAAGACATCTGCAACATTTTTAAGGCAACGATCACCGTGAATATGTCCATATGTATCATTATGCTGTTTAAAACAATCGATATCAAGCACTCCGACAGCAATCTTTTTTCCTGTTTTCATTGCCTGTTCGATCACATCCACAGCATCTTTCTCTAACATATAACGGTTGCCTAATCCTGTCAGTGCATCCTGATTCGAACGTATCTCTGCATGTCTGCGCTGTTCTTCTTTTTCCTGAAGTTCGATCTTTAGGTCAATCGCATGTGCACGCTCCTCATTGTCTGCTTTCTTCTGCTGCTGTGCCACATCTACATAATGAATACAAAGCTTCACATACTGTTCGTTGTCACCAAGCTCTTTATAGTATTCCAGCCACATTTCGGTAAGAATCATCTCATAATAAATGCTGTGTTGTTTTTTTGCGTGCTGTTCAAAAGCAAGGATGACCTTTTTCCACTTGTCAAACTCCCGCATATCTTTCAGCAGTCCGCACAAATCACTCATATCTTCAATATAATCTGCTGCATTTGAATCATCAATGCCGCCTTTTATCAGTTCATCCAGATTCTCATACACATATTCTTTTTTCCCAATGCACCAGTAAAGTCTGGATTTCAATGTCAGATAGGAGTATCTGTACATTTCATTTATCATACTCTTGCTGCATTTTTCTAATTTATGAAGTTCTTCACATGCATCATCCAGCCGGTCAAGTTCTCCATACGACTTCATAAGATTCATGTGTGTGATCAGATACCTTATTTGAAAATTCTCATTCTCTGTGTCCGTAACTTTTTCAAGTTCATCTGCAGACTTTTCAAAATATCCAATTGCCTTCTGATGCTGCTGTATTTCCTGATATCTGGAACCGATATTGTTGTATGCCAATGCCAGAGCGGACGATATTCCATGTCTTTTTGAACATTCCAGCACTTCTAAATAACAATCCATTGAAGCTGATTCATTTCCAAGTGAACCATAGATGACGCCCATCATATTCTGCGCATATGCATACTGTTCATAATTTTTTTCCATCCGATAAATATCAATTGCATTCTGCGTTAAAGTTGCCGCTTTATTTAATTCTTTTGCAAAAAAGGCTGCCCGGCCTTCCTCCATATATTCTGCTGCTAATTTATCTATTTCACTCTCTGTATGCATATGTTATTACCTACTTGAAAATGTCACTTTTTGTTTAATAATATCATATTTGTCTGTGATGTCAAAGCATTTTCTCAATGAATATCCCATAGCCCATGGTTGGATCATTGACAAGCACATGCGTAACCGCTCCAATCAGTTTTCCGTCCTGAATGATAGGACTGCCGCTCATCCCCTGTACGATTCCACCTGTCAGTTCTAACAGTTCGGGATCTGTAACCCGGATCAGGATTCCCTTATTTTCCTCACTTCCCCTGTAATCAACACTCTCCACCATCACCTCATATTTTTTGCTCTCACCGGAAACAGACGATACGATAAATGCACTTCCAATTTTAATATCCTGTTTATAACGCACTTCATAACACTCCCCGTTTTCTAACCACTTTAAATTTCCATTTAAGACTCCATGAATGCCCAGACCGGTATTCTGCATGATCGATCCTATTTTTGTGCTGTCTCCGTATTGAATAATACCGGAAAGTTCTCCGGGAGTACCTGACTTACCTTTCTTGATACCCACAATATCCGTGTGATAGAGATACCCTTCTGCCATACTCATAATTGTTCCGGTATCACTGTCACTCACTGCATGTCCAAGTGCCGCATAGGTTCCATCTGCTCTGTAATACGTGAGTGTTCCCACTCCCGCAAGATCATCCCTCACCCAGATACCGAGCATATATTTTCCGCTGACACTTTTCACCGGATCTAAAGAAACTTCAATATACTCCTCTCCACGCATGATCCCAAGAATATCTTTTCCTGCTCCGGCTTCATTCACTGCTATAGCAAGTTCTTCCTTCTCACTGACTGCCTTTCCGTTGACACTGACAATGTAATCTCCGCTTTTCACAAGATTTTCTGACGGTTTTACTTCTCTTCCATCTGTTCTCTCTACCTCTCCATTCCCAATTACAAGAACGCCCTTCGTTTTTGCATAAATTCCAACCGGCATTCCACTGGCATAAACCGTTTCCGGCTCCACTAGCATGACCGTGATATCCTTAACAGGAAATATTCCAAATAATCTGCAATTTACATGATACATGAACGGTGAATCTTTTGTCTGATATTCAAACACTTCCGTACTGTCCTGCTTTAGCACAATACTGACCGGAACTTTAAAATCATAAGATACCGTCTCTCCCGCCCGCACATATATCTCATCCGGCACAGCATTCTCAAATAATCTCACAGCAAAAAGCAGCGTAAAAAAGAAACCCATACAGGTAAGATTCAGCATAATTCTATAATAAGCACTTATCTTTTTCATTTTTCCTCTCCTGTTTTCCCCATCTTTCGCAAAAAAAGAAGATATCCTGTTTCGATATCTCCTTTTTATTATATGTGCTTTTTTCTTTTTCACGCCGTTATTTATCCAAACCGCCCTGCCACTTCTTTACAATCCAGCCGCTTTTTGGAATTATTAATTTTTCTTTTTTGCAGCAAGTTCTTTCATTTCCCGCGCACTTTCCCTTACTTTATCCGTAATTTCAACACCGCCAAGCATACGGGACAATTCATCCACGATCTCTGCTTCTGCAAGCCGTCTGATTTTTGATACGGTTGCACCATTTGAGACAGCCTTCTCAATCAGATAATGTGCATCCGCCATCGCTGCAATCTGCGGCAGATGTGTGATGCAGATGACCTGATGTGTGTGTCCTAAAAGATTCATTTTCTCGGAAACCATCTGTGCAGTACGCCCGCTGATTCCACTGTCGATCTCGTCAAAGATCAGTGTTTCAACCTCATCCTGATCCGCAAGTACCGTTTTTATCGCAAGCATGATCCTCGAGAGTTCGCCTCCGGATGCCACTTTTCCAAGCGGACGCACCGGTTCTCCGGGATTTGTTGAAATCATAAATTCTGCGTCGTCATATCCGTTTGCCGTATAATTTGACAGCTTATCAAAACGCATCTCAAATACAACATCTAAAAAGTTCAGATCTTTCAATGCTTCCGTCACCGCGGCAACCAGTTTTTCTGCATATTTTTTACGGATATCAGATACTTTTTTACAGCTTTTCTGCAGCTTTTGCTCTGCACATTTTACTTTTTCTTTTAAATCTGCCAGGTAAGTATCATAATCTTTTAAGCGAAGCAGACGTTCTTTTTTTTCTTCACACGCGCTTAAGATCTCCTCAATGGTACATCCATATTTTGACTTTAAGTGGTTTAATTCATCCAGACGTTTTTCCAAATGATAAAATGTTTCCTCGTCAAAATCCGTATCTTCCAGATAGTCCGCAATCTCGCGGTTAAAATCACCTAACAGATTATCGATCTGTGTAAGAGTCTCTTCCATATCGGCAATTTTCTCATCATATGCCGATACGCCGGAGAGTTCTCTTAACGCACGTCCGGTCAGCTCCGATGCCTGATCCATTCCCCCGGTATACTGATATGCCTGATTCAGTGCTTCTAAAATCTTCTTTCCATTGATAAAACGCTTATACTGTGTCTCTATTTCCTCATCTTCGCCCACCGTAAGTCCTGCTTCTTCAATCTCACCAACTTCATACTCTAAAAATGAGACTTCCCTTAATCGTTCTTCCTCATCCACATCCGCATCATTTAGCTCTGACACAAGTTTCTTATAGTCCTTATAAGCTTCTGCCAATTCCTTTTTCGGCTGTTCGATTTCTTCTTTTGCATAACTGTCAAGGATCTCTAAATGCTTTTTTTTCGATAAAAGTGACTGATGCTCATGCTGTCCATGAATGTCTATCAAAACCGAAGCAATTTCTCTTACTTTTGAAGCCGGCACACTCTCTCCATTGACTTTCGATACACCACGTCCGCCCGTAATCCTGCGGCTTAAGATAACCTCATCATCTTCAATCTCCACATCTAACTGTTTCAATATGTTTTTCTGCTTTTCTGTAACAGAAAAAATAAGTTCCACAAGTGCTGTTTTTTCCGGGTCACGCAGCATTTCTTTTTGGATTTTTCCCCCAAGTGCAAGATTGATCGATCCGATGATAATCGACTTTCCAGCACCTGTCTCACCTGATAGAATATTCAGTCCCCCGGCGAAATCAACCTCTGATTCATCAATCAGTGCCATGTTTTTTACATGTAGATTTTGTAACATAGAATCTCCTTCCTGCGCTCTCTTTGCGCATTCTCTCCCGGAAGTATCTCCTCTTTTCTGACAGCCTGTTATTCTTCTACAATTTTGCGCAACCGTCCAATAACTTCAACCGTTTCCTGTACACTTCTGACTGCGCACATGATTGTATCATCTCCCGCAATACAGCCCACCACTTCGTGCAGATGCATTGCATCAAGTGCCGCAGCCACCGCCATTGCCATTCCTGACACGGTCTTGATCACAAGAATATTCTGTGCCATATCCATGGAAACAAATCCATCGCGGAACACTCTTGTATATTTTTCAGACAGATCCTCATTTGCCTCCATCAATGCAACATACTTCTGCCTGCCCCCATTGACTGCTACTTTTGTCAGCTTTAATTCCCGAATATCCCTCGAAACCGTCGCCTGGGTCACCTGATACCCTTCCCTCTCTAAATAATCTGATAATTCTTCCTGGGTTTCGATATTATTCTTTTTTATCAGTTCAAGTATTTTTGCCTGTCTCTTTGTTTTCATACTTTCTCCTGTTCTAAAGATATATCCTCTCTTATGTATAAGCACTCATCTTCCTGCGCAGTATTTCAAGGAAACTCTCACTGCTCAGTTTACAAATCCTTGCGGTATCTTCTGCCTTGCGCACCACAAAACGGTCTCCAACTTCCAAACGCACCTTGCTGTCTCCATCAAAACTGACTTCTACCATCTCGTCTTTCTGGGAACGGCGCTTTCCGAGTTCTACGGTAACCTCTTCATCTGCACTGATCACAATACTTTTAGAACTTAAGTTATGATCATTAATCGGCGTGATCAGCATCATCTGTGCTTTCGGATCTACGATTGGACCGCCTGCAGACATATTATACCCTGTAGAACCGGTCGGTGTCGATATAATGATTCCATCTGCGCGGAATGTGTTCAAATACTCTCCATTGACATAGACGATCAGATTTACCACGGAAAGTGCTCCGGTCCTGTGAATCACCACGTCGTTGAGTGCAATTTCTGCCGGCAGGATTTTTCCATTTTTGATTCCATATCCGCCAAGCATCATCCGTTCTTCGACCATATAGTCATCTTCCATCAGCTTATCAACTGCCGCAAATACATCCTTTTCTTCAAGTTCACACAGATATCCCAGCGTTCCAAGATTGACACCGATCAAAGGCAGTCTGCTCTTTACCAACGCAGCTGCAGCCCGGATCAGCGTACCGTCTCCGCCAAGCACTAAAACTCCTTGTGTTTCTTTTGGAATATCTTCCCTGTGCGGTGCCGCCTCTCCCGGTGTTTCTCCATTACTAAAAAAAACACTGCAGGAGCCACCCTTTTTCTCAATGTATTCTTTGATACGATTGGTCAGTTTTCCTTTAGAATCCTTATAATAGTTTGTGATAATCAGAAAATTTTTCATTTATTTGTCCAGTTCTCCATGTGCTGCCTCTACCACTTTTTGTACATCAACAGATTCTTCCACGCCTGCCTGTCCGGCTTCCGCTTCTTTTTTCAGGTGCACAAGATATTCAATATTTCCTTCCGGTCCCTTGATTGGCGAGTATTCCAGATGAAATACAGAAAATCCGATGGAAAGTGCAAATGATATCACCTTATCGATCACTTCTTCATGTACGGATTTATCACGCACCACCCCTTTTTTCCCTACTTTTTCCCTTCCCGCTTCAAACTGTGGTTTGATCAGGCACACCATCTCACCGCCATCTGTTAACAGTTCTCTCGCAGGACCAAGTACTTTCGTCAGGGAAATAAATGAGACATCGACTGATGCAAAATCTAATACATCATCGATATCCTGTGGTGTCACATAACGAATATTGGTTTTTTCCATACAGACCACACGCGGATCCTGTCTTAATTTCCATGCAAACTGACCATATCCTACATCAACAGAATACACTTTTTTTGCACCATTTTGAAGCATGCAGTCTGTAAAGCCTCCGGTTGACGCCCCGATATCCATACAGATCTTGTCATTTAAGTCGATATCAAAATGTGTCATTGCTTTTTCAAGCTTTAATCCGCCTCTGCTTACATATTTCAATGTATTTCCTTTTATCTCGATCTTTGCCTCTGTATCAAACATGGAACCCGCCTTGTCCTCGCGTTCATTTTCCACGAACACATTGCCCTCCATGATCATTGTCTTTGCTTTTTCCCTGGACGGTGCCAGTCCTCTGTTTACCAACAGTATATCCAATCTTTCTTTCAATGAATCTGTATCCTTTCTGCCTTATAATGGACGATAAGCCTCTTTGATCCGTTTTAATATGGTATTTGCATCAATCCCTACTTCACGGTAAAGAATATCGACATTTCCATGTTCCACATACTCGTCCGGAATTGCAATATTAAGTACATTCACATAAATTCCCTGTTCATTATAAAAACGGGTAATATGCTCTCCGAAGCCGCCATTTATAACATTTTCTTCCATGGTAACGATCAGTGTATGTTTTGATGCAGCCTCCATTAACATCTGCGTATCGAGTGGTTTTGCAAAGCGGGCATTGATAAGACTTGCCTGGATGCCATCTTCCTTTAATGACGCATGCACTTTTTCAGCTGTTTTAACCATTGATCCTAATGCAACCAGTGCGATCTCTGATTCACGGTAGATCCATTCACTCTTACCGACGGAAATCGGCTGCCTGTATTCTTTCAGTCCGTCATATGCTTCCCCACGCGGATACCTCACCGCAATTGGTGTTTGGAAATCAACCGCATACTTGATCATATCGGAAAGCTCCCATTTATTTTTTGGTGCCATGATCGTCATGTTTGGAATCGTGGACAGGTATGATATATCAAAAATACCCTGATGTGTCTCTCCGTCGCTGCCCACAAGTCCTGCCCTGTCAATTGCAAAAACAACCGGCAGATTCTGAATACACACATCATGCAGGATCTGGTCATATGCACGCTGCAGGAAGGATGAGTATACCGCAAAGATCGGTTTTAACCCTGCTGCTGCAAGTCCCGCTGCAAAAGTAACTGCGTGTTCCTCCGCAATCCCAACATCAAAAAAGCGATCCGGGAACATATTGTGAAAACGTTTCAGTCCTGTACCGTCCGTCATTGCCGCCGTGATCGCCACCACTTTTTCATCACGGTCACCGAGTTTACGCATCACCGTTGAAAAAATATCTGTATAGTTTGCTTTCACTCTCGGTTTGCTTGGCAATCCGGTCTCAATATCAAACGGCTCTGTACCATGAAATCTCGCCGGATGACGTTCCGCCGGCAGATATCCTGCACCTTTGTGTGTTAAGACATGCACCATGACCGGGCCTTCAATATTGGATGCTTCTTTCAGAAGTCTTAAAATTCCTTTCATATCGCTGCCATCAACAGGTCCTAAATAAATGATTCCCATCTCTTCAAAAAGCATGCCCGGGATAAACAGTTGCTTAATCCCACTTTTGGTCTTGCGGATCCGCTCTACCATTTTATTGCCATATACCGGAATCTTATTCAAAGAATTCAACACGCCCATTTTCAGATCCAGATAGGCATCTGCTGTACGGAAGCCGGATAAATAAGTTGAGAGTCCACCGACGTTTTCAGAAATAGACATATTGTTATCGTTCAGCACAATAATAAAATTAGATTTTAACTGTGCTGCATTGTTTAAAGCCTCAAAAGCCATGCCCCCGGTCAGCGCACCATCTCCGATCACAGATACAACCTTGTAATCTTCACCCGAAATCTCTCTTGCATGCGCATAGCCAAGACCTGCCGAAATCGAAGTAGAACTATGCCCCGTATCAAAGCAGTCACAGTCACTCTCTTTTCTTTTAGGAAATCCACTCATTCCGCCATATTTGCGGAGTGTATCAAAGTTTTCTCTTCTTCCGGTTAACAGTTTATGTGTGTAGGACTGATGACCAACATCCCAGATTAGTTTGTCCTTTGGCAGATCCAAAAACAGATGAAGCGCCATGGTAAGCTCCACCACACCCAGATTTGACGCCAGGTGTCCACCGGTAACCGATATTTTCTGAATTAAAAATTCACGGATCTCATCCGCTAATATCTCTAATTCTTCCTCTGAGAGTTCTTTGATATCATTTTCTTTTTTTATCTTTTCCAATATCATACTGACTTCCTCTGTTTCCCGGTTTTCTATTTTACCGACTATTATTCATGATAATAGAATATCTGTAAAACATGCCTTCTATTATTTTTCACGCGAAATCAGATAACGCAATAATTCTGTCAGAAATTCATTTTTTACAACCAGCGTTTCCATCTGTGCGATTGCCTTTTCCGAAAGGTCTGCGACATCCTGTTTTGCTTTTTCGATTCCCTCATATGTTACATATGTACTCTTATGATTTTTTTCATCACTGCCGATCGGTTTTCCCAGCACTTCCATTGTACTCGTCACATCAAGGATATCATCCTGTATCTGAAATGCCAGACCAACTTTTGATGCCACTTCTTCCACAATCTTCTGTTCGTTCCCAGTTGCCCCTGCAAGAACAGCTCCGATCATCATAGATGCTTCAATCAGGGCACTGGTCTTAAGACGATAAATAAAATCAAGCTTCTCTTTTGTCATATCACAGGTATTCTCAGACTCCACGTCCACGGTCTGTCCGCCAACCATCCCGTAAATTCCCGCTTTTGCAGACAAAATGCGGATTGCTTTTCCAATTCCCGGATTCTGCGGTTCAATATCCAGTGCCTTCGTTGCAGTCTCAAATGCATATGTCAAAAGGGCATCGCCTGCAAGAATTGCCATCGCTTCCCCATACACCACATGCGTTGTCTTCTTGCCACGACGGTATTCATCATTATCCATCGCCGGAAGATCATCATGCACCAGTGAGTAGGTGTGTATCATCTCAATGGCTGCCATAAATGGTTCAATCACTTTTGATCTGCCGCCAAACAGCCGATAGGTCTCTAACATCAGAATTGGTCTTAATCTTTTTCCTCCTGCAAGGAAGCTGTAATTCATTGCTTCAATCACAGTTTTCTGATATCCTTCTTTCTTTGGCAGATAGGAACTTATGATCTGTTCTGCCTCATCTGTGTGTCTGCCTATTTCCGTTTTGATATCCATATCTGCTCCTCCCTATGTGCAATCTGACACTTAAAATTCTTCCAGTTCTCCTTTGGCATTTAAAATCTGCATCTTTTTCTCTACGGTATCTAACATCGCATTGCACTCTTTTAATTTTTCCACACCGCTCTGATACAGTAAAAATGACTGTTCCAATGAAATCTCCGGCTGTTCCATCTGTTTTAAAATATTCTCAAGCTCTGCAAAATTCTCTTCCAGCACAGGCTTGTTCTTCGTTTCATCGCTCATGTAAAACCTCCGTCACTTCTGCTTCCAACGCACCTTTTAACAAGCGGATCTTTACATGGTCACCCGCCTTCACATTCTCTGTGTCTGTCAGCGTATGTCCATTTTCATCCGTCACATAGGAATATCCCTGTGCAAGCTTTTTTAATGGTGACACACCCTCTAATCTTTCTGACAGTAACGCCAGTCTGTGTCTGCGCAGTTCGATCAAATGCTCCATGCGGTTTGTTAACTGTTCTTCCAGATCTGACGCATATTTTCGTTTTTCGCGCAGCTGTCCTTCGGGGCTCAGATATGAAAGTCTGTCTGACGCATGTGCTAATTCTTTTCGCATCTGCTGGATACGCTGCATATTCAAAAAGAATATTCGTTCTTTTATCTCATCAAGTCTTCCTGCCACCGCCGCATAATCAAACACTGCAAGTTCTGCTGCTGCCGACGGTGTCGGTGCGCGAAGGTCTGCCACAAAATCGGCAATCGTCCAGTCTGTCTCATGACCGACTGCAGAAATGATCGGTGTCTCACACTCAAAAATAGCACGTGCCACTTCTTCCTCATTGAATGCCCACAGATCCTCGATTGAACCACCGCCCCTGCCGACGATCATAACATCCACTCCAAGCGCATCTAATGCATGGATTCCGTTTACAATACTCTCAACAGCACCATCTCCCTGCACCAGGGCAGGATATAAAATAAGCTGCACAAACGGGTTCCGTCTCGCAGATATATTGCGGATATCCTGCACGGCAGCACCGGTCGGTGCTGTCACAACACCAATCCTCATTGCATACGGTGGTATCGGTTGTTTATATTCCGGTGCAAACATACCCATTTCTTCTAATTCCTGTTTCAGGGCTTCAAACTTCTGGTAAAGGTTTCCCGCACCGTCAAGTTCGATTTCTCTCGCATAGATCTGATACTTTCCATCACGCTCGTATACTTCCACCGAACCCGTCACGACAACCTGGTCGCCTTCTTTCATCTGGAACTTCAGACCTTTTCTGCTGCCCGCAAACATCACTGCGTTAAGCATCCCGGCTGCATCCTTGATCGTAAAATAGATATGACCGGACGTATGATATTTGCAGTTAGACACTTCTCCCTTTACACTGATCCGCTGTAACATAAAATCCTGGGCAAACATATTTTTGATATATGTATTGACCTGCCCTACGGAATATACGTTTTTCATCATACCAGTTTTGCCAGTACGCCATTTACAAATGAAGGTGAATTATCCGTGCCGTACTGTTTTGCAAGTTCCACCGCCTCGTTGATTGCAACTTTCGCCGGTACATCTTCCTCATACAGCATTTCATACACTGCCAGACGGATCAATGTCAGATCGACTTTTCCCATTCTTCCTGTTTTCCAGCCTTCTGATACCTCATTGATCTTCGCGTCGATCTCCTCAAGCTTTTCAGAAATCTTTTCTACTTTTTCAAAAATATATGTCTTGTCTTTTTCTTTCCAGTCGCAGGCATCATCCTCACACAATGCAATCTGCTCTGACATCTCTTCCTGATTATAAAATTCCACACGGAACAGCATTTTAAATACCTGCTCTCTTATCTCTCTTCTGGTCATATTCTTTTCTTCTGTCATCCTTTCTTCTTGTATTCTTTTACGCATAAGGAAAAAGGATGTCGCTTAAGACACCCTCTTTTCTTAGAATAGCATTATTTATTGTTGCCCATGTCCACACTTGCGATACGGATGTTCACTACGGATACTTCAAGTCCTGTCATATTTTCAATCGCATTTTTTACTCTGTCCTGTACTTTGGCAGATACCTCCGGAATGGAATAACCATAAGAGATATTCAGCGCAACGTCCACATTGACGGTTCCCTCAAGCACCTCTACGCGAATGCCTTTGGAAAGATTCTTCATGCCAAGCTTACTAACAAGTTCATTTGTAATGTTGCCAGCCATGGAACCTACCCCTTCAACTTCTGTAGCGGCAAGCCCTGCAATGATGGCAACTACTTCATCTGCTATCTTCACTTCTCCCAAATTACCATCCTTTATTTTAAATGTTTTTCTATCCTCACCCATCGCTAATTGCCTCCTAAGTGATATTATAAACCCATTATAACAGACTATTCTTGTTTTGAAAACTAAAATTTGTATAAAACTGTGGAGTAGTTTTATCAGGCTTTACTGCCTTTAAATCAGTTTGATATAAGCATCTAACTGCTCTTCTTCCAATTCTGCCACTAAATCTGTGAATTGTTCAAGTTTCCCTTGTACCGCATAGGTTTCCAGGGCATTGTAATAATCCAGTCGATTTTCTTTTGCGATAGATACCGGCCATTCCCAACTGGCAGAACATGCCCCGCGCCACTGATCCGTACTTCCTGATTCCGGTAAATACCACCAACTATAATATTTTCTGTCAAAATTACATGAATATCCTTTACAATAGGTTCATCCAGTATTTTCCCTTCCGCAATGCACTTTTTAACATACTGATACGCCTTCTTGTGATTGACAACTTCATATATTTCACGCAGTTCTTTTCCGCCTACAGATATTCCATCTTCCAGTACTACCTTGGTTTCCATCAGCGTCAATGTATTACCTTCTATAGCTTCGGTTCAAATCCATAACAGACCTCTTTTATTCGTGACTATGAATTTCCTTTATAAGAGCAAATTCAAGAGATATTTGATTATAGTATACCCATAAAATCTTATTATTTCCAAAACGTTCGATTCATTATACTTATTTCCTCGTGTTTCTATTCATAACAACATGTTGAATGAAATATTTTACAGCCCTTTGCTTTTACTCGTCCTTATAAGTATTTCTTACATTTTTAAGCTTTGTCTGTCCAGATACTGCTATTCCAACAACATCTAACACATCTACTTCTAATCCAGGATAGTACGGATAAAATCTATTTTGTTTCCATTGACTAACGGTCATATCTCCAGAAGCCTTTTTTGAAAAAGAATACTGAGGCATATCTTTCTTATTTCCTCTTAAATCTTTTCCATCACTAGAACGCATTATGACTTCAAATTTTTCTACGTCCCATATTTTCTTTTCAACATTCTTTACCATTGGCATCTTTTGTGCACCCCCTTGTCATAACAATACTACAAGAGAAGATAAATTGTAAGAAGTTATTTGCCTACAATAGATTCGGGTGTCAAAAGGTGGTTCATAACTTAACGATTGTCAAATTGCACAAAGCCGAGACTGTTTTTGTGACTTTGGGAGAAAATTAGAAAATCTTAGTATGCCTGTCTATTTACAGTAATGTTCTGCCACGGACGGCAGAACAAGGCTTCACGAGCCATGGAAGGCTCGTTGAATGCCGTTTACGTCACTCTGTGAAAAACTGATTCAGGCATACTTAGTTTTTCTTATTTTCGTACAACGGGACAAAACAAGTTCGGTTTTGTGCAATTTGACAGACCCAAAATTGAAAACCACCTTTTAGATC
>DMYD01000015.1 GCA_003483745.1 Roseburia sp. | reverse complement strand
TACACAAACTTTGGGATACTTCCAAATTTTCATTGTTTTCGTAACCGAATGCTTCAAGAATATCCGTAATGTTATATAAATCGCATAGCGTTAAAAGAATATCAGCACTTGGATTTGCCTGTCCGCTTTCCCATCCGTAAATTGTTTTTGGGGCGGCGGTAAAAGAACGTTCCTCTAATAGGATCGATACATCATTTACAGTCAGATGATTCTGTTTACGATATGCTTTTAAAACTTTTGCTATATTTTGATTCCGCATGTTGATCTCCATTCCTGCGCCACTTTCTGATGAAAGCAAAGTTTCCATTTGCAACTTGGGTTTGTACCGTTGCGTTTCAAGCAGCCCAAAAGCTTTGTAAACGTATCATATCCCACCTCATTTTATCAGTCAACGAGTTCTTAAATAGCAAGAAAAATATAATTGCAATTCCTAAAAGTAAAGAATAGAATAAGAAAAAACAGATTTTTGTAGAAGAGGTGCGATAACATGGGAAAATCAAAAGTGACTGATTATATGGTCCGATATATTGAGGAAAACCGGATGGATGCAAAAGCGCTGGCGGTACATGCGGGCATCGATGTAGGAAAACTGCAAAAAGATTATAAAGAACCGCTGAATGCAGAGGAATTTCTTTCCTTGTGTGTGTGCCTTGGCATACGGCCGGAGCAGGTGCAAAGCGTGATAAGCAGAATGTAAGTATAGATGGAAACTCTGGTATAAATATCTGTAAAATGCACATACTGGGTACATAGAGAGCATGGTGTCTGGGAAAAAGATGCTCTAAAATGATTTGGAAATGGAGATTTGTATGAGCATGCAGATGGGAAAACAGAGTATTTGTTTTGAGACGCCGCCTTATATCATAAGCAGTGCAAGTATTGTCGGCAAAAAGGAGGGGGAGGGACCCCTTGGAGCCTGCTTTGATATGATCGGGAAAGATGACAAATTTGGGCAGGATACCTGGGAAGAGGCGGAGAGTACGCTTCAAAAAGAAGCTTTTACAATGGCGGTCGGAAAAGCGGGACTTGATAAAGAAGATATTCGCTATCTTTTTTCCGGGGATCTTTTGGGGCAGAATATTGCCACTTCTTTTGGATTAATGGATTTTTCAGTGCCGCTCTTTGGGCTGTACGGTGCGTGCAGTACCTGTGGCGAGGCACTTTCGCTTGGAGCAATGTGTGTTGCGGCTGGATATGCAGATTACGTTGTAGCAATGACATCAAGCCACTTTGCCAGTGCTGAAAAACAGTTCCGGTTTCCTCTTGAATATGCCAATCAAAGACCGTTGTCTGCAACGTGGACAGTGACGGGAAGCGGTGCTTATGTGCTTGGAAAAAGAAAAAGCAGTGCATGTATCACCGGCATTACGACTGGTAAAATTATTGATTATGGAATTAAGGATTCTATGAATATGGGTGCGGCAATGGCACCTGCAGCGGCGGATACAATCTGCCGGAATTTAAGAGATTTCGGGCGGAAGCCGGAGGACTATGATTACATTATTACAGGGGATCTTGGAAGCGTGGGCAGAGAGATTCTGATTGATCTTTTGAAAAAAGAGGGATATGACATCAGTCAGTTACACTTGGATTGTGGTATGCTGATATTTGAGAGCAAAGCGCAGAAAACCGGTGCTGGTGGTTCCGGCTGCGGCTGTTCTGCAGTGACACTTGCCGGACATTTCTTAAAGCAGATAGAGCAGGGAAAATTACGGCGTATTTTATTTGTGCCGACCGGAGCGCTTCTTTCTACAGTGTCTTTTAATGAGGGAAAAACCGTGCCTGGAATTGCACATGGTGTTGTAATTGAACATGCGGATTAAAAGCAGAAAGGAAAGATAAAAGTATGGATTATATCAATGCATTCTGGGTTGGAGGAGCGATCTGTGCACTGGTACAGATTTTGATGGAAAAGACAAAAATGCTTCCCGGAAGAATCATGGTCATGCTGGTGTGTCTTGGCGCACTGTTTGGAGCGCTCGGAATCTACCCGCCATTTATTGAATTTGCGGGAGCGGGAGCGAGTGTGCCATTACTTGGATTTGGGAACACATTGTTTAAGGGAGTCAAAGAAGCAGTGGATGAATATGGTTTTCTGGGAATCTTTTTGGGCGGATTAAAAGCAAGCGCCGCCGGTATTTCAGCGGCACTGATCTTCGCATATCTGGCAAGTATTATTTTCCAGCCTAAAATGAAAAAATAGACAGGATAAATAAAATTATTTCAATCAGGGAACCTACGCATGCGATGATCTTTTTGAAATCAAGATAATCGGTTAAGTTTTTGGCATTGATACCGCCGGTTGGCATGAATTTCAATCTTTGTGTAAGGAGCTGTCATGGATTTGATCATGCTGAGTCCGCCTGCAGCTTCTGCCGGGAAGAATTTTACAACGTCAAGACAAAGCTCGATTGCAGCTTCGACATCGCTTGGGTTAGAGCATCCAGGGGTTACCGGAATTCCTTTTTCTATACAGTATTTTACAACTTTGGGATTTAAACCGGGGCTTACGATGAATTTTGCGCCTACATTCATGGCATGATCCACCTGCTCTGTGGTGAGGACGATACCTGCACCTACTAACATTTCCGGAAACTGTTCGGACATAATGCTTCTCATCTATTTTGAATCAGTTTAAGGTTTTTAACAAAGCTTCACAATATGAAACATTGTTTCGTATAACAATGCAATAGTATTATAACATTACGGGAGGTCTTGTCAACAATCAAGGAAAGAAAATATCGCATTTAAAACAAAATTTGACTTTTATTGAAATCCAATGTTATGCTCAAATACAGTTTTATATAGTGAAACAATAATCAAACCATACATAGGATATGAGGTAATTATGACAGAACAGAAAGAAACAAAAAATCCGGTGCAGTCTGCAGAACGTATTTTCCAGGTAATGGAAATGTTGGCAGATCACGGTGAGATGGGGCTGATGGAGATCAGCACAGCGTTGGGACTTCACAAGAGCACGGTACATCGTCTTTTGATGTCACTTGTTTATATGGGATATGCAAAACAGGATGAGGTATCCCAGAAGTATATGCTTTCCTGTAAAATAGTCAGCATGGCAGGAAAAATGCTTGACCGTATGGATATTTTACAGGTTGCAAAACCATATATGGAGCGCTTGTCGGATATCAGTGGGGAAACAGTACATTTAGTCCAGCGGGAAGGGAATAATATTTTATATATTTATAAAATAGAAGCAAAAATTGGTACGATCCGTATGGCATCCCATGTCGGTATGGTGCGTCCGATGTATTGTTCCGGTGTGGGTAAGGCAATCATGGCAGAACTTCCGGAGTCGGAAGTCAGACAGATCTGGAATGAGAGTATCATCGAAAAAAAGACAGAGCATACGATCACGGATTATGACGAGATGCTTGGAGTATTAAAAGAGGAAAAAAAGAATGGATATGCGCTTGATGATGAGGAAAATGAAGAAGGGGTGTGCTGTATCGCTGCAAGTCTCAGAGATTATCATAATGAGGTGAAGTATGCATTCAGTATTTCAGGTCCGGCCAGCCGGATGACAAGAGAGCGCATGGAGGAACTATCCGCAGATATCAGAAATGTACAGGAAGAATTATCCATGGAATTAGGCTGGTATAGAAAATAGCAGAGTTGGTCATACTATCCTTGAAAAAGGTAATGGTTCAGAGAGTTTTTGAACAGTTACAAATAATTTTCTTGTAAAGTAAAGGAGAAGAATGACCATGAAAAAATTCAAAATGTTTGCGGCATGCATGGTGCTTACATTATCGCTTAGTGCACTGGCTGCATGCGGCACAAACAGAAACAACACAAATACCAATAATAATGGAAACAATCCTGCGACCGGTACGGAAAACCGGGTGAACGAAAACAGGAATAACGGTGTCAATGCTACTGAAAATGGAAACGGTATAGGAACAACAGAAAACAATACCGTGAATGAAAATACAACGGATATGAATGATACCAATGCAAATGGCACGGTAAATAACACCAATGGTACAGACACAAATGGTGGTGCTGTTGTGGATGATGTGGTAGACGGCATCGGGGATGCCGGAAAAGACATTATCAATGGTGTGGAAAACGGCGTGGATGATGCGACCGGAAATAATAACAATAATGGCAATACCACTGATAATAGTGCAAGATAACGGATGAGAGATTTCCGGGTATGACTTTCAGGTGAAAGGCTGCCCGGATTTTTTAATCATTAAATAAAAATGAAATCTTCCTGATTTTCTTGTGATTGCAGATGTTTTGCGGTACAATGTCTTAAATAAGTCTGCTTAAGGCAGAGATATGGAAGAATTTAGGAGAGTATTCAGATGAATAATAATGATTATAGAGAAGTAACTGAGGATGAAGTAACCACCGTATCCACAGATCAGAATGAAGAAATGAACGGACAGAAAAGCGGCGATGATACCCAGTCTGCATCAGCAAATGAAACTGTGCAGGCAGAAGTGACAAGTGCAGACCAGTCGGATGATAAAGAACCGGAATATGAAGACATCTGCTATATCTGCCGCCGGCCGGAGCATATTGCGGGAAAAATGATAAAGATACCGAACAATATCTGTATCTGTCAGGACTGTATGCAGAAAACATTTGACAGTATGAATCAGACCGGATTTTCGATGGATGATATGCTGAATATGAATATGGGCAAGATGCCAAATATCAGCATGATCAATCTGTCAGATCTGCAGGGTATGCAGGGATTTATTCCAAATAACCAGAAACTCAAAAAGAAGAAACCGAAAGACAAAAAAGAACCGGTACTTGATATCAAAAAGATCCCGGCACCACATAAAATCAAGGCATCATTAGATGAGTACATAGTAGGACAGGAGCATGCAAAGAAAGTCATGTCTGTCGCTGTTTATAATCACTATAAGAGAATTGCTTCCGATGAGAAAGACGGCATCGAGATCGAAAAATCCAATATGTTAATGATCGGACCGACCGGATCTGGTAAGACTTATCTGGTGAAGACACTTGCAAAACTTTTAGATGTACCGCTCGCTATTACAGATGCTACTTCTCTCACAGAGGCAGGCTATATCGGCGATGATATCGAGAGTGTTGTCAGCAAACTGCTTGCTGCAGCGGATAATGATGTTGAACGTGCAGAACATGGTATTATTTTTATCGATGAGATCGATAAGATTGCAAAAAAACGCAATACCAATCAGCGTGATGTCAGCGGAGAGTCCGTACAGCAGGGAATGCTGAAATTGTTAGAGGGTGCGGAAGTTGAGGTGCCTGTCGGAGCCAGCAGCAAAAATGCCATGGTACCGATGACAATGGTCAATACAAAAAACATCCTGTTTATCTGTGGAGGCGCATTCCCGGAATTAGAGGATATTATTAAAGAGCGTCTCAATAAATCCGCTTCGATCGGTTTTAAATCCGAATTAAAGGACAAATACGATCAGGATGAGAACATTCTGCAGAAAGTAACCACAGAGGATGTGCGCAAATTTGGTATGATACCGGAGTTCTTAGGACGTCTGCCGATCATGTTTACCTTAGAAGCACTCACAGAGGATATGTTAGTGCGCATTTTAAAAGAACCGAAAAATGCGATTTTAAAACAGTATCAGAAGCTGCTTACCATGGATGAGGTCAAACTTGAATTTGAGGATGAGGCACTGATGGCGATCGCAAAGCAGGCGAAGGAGAAGAAAGTCGGCGCACGTGCACTCCGTGCGATCATCGAGGACTTTATGCTCGATATTATGTATGAGATCCCGAAAGATGACAACATCGGTATGGTGACGATTACGAGGGAGTATGTGGAGAAAAAAGGCGGACCGCTCATTACCATGCGCGGCTGTGCACAGATTGAGGAACAGAAGGAACCGGAAATTGCAGCTGGTGAATAAGACAGTCACAGAAATTCGAATTAGAATAATATTTATAGTTCTAAAATAAAAAATTCCGGCATCTATTTAGTAATTGAATAGATGACCGGAGTTTTTTATGGCGGATTGCAGGGAACAGGTGTACTCTGAAGATTTTTTTGATTTTATTGTATCCTATGAAGAGACAAGTGAACAGACAGTTGCTGGGGCGTGCGTCCAGAGAATAGATGAAGGGTATGATATCTTTTATTATCCAATGGAGGGACTGCCGCCACTTAGCGTAGGCGGATATTCATACTCGGAGATTCCAAAGTGTTATGGATTGTTAGATCAGACTGCGCTTGAGGTGTCCGGTATTTTAAAAATGCAGAATCAGCCTATTCTTGCATTAAAAGGGCGGGGGGTGCTGGTTGGTTTTATTGATACCGGTATTGATTATACGAATCCGGCATTCCGGTACAGTGATGGGAGCAGCCGGATCGTCCGCATCTGGGATCAGACGATACAGGATGGAACACCGCCCGCCGGTATTTTGTATGGGGCAGAGTATAAAAAAGAACAGATCAATGCAGCACTTCTTTCGGAGAATCCGTTTGGTGTCGTGCCGTCGCGTGACACGAACGGACATGGTACATTTCTTGCCGGAGTAGCATGTGGAAGTGAAAGTGAAAATGGTGATTTTATCGGAGCGGCGCCGCAGTCTGAGATCATCATGGTAAAATTAAAGGAGGCAAAACAGTATCTTAGAGAGTTCTTTTTCGTAAAAGACGGTGTCCCGGCATATCAGGAAAATGACATTATGCTGGCAGTTTCCTATTTAAATGGAGTTGCCAATATTTTAAACCGTCCGATTGTCATATGCATAGCACTTGGAAACAGTGCAGGAAGCCATGCCAGTGAGGGATTTTTGCCTTCTTACCTCAATTATATCTGCGGCAGAAGAAAGCGTGCTGTTGTGGCAGCGGCAGGAAATGAGGCAAATGCAAGACATCATTTTCAGGGACGTATCATTGGGGAGATGGAACACGAGGATGCAGAAATCACGGTGGAAGAAAATACAAAAGGTTTTTTCGTGGAGTTGTGGGCATCCGCACCGGAATTGTATACGGTTGCGGTAATTTCGCCGTCGGGGGAACAAATCCCACGGATTCCGGTACGCCGTGGGGCGTCAGAGCAGTTTAATTTCATTTTTGAGGGAACGACAATTACGGTGGATTACCGGATCGACACGAAAGAGACGACTAGCCAGCTCATATTTTTCCGGTTTATCCGACCGACACCGGGGCTGTGGACGATCCGTGTTTTCCCTCAGCTGACGGTTACCGGAAATTATCACCTCTGGCTGCCGCTTAAGGAACTGACGGATGGCAATAATTTTTTCCTTCGTTCGAATCCTGAAATTACACTGACATCCCCAAGTGCGGCAAGGCAGGTTATCACGGTAGGCGGTTATCAGGCGTCTAACACCAGTATTTACGCAGATTCCGGCAGGGGATATACGACAACCGGGGAGATTAAACCGGATTTTGTGGCACCGGCAGTGGATGTCTATGGCCCCGGACTTCGCGGCAATTTTATCACCTTTACAGGAACGAGTGCGGCTGCTGCAATCACGGCGGGAGCCTGTGCACAGATCATGCAGTGGGCGATCGTAGATCAGAATAATACGGTCATATCAAATACATCCATTAAAAATATGCTGATCCGTGGCACTGCCAAACCGGAAAACCGGACTTATCCGAACAGGGAGTGGGGGGCTGATGGTATTATAGTGTCAAGTTAGTGAGAAGCTAGTAAAATCAAGGGGTTCCGCTGATTTCGTCCAAAACAGAAGTTGCTGTGAAAACGGCAAATCAGGATGAAAACAACCTAGTTTTCATTCTGAAAAAGGGAAATCGGATAACTTGACACTAAAATACCATAAGGAGTTAAAAATCTATTTTTCAAGTGTATTTCAAATTTATCATTTCTAATCAATCTCAGTTTTAGTGCAAAATCTATTTTCCCAAATTGTAACCTATAGTGTTCTTACGTGGAAGGAGGCAAGTGAACAGTCCTACTTTTATCCAAGTGTCATATGAAATTGATACCATGGCAGTCGCCAAGGTTCAGCAAGCCTGACCTTGGCTCGCTGCCTGCATGAGAATCCAATGTAACCAAAATAACAAATTCAACAAGAGAAAGGAAGCAAACGTATGGGCAAGGTTTTAGGAATTGTAAACAGAAAGGGCGGAGTAGGTTATGCATAGTAGGTAATTATGGAAAGTTGGAGAACAGAAACCTGATATATTCAGCATTTCTTTCTCCAATTACTTTGCATAATTAGGTGTTGCTATTTACCGAAGTTTTTGAGCCAATTAAGAAGATCATTATCTTCCTGCCATGATGGCATTTCTCCGTCTGAAGGACTTTGATAAGCATTTTCAAGAGCCTCACGTTTCATTTTTTCGTCTGCTCTGGCGTAAACTTCCGTGGTTGATACATCCGAATGTCCAAGCAGATCTCGGATATAGATAAGGTTTATCCCTGACTGGAGCAGATGCATTGCCTTTGAATGGCGCAAACAGTGTGGAGTCAGTTTGGGATCAACATCTTCATGTCCGGAAAGATATGCCTGTTCAGCATATTTTTGAAGGATGTAGGTAATCCCGGCACGAGTTATTTTCTTACCTGACCTGTTGGTAAATAAAGGATGGTTTCGGTAGAGTGCAGTATCCAGATGATTCTCAGCTATATATTGTCTGATAAGCTGTCCTGTAGGCGCCATTACAGGTACGACCCTGCTTTTATCTCCTTTTCCGGTTAGTTTCACGGTTACAGTATCCGCAAGTGTGATATCACAAACCCTTAAATCAACCAGTTCCTGTACACGGCATCCTGTATCATACATAAGCGTCAGCAAAACACTATCACGACGACCGGAGAGAGACATAACGTCTGGTTGTTCCAGAAGTGCCTTTGTCCCTTCAAGAGACAGATGTTTTATTAAAGGCTGTTCCACTTTTTTCATGGGTATGCCAAGGATCTGCTGGCACTGTTCTATTTTTTCAGGGCATTCAATGATGAGAAAACGAAAAAAAGAGTGTATTGCCGCCAGACGCTGATTTCGGGTAGCCGGTTTACAGTTACGTGTTTCTTCAAGCCAGTTCAAAAAGCGGTTTATCAGTTCACGGTCTAAAAGCTGAAGCTTTACTTTAGCCATGAATGGTTAAACATCC
>DMYD01000008.1 GCA_003483745.1 Roseburia sp. | reverse complement strand
GTGACTGTTCCTGTCTGGACAGCCGGACTTACAAATCCGGCATATGTTTTTACCGGCGGTGTTACATTGGTTCCGATCTGTGCTTTCCCGGTTTCTGTTTCTGCAAGATCGTAGTTATCTGCATTGTGGATCGCTGCATTGCCCCCTGCTTTCTGTTTCCAGTGGCGGACCGTATAGGCAGCTTCTGCCACTTTCCACTGTGCATACAGGGTAATTTCATTCCCATCAGACCGCATAGCACGCAGGATATCCCTGACATTCAGACCTTCTCCGGGCCTGAATTTTCCTCCTGTTCCATCTGCATTTAATGTCCAGTATACGAACTTATAAGCGGTTCTGCTAAATTCACATTCTTTAACGTTTGTAATCGGAAAATCTGACCTGAGAGTTACATCATCCATGGAGCCGGTTCCACCGTTTGCATTATAGTGAACGACATATCCGTCATATTTCCACTGCGCATATAAAACCAGCTGATTTCCGAACTGAAACTCTACCTGATCAAAAATATCTGACAGCTGGATTGTTGGTTCTTCATATACAAAACCATCCTTTTCTGTATATGTGAAGCTGATTCCTGTTCCATCTGCTTTCGTGTTCCATCCGGTAAATTTATAATTTTCCCGCGTATAACCAAACCTTATCTTTTGTTCTGTTCCGTTTTTATCTGTATAAGCCAGCTGATTCCGTCCCGTATGCTGTGGATTCGGAAGATCATACTGCGTATCAAAAGCAAGCGTACTCATACTATTATTACCGCCATAAACATTTGTAATGGATCCGCTTGCACCGTTCGGCTTAAATATTATTTCGTAGGAATCATATTCCTTATCGATCTCCCACTGTGCATATAACGTTATATCACCACCATCCCGTTCTTTCTGCTCTATGGAAGCCTTATCTTTGTACCAGGTACCTTCTATCCAATAATCGGTCATGCTATCACCTGATGGATTAAACCTGCCATGTTCTTTCTTATATTCCTGACACCAGGTAGGTGTTGTCGCCCAGCCGAGGAATTTATATCCCACGATCTTGCTGGGATCGGTGCTTGTACATACAAAATTATTGGCTGTCAGCGTATATTTCGTATCATACCGGCAGTTACGCATTGGCTGCATATTTCCGGTTACTTTTGCCCTTGACGGCTGATTTTTTTCAAACTTAATATTGTAAGTAGGTAATTTTTTCCAGATTGCATACAGGCTGACTACGTTGCAGTCCTGCTGTGCATCGTATGTGACGGAAGACTCATCTGCAGAACTTCCATTCGGTGTCAGGTAAAATTCCGTTCCAAAATAATAGCCGTTTGTCTGCTTTATCTCATCCTGATGCTGTAAAATGTTAATGATTGCATTCTCATTTTTAGCTGCCAATGCCTTTTCATAGTTAAGAACATATGTTGTCACTTCATTTGCTGTCTCCTTTGAACCCCAGCCAACAAACTCATACCCTTCTCTTTCCGGAAGCGTAACAGCCGGAATGTTGTAATGCGTATAATACTGACAGGTATCTGTCCGCACTACGGATGATGGTTTCTGAACCACGTTACCGCCATATCCCTTGATTCCATCTATGTATTTCACCTGATATGGTTTCGCCCAGACTGCATACAGTGTCACATAATTACTGTTGATCGGTGCCACATTTACCACAGATGCCTGATCCTTATAATATGCCTGCTTGCTGTCCGGCTGCTTTGCCCATCCAATGAACGTATAGTCTTTATTCGGTGATGTAAATGCACTTTTGGTCAAATTGTAGCTTACATTCCTCTGCAGCCCCACCATATCACTCATGGATCCGCTTCCACCGTTTGCATCGAAATGGATCGTATATGGGTTTACCTGCCAGTAGGCATAAAGTTCATAATCGCTTGTTATCTGCTGAATTGTATACCCCAGTGAAAAATAATGGCTTCCTGCAGCATTGAGCCAGTCTGTACCCACTGCATAGCCTGCCGGAGGATAAAATCCGCACTGCTCATAAGTCTTGATCGTATAATTACTTTTCTTTAATACCTCGTCCGTAACCACAATATCCGTGCCATCCGGATATCTGGAATGATAAGTGATAGTCACCGTTTCCGGTTCCGGCTCCGGTGTTCCTACCACCCACTGTGCATATAATTTCAAACTCTTCTGGGTAAATTTCTCTCCATCCGTAAAATTAACAAGTTCCGTTGCCGCATATTTTTTACTGCCATCATAGCTAAAAACAGTTCCGGTACCGTTTGCCTTTGTGTTCCACTGTTTTCCGGGATTCGGTTTATAACCCGGCTTTTTAAAGCCTAATGTCTTTCCACCTACTGTATAGATGCCTTTGGTTTCATTATACTTAAATGACTGTGTTTTACTGCTTCCGCTTGTAGCTCCGTTTCCCTTGTAAGTAACTGCCACGGTCGGATGCTTCAATGATACCGTATACTCACCGATCACTGTGGTCGGACTCTTGTACACGTTCATGTTTGCCATGTTGACCTGCAGGGAAAAGGTTTCCTTATGTGCGCTGTGATAAACACCATTGGCTCCGTTTAAGGTACTGGTTCCGGTATTAGTCCAATCATGCGTCTTATCATTCATTCGAGACGTGCCGTTTGTTACATTTCCTGTTCCGGTTGCGTAGGTGTATGCTTCTTTGGTGTACTGGAACTGGATATCTTTTACAACCGTGTAATTCAGCTCCCTGTATACTGTTTCACCGGCTGAATTTTTTCCCGATACAGGTATACCATTCTTCTTTTCTGCACGCTCTATTTCTGTTGTGCTTCCTTTATCTGTTGATACAGAAATCGTTTTACTAGGGCTTCCATCTGCTTTTACAAAACTTACTCCATGATAATTTACGGAATCACTTGCAATTGTAAGTTTTACATTCTGAATGCTTTTTTCATTCGTCGAATCAAACACAGCTTTGATATGGATTCTACTGTTTACTCCATCTGCACCATTGATATTGACGTAAAAATCGCCATTCTTTGTATGCATATGGTAATCTTCCACAGTTTTATTATTTCCATCTGCTGTTTCAACCTGTTCTGTTTCATCAGCCGGGTTTCCGGCATCCTTATTTGTCTGCTTCAATACACCGGTGGATTCATCCGACCACAACGCTGCATATGCCGGACACGTCATTGCAATCAACAGAAACAGCAATGTCATGCCGCCTATCACTCGTTTCTTTACTTTTTTCACTTTCTTTTTTTCCTCCTTTGCTTGTCAATGAGTTATAAAAACAAAAAGGATGCCGTTTCTTATACGACATCCAATTCATTGTTACCTGTTTAGTTTTTTATAAATATTACTTTTCTATCAAAATTAATTTTGATATTCTAGTTAAAATGTCACTCGTAATCAGCCGGATTCCAATTCGGATCATAAATCAGTTTATACGGATCATCAAGATCAATCAATGCTCTTTGCCCCGTCGTTTTGTAATCTGCTCCAACATTCATCCATTGCCACATTTTTTTACCAAGTAACTTTGTATCCTCCTTATCCGCATAATATCCGTTCAAAAAATACACCGTCCTACCTTTTCCCGGCAAACTTCCTCTGTCACACTGTTCAAAGAAACCTTCCTGACTTCCAGTAGACCAATTAAAATACATATTTCTCTTTGCTAAGGAATCAGCATATTCCAAATACAAACTTTTTGTTACTGCCATCCACAACTGATCTACATCCGGGTGTTTTCTTAAGTACTGGTATGCTTCATCTTCCGTAAATGTGTTTAATACCTGAATACGGATCTTTCCACTCTTTGCACCGCCATCACAGGAGCATGCGTAGATATAACATTCTCCAACACCGGTTGTTTTGATCAGTCCGTTTTTGTCAACGGTTACAACATCCGGGTTTGTAGATATCCAGTAGATAGATTTGTCGGTTGCATTGGACGGATAAATTTTAACAGTATCAACATTGCTTACCTTACCAGTATCAATGCCCTGTTTTGTAGCTTCCTTTCCATACCCTAAAGTTTCCAGCTGTCCACTTCCCGTATCAGAAATATGGATATCAATCTTTGTTACCTTTACAACCTTATCTTTGACCGTTACCTTGATCTTTGCTTTTCCAGTTCCGTTATTTGCTGCTACGGTAACGATTGCCTGTCCTGCCTTGACACCGAGGATTCCACCGTCAATGACGGCTACTACGGATGGATTGCTGGATGTGATCTTGACACCCTTATCCGTCGCATCTGCCGGAGCAATGGAATACTCTATCTTTGCCCCGCTTCCGGTCTGCAAGGTCATGCTTGGTGCTGTCGTAATGGAAGTAACCGGGATGCTTGCACTCTTTACATTTACCTGAAATGCTGCTTTTGCCTTTTTATTGACTGCAGAAGTAACCGTGATCGTTGCAGAGCCTTTTCCAACTGCCTTTACCACACCTTTTTTCGTTACGGTTGCAACCTTTTTGTTACTGGACTTATAGGTGACTTCCTTGCTGCTCAATCCCTTTACCTTTTTCACTTTGATGGCAGCTTTCTTTCCAACCGTCAGGGATGCAGATTTCTTCGCCAGTGTGATCGTGCTCTTTGCCGGTTTCGCCTTTACCGTCAGCTTTAATTTGGCTTTGATCTTGCCATTCGTCTTTGATGCAACGGTAATGGTCACGTTTCCTTTTTTCTTTGCCGTGATCACTCCCTTGGAAGATACCATTACAATCTTCTTATCTGCCTTGTAGGAAAGTTTACTCTTTGATACTCCGGTAACACTTTTGACCGGAACTTTCACACTCTCCCCTGCGTACATTGTCATGCTGGTCTTTTTCAATGTGATCTTTCCTTTGGATGCTGCCTGAACATCTGTCGGAACAGTTACCACACTGCCTGCGATCATGGCAAGCACTAACAGGAATGTAACGAATTTCTTTGCGATCTGATTGCCTTTTTCTCTCATAACCCTGATTCTCCTTTATCCTTTATTTTGATTCTTTTACCCTTACGACGTTGACAAACGAAACGGAAACTTCTATAATATACCTATCAAGACAGCCGGGTGATAAGCAAATACCTATCTGCTCCGGTGAAACAAGTTGATTAGTTACAAGAAATAACCGTCAGATCTTGTCAGGGAGCTGGACGGTTATTTTTTTGTCTTATCATGGGTATCATTTCTGACACTTCTGACAAGCGTTATGATGGCACATATCATAATAACAAATGTGAACAAGTCACTATATGTAACCATGTTACCACCCCTTTCTCCGAATCTCGGAGCAGATATAAGTGGTAAAGCCGTCCTTTTCGGCTGCCTTGATCAGTATATTATATTGGTTTTCCATTTTTTCTTATTATAAACGTCATGTAATGGAAAAGCAACTTTCTCTGATTGAATATCTTCTTATTTATTTGTCAATGTACAGTTCTTAGATAGCACTAATAAAGTCTTGTTTTTTACTTTCATTGCTACTGGAACATTCATAGAAATATTTGTAACGAATAAAAAGATCGTTTCAGATATGTCGTCCTTATTGATAAAAAGCGACATATAGAATATTCAGATTCATACTGATATCTTATTTTTTCATCTGCAAATTTAGTATAACAAATTTTTTTTATAAAAAAAGTCTTTTTCACTTATTTAATTTTATTTTTATATTTGTAATCTGTTATTCTCAAAAAAACGGGAACTCGTTTGCCAGTTCCCGTTTTTCCAATATTTTTTCTTATCAGGTAAGTGTTATTTCACAGTTGCGACTTTCAACGAATAATTTTTATCCATATGCCATCCGCTGTACCACTTATAGTCCTTTTTGTTAAATGTAATCTTCTGTGTAGTTACACCTGAAATCATTAAATCATCGACATAAACATAACCACTGCTCTTTGTACAGGTACCCGTGACACTGATTCCCTGTCCCAGGTTGTATTCGCTTTTTGTATTAATTTTTGATGCCTGTTCGTCTTTATAAACAACATTTTCCAATGGCATATTGTTGAGCGTGATCACATAATATTTCCCCGACTTTTTATAGCTGGCCATTTTCCCAGGCTTAAGCTCTTTTTCTTTCGCCGGATCCCACAACGCAACACGCATTTTTTTGCCATCTTTTATCAGCATCACAGTATATTTTGTACGGATATCTCCAACAAAATCATTTTTTTTAGTTTCCAGGGATACCCATGCATCCACATGTACGGTATCTTCATCCTTCTTTAAGGCTGCCACCGGAACATACACTTTCGCAGATATTTTCATATTTTTCTTCACTTTTGAAGCTTTTTTATGACCTGCCTGCAAAACATAATTATTATTCGTCCATACTGCATCCGATTCTCTATCACCATCAAATACAACTTTTGCACGAAGAGCCTTATTTGTGGCTGCAAATGTCTCCGTTGACGGAATTGCTGCAAATACACCGATCAAAAGTGCTAACACCAGTACTTTTGCCATTACTACAATACTCTTTTTCTGTCTTACCATACGCAAATCCTCCATTTCTCGTTCTCCCAATTTCAATCTCTGTAACTCATTTTAAATACAATATCTGTTGATGGATATTATTTTCTTCAAGCATACACTCCATCAAAAGTGTCATTGCTTTTGTCTGTAAAATATGTTATATTTTTCGACATTCTTTGACAATGCATTGTATTTAAAATATATTGTATAATAATTATATCTGTTTTATCATAAACAGTCAATAAACAAACGCTCTGCCGGCGTTGTTTTTATGTTAAAAATCCGTTATAATATCATTCTGCGGATAATCTGCGGAAACACATTCCAAAAGGAGATTAAAACAATGGCTTTTGATGGATTAGTAATATCCAATCTTGTATATGAACTAAATCAGACAATCCTAAATGCAAAAATAAGCAAAATCGCCCAGCCGGAAAACGATGAACTTCTTTTTACTTTAAAAGGAAGCAACGGCCAGTTCCGCCTTGCCATGTCAGCGAGTGCTTCCCTGCCATTTCTATATCTGACAGAATCAAACAAACCAAGTCCTTTGACAGCGCCGAATTTCTGTATGCTGCTGCGTAAGCACATTGCAAATGGACGAATCATTAAAATTTACCAGCCTCACATGGAACGTATCATCCACTTCGATATTGAACACCTCGATGAAATGGGCGATCTGTGCCAAAAGACACTGATTGTGGAGCTGATGGGCAAGCACAGTAATATTATTTTCTGTAACTCTGACGGTACGATTATTGACAGTATCAAACATGTATCTTCCATGATGAGTTCCGTGCGGGAGGTTCTTCCCGGACGTACTTACTGTATTCCTGCCACACAGGAGGATAAATTAAATCCGCTTGAAGTCACAGAGGAAGTTTTTATGGAATCTGTCATGAAGAAACCGGTTTCCATCGCCAAAGCAATCTATGGCTCTTTTACCGGAATCAGCCCTGTGATTGCAAATGAGATCTGTTATCGTGCTTCGATTGACGGAGATATGCCGGTAGACTCACTAGATACCGACGGTAAAAAACATCTGTTCCATAATTTCTCATGGATGATGGATGATGTCAAAAATCACAATTACTGCCCAAATATCATTACACGCGGCAGAGAACCAATTGATTTTTCCTGTTTCCGGTTATCGGAATATGTCCATACTTCTTTGGATCAAAAAATCATGCAGAACACGGATAATTCTGACACAGATGCATATACAATGACAGAATATGATTCGATCTCCAAGGTACTCGAAGAATATTACGCTTCCAAAAATATTTATACACGTATCCGCCAGAAATCCGTTGACTTAAGAAAAATCGTATCCACTGCATTAGAACGTAACCGCAAAAAATACCAGCTTCAGAAAAAACAGTTAAAAGACACGGAAAAACGCGATAAATACAAAGTATACGGCGAACTCATCCACACATACGGCTACGGCTTAGAGGAAGGAGCAAAGCAGCTTGAAGCACTCAATTATTATACAAATGAAACTGTAAAAATTCCCCTTGATCCGACCTTAGACGCCATGGCAAATGCCCAGAAATATTTTGACAAATACGGGAAATTAAAACGTACTTACGAAGCACTGACCAATCTGACTCTGGAAACAAAAGCTGAAATTGACCACTTAGAGAGTATCGCAACATCTCTAGATATCGCTCTGACTGAGGATGACCTGGTGCAGATCAAGGAAGAATTGGTAGAATACGGTTATATCAAGCGAAAACGCACCGACAAAAAAGCAAAGATTAAAAGCAAACCGTTCCATTATATTTCCTCAGACGGTTATCATATGTATGTCGGAAAAAATAATTATCAGAATGAAGAACTGACATTTAAATTTGCAACTGGAAACGACTGGTGGTTCCACGCAAAAGGAATGCCGGGTTCCCACGTTGTTGTGAAAACAAACAATGAGACCGATCTGCCGGACCGCATGTTTGAGGAAGCCGGAAAACTTGCCGGTTACTATTCCAGTGGCAGGAACAGCGATAAGATTGAGATCGATTATCTTCAGAAAAAAAATGTAAAAAAACCAAACGGCAGTGCTCCGGGATTTGTGGTGTATTATACCAACTTCTCACTAACGGTACATCCTGACATTTCCGATCTGACACTTGTGGAATAAAACAACCATTACAATACCTGTATCATCCGGTTTTTAAATATATTTTTTTAAGCACTTATAAATATTTTTTTAAGGATATTTCTTGATTTTCTGACAAAAACTGCATGTTTAGATGACATAATATTTCACATACTATCACTGAACAAAACAAAACGCGATCAAAAAGTACCGCAGCAAAGCACAGACGCCGCGGGACATATGATTGGCGCGGCGTTTGTTCAAATTAAAACACAAATGATACCTTATATAACAAAAGATGTATCACACACCAAAGGAGGAAACTATTATGGCAAGTCGTTCATCTAACAGAACAGCAGTTCCAGAAGCAAAAAGTGCATTAGACCGTTTCAAATATGAGGTAGCAAGCGAGATCGGCGTACCTTTAAAAGACGGTTACAACGGTGACCTTACTTCCAGACAGAACGGTTCTGTCGGCGGTTATATGGTTAAGAAAATGATCGAGGCACAGGAGAGACAGATGTCGGGTAAATAAATTTACCCCAAACAAAACAGGAGCTTTTCATTAGAAAAGCTCCTGTTTTTTATCTTCTTTTACAAATTCAATCTGCTCTTCTGATCCTCAAAGAAAATCTCTAAGTAGTGCTGCAAGTTAATATTTTCCTCACCACAAAGTTCCGGGTCCGTGGCAAGCAGTTCCTGCACTTCCTCGGATGCCTGCTGTAACACAGATGCATCCTGATAGATATCTGCCAGCAAAAACTGCATCTCACCGGACTGACGGATGCCAAAAAAGTCTCCCGGTCCACGCAGCTTTAAATCTTCACTTGCAATCTTAAATCCATCGTTTGATTTATTTAAAATATCAAGCCGTTTCATGGAATTTTTGCTGTCTGAAGCATTGACCATGATACAGTAGGACTGGGCATCTCCTCTTCCCACACGCCCTCTTAACTGATGAAGCTGCGCAAGTCCAAACCGTTCTGCATTCTCGATCATCATAACCGTTGCATTCGGAACATTGACACCTACCTCGACAACTGTTGTGGAAACAAGCACCTGAATTTCATTTTTTACAAATTGATCCATAATCTTGTTTTTCTGATCCGCTTTCATCTGTCCGTGTAAAACACCGATCACAATGTCTTCCGGCAATTCTTCCCTCAGACGTTTCGCATAATCGGTGACATTTTCTGCTTCCATGTTCTCGCTTTCTTCCACTAACGGGCAGATCACATATGCCTGATGCCCTGTGCGTACCTCATGTTCGATAAAAGCATATGCCTTTGGACGGTATCTCCGGTCAACCACACAGTTTTTGATTGGAAGGCGTTTTGCCGGCACTTCATCAATCACAGAAATATCCAGATCTCCATAAATAATAATTGCTAAGGTACGGGGAATCGGAGTCGCGCTCATAACTAACACATGTGGTTCCGTTCCTTTTCCGGCAAAAGTCTCGCGCTGCCGTACCCCAAAACGATGCTGTTCGTCAGTGATCACCAGTGCCAGATTCTGATAAATGGCTTTTTCCTGAATCAGCGCATGTGTCCCGATAATCATTGCATTCGGATAAACCTCTAGTGCTTCATAGGCACGGCGTTTCTGTTTTGCCGTCATGGAACCGGTCAAAAGCACAATCGGAATATGCAGTCCAAACTGTTCGCACATATTCTGATAAGACTCGTAATGCTGTCTTGCAAGCACTTCTGTCGGCGCCATAATTGCAGACTGATATCCATTGTGTGCAGTATCTGCCATCGCAAGAAACGCGACAATCGTTTTTCCAGAACCAACATCTCCCTGGATCAGCCGCTGCATCACTGTCTCGGAACGCATATCATGTCTTACATCCGCAAGTGCTTTTTTCTGTGCATTTGTAAGCTCATAAGGCAGCTGCTCTATCAGTTCATTTGTAAAATCATCCTCAGCAAAAATGAACTCGTTTTTTTCTTTGATGTGCTTTTCCTTCTGGTACTGCATACTTAAAATAAAAAGGAAAAATTCATCAAAAACAAGTCTTCTTCTCGCTGTAATCAAAGTCTCCATATCTTCCGGAAAATGAATCTGCCGGATGGCATAATTATACTCACATAGTCCATATTTTTCACGGATGACATGCGGCAGATGATCCATAAACAAGTGTTCGTCTCCGAGTGCTGCGCGTACTGTTTTCGTGACGAGGTTGTTCGACAGTCCGTTTGTCAGTGTATATACCGGTAAAAACACCTGCTCCATGGAATCATATTGCTCCTTTGTATACACAGCCGCCTGCTCCATGACTAGCCTTCCATTCTTTTTATTAACTTTTCCATAAAAAATATAGGTGCTGCCGACTTTTAAATTATTTTTCATATAAGGCATCCGGTACCATACCAGTTCTAAAGAAACTCCCATCTCACCAATCGTCGTAACTGTGATCTGCATAGTACGAACTTTACGCACTACCGGTGTTCTTGTGATTCGCCCAAGAACAGCAGCCTGTTCCCCATCTGATATTTCATCCACATGTTTTGCCTGCGGATATTGTATATAAGTCCGGGGATAATGAAGGAGTATATCACCTACGGTGTATACTCCTATCTTATGAAATAATTCTTCTGTTTTTGCACCGACACCTTTAATTTCTCTTAAAGGGGAATTGCGATCCATTTTTACTCCATCCTTACTCTACCGAAATGACATAATAGTAGATTGGCTGTCCACCATAATGCACTTCGATCTCAACATCCGGGAATGCCTCTCCGATCTTCTCTCCAAGTGCGTTGGCATCTTCTTCCTTTGTGTCCTCACCATAATAAATGCTGACAATTGCAGAATCTTCATCTACAAGCTGTTTCATCATATCCATAACTGTCGGCTCTAAATTCTGTCCCACAGAAAGAATACCGGCATCGCCGATACCCATAAAGTCATCCTGTTTAATCTCTTTATCATCGATCACTGTGTCACGGACTGCATACGTAACCTGACCGGTCTTTACCGTGGAAATCTCAGAACTCATACGCTGTTCGTTATCTTCCGGTGTGCTGTCCGGAATGTAATTGATCAGTGCCGTTATACCCTGTGGAATCGTCTTTGTCGGGATAACAATGATCTTTTTATCCTCTACAAGGGATGCCGCCTGATTTGCTGCAAGGATAATATTTTTATTATTCGGTAAAATAAATACCGTTTTTGCATTTACTTTTTCAATCGCGTTCAACATATCTTCCGTACTCGGATTCATAGTCTGACCACCCTCGATGATGTAGTCAACACCAAGTCCCTTAAAGATCTCATTGATTCCCTCTCCGATGCTGACGGAAATGAATCCCATCTCTTTTGGTGGTTCAGCTGTTTTTTCCGCTTCTTCCGGAATGCCGGCTGACTGCATTTCTTTTTCTTTCAGGGCAGAAATCTTCTCATCACGCTCTAACTTCATATTTTCAATGATAATCGTCGTCAGAGAACCATAGGTAAGACCTCTTTGCATTGCAAGACCCGGATCGTTGGTATGTACATGCACCTTTACGATCTCATCATCTGCAACAACAACAATGGAATCACCAATTGTCTCTAAATAAGCTTTAAACTCATTCTCCTGCTGCAGAGTGATCGGTGTGTCAAGCATGATAAGGAACTGCGTGCAATATGCAAATTTAATCTCCTGATTTGCCTGCGCCTCAATATTATAAGATGCGCCTGCACTCTCCGGTGCTTTTTTCACCGTCTCAACGCCCTCAATGGTATAATCCACCTCTTTGCCGAGCAGTGCGTCCATTGCACCTTTCATAACCTGCATCAACCCCTGTCCGCCGGAATCCACAACGCCAGCCTGTTTTAAAACAGGAAGCATCTCCGGTGTCAGATCTAACACACGATCACCTTCCTTGATGACTTCTTCGCAGAAATATACTAAATCCTCTGTGTCATCACATAATTCTAACGCACGGTCAGACATTCCTTTTGCAACGGTTAAGATTGTTCCCTCTTTCGGCTTCATAACAGCCTTATATGCTGTTTCAACAGCTTTTTGGAAAGAATCTGATAAAATCTGTACGTTGATCTCATCATATTCAGCGATCACTTTGGTAAAACCACGGAACAACTGTGAAAGAATAACACCCGAGTTACCTCTCGCACCTCTTAAAGAACCAGATGAAATAGCTTTTGCCAGCGCTTTCATCTCCGGTTTCTCTAAAGCACTTACCTCTCTTGCCGCTGACATAATCGTCATTGACATATTTGTACCGGTATCACCATCCGGAACCGGGAATACGTTCAGCTCGTTGATCCATTCTTTCTTTGCATCCAGATTCTTTGCCCCGGCAAGAAACATCTTCGCCACAAGCTCAGTATTTATCGTAGTGATTTCCACCTTCTATGTCCTCCTTAATCAATTACACGCACGCCTTCGACGTAAATATTAATTTTTTTGATTTCCAGTCCGGTAAACTCTTCTACCTTATATCTTACCGTTTCAATTAAATTGTCGGAAACCGTACTGATGCTGACACCGTAGGATACGATCACATGAAAATCGATCGTAATCTTATTATCCTCGTCAATCGCTACATTAATACCATGTGTCAAATAATCTTTTTTCAGTAACTTCACCAGACCATCCTTCATGTTGACAGCCGCCATGCCTACGATTCCAAAACACTCCACTGCTACAGAGCCTGCATAGGTTGCAATCACTTCCGGGTCTATTGAAACTCTTCCCAACTGGGTATCCATATGTCCATTCATATACGTTTCTGCTCCTTTCAAAGCCATATTAACGCTAGTTTATGGTCTATTATACCCTCTTTTTAACAAAATTCCTAGTCCTGTTTACTATTTTTAATATTTTTTTTAAAATTTGCTTGCATTATAAAAGTGAATCTGTTAAAATAAACATGTTGTGAGTCTGATAGTACAGGCAGACTTAGTGAATTACAAGGAGGTGCAAAACTATGGCAAAATGTGCAGTTTGTGGAAAGGGCGCTCATTTCGGAAATAATGTCAGCCATTCTCATAGAAGATCAAATAGAATGTGGAAATCAAACATCAAGCGTGTGAGCTGTAAAGTAAACGGAACACCTAAGAAATTATATGTATGTGCTTCCTGTTTGAAATCCGGCAAAGTTGAAAGAGCTTAATTAAACAATGAAAAGGCTGTCGTATCAAATCTGATACGGCAGTTTTTTTGTTTTCCAATATTGCTTTATTATTTTTGTTATTATATAATCAGGTCTGTATCCTTAAAACCGATTTCATTTTTATTTGGGGAAAAATAATGAAACAATTTATGGATGAAAACTTCTTACTTCGGAGCAAAACCGCACAGAAACTTTACCATTCCTATGCAGCAGATGCTCCGATCTTAGACTACCACTGCCCAGTTATCTGATGTTTCCGGCATTAAAGTAGATACTTTTACAGCTTTAAAGAAAGCACTTTCCAACCGCATGGATTTCTTTGCTTCCATGGGATGCTGCGTATCTGATCACGTTTTAGAATACGTGATGTATGTTATTTGCCGGTGCTGAATACACCCGGCGCAACTGGGTAATGCAGCTTCATTACAGTTACAAGCGCGACAACAATACTCCGATGTTTGACAGTCTTGGACCAGATACCGGTTATGACTGCATCAACAATTATGCACCGTCTTCTGAGATGGCAGACTTCCTAGACGCTTTAAATAAAAATGGAAATCTTTCAAAAACAATCATTTACAACTTAAACCCGAACGATAACCAGGCAATCGACACTATCTTAGGATGCTTTCAGGATTCCACAGCCATTGCAAAAATCCAGCAAGGTTCCGCATGGTGGTTCAACGATCACAAAACCGGTATACAGGATCAGATGATCTCCCTTGCAAATTGGCGAATTTCCGGCAGATTACGATACTTTAGAGGAAATCATAAAGGGGATTTGCTACAACAACGCTGTAAATTATTTCGAATTTCACTTGAAAACCTGTTAGTAATATAAATCCGCCAGAACATGTTGTACCAGAGATTGTTTAACAGTCATCACAACAGAACAAATAATAACCTGCCAGCATACATAAAATCATGAGCACAAACCCACAGAAACGGTTGTGAATCACGATCATCACAAGCATTCCCATTGCAAAGCAGAACAGTGCGAATCCAAGCATCCGTTTCATGGCAGACTCCAATAAAGAAAAGCATATATTACTGATAATATATGCTTTTCTCCTGCTTTTCTATACTATTTTTATGATTTTCTCTGTGAAAATATTTTATTCTATGCTTCCTGTTTATTTACAGAATCCTTCAGGATGTCTTTCATCTCTTTCCCAGCTGCGGACTTTGCTGCAGCATCTGTCTGATTCTCCGTTGCATCCCCAGAAAGCGTATCATTTTTTGAAGTAAATTTGTTTACAAAATCCGGTACCATATCAAGGATTTTCGTGATTCCATCCTGATTTTTGATATTTACCAGTTTTGTTGTTCCATTCTGAATCACAAGAACTGCACTCGGCATGATCTTTCCACCCATACCTCCAGCACCGTTATTTTTCTTTTCCTGTGAAAATGCCCCGGCTGCAACACCAAATGAGACATCAACAAGCGGAAGAATGATCGTATCCCCGATATGGATTGCATCACCAACTACTGTTTTTGTTGTGATAAAACTGTCCATTCCTTTGAATAAAGATTCCACGGTTGTATGAAAACTGTTGTCTGCCATAATAAAACCTGCCTTTCTCTTTTTTCTATTTTATTTAAAAATCATTTTTATCAAATTCCGGATATCACGCTCTTTGACCAGGCGGATGCCGGATATAAGTACATGCACAAGACGGATATGTCCCTTTACCAGAAAAGTACCCTTCAAATATGTCTTATCTGCTTCAAAATCGGGATAGATTCCAATATCATACTGATAAAATGCCGGAAACATGGCTATAACTCCCAATGCCTGTCCGGTTGCTGACGGTTCCCATAATGCAAAATTCAATTCTGCATCAATTTTTCGGAAGCGCGAATGTTTCAGCAAATACTTAAGTTCTTTCCAGATGACAGAAAAAGCTTTATGATTCTGTTCGTCAGTCAGCACAGCCTTTATTTTCTCCGCCTGCCGGAACAAATCAGATATTTTTTCCCGGATACCTCTGACCGCGTCGCAAAAATCATGAAATTTCTCTGTTATCTTCTGTCTGAAAGATGATTTTTCAGGGGCTGCATGTTTTAGTGTCTGCCTGTCTGTTCCCGATTCCTGCTCTGATATCTCCATGTCATCTTTGGCAACTGTTTTTTCATCGATAGCTGCTATTTTCTCTGTACCGTCTTTATCCGATTCATCTTCCGGCTCTTCTTCATCCTCCTGTTTTTTTTCAGATGAAATATGCTTTCCGAAAATTTTAGACTCATAAGAAAATCCATCTTCGCCGTATGAAAAATCAATTGATAACAGGTAAAGCATCCAATGTACTTTTCCCTGAATCCGGACAGATTCTTCCACACTTCCCTCTGCCCTGTAACGAACCGGCACAAACAATACAAGAAAAACAACTACTAGAAGCAACAGAAACAGCGTCAGCAGAATCCATCCAATTATTTTTAATATGAGCAATATAACTGACATTCCCCGCTCCTTACTGTTTTTCTGCAAGATAGGTGCGGACGGCAAACGTACCGGTGTTACGATACACTTCATCCACAATGGATGCTGCAACCTCAACTGCCTCATCATAACCCTTTGCCAGTCCAACGATCACCATTTCTCTTTTCGGATATCCTCTTTGCATCAGCTCATATGATGGTATGATATCAAGCAGATTCTGTCTGTTGGAGGCTAATGTGATCACATAGATCCCAATCTGTCCGGCATTGTGCATAATCTTCCATTTGATTTTCTTTGTCTTATGTACAATACTCTCCCCCACATACAACTTGTCATACCATATCATACACTCTGCTCCATCTTTCTGATGTGTTTTGTTTATTCATACCTGTGATTTCCCCACAGATTATTTTTCTTTAATTCCTGATATTCCTCATACGCTCTCTCTAACATCTGTTTCTCGTTTGGAAACTTCAAAAGATGATACGCCTCATGGTATTTGTAATAACCGGAATCGACAAAATATTCTTCACGCTGTGGTTTGCTGTAATAGCTGTCTGCCATCATCAGATACCAATGCACCGTTTTCTCCACAACATCCTCCGGTACCGTAAATGAATACTGGCTTTTTCCGATATATTTCATCAGAGTTGCCTTCACGCCAGTCTCCTCATACACTTCCCGCATAGCTGTATCTTTATACTCTTCTCCTGCTTCCACAGTTCCCTTTGGAAGTACCCATCCCTCGTATTTATTTTTGTAATTCTTGTACAAGAGCAATATTTTGCCGCGAAATATTACCACACCACCACAACTTGTTGCCTCGATCATCGCAATACCTCCTGATGTGGTCTTTTATGATACTGTCATGTTTATAAGTATAATACTTTTCAAAAACACATGCAACATTTCATTCACAATAATATGCATCAAAGACCTCTTTTGCAATCGGCACGGCATACTCACTTCCGACACCTGCTTTTTCCACGATCACCGCGATTGCAATATCGGATTTGTCATCCCTGTGCGCATATCCTACAAACCAGGAATGTGAGGAATCTGCACCGGTAGAATACTCTGCCGATCCGGTTTTTCCTGCCGCCTCATAGCTTTGTCCACTCAGTTTTTTTCCGGTACCGGTCTCTACCACATAACTCATATAATCCTTTAAGATCGCCGCTTCATCCATGGTCATAAGTGCACCGTATTCTTCCGGCTCATACTGCTCCACCAATGTTCCGTCGCTGCTTTCCACACGATCTAAGACATATGGTTTCATCAGGACACCGTCATTATTGATCGCACTGACAAGCAATGCCATATGAAATGGTGTCACAAGTGTCTGTCCCTGTCCGATGGAAGTTGCCATAATTGCAGAAGATCCATCTGACTTGTCAAGCACAAAACTGCTCTTAGATGCCTGCAGATCCGTCGGCAGGCTGGTATTAAACAGCATTTTATCACACAACTGTCCAAACTGGTCTATATCCAGTTCCATTCCAAGTGATGCGTAAAATGCATTACAGGAATTTGCAAAGGCCTGACGCAGATTCTGAGTTCCATGGCTCTTATTTCCATAGCAATGAATCGTATGGTTTCCAACGGTATAACTGCCCGTACAGGTATAACTGTAATTTTCATAATCTGCATGCTCCTGAATATACTCTAAAGTTGTCAGGATCTTAAATGTCGATCCCGGCGGATAAAGTCCCTGTGTTGCACGGTTCAACAACGCTGCATCCGTATTGTCATCTGCAGTCAGATTATCCCAGTCTGTAGCAATCGTATTCGGGTCAAAATCCGGTTTTGATACCATCGCAAGAATCTTGCCAGTGGAAGGCTCTAATACAACGATTGCTCCCTTATAGTATCCCAATGCATCATATGCAGTTGCCTGCAATCCGTAATCTAACGTCGTGACCACATTATCACCCGGACTTTTTTCTCCCTGCATTTCATCTCCGACTTTGTCTATAAAAGCTGTATTTGACCGCAGAAGATTAAAATTTGCCAGTGACTCAATGCCTGATTTTCCCTTGGTAGAATACCCAACTATATGTGAAAATATACTACCATACGGATATCTCCTTGACTCATTTCCCTCACTGTCCGTTACCGTCTCCGCGAGCACCTGACCGTCGTTTGTCAGAATCTGGCCGCGCACGATCTTCTGCGCAAACGTTTCCTGTCTGGTATTGTACGGATTATTGATAAATTCCTCACTCTTAAAAAACTGAAAATAAGAAAAATATCCCATCAGGCAGATAAACAGCGCCAGAAATGAATACGTGATTACTGCAAATTCCCGGTTTTTCGTATTCTTTTTTTTCTTCCCTGTATTAGTAGAATTCCTCGACCTGTTGTCTCTCATATCCGGTCTTTTGCTGTTTTTTTCTTGCATTGTTTTCTCCTTCATCCTGTCTTAAGATATACAATCCCTGAATTACCGCAAACAGCATCATGGTTGCCAATAAGGAACTTCCTCCATAGCTTATTAACGGCAGCGTTACTCCGGTTGACGGAATAAACTTGGTCACTCCGCCAATCGTAAGAAATACCTGAAACGCATATACTGTCCCAAGTCCTAATGCCACAAGTTTATAAAACTGTTCTTTCATCTGCATTGCAATATTCAAAAACATCAGAAAGCAGCTGATGCACACCATGATCAGACAGATTGCAAAAATACCGCCTAATTCCTCCGATATCGCTGAAAAAATAAAATCCTGCTCCACAACCGGTATCTTATTCGGCGATCCCTGATACAATCCTGTTCCAAACCAGCCGCCGGTTCCAATCGCAAACAACGACTGACAGATCTGATATCCCTCATTGTCAATGACACTGAGCGGATCCTGCCATGCTACAACTCTGACACGGACATGTGAAAACAGACCATACGCAGCTACCGCAGCAATACACCCAACCAACAGACCACCTGCAAAGTAAAACAGTTTTCTGGTTGCAACATAAAGCATAACCAGATAAGTGACAAAAAAGATCAATGCACCTCCAAGATCTCTGGATGCCACTAAGATCAGCACATGTACTGCCGCCACAATCGTTGTGATACAAACTGTCTTAAAATCCGTATTTTTATAAAGCATACCTGCCACAAAAAATACAAATAATATTTTTACAAATTCAGATGGCTGAATGGAAAACAGACCACCGATCGTAACCGAAATTTTTGCTCCATAGCTTGTGGAACCAAATATGGTAACTGCGGCAAGTCCCGCAATACCGACCATGGCATATAGCCAGGTTAATCTTCGCAGCGACCGTACCTTCCGGATCAGTACCGGTATCACAATCGTGATAACAGATGCACAGATTGCAATTGCATACTGTCTTATTGCCTTTTCATAAGAAAGTCTTGTCAGCATAATAAAGCCGATCATTAAAAGCATGCACATATTATTAGTCACAAGTCTGGATGCTTTTGGATACAGTAACTGATAATTGACGATCACAATTGTCACTAAAATCACCTGAAGAAAATAAAGAATGATCAGATTAATTTCATCGGTAACTGTATAAAGTACCAGAAATGCATCCAGATGGATCAGATACATCAAAAAGATCTGCCGGTCAAAAATATGATTTTTCTTTTCTGTACTGATTCTGCTGCGGAATGCGGAAAAGCACTCATATGCATAGCACGCAAACAATATGATCATCAGATATTTTGAAACTTCTACGATAAGATTTTCCATACCGTTATTCTACTCCTCGTTTATAGTGTCCACCGGTATATTCGCCTATATACAGTTCCTGCAGACTGTTTTCCCCATTTAAAAATACTTTTTTATATAAAGATAAAATCTGTTTTACCTGTGGCTCCTGCTCGGTTGTAAAACTGATGCGATACGCATGGATTCCCATTTTTTCCAATTCCTTCCGGTACGGAAAGAGAATCAGCGGAGCCGTGTTATAAATTGTATTATAACACTCTGTACAATTATTTTTGACCGGGAAATATTTTCCATAGCGGTCTTTTAAATAGGTGACCGTCCGCATCTTGTCACATCCCCGGTCAGCCCCCGCATTGGCATGTACACACTGTGCCGATACCATCAGTGGCAGATTGCCATAAAGAAATATTTCGCTGTCTGTATTGTCCCTGCCCTGCAATTCTTTCCGGTTTAATTCCAATGGAACTGTATCGCGCACTGGTTTCACATCCCAAAGCTGCATTTTTGCATAAGAATTCCATGTATACAGATTGTGGTCTAAAATCACATCTATATCCGGCAGATTCTGACGGACAAATGCCAGTTCATCATAACTTTTTACCACCAGCCCATCTACCCTTGTCTGCATCATTTCAGACAGATTCTTTTCATAAAACGAAAGTGATGAAAGCCGGAATACTGCCGGCATCATATAATATGCCTTTTTCCCCGCCGAATGGATACAACTTACATCTTCTTTTAATATGTTAAAAAGATCTTCTCTTGTGTAGCAGCTGCTGTCAAGATATATAGAATCCACACAGGACTCATCAAGTAAAAGTTTTATTAAAGCACGATTTTCAACGGAAACTGAAAGGTACGGATTTTTATTTTCAGGAACGGTCTGTTTTTCTTTTTGTACAGATACAAATTTTTCCTGTAAGTCTGCACCAGATACATTTTCATCTGCCACAATTCTGTCTCTTCGTGCAGGTTCCGTCAATACTTCACTTAACCGTTCAAGTGCATTTCTACGCAGCACATTTAGTGCCTGCACCGGGAGGAAAATATCATCATCCATATCTATGTCAAGTTTTGCAAACTCATATGGTGTATTTCCAGTCTTTTTTATGCTTGCAGCTACTTTTTCTTCTGTGAGCGGCTGTTTTAATGCCGCCTGTACCACATCTCCCGCTACAGAGATTCTGATATCTTTTAATGCAATATCCAGTTTAGCAGAAAAATCTTTCTTTAATCTTAAGATTCCGTTGATTTTTTCTTTTTTCTCAGATCTTACATATTGCTCTTTTATTTCTTCCCAGAGCGTTTCATTTCCTTTTGTATGTGATGGCTTATCAAGCGTGATCATCTCTCTGCCATTATGCCTTTTATAGTACCCATCTGTAAATCCGCTCCTGTTTCCAAAATCATACAGATGCTGCATATCTTCTTTTGCCACATGAAACTCTTTCTTTGCAGCCACCTCATCTGTACGCAGGCATGCGTTGACATAACGGTCTATATATTTCCGGTAAACCGATACAACACCGGCTGCATATTCCGCCTGTTTCATTCTTCCCTCAATTTTAAAAGAATCTACACCATTCTCTATCAGATCCGGGATCATCGACACTGTACACAGGTCTTTCGGGCTCAATATATAGATATCACGTTCTTTTTTCCCTGTCCTGACCGGATGTTTTTTTTCGTCAAAAACCTCATAGGGAAGCCGGCATGGCTGAGCACATCTGCCACGGTTCCCGCTGCGGCCTCCTAGCATACTGCTAAGCAGACACTGCCCGGAGTAACAGTAACAGAGTGCCCCATGGACAAAACTTTCAATTTCAATATCCACATGCTCTTTGATATCCCTTATCTCGGCAAGAGACATTTCACGCGCAGTCACGACACGGTCCGCGCCCATCTCTTTCATCATCATTGCACCATAGCGGTTTGTCACTGTCATCTGTGTACTCGTATGTATGGAAAGCCCTGGGAAAGCCTCCCTCACCATCCGGAAAGCTCCCATATCCTGAATAATAACTGCATCTAATCCCTGTTCATAATAAGGACGCAGATAAGAACACAGGTTTTCTGTCAATTCACGTTCTTTAAACAGCGTGTTTACCGTAAGATATATTTTTCTTCCATGAATATGTGCGTAATCGATTGCAGAAAGGAGTTCTTCCTCCGTAAAATTATCTGCGTAGGCACGTGCACCAAATCTGCCACCGCCGAGATAAACCGCATCTGCACCGGCATGTATTACAGCGCGAAAGGTTTCCATGGAGCCTGCCGGCGCTAACAATTCTATATTCTGATATCGTTTATTACTGTTCATTCTGATTCTCTCCATCAAAAACATAAAAGGACGAAAATAACCTCTCCGTCCCCTCACTTCTTCCTGTATGACAGATTGCTGCCACAGGCATTCATCTGTTATTAATCAGTCGTATTTTCCTGTTCTGTTTCATCCTTTTCCGAGATATCTTCATCCTCAATCTTTCCAAGAAGAGACTCTTCTAATGAAGATTCCAAACGCGCCTTATTCAACAGTAATTCACGATTTTCTGTATCCAGACGCTTAATCTCTTTCTTATCATTTTCCGACTGGATCTGTTCTGCGATCAGATCATGTTTCAGATCATAAATCTCTTTCTCTTTTGCCTCAATCTCACGCTCTAATTTCTCAGCCTGCGCTTTTGCCTTAAAATAATCATCTGCTATATTAAGCTGTAATAAAGTTGCTTTCATGTCAGCCGGGAATCGCTGATACCCTTCTATACTGTCAAATTCATTTAACTTTCCATTGATATAGCCTGCAACCTTCTGAAGATATTCCTCACTTTCATATCCGCTCAACGTATATACTTTTCCGCCGATCACAACTTCTGCACTTGTTTTCTCCGCCATTTATCTTCTCCTCCGGTTTGCTGCCATTTTGCTTTTTTTACCGAACATCACAATATATGGTATATTATAATGACATTTAAGGCTAAAATCAACTATTTTGTCAATCCGAAATGCTGATACGCAAAATCGGTCACCACACGCCCTTTCGGTGTACGATTGATAAATCCATTTTTGACCAGATACGGCTCATACACATCTTCAATCGTTCCGGAATCCTCTCCGATTGCCGCCGCTAACGTATCGAGTCCCACCGGTCCGCCGGAAAATTTTTCAATCATGATTTTTAAGATATTGCGGTCATTCTGATCCAGCCCCATCTTATCAACCTCCAAAAGATCCAGTGCAAAGGATGCGACTTCTTTCGATATCTTTCCATCATATTTTACCTCCGCAAAATCCCTGACACGTTTTAACAGACGGTTTGCCAGTCGCGGTGTTCCGCGAGAACGTCTTGCAAGTTCAAACGCACCATCCTCATCAATCCAAACTCCAAGCGTTTTTGCAGAATGCAGAATGATCGTCTTTAATTCTTCCACCGTATAAAATTCCAGATGATGTACCACTCCGAAACGGTCACGGAGCGGCGCCGACAAAAGTCCCGCCCTTGTGGTTGCACCAACCAATGTGAATTTCGGCAGATCTAAGCGGATTGCGCGCGCAGTTGCACCTTTTCCGATCATAATATCGATCACATAATCTTCCATTGCAGGATAAAGTACTTCCTCCACCTGACGGTTCAGCCTGTGTATCTCATCCACAAACAGAACATCCCCCTCCTGCAGATTACTTAATATGGCGGCCATCTCGCCCGGCTTTCCGATCGCAGGGCCTGAAGTCACCTTAAGATGTGTTCCCATCTCATTTGCAATGATTCCCGCGAGCGTCGTTTTTCCAAGTCCAGGTGGACCATAGAAAAGTACATGGTCTAAGGACTCCCCTCTCTGTTTTGCCGCTTCAATATATACTTTTAAATTTTCCTTCGCTTTCTGCTGTCCGATATAATCATCAAGCGTCTGCGGGCGCAGGCTTTTTTCAATTTTGAAATCTTCTTCCTGCACCTGTGTGGAAATGACTCTTTTTTCCATTTAACTTTTCACCACATTTCTATAAAAATGCCATATTTTTCAATGCCATCTTTAATATTTCTTCCACATCCGTCTCTTCCGTAATTTCAATGCCGTTTAATGCACGGAGCGCCTCAGCGGACGAATATCCAAGTGCAACCAGAGCCTGCACTGCTTCATTTTTTGTACCACTTGCATGACTCTCTGCCGGTCCACCCGTCTTTTCAAACTTCTGCTCAAACGCATCTTCCAGACTCAGCTTATCCTTTAATTCCAGAATCAGTCTCTGTGCTGTCTTTGCCCCGACTCCCGGTGCCTTTGCAATTGCTTTTGCATCATCCCCAAGAACTGCAAACCGAAGATCATCTGTTGTCATCACTGACAAAATCGCAAGTGCTCCCTTCGGTCCAATCCCACTGACACCCAAAAGCAGCTTGTAAATCTTCAATTCATCTTTGGTCAGAAATCCAAAAAGCAGCATGGCATCTTCCCTGACATGCAGATAGGTATATACTTTTATCTCTTCCCCGACAGAAGGCAGGTACCGGAATGTCTGTCCGGTCGTATAGATATGATATCCAATTCCACCGGTCTCCACAACGATGCTCTCCTCGTCCATATCCGTCAAAATGCCTTTGATATATGAATACATGTTAGTCCTCCTAATGCTGCCGTTCACACTTATTGCGTGAGCAGTATGCTCTAATTACACCATCCGGTTTCCAATCCGTTTTATTATCTCATGTGCAGCAACGCCGATCAGAAATCCGGTCAATGCTCCTGCAAATAAAAGCACCGGCATATAATAAAAAATATTATAATTTTCAACAACATACGCCGCCACAATAAGCTGTCCGACATTATGAAAAATTCCACCACTCACACTGATCGGCAGAACGCCAAACCATTTTGTCCTTTTTAGCAGATACATCACAAGGAAACTGAGCAGTCCGCCCGCCAGACTATATAGAATACTGAACATATTTCCAAACAGAAAACCAGAAAGTACAATGCGCAGTGCAGAAACTGCCAGTGCCTCCTTCGTACCCACGCAGTATAGCATCAACACCACAACAATATTTGTCAGTCCCAGTTTTACTCCGGGTATTCCAAAATAAAATGGGATCAGTGACTCCACATAACTGCAGATCAGCGCCAATGCCAGATATACACCTAAGTATGCTGTTTTTTTCTTATCTCGCAATGGAATCCAACTCACTTTCTCCTGCACCAATCACCTGCACCACCACTTTGTTTGGAAGACAGACGATTGTTTCGTTTGTTTTTGAAATAGCCTTCTGGTGCACGCAGAGTTTGTCCGGGCAGTCTGCTTCCGTTACATCTGCCTTACCATCCCTGATGACAAGCAGATTCGTTGTTTTCCCATCTTTCTGGATTGGGATCTCCTTGTCCACATCAAGCGGATAGGTTCCATAGATTGCTCCGTCTACCGTAACCTCCACACTTGCTCCGGTATCCTGATGTGTCAGATAAAATCCAGCCGCGATCCCTGCTAAACCTATGAAAACTACAACTAAGAAAATAATATCTTTCCTCAACTTTACACACGTTCTCCCATATAGTAGAAGCCGAAGGCTTCTTCCTAGAATTTTACACACACTCCCCCATATAGTAAAAGCCGAAGGCTTCTTCCCATGATTTTATATACTCTCCCCCATATAGTAGAAGCCTTTGCATTCCAAAAGTTTCACATCCACGATTTTTCCGATCATATCCTCGGTTCCCGGAAGATGTACCACAGAGTTATTGCTGAGTCTTCCGGTCACAAGAGCTGCATCCTGCTCATTTTTTTCCTCGATCAGAACCGGAAGTGTCTGTCCGGTCAGTGCTCCTGCTTTTTCCGCAGATATCGTCTGTACTTCTTTTAACAGGCGGTCAAAACGTGCCTTGATTACTTCCTCCGGGATCTGATCTTCCATCACTGCCGCCGGAGTTCCGGTACGTTTGGAATAAATAAAGGTAAATGCACTGTCGTAGCGTACTTTGCGCACCACATCCATGGTCTCCTCAAAATCATCCTCTGTCTCACCAGGGAATCCGACGATAATATCCGTCGTCAGTGCAATATCCGGCACAGCGGCACGGATCTTATCCACTAACTCTAAATAATGTTCCTTGTCATAGCGGCGGTTCATCAGTTTTAAGATACGGCTGCTTCCTGACTGTAATGGAAGATGCAGATGTTTGCAGATCTTTTTTGAATTTTTCATAACCTCGATCAGATCATCGGAAAGATCCTTCGGGTGGGAAGTCATAAAACGGATACGTTCAATGCCATCCACTTTTTCAATCTCCTGTAAAAGCTGTGCAAATGTCATCGGCTGTTCTAGGTTTTTACCATAGGAATTGACATTCTGTCCTAAAAGCATGATCTCGACAACTCCATCGGCTGCAAGCCGTTCAACTTCGCGGATAATCTCTTTCGGTTCTCTGCTCCGCTCCCTGCCGCGCACATAAGGCACGATACAGTAACTGCAGAAATTATTACATCCAAACATGATATTGACGCCAGACTTGAAGGAATACTTTCTTTCTACCGGAAGGTCCTCAACGATCTTATCCGTATCTTTCCAGATATCGATCGTCATAGATGTGCCATGGCCTGTCGGATGCTCCGGAAAACTGTTTTCTAATGCTGTAACGATCAGCTCTGCAAATTTATAAATATTATGTGTTCCAAAGATCAGGTTTACAAAACGGTAACTCTGTTTGATCTTCTCCACCACCGTCGGTTCCTGCATCATACAACCACAGAGTCCGATCATCATAAACGGATTTTTCTTCTGAAAACCGTTTAAATACCCCAGTCTTCCATACACTTTATTGTTGGCATTCTCGCGCACCGTACAAGTGTTATAAATGACAAAATCTGCTTCCTCAGAATCCTCCTCCACAAAACCGATCTTTTCTAAAATACCGACTAATTTTTCGGAGTCTCTCGCATTCATCTGACATCCGAATGTTTTTGTAAAAAAGGTCATGGGACGTCCAAGTTTCTCTGAAATTTTTCTAACATAAGATCGTGCTTTTGCCATGAAATAATACTGTCTGTGTGGTTCAAAATCTGGTGCTGAAACAGTCAGATCCACCTGATCAAGATCAATTTTTGTTATATCAGCATCTGTAAATCTTAAATCTATTAAATCCATCATTTTTCCTTTCGCTTTCGAAATTTTATAAATAATATTCCTTTGTCTGTTTATCAGCCTAAAAGACTATCATCCACATTACAAAGACCCACGCTACGGATTCTATCATATTATGGCATTAAATTCAATCTGAGAATTTTTTATACATCGTTTCCTTCCTATTTATAAAGAGCCGACGCAATCTACCTTGCATCGGCTCTCCATCACTCAATATATGTTCATACTACCTTACTTTTCTTCTTTGCGGTACATAATCCGCATATTCTGTACCATTTTCCTGCAGTGACGTGTTACGACATTTTTCTATGTCAGAAATTTCAGCTGCAGCTTTTAACAGTCCCTTTTCCCGACATTCCTCAAACAACTTATCAAAACACTTGTTCAATTGTTCCCGTTCCTGTCCTTCCGGTATTGCTTTAATCAGTTTCGGCTCAGATTCTGAATAATCATACCCCACTGCAAATTCTGAATGGCCACAGAGATAGTCCGACTTCCATGGAAGTCTGTCATGTACATAACAGGCAAATGCACGGGCAAACATTTCTGGTGTGCTCTGCCAGTATCCCTTATCTTCTTTTCCATACAGGGCATCCATTTTTACAGAATTTTTAAAAAACTCTGTCTCCACCATCTGTTCTTTTAATTCATTTCTTTTGGTACACTCAAACACATAAACAGCCCGATATAATGTGTCACGGATATCCTTTGTAATAATATGCCCTAATGCATTTTTTCTTAATTGACTTAACTCGTCCACCCTGTCTACGATCCACCTGATCTTATTGTCATCCGTCCGTTCTGCTTTATCCAATTCAATACTAACTTCTTCCGGCATAGACAATATTGCTTTTCTGATATCATTCAGTTTTGCTGTATGTTCGTCTTCCATTCTGTCCTCCGGAAATATCTGTTCCAGAATAGAGTCCATGTATTTTTCCGTACGGATGCATTGTGCTTCGTTCATTTCAGCAAGTTCCTGCTCTGTAGCCGGGCGATACTTCATAGTATGGATCAACATTCTCATTGACTGTGGGATCTTATTACTTCCGGCATATTTACTCATAAATGCCTGTTCTTCCCCCGCCTTTTCAAGTCCAAGTTTTTTACCGATTATATCATCAAACGCATGTCCCCATTCATGCGCCAGACTCCCGGCTCCACGCATTTTTGTTAAATTAATAACTTCCCTTAACGGCTCATAATGTGCCAGGGCATTGCCGCTTCCCCTCGCTCCAAATGCAATTGACAGCCTGTTTCCTAATGCAATATCTGACGGATCTATTTTTAATACATACGCCAGGTCCATCAGTGCATCATATCCCATATTCAGCGCTGCCTGCCGGTCTTTTCCACTCATCCAGTTACCAAACTCGCCCCCGGCAAATCCAAATTGTTCCATATATTGTTCCCCTGTTGCGGGTTTCTCAGATGTCACACCATAAGAAGGGCCATCCCTTTTAATATGTTCTAACTGTTTTGGAACAAATTTTTTCTTTCTCGAACTATTTCCTCTTTCTGCCACCTTCCTCGCACATTCAATCGCTTCTGCCTGTGACGGTATACCATCAGCAATTATGCATTTCCCCTTCAAAACAACATACTCCTGTTTTCCCGGCAAATAACGAATAGAAAATCCTTTTGGCAGCTTTTCATCTTCAGATACGCCAAACTGTTCCTTTGCAATTTTATGATCGATGCTTCTTAAGTTCATCTGCATTGCTTTTATTAGTCTGTTCGTTACTGCGTACCCTTCTTCCGTCTGGGTTACCGAAAATGCGGATGTCTGCATAATATACTTTCCCGTTTGTGTAAATTCAAAGAAAAATGACTCAATATCCGGATCAGTCTTTACCTCAAATAACATTTCCTTTACGTCCTGGATCAGATGGATATAATCTTCCTGACGTTTTCTGATCTGTTCCGGAGTAACATCATCCCTGGTATACGTTACTTTAACCGGCAGGGCATTACGAACTTCTTTCATAAAAAATGCCGCATGAACAGGCATCCCCTCCTGCATCAATTTCATATAATCAGGTTTCTTCCAGATATTGTCTTTTGTGATATACTTTGCCGCTTCTGTAGTATTCATATCCTGAATATCTATAATATCCAGACCACGGTCTTTCCATAAATCTTTTCTTGCCCCTCCAATCTTCTTCCCAAAATCTTCGATCTTATTTTGTGCCGGTTCTTTTTCCGGTATAATATTCTCCGATACAGACTCCTGGTCAACAACCTGTTCCAAAATTTCTGTTTCTGCCGGCTCATTTTCCTTTGAATTCTCTTCCATTTCATTTAATTTTGGAATTTGGCTGTTGATCAACTGTATAATTTCATCGGCATGTTTTTTGGCATGCTGCAGCAAATTTTTCTTATCTGAGATTTTCATATCCCTGATTGCTTTTTCTTCCAAACTTGGAAATGAATGACTTTCCATATTGAATCCATAATACCTGTAAACCATATAGTTTACTATTTCGACCTGTAACCGGTTTTCAATGTCTATATCTGTGCCATTATCCGCTATATTATAAAACAAATACCGTTTTAACGTTTCATTCTCTGTTGTGAGCCTTAATTCTGTGATCAGCCACTTTATTTTTTCTTTCTCTATTGTCGCTGTTTGTCCTTCTGAAAGCAATTCCTTTATTTTTTCCGGTCCGGCATTCGTCTGTTTCATGTCAAACACATATCCCATTTTAAAAATCAAACGTCCATTGCTTCCTGGTGCAGGAACCAGAACAGCTATTCCCTGTTCGCCAGCATGCACATATAATCCCTTGCTTTTCCAATACCGGAAATTCTGTACTTTCAAAGCATCTGGTCTTTGAGCCATGATCATAGCCGTATTATGTATCGAATAACCAGGTACCTGCATCTGAAAATCAAGAAATTGCCGCATACCTTTATTATCCGCAAAAGAACTTCTTATTACTTCTTCCACAGCTGCGAACAATCTGGTATATTTTTCTTCATTATTCTCCATATCCTGTTCCCTCCTCTCCTTGTTTTAATTCCAGCAGCTCTTCATCGAAAAATACAATCAAAGAAGTTGTATCTCTTTCACGCTTGCTGCAGTCTAACGTAAACTGTATTTCTTCCATCTGTTCTTCTGTTCCATAAACAGCTACCATCTCTTCTTCCCAAAATGGCTTAACCAATACATGGTTCTCGTCTACAATACCTGATATAATTCCATACATTTAATAAATTACCTCGTCTTTCCTTTTCTAAACTGTATTTCTTCCATCTCTTCTTCATCTTCGTAAGTCTCTTCTTCTACCTGAAAATCTTCTTCATCTTCACAATTTTCCCATCCCTGATCCGGATCACCTTTCGACGGACTTGCTTCGTCATATTCCATTTCTTTACTGGTAATTTTAATTGGATACTCTAAGACAAAATTATCTTCATCATAGCAGGCAATAACAATGCCCAACAATCGCAACTCGCAATCGAGTTCTTTTCCATCATAATAATTCTGAAGATTCCGCACATTGCTTTCATTGCTGTCACAACGCCATTTTCCCGTTTCAATACGATCTATAATTTCCGGTATCATATGCTTATTCCACTCAATGACCAGATCATAGACGTCATATTTTCCAAAATGCCCGTAACCATCATAGCAGCCCTCATATATTGCTTTCCCATATTTTTCCTGAAACGGCGGCGGGACTAACAGATATGAATCTGCCTTTTTGTTATCCACCAGTTGTTCATCCGTGTCTGAATAAATCCAGCTAAATTGTCCCATAAATAAATTTCCTCCTGCTAAATTTTATAATCATAGATTTAGTATAAAAAATAGCGTTCTCCCTTTCGACGGAACAAAAGAAAAGATTTTACTGTTTTCGTTTCTTTTAGGAAAATACAGATAAAAGAAAAAGGAAGATGCACTTTTGTCATCTTCCTTTTCACATTCATTGTTTATTCTATTTTTCAACTTTATTCGCCATTTTATTATTGTATGCTTTATTCTCACCTGTTACAATCATTTACGAGTGCTACCATAACGGTAGGCGGTTAGTCCTTCAACAGAGGGACTGTGACCCTCTGATTACATAGAAACCTGAAAAGGAATCTAAAGAAGTCTCTAACTTCCTGGAAAGGAGGGCTAAACCAATGAGTATTGTGGATTTCATTGCAGTGGTAAGCTTCGGTTTAACCTGCTTTTGTGCCGGATACACATTCGGTAAGGATAATAACAAGCCACAAAAATAGCCGCCCACGTCTGGTAAACTAAGCGGCAATTTTTGTCATACTAATTTACTTGGACTAACCGTCTATCGGCGGCATCCTTTTTCTAGCTTCATACTATCACACAGTTTTAAATCTGTCAAAATATTTTATCCTTATACTTCCTTTTAACCCAGATCTGTTGTTATTCCACATCATCGTTCAGTATTTCATCCAGCGTTTTTACAATACCTTTTCCCATTTTCGCCTCTTCCATGGACTTATCCAGCATAGCAAAATATTCAGTATTCTTTTCAGCTATCTTTTCACCATTTTCTTTTACCGTTCCACCTGAAGCAGTTTCTCTTTCATCAGTTGTTTTTTCGATTTTCACACATACTCCATTCCGCAGTCTGTTTTAACAAATCAATCTCCAACCTGCAAAGCCTATATTCCCTAAAAAAGAACAGCAGCATTATATTTGAAAAGACAGTACAAATTATTAATATAATTAAAATTACAATCATCTTTTCCAAATCATAACACACCACTAATCATGTTACAATACAACAAAGGAAGATGTTTGATCTCTCCACCTTCCCCTGTTGCGACGTCGCAATTATCTTATTTTGTGCGGTAACATAAACCGGTTATAAAACTCGGTCAATGCTCCGGGCTCCTTGCTGTTCCCGATTCCGTGATCTTGCACATACTGTTTCATTTCAAGAATCGTTTCATGCGGGATTAAAAACTCATCTTCCGGCGTGTCGTTCTTCAAATTGTTAAACGCGTTCTGCAGTGCGCTGTGATACTCCGGATCTGTCATCCAAATAGAATTTTCCTCCAGTCCGCCATGTTCATGATCTGTCTGAAAATATTTTTCACTGATAAACCTGGTCTTTCCTTCCGGCTTCACATTTACCGGCGTTGTGTCAACTACATGCACTGTGATCTGTTTTAAATAAGTACTTCCTACATGATCTACTACGGTTAAATTTTCCGTCACACTGCCATCATGCTGCAGGTTTGTAAAATCACTTTCCTGATAGTCCGGGATCGTAAAGGATGTGAACACTTTCGGATCACTCGGTGCCGGATTGGTTCCCGGAGCGATCGGACTTCCATCCTCACGGTCAGATGCTGTTGCATGGCTTAAGATCTCGGCTTCCGTGATGAATCCTCTCTGCGCCTGGTCTAAAGTGTAATAAAGATCATTCGCCTGGATCCACGGGCAGTCATCCCAGATGGCATAAAGTGTGATTTCTCCGCCATCTTCTGCCACAAGATTTCTCACTGCGTCACCGGCTTTCCACTGTGGAATAAAGGTATTTCTGCCATTTTCCAGGGACCATCCCATGAATACAGATACATATACTTTTTTCACAGGTGCCGCTGCTTTTTCATTCCGCCCGGTATCCTCTGAAATTTCCGTGGCATCTTCGTCATTGCTTTCCTCATCATTCTTTTCCTCATCATCGTTTTCCATGCTACCACTTTCAGTATTTTCCATATTGTCAGAATCTTCCTGTTCTTTTTCGAAACTATTTTCCGCTGACTCTTCTTCCTTATCAGACTCTTTTTCTACGGAGTCATTTTTATTGTCTTGATTCTCTTCCGGACCATCACTCTGATTTTCAGAGTCATCACCGTCCGCGTCCGGATTTTCCGTCTCCTCTGATTCTTCTATCTCTTCGTTTTCTTCCTCTTCGTTTTCTTCCTCTTCATATCCTGCCATCATGCCTTTGGGAATTGCGCCGGATATGACATCTCCTGTGACGTTTACCCCATCTAAGGTATATTTTTCATAAGCTGCTGTTCCATCTGCCCTGATGATACCAGGAAGCACCACATCTTCATCATAGGTCGCTACGATATCGTCGATATGTCCGGCTCCGCCGTTTGGATCAAA
>DMYD01000011.1 GCA_003483745.1 Roseburia sp. | reverse complement strand
GGAGAAAATTAGAAAATCTTGGTATGTCTGTCTACACACAGTGATGTTCTGCCACGGATGGCAGAACAAGGCAGCATCGAGTCATGGATGACTCGTTGTTGCCGTTCACGTCACTCCGAGAAAATCTAATTCAGGCATACCTAGACTTTTCTTATTTTCGTACAACGGAACAAAAATTACTCCGGTTTTGCGCAAGACGCCACTCACAAGCCCACGACACACCATTTGAGCGGGCGATTTATTTCATAAACAAACCACAATTTAGCGGAGAACTTATTGCTCTAACTTATGATATTACCTTCGCCCTCCAGTTCACTTCACTATCACCACCGAATATCCCGGCATTGTCAGTGTTCTATCCTGGAGCACTGCCTCTTCTGTGCCCGTCAGCAGTACACCGCCAACTTCAAGATCACTTCCACTCTTTTCCCCGACTGTGACACCGGATAAATCCACTTCCGCACTCTCCGGCGCAAGGTTATAAACCAAAAGCAGTTCGGTATCGCCATACGCTTTCTTTATCACGCAGACTTTATCATCCGAAACGCTCTCCTCAAAAGTCACAGTTCCACGGGCTATTTCCGGGTACTCATTGCGGAGTTTTATCGTCTGTTTTACAAACTGGTAAATAGAGTTTCCATCTTCCTCCTGTGTTTCGAGCGCACCGTATTTCATTTTTATGGCATCCATATCAGCAGGTCCCTTGCACATTCCATCGGCTACACTATCTTCGCTCCAATACATTGGTGCACGCTTATTTTCATCCTTACCGGAACCCTTCATGCCCAGTTCCTCTCCATAATACAGAAAAGCACTTCCAGACATCAACAGATTCATTGCCTGCGCGATCTTTGTCTGTTTTTCACTGTCATCCCCAGAATAATAACCTGCGCCTCGTGCCATATCATGATTTGTGTAAAATGGTGCATCGATATAGCTGTCACTGTACTGGGAAAGATTGTCCTGCAGACTTACTAACGCTTTTCCATAGGAGGATGCAGAACCATTTTTCAACACGGTAGCAATCGTACCGGTGCTGTCTGCAAAAGAAAAATCAAAACAGCTGTCGATACCGCTCTCATAATATTTTGCGTAGGTATTCTGATCCGCCCAGACCTCCGCCACGATATAGGCATCCTCTCTTTTCTCTTTTACCATAGAATTAAACCATGACAGCACTTCCACGTTTTTATCCACGCTTCCACTGTAATACTCTTTCGCTGCATCCAGACGAAATCCGTCCACGCCCAGATCAAGCCAGAAGTCCACGATCTTGTCAAATTCATCACGGACTGCCTGACTGCCAAGGTTTAAATCCGGCATTTCGCTCCAGAACTGCGCCTCATAATACCAGTCTGTACCATCGAGCTTACTGTAACCGCCCTGCATTTCCTTCGAAAAATTATAGTAATCCACATAAGGACACTCCGACGCATCCGGCTCTGCTCCCTCCGGCAGGTTTTTCAGGTAATCTGCTGCCGTTTTGAACCATTCATGCTGGGAGGATGTATGGTTCATGACAAGATCGATAATGACATTGATTCCCCTCTCGTGGCATGCCGCGATCAGATTTTTAACATCGTCCATCGTACCGTATTCCGGGTCAATATCACAGTAATCCGTCACATCATATTTATGGTAGGTTGTCGATGGCATGACCGGCATCAGCCAGATTCCGTTACATCCAAGATCCGTATCTGTTGCCGGATCACCGTCATTGATATAATCTAACTTTTCTGTCAGACCATTCAGATCCCCGATGCCGTCCCCGTCGCTGTCAAAAAAGCTGTACACAAACACCTCATACCATGTACGGTAATTATCATCAATGATCTGTTCGTCCCCGGTATTGACCTCCTGCATCAGAGAAAGGGCGGTCACTCCCCCCTCCTTCGTGTCAGCATCTGCATTTTCATCCTGCCCGGCAGAAGCTATGGTTTGATCCGCAGAACTTTCCGTCGCCATTCCATTCGAATTATCCACAGCATTCCCTGATGAAGCTGTCCCATTTCCACATCCCCCTGCGGAAACTATCAACATACCGGCTAAAACAGCCGCAATGATTCTCTTTTTCATCTCAGTCCTCATTTCTGCGCATATATGCCTGCGCTTTTTCAATTATTTTAAAGTCACAATAGTGCATCCAAGCTTCCTGATTGCACTATTTGACCTCAGCATCATCCTATGAATTTAAAAAGAGAGCAGAAACAAACCGTCCCTGCTCTCCCGGCAGACTCCCCATCTGCCCAATGACACACCAAAATGTGCCCTCATATTCCATTTGTATCCTGTGGATCAGCCCTTGACAGCTCCGCTCATACCTTCCACATAGAACTTCTGTGTCATTAAGAACAGAATTGCGATCGGAATTGATACCACAACTGCACCTGCTGCGAAACAGGTATACCAGCTGTCGATATACTCTTTCTCAAGCATCTTCCAAAGACCAATAGATACCGTATAATACTGTGCATCTGCACGGCAGATAACTTTACCAAAAATAAAGTCAACCCATGGTCCCATAAAGGATGTTAAAATCGTATATACGATGATCGGCTTACTGAGCGGTACAGTAACCTTTGTAAATACATTCCATCTTGTCGCTCCATCGATAATCGCTGCCTCATCCAGCGATTTTGAGATTGTATCAAAAAATCCCTTCGCAACATAAAATCCTGCACCGGAACCCGCTGAGAACACGATGATAAGTGCTACACGGATCATTGCACCATCTGCTAAATTAAGTGCTCTTAAAATATAGTACACAGCGATCATGGACATGAAAGATGGAAACAGACCAATGATCATCGCAATATTCATAAATGGTTTTCTCATCTTAAATCGCATTCTAGACATACTGTATGCCACTGAAAGTACAAAGATGGTAGAAATGATGCAGGTAAAAATTGCGATCACAAAGGTATTCATAAACATCTTCGGAAAGTTTAAAATACTGGTGTCTGTAAATAATTTGATGTAATTATTAAATGTATAGGTTTTCGGGAAAAATGTACTTACATAAGAACCTTTCTCTCCACGGAAACTTGTAAGAATTACCCAGAAAATCGGGAGAACCCAGATAAATGCCAGTATTGCCAGGAAAATGTGAACAATCACATTTACCAATGTTTTACGGATTTTCGCCGTATTGGATGCACCACTTTTTTTCGCAGCCACTGCTGCTGTACTCGTATGTGTCCTGCTCATTACATGAATCCCTCCTCATCTTTATAGGATGCGGTATTGCGATATGTTACCAATGCTACGATCGCAAGTACAATAAATGTCATAATACCAATAACAGCACCTAAGTTATAATAGTTCTTATCAACCGTCAGCTTATACAGCCAGGTAACAAGAAGGTCTGTCTTTCCTGCCGTGGCATCCACCGGAGTAGGATTTCCACCTGACAGAAGGAAGATGACATTGAAGTTATTGATATTTCCCGTAAACTGTGTGATCAGGTACGGTGTCATAACGAATAACATGTAAGGCAATGTGATCTTGAAGAAAATCTGTACAGCATTCGCTCCGTCGATCTTTGCTGCCTCATAAAGTTCACCCGGAATATTCTGTAAAATACCGGTTACCTGAAGTAACGTATACGGAATACCTACCCAGAGGTTAATAACAATAACCGTTACTCTTGCCCATGTTGCATTTGAAAAGAACGGTAATGCGGTATCGATCAGACCATATTTTATTAACAGCGTATTGACGATACCGGTCGGCTGTAACATGGTACGCATGATCAGCAGTGATACGAACTGCGGTACTGCGATGGAAAGTACAAAACAGAATCTCCAAAATGCCTTTCCTTTTGTCTCCTTACGGTTGATGATAATTGCTAAGATCATACCGAGGATATAGTTTAATGCGGTTGCTACAATGGCCCAGATCAGTGTCCATCCTAATACGGAATAGAACTGCTTGCCGATGCTGTCACCGAAGTTTAAAATCTTCTTAAAATTTGCCAGTCCCACCCAGTCAAATAATACCAGATGATCGTTGGTCTTACTGTAGTTCGTGAACGCCATGGTAATGTTATAGATCAGTGGTAAGATCGTAAAAATTAAAATTCCCATAACCGGCGCTGCCAACAGTAATTTATATAAATTTTGATCTAACAAACTCTTGCAGTCTTCTTTAAAGTTGTTTAAGTGCTTTCCTGATTTTGCCAGCACTTCCGATTTATAAGAGCTCTTTATGGACTCTCTCCAGACAATGATAAACATTGCTGTAATATAAACCGTTGCCACTCCATACAACAGAATCAGTGATGACTGGTCACCTGCTGTATATTCATAAATACTCTTTTTTTCGTTCCATACTTTTTCCTGCTCTCTCCATCCAAGAGATGGCAGCATAGATAAATTATAAATTCCTGACTGAATCATGTACCAGATATATGCAGCTTCTACTGCAAGAAACATGATTCCCTTTCCAATTTGTTTATGTGCAATATTTCCTAAGCCCATAATTAACAGGGAAAGTTTTGTGATTATATTTCCTTTTGCCACCGCATTTGTAACCGTGTACGGTGTTGAAAATTCTTTATTTTTTCCTTTTTTCATTCCAGCCTTTTTCACGTTATGGGCCTCCTTTAAATCTCAATGTAGAAACATCCAGGATGCCCGTCCGGGCACCCTGGGATTTCTATCAGAAGAAATCTTTTTACTGTGCAATGTCTGTGTTCATTGTTGTATTCATATCTTCTGTTTTCTCTGCTGCGTTATCAGCTGTGATCTCACCAGCGACCAGTGCTTTACCCATGTTCTCAGCCGGTGACCAGTAGTTGCTCATTTCGCTTACTAATGGCTGCATGATAGATGTATCTGTCATAACTTTTGTAACTGCCGTAGCAATTTCATCATCTGAGATTGCAATGTTTGTATTTGTAGGAAGGATATTTCTCATATCATAATGATCTTTCTGGGCATCTTCACCTGCAAGGTAAGCCGCTAAAGCCATGGAAACCTGCATATTCTCTGTATTTGGATTAACGCCGATTGCTTTAGATCCTATGAAGGATTTCATCTGACCCTCTGTTCCTCCGATATTTACAGTAGGAAGAGCTGCAACACCCATGTTATCGCCAAGAGCTTCTTTTACAGATTCTGCATCCCATGTACCTGAGAAAATGGCATTAACGCTGCCATCACGTAAACCGGCAATACCTGCTCCGTCTGCATCATTAATGAAGTTTGGATTCTTGCAAAGGTCTACAAGATACTCAGTAACTGCTGCTGCCTTGTCACCACTAAAATCGACACCTGCTGCTGCATCAGTACCATCACCAAATAATGTACATCCGTTTGCTACATAGAAAGCCTGAATATACCAGGAGTTAGATAATGGGAAAGAAACTTTTCCTTTTTCTAACATGGTATCAAAGCTCTTAATATCATCATCTGAAAATACACTCTTATCATAGTACATGAACCATGTATTTGATGTAAACGGGAATGCCACTACTGCATCATTGTAAGTAACAGATGCTGTAATAGAATCAGAGTTTGTTGTAGTTACATAGTCAAGATAGCTTCCTCCAAGCTCTGCTAATGCATTTGCAGATACCAGATCCGGGATGTTATCGTTTGCTAACATATATACATCTGCGGAGTTTTCAACATCCTGTGTAACCGTTGCTTTTGCATCACCCTCTGCACATACACCATAATTGAAAGTGATATCCCAGTTTGGATGAGCTGCATTAAATGCATCACACTCTTTTGCAAGCCAGCCTGTGTCCTGATCTTCCTGTGGACTCCATACTGTAATTGTACCGGACCATGGCTCATCTTCAGAATCTGCGGCTGCTGCCTCAGTACCTGCTGTCTCCTCTGCTGCTGCATCACTTGTTGTGCTGTTGTCTGCTGCTGCATCACTTGTTGTGCTGTTGTCTGCTGCTGCATCGCTTCCAGCATTGTTTGCGGCTTTGTTTCCGCATCCTGCTGCCATGGTTGTCATCATAGCTGCTACCATTAATAATGACACTGCTTTCTTTTTCATTTTTTCTTCTCCTTTTCTTTTTCCCAAAAAGTTTTCATGAACTTTGTTTTTATATAAAATGCAATCTGCACTTTATAACATAATCATCTGTGATAAACTGATGCAAGTGTCCGGATCCATGCCCTCCGCTCCTCACTCAGTTCATCGGTTCCAATCCTCCATCTCCAGTTTCTTCCGACGGTGGATGGTGCATTCATCCGCGCTTCATTTCCAAGCTTCATCAGATCCTGCATCTGTATGATCACCACATCTGCAATGCTTGCATAGGCAGTCCGGATCAGCGCATCCGGTATTTCTTCTTTATATTTGATATTCAGATACTCGTACAGATAAGCAAGCTCATAATCTGTTTTGTCCCTGAAGTAACCAACAATTGTTTCATTGTCATGCGTTCCCGCATAAACGACAAGATTGCAGTCGGTGTAATTATGTGGAAGATGTTCGTTTGCCGTATCATCCCCAAATGCGAACATCAAAATCTTGATGCCCGGCCATCCGGTTCTTGCCATCAGCTTCTTCACACCCGGTATCGGACTCTTTCCTGCGATATCCTCAACGATGATGTGTGTATCTCCGATCACCTTCTCAATCGCATCTGTAAGTTTCTTTCCAGGTCCCCTACTCCACTTTCCACTTCTTCCATCTTCTGCCTTGTTCGGTACGACATAATACTTTACGATCGCTGCAAAATGATCAAGCCGTATTACATCAAACAGCTTTGCATGTTCTAACATGCGCGCCTGCCACCAGGCAAATCCATCTTCTTCCATCCGGCTCCAGTTGTATACTGGACTTCCCCACTTTTGTCCATTCTCTGAAAATGCATCCGGCGGAGAACCTGCAACTCCTTTTGGCGTCCCATCCTCTTCCAATAAGAAAAGTTCCCGGTTTGCCCATACATCCACACTGTCTAATGCCACATAAAACGGAAGATCACCAATCAGCTGGATACCTCTGTTATTTGCATATTCTTTTAATTTTTTCCATTGTTTAAAAAATTCAAACTGGCAGAATTCATAGAACAATATGTCTGTATGTAACGTTGTTTCATACTCTTTTAATGCCTCAGGATCCCGGCTTCGAAGCGGTTCGTCCCACTTCTGCCATTCCTCATCACCAAAATGTTTCTTTAATGCAGTATAAAGTGCATAATCAGAAAGCCATCTGGCATTTTCCTCACAGAACGTTACAAAAACTTCATTTTCGATATCGAATCGTGCGAACGCCATTTTCAAAACTTTAAAGCGGTTCTCATAAATCATCGCATAATCAATATCCGCTTCATCATTTCCCCAATGGAAACTTCGGATCTCTTCCACACTAAGCAGCTTCTCCTGCACAAGATCATCCAGATCGATCAGATATGGATTCCCGGCAAATGCGGAATATGACTGATATGGACTGTCTCCAAAACTGGTTGGACCGATCGGCAGCACCTGCCAGTAACGCTGTTTTAAATCCACCAGCAGATCTATAAACTGGAATGCCGCATCTCCTAATGTACCAATTCCGTATGAAGATGGTAAACTTGTGATCGCTAAGAGGATTCCTGCTCCCCTTGCCATTCTTTTTGCATCCAATGATCTTCCCCGGTCCTTCCTCTCATTTTTTTCGCTTTTTTTCGTATCTGTGATAATTTTATTACTGGAAACGTTTTTTGTCAACGAATTTGCAACTTTTAACAGCGTTTTTGCCATATTTGCTGTTTTTGCTATATCGTTTTTGTTTATTTTTACAACGAAAGCACTCAAAAGTTTCGAAAATTTTAGTATGTCTGCTTGTCAACTTTTTCTTTTCTTTATATAATAGATTAGGGTGTCAAAAGGTGGCTCTTAAATTTTTGACTGTCAAATTGCACAAAGCTGTGTCTGTTTTGTTCCGTTGTTCGAAAATAAGAAAAACTAAGTATGCCTGAGTTAGAATTTCTCGAAGTGACGTGAACGGCGTTCAACGAGCCTTCCATGGCTCGTGAAGCCTTGT
>DMYD01000014.1:536-72740 GCA_003483745.1 Roseburia sp. | reverse complement strand
GGACTCTCGCTCTACATTTCACCCCATTGAGAAAAGAACATATGATTACCAGCAGGTTGTCATCGTTTACTGGGACATTAACCGTTTGAAATATGTAAACGATACATACGGACATTTTGCCGGAGATCAGATGATCGTAAAAGTGGCACAGTCGATACGGATTGCTTTAGGAGATGCAGGGATGGCATTCCGGTATGGTGGAGATGAAATGCTTGCACTCATTCCGGGAGGAACCGGCGAAACTGCGGAAAAGATGATAAAAACCTGGAAACAGACACTTGCAGCGGTACAGGTGGACTGTGAGATACCGATCTCAGCGGCGGTTGGATATGCCATCGGCGGGCATGAAAAGTTAAAAAATGTGATTGCAGAGGCGGACAGAAATATGTATGCATGCAAACATGCAGGCAGAAATTCAACTGAAAAATAAAAATTTAAAATGTGAAAAATGTGAAAAAAATTCTTGACTTGAAGTTCACTTCATGGACTATACTTTTCGAAAAAGGAGGAATTATTCATGATGACAAAAAATGATAACATTAAATAATGGTGTGGAAATCCCGCAGGTTGCACTTGGAACATGGCTGATCGATGATAATAAGGTCGTGGAACCGGTAAAGACAGCGATCCGTTTAGGATACCGTCATGTTGACACGGCACAGGCATATGCATTGAACTTTTATAGTCATCAGTAATCAGATTATTAAGTTCATATTCGGAAATTCCAACAGGAACATTCACTGCACTGGCAGCATATTGAGCCAGAACATTATCTTTTGTTTTGCATATAAGTATGCCAATTGTAGGATTATCGTTATTTGTTCGCAGTATTCCGGTGTTATACGATAGCGCATAAAAATATCAGGATAATCTACGGATTTTTGAAGGCGGCATACCAAATCGTTTTTTAAACAGTTTACTGAAATGATAGACGTCATCATAGCCAACTTTGGCTGCGACTTCCTGGATGCTGCCGTCAAAACCGTTTTCTAATAATTCTTTTGCTTTTTCTAACCGGATATTGATCAGGTGGCGGATCGGTGTATCCCCCGTCTCGCTTTTAAAAATACGCGAGATATAAAAAGGGCTTAAGTACATATTTTCCGCAATCTGGTCTAAAGAAATCTTTTCACTGTAATGATCTTCAAAATAATTTACGATCTGGTCGACCACATATTTTTTGCTGGTGGACTCAAACGAACAGCCGGTATTGATCCGCACCGGTTCACTCTGTTCCCGCAGCAGCAGTATTAACATCTGCATCAGGTAACTTTTTAACATGATATAACGTCCGCTGCGGCAGACATCATTTTCAGCACTCATGGATGTACAGATCTTAAAAAGTTTCTGCCGTAATTCACCGGAAGTATGTAAAATCGGAGACTGCTCTGCAGGATCAGTGGCTGGATCTTTTAAATGCAGCGGCAGATAATTTTCCGGAAAATCCGGAAAACGGACATCACATAAACCAACAAAAAATTCCGTGGTTGGATTGGCAGGATCCGTGCAGAGTGCCTGATGTTTCTGCCCCGGATTTAATATGATGATATCTCCTTCGGACACGTCATAGATTTTGTCCGCAATTTTGTATCTTCCATGGCCGGATAAAATAAAAGCCATCTCGATAAAATCGTGGCTGTGATAGCGCTCCTCATCTTTTAAACGTGTGCCTTTCCAGGTAAATAGAAAAGTCGGATTCAGTTGGTCAAGTAGTTGTTCCCGGTTGTCGCAGCACATAGTAAAGTCTCCATTTCTTCTTTTAAATACACTTTTTATTATCCACATCACAGTATAACATATTCCCCACCAGAAACCATCCCTTCCGGTGCAAAAAATAACATGAACGGTGCAAGATATTACATTCCTTTTTATCCCAAAAGTACTATACTGAAAATCCGAAAGGCAAAAAGAAAAGGGAGTAGGAGGGTTATTATGACACCAATGAAATGGTTCTTTTCATTTCTGAAAAAGTACCGGGGATTAATGATAGTTGGAATTTTGCTGACCACAGCAGTATCTGTGCTATCAGTGGTAAATCCGTACATATCCGGGCAGATCGTAGATCAGGTCATAAGCGGTGGAAAATATTATAAATTAATGCCGTTTATCGCATGTCTGATCGGCGTTACAATCGTGATGGGAGTCTTGCGTTTCCTGTTTCAGGTTGCATTTGAGACTGCATCACAGGGCGTTTTGTATGATATGAGAGATAAGGTCTACCGGAAATTATTAGAGGAAGATTTTGCATTTTATAATAAGAAACGTACCGGAGATCTGATGAGCCGCCAGACCGGAGACATGGATGCAATCCGTCACTTTGTGGCATATGTGGTCTACATGGTTTACCAGAGTGTGCTGATGTTTGTGTTTGCATTGCTCATGATATTTACGGTCAATACGAAACTTGCACTTGCCATGCTTGTGGTATTGCCGTTTACTGCATTTGCAACCTATCGTCAGACGAAAGAGGTTCGTCCGGCATTCAAGCGCAACCGTGACTGTTTTTCTTCGCTCAACGCATTTGTGCAGGAAAATGTCAGTGGAAACCGTGTGGTAAAAGCATTTGCAAAAGAAGATTTTGAAATTGAAAAATTCAATAAGGAAAATGATAAATTCCGTGCGGCGCAGATTGATGCATCAAAGATCTGGATGAAATATGTGCCGATATTTGAGGTTCTTTCTTATGCACTGACGATCATCCTGATTCTCTACGGCGGCTATATGGTGATTCAGGGAGAAATTACTTTAGGACAGCTTGTTACGGTAAACGGATATCTGTGGATGTTAAATAACCCATTGCGCCAGGCAGGATGGCTGGTCAATGATATCAGCAACTTTACAACTTCTGTGGAGAAAATCTATGCAACTTACAGCGAGGAGCCACATGTAAAAACGCCGGTATCCGGTGTGGTAAAGAAGCACTTAAAAGGTGAGGTCGAGTTTAAAAATGTATCTTACCGCGCGGATGATGAGGATATTGTCATGGATGTCAATTTCAAGGTGAAACGGGGGCAGACTGTTGGAATTATCGGTTCTACCGGAGCCGGAAAATCAACGATCATGAATTTACTTTGCAGGTTTTATGATACAACTTCGGGAGAAGTACTTGTGGATGGTGTAAACGTCCGTGATATGGATCTTTACAATCTGCGTGACAACATCGGCATGGCGATGCAGGATGTATTCCTCTTTTCGGATACGATCGAAGGAAATATCGCATACGGCAGACCATCATGTTCATTTGATGAGGTAAAACAGGCTGCGATCATGGCAGATGCCAACCATTTTATCCAGGCACTTCCGGATGGTTATGACACGATCGTTGGTGAGCGTGGTGTCGGGCTTTCCGGTGGACAGAAACAGCGTATTTCACTTGCGAGGGCGCTGCTGAAAGATCCGTCAATCCTGATCCTTGATGATACGACATCGGCGGTGGATATGGAGACGGAGAGCTATATCCAGAGTCAGTTGAAGAAATTGGATAACAAATGCACGATTTTTGTCATTGCATACCGTATTTCTTCCATTAAAGATGCGGATCTGATTCTTGTTATGGATAACGGCCGCATCATTGAACAGGGAACCCATGAGGAATTAGTGGCAGCAGGCGGTTATTATGCGACGGCTTTCCATAACCAGTATGGTGAGATCCCACAGGAAATTTTAAGCGGAAAGGGGGAGAAGTAAAATGGCAAGAAACAGATATGATATGGATGAGATATTAGAGGACAGCTTTGATGTAAATCAGGTCAAACGTCTTGCAGGCTACATTGCTCCCTACAAAAAGAAGATGGCAGGCGTGATTCTTCTGATGCTTTCTTCCTCGGCACTTACCATGGCAATCCCGATCTTTTTCCAGAATGTAATGGATCACAGCATCCCGGAAAAAGATATGAAGTCGATCACATTTTACAGTATTGCGACACTGCTGATCGCCCTTTATTCCGGACTTTCCCTGCGGATCAAGATCAAGACAATGAGTGTGATCGGGCAGGATATCGTACATGATATCCGATATGATATTTTCTGTCATCTGCAGGAACTTCCGTTTTCCTACTATGATGACAGACCACATGGGAAAATTCAGGTGCGTGTGGTCAATTATGTAAACAGTTTAAGTGATCTTTTAAGTAATGGTATCGTAAATACATTTACGGATCTGTGCAATCTGATCTTTATCCTGATGTTCATGTTTGCACTCGACGTCCGTCTGACGTTGATCTGTCTGTGCGGACTGCCGGTTCTTGCATTTGTGATCATATTGATCAAGAAGAAACAGCGCAGGGCATGGCAGATCCAGAGCAACAAACAGTCAAACTTAAATGCATATATCGCAGAGAGTATCAATGGAATCCGCGTGACACAGTCTTTTGTAAGGGAAAATGAGAATACAGGTATTTTTAACAATCTGAGTAAAAATTACCGGAAATCCTGGATGCGTGCGGTAATGTTTAACTTTACGATGGGACCGAGTGTGGATATTATCTCCACTTTTACGACGGCACTGATTTATGTGCTGGGTGTCCGCTGGATCTTAGCACCGGATATGACACTGACGGTTGGTGTGCTGATCGCATTTACCGCATATATCGGGCGTTTCTGGGCGCCAATCAATACACTTGCCGGATTTTATAACTCTCTTTTGACTGCGATATCTTATCTTGAGAGAATTTTTGAGACAATCGATGAGCCGGTTGGTGTCAAGGATGCACCGGATGCAATTACCATGCCGGAAGTAGTGGGAGAAGTGAAGTTTTCCCATGTGTCCTTTGGCTATGAGCCGGGACAGAAGATTATAGAGGATATCAATTTTACGGCAAAACCGGGTGAGACTTATGCAATCGTAGGCCCGACCGGAGCCGGTAAATCTACGATCGTGAACCTTATCAGTCGTTTTTATAATGTGGATTCCGGGGAGATTACGATCGATGGAATTGATATTTCGAAGGTGACACTTCACTCTCTGAGAACGCAGATGGGAATCATGATGCAGGACAGCTTTATTTTTTCTGGAACGATCATGGATAATATCCGCTATGGCAACCGCAATGCGACGGACGAGGAAGTTATCCGTGCTGCAAAAACGGTCTGTGCACATGATTTTATCATGGAGATGGAAAACGGTTATGAGACAGAAGTGAATGAGAGAGGCAGCAGACTTTCCGCCGGACAGCGTCAGCTGATTTCTTTTGCAAGAGCGCTGCTTGCCGATCCAAAGATCTTAATCTTAGATGAGGCGACTTCGAGCATTGATACTGAGACGGAACTGCTTTTACAGAAAGGCTTGAACGAGCTTTTGAAGGGAAGGACGTCCTTTATCATCGCACACAGACTCTCTACCATCAAAAATGCTGACTGTATTTTATATGTAGATAAAGGCGATATTTTAGAGCGTGGAAATCATGATGCGTTGATGGAACAGAAGGGTGAGTATTATAAACTTTATATGTCACAATATGATTTCCTGAAATAATAGATTACAAGTTCTGTGCAGGTCTGTTATCATGGACATCAGAAATAAAAACTGCCGCCTTCCGGTAATGTCCCGGAGGCGGCAGTTTTTTGAAATTCTATTCAGCTTTATGTTCTTTCCGGTATTCTGCCGGGCTTTTTCCAACGTATTTTTTGAACTTGATGTGGAAATAGTCGACATTCCGGTAACCGACTTTTTCTGCGATCGCATAAACTTTTAATTCTGAGGAACAGAGAAGTTCCATTGAGTGTTTGATGCGGACATGGTCGACGTAGGAGTTGAAGTTTTCACCCATCTTTTTGCGGAAGATCTTTCCAAGATAGGAACTGTTGTAACCAAACAGCGGTGCAATGTTTTCTAATGTAATATTGCTCGCATAGTTGTGGTTGATATAATGCAAAATATCATCCAGTACACTTTCACGGGAAGAGTTGCCGATCGAAGACATGATCATCTCAAACTGTTCTGTGAAGTACAGGATGATCTCGTAGAGATAATATTTTTCTTCGATCAGACGGATAATATCCGCATTGCTCGGGAACGGAATATTTGCACCATTGTAAAGGTGGTTTGCCCGCTCCTTGATCTGCAGATAAAGATCCGTCAAAAAAAGCCGTATGGAATCAATCGAATCTGCAGCGTGGTAAAGTTCATTGGTAAGCTGTGTCAAAGTCTCCGCTAACATATTGCGGTTGAATGCCTGAAGATACTCAAACAGGCTGGTGGCATAACAGTTTAAAAAAGCATCGTTTAAGATGTATTTTAAACTGTCCGGATCCGGCAGTTCGGCATAACCGATCGTGTGTTGTTCCTGTTCGCAGAAGAAACGGCGCTCTAAGAGTTGTTTTGCCTGAATATAGGAAATATAGACTTCCGACAGATCGGACACGCGTGCACCGTATGTAATAAAGAGACTGTCGAGAGGAGAGTTCTCCTGTGGACGACGTTCTCTCTGATATCGTTCCAGAAAATCGTTAAACTTCTGAATGGCAAAAGTGCCTTTCAGCAAAATAACTTCGTGATACTGCAGCGTAATGTTATCATAGGAGTTATTGTCCTGATTCGTCACGCGCAGAAGATCCGAAAAACGATAGGAGGCATCCGTGGTATTGTGACTGTATTTTTCGTAGATCACGACCTGATAGGTGTCTGCTGTCAGATGAAGATCTGCTGTATTTATGTGGGAGAGATCGATTTCATTCGTTAAAAGATCGCGGATGATGGTCTCTCTTGCTTTTTCACGGTAATGTTCCCTGGTGTTTGCAGTTGCAGTATCTTTGTCTAAAGTTTCCTTGATCGAACAGAGAATTTCCTCAAGTTCATCTTCATCAATCGGTTTTGTAAGATAATACTGCACCCCGTAACGGATGGCCTCCTGCGCATATTTGAAATCAGAGTAACCGCTTAAGATAATAACTTTTCCGGTAAAACCCTGTGCTCTTGCCTCCCGGATGACGTCAAGACCTGACATTCCCGGCATGCGGATGTCTAAGAGGACGATATCCGGATGTAAGGAAAGAATCTGCTGATAGGCCGAATCACCATTAGCAGCCTCACCGGCGATCGTATAGCCGAGAGATTCCCAGTCAAACAGACATTTGATTCCTTCACGAATAATCGATTCGTCATCTGCAATTAAAACGCGATACATAAAAATCTCCATTCCTGTTCCAATGATAAAAGTACTAAATGCCAGTATAAATGTGAACGTTTGGTTTGTCAAATTTATCGAGTGTTTTATGTACAATTTAAAGGGTATTTTTTGTGGAATGGGTATAGTAAGATGAAACAAAATGAGAATATTAAATGGAGGAAAATCCTCTGCTCCTGATAGCAGTCGCATTTTCCTTCGGAAAACGAGGAGGAAAATCCTCTGCTCCTGCAAAGGCAGTCGCATTTTTCTCCGAAAAACAGGGAGGATTATCAGATGAAATTCAGTAATGGATGCTGGCTGCAGAAAGAACGCTGCGAGTGTTTTTCTCCGGCAGAGGTATATTTTTCAAAAATCGAGAAAGATCAGGTGACGATCTGTGCACCGACGAGCAAGATCACACAGCGAGGGGATACGCTTGGAGGAATTAACCTCACGATCGTGATCTCAGCACCGTATGAGGAAGTGCTGCGGGTTCAGACCTATCATCACATGGGCGTGCAGAAAAAGGCACCGTCATTTGAAATCGCACCGGCAGAGAGCGGACATTTAAAAGCAGAAGAGACTGAGGACAAACTTATCATTTCAAGCGGGACACTGCGTCTGGAAGTGCAGAAAGAGAACGGAGCACTCACATTCTACCGCGGTGAGGAGAAGATCACTGCAAGCGGATGGAGAGATCTTGCATATATGAAGACCGACTGGAAAGGTTTTGCATACGATAAAGGACCGGAAGATGCTTATATGAGAGAGCAGTTATCTCTTTCCGTAGGCGAGCTGATCTATGGACTTGGCGAGCGTTTCTCTGCATTTGTAAAAAATGGACAGAGTGTGGATATCTGGAACGAGGATGGTGGTACTTCCACAGAGCAGTCCTATAAGAATATTCCATTTTATATTTCAAATAAAGGGTACGGCGTGTTTGTCAATCATCCGGAGCGTGTGTCCTTTGAGGTTGCAACAGAGATGGTAACTAAGGTTGAATTTTCCGTGCCGGGTGAAAACCTTGATTATTTCCTGATCAACGGACCGACCATGAAAGAAGTATTGATGCGCTATACGGATATCACTGGAAAACCATCCCTTCCGGCACCTTGGACATTTGGACTCTGGCTGTCCACATCCTTTACGACAAACTATGATGAAAAGACAGTCAATAGTTTTGTCGATGGAATGTTTGACCGTAAAATACCGTTATCTGTATTCCATTTTGACTGTTTCTGGATGAAAGATTTTAACTGGTGTGATTTTACCTGGGATTCCAGAGTATTTCCGGATCCGGAGGGCATGTTAAAACGTCTGAAAGCAAAAGGATTAAAGATCTGCGTATGGATCAACAGCTATGTAGGACAGGAATCTTCCATGTTCAAAGAGGGAGTTGAGGGAGGTTATTTCTTAAAACGTCCAAACGGTGATGTATGGCAGTGGGATATGTGGCAGCCTGGACTTGCCATCGTTGACTTTACAAATCCTGCGGCATGTGAGTGGTATGGGAAAAAATTAGAGGCACTTCTTGATATGGGTGTGGACTGCTTCAAGACCGACTTTGGTGAGAGAATCCCGACGGATGCAGTATATTATGACGGATCTGATCCGGTTAAGATGCATAACTACTATACATACCTTTACAATAAGGTAGTATTTGATGTATTAAAGAAGAAAAAAGGCGAAAAAGAGGCAATTCTTTTTGCACGTTCTGCAACTGCGGGCGGACAGAAGTTCCCGGTTCACTGGGGCGGTGACTGCTGGTCTGATTATGAATCCATGGAGGAAAGTCTTCGCGGCGGTCTGTCACTGACAAGTTCCGGTTTTGGATACTGGAGTCATGATATCGGAGGATTTGAGAGTACTTCCACACCGGATGTATACAAGAGATGGTGTGCGTTTGGACTTCTTTCTTCCCATTCAAGGCTGCATGGATCTACTTCTTACCGTGTGCCGTGGGCATATGATGAGGAAGCAGTAGATGTGGTGCGTTATTTTGCACAGCTTAAGGCATCCTTAATGCCGTATCTGTACCGCAATGCGATCGAGACATCAAAGACCGGTATCCCAATGATGCGGAGCATGGTGCTTGAATTTACGGAGGATAAAAACTGCGCTTACCTGGCAACTCAGTATATGTTAGGTGATTCCTTGCTGGTTGCACCGATTTTCCGTGATGACAGCATTGCAGAATATTATCTGCCGGAGGGAACCTGGACATCCTTACTGACCGGAGAAGTCAAAGAAGGCGGTAAATGGTACAAAGAAAAACATGGTTATTTAAGCATTCCTCTCTATGTCAAAGAGGGCAGTATTGTAGCTATGGGTGCAAAAAATGACAATGCAGTTTACGATTATGCGGACGGTGTAACATTCCGTGCATATGCATTAAAAGATGGCGTTGAAGCTAAGACTGTTGTATATGGAACGGAAAATGAGAAAGAAGCATCTGTAAGTGTTGTAAAGAACGGGGCTTCCTGCCAGATTGCAGTAGAGAGTAAAAAGGCATCTAAAGTGGCGTTGATGAATGTCGGTACTCCAAAGCAGGTAAATGGTGCGTCCTATACACAGGATGGAGAAAATGTCATCGTAGAGTTTAACGGAGATGGCAAGGCAGAGGTTGTATTTTAATGCAGGAAATATATATCGAAGAAATCTTAAATGAACTGACTTTAGAAGAAAAAATCGGTATGATCCACGGTGCGGGGCTATTCCGCACCGAGGGAGTGGAACGGCTTTCCATACCGCCGCTTTATATGTCAGACGGACCAATGGGGGTACGTGCAGAATTTGCGGACAATGAATGGCGCAATATTGGAACAACGGAGGACTACGTGACTTATCTTCCGTGTAATAGTGCCATCGCATCTACATGGAACCGGGATCTGGCAGGGAAAGCAGGCGAAGTGTTAGGTGAAGAAGCAAGAGGAAGAGGCAAGGATGTAATTTTAGCACCTGGCATTAATATCAAACGCAGTCCGCTCTGTGGAAGAAATTTTGAATATATGAGCGAAGATCCAAGACTCATTGAAGAATTGGTTGTTCCGATGATAGAAGGCATTCAGAAAAACGATGTTGCTGCATGTGTAAAACATTTTGCCACAAATTCACAGGAGACGGAGAGACTCTGGGTGGATACGATCGTTGATGAGGAGACACTGGAGGAAATTTATTTTCCGGGATTTAAAGCGGCGGTGCAAAAGGGCCATACCCTTTCGCTGATGGGAGCCTATAACCTGTTAAATGGTGAGCACTGTTGCATGAGTAAGTCTCTTTTGAATGAAAAACTGCGGAAAGAATGGGCATTTGACGGCGTTGTGATCTCTGACTGGGGTGCTGTGCATGATACGAAGCAGGCGGCAGAGTCCGGGCTGGATATCGAGATGGATGTCAAGTATCAGTTCAATGAACAGTACATGGCAGATCCGCTGTTTAAAGCAGTGCAGGACGGAGAAATCGAAGAATCACTGGTAGATGAAAAAGTGCGCAATATCCTGCGCATGATGCTGCGCCTTAAGATGATCGGACCGGAAAAGGAGAATCGTAAGACAGGTGCATATAACACGGAAGAACATCGCAGGGCAGTGCTTGATGTGGCGCGTGAGTCCATAATTTTATTGAAAAATGAAGATCAGGTATTGCCTCTTTGGGCAGAATCCGGCTGTAAGGTTGCCGTGATCGGTGCGAATGCAGCGGCAATCCATTCGAATGGAGGCGGAAGCGCGGAGATCAAGGCACTGTATGAGATTTCGCCACTCATGGGAATCAAAAAATTGCTCGGTGGAAATGTGAAAGTTTCCTATGCTCCGGGATATGTGATCCCGGATAAGGAAGAGGCATCTGAGATCAACTGGCAGGCGGCAAGTACGGGGACTGCCGGGGATATGGAAAAGGAAAGTACGGTAAGTGGAAGTGCGCCGGATGAAAATACAGTAGGCGGCAGTACACCGGAGAAACAGCAGAAAGCGGCGGCAGAATCCTATCGCAAAAAACAGCAGGAAGCCTTAGCGGCGGCAGTCGCACTCGCAAAGGCAAGTGACATCGTCATCTTTGTGGGCGGACTGAACCACGATTTTGATGTGGAGGGACTTGACCGTGCGGACATGAAGCTGCCATACGGACAGGATGAAGTGATCGAAGCTCTGTTAAAGGTGGCACCGGACATGGTTGTCTGTATGTATGCAGGTGCACCGGTTGAGATGCCGTGGGCAGAAAAAGCAAAAGCAATCCTCTGGAGTTATTATGCAGGTATGGAGGGTGGAACAGCCCTGGCAGAGATCTTGTTTGGAAAAGTAAATCCATCCGGAAAGCTGGCAGAAACGTTTATTCGTGATGCGTCACAGTGTCCGGCACATACGATCGGAACATTTGGAAAGAAAGACCGCGTAGAGTACAGGGAAGGTGTGATGGTTGGCTACCGTTATTATGATACGGAAAAAACAGAGATTTTATTTCCGTTTGGTCATGGGCTTTCCTATACCGGATTTTCTTATGGTGATCTTGAAATTGTGCAGCATAAGGAGCGTGGGAAACAGGTTGTGAAAGTTTCATGCACTGTGAAAAATGATGGAGTAGTGGATGGTAAAGAAACTGTTCAGATTTATGTTGCGCAGGAGCAGAGAAAGAACAGACCATTTCATGAATTGAAAGCATTTGAAAAGGTGGAACTTCATGCAGGAGAAACAAAGAAAATTTGTATTGTTTTAGAGGAAAAGGACTTTGCATATTATGATGTGCAAAAGAAGACGTTTTTACCGGTAAGTGGAACTTATGAAATTCAGGTTGGAACTTCTTCGACAGACATTCGCCTTTGTGGAAAAATCAACCAGATTTTTGAATAAGGTTAAATTATGACTATTGAAAAGAAACTCTGACTTTGCTATGATAAAGTCAGGGTTTTTTCATGCATAGGAAATTACATACTATGCATGAAAAAGCCCTCCGGGTGGGATGCGCATCTCGCGGAGAAGAAGTTAGCTGTAAACAGCACCGTTCGAGCGCGAAAGAGTCGCAAACGACTCTTTATTTTGGATTTTTATGGGGCGGATAGGTGAGAATATGTCTGAAAAGAGCAAGGTATTAGTCGTAGATGATAAACAGGTCGAACGTGTCATGTTGAAAAAAATTTTGGACGGCACATACGAGATTGTTGAGGCAGAAAATGGCAAGGAAGCATTTGAGATTCTTTATGAAAAACGTACGGAGATCACGGCAGTGCTTTTAGATATCGTTATGCCGGAATATGATGGATATTATTTTCTGGAACGGTATCATAAAGCACAGATGTATCAGGCGATACCTGTCGTTATACTTACGATGGAGGTTGACATTGAGACGGAGATTAAGTGCCTGGGCATGGGAGCATGGGATTTTATCCGGAAACCGTATGATGCGGAAGTTGTCAGATTCCGGCTGAAGAATGTGATTGGCAGCAGCAGTCAGAATATCAGCAAAGCGTTAAAGTACCGTGCAGAATATGATATCCTTACCGGCATCTATAATAAGACCAATATGTTTCAGGCGACATCTGCTATGTTAGAGCGATATCCGGAGAGGCATTTTGCTTTTGTGCGGATGGATATTGAAAAGTTCCAGCTGATCAATTCCTTCTTTGGAATGAGTGCGGGGGACGAGCTGCTAAAATATATTGCAGATCTTTTGATACGTGCAGTTAAGAACCGCAATGACGTTACCTTTGGAAGAATGGATGCGGATATCTTCTGCTTCTGCATGTCCTACGAAAATACAAAAGAACTGGTCGAGAGTTTTGATAAAATGCGTAATATCTTAAGCAGATACCCGCTTGATTTTGATATTGTACCGATATTCGGAGTTTACCTGATCGCTGGAAAGAAAATAACACCGGATCACATGTACGATCGTGCCAACCTTGCAGCAAAACACTGTAAGGGTAACTATATCCGCAATTATGCATTTTATACAAGAAAAATGAGTCAGGAGATTGAAAAAGAACAGCGTATCGTAAACAGCATGAAAAGTGCACTGGAAAATCATGAGTTTGTTGTTTTTTATCAGCCTAAATACGAACTGTGTGACAATCAGATTGCAGGTGCGGAGGCTCTGGTGCGTTGGAAACATCCGGAACGGGGAATGGTTTCACCGGGCGAGTTTATACCGGTATTTGAACGGAACGGTTTTATCACGAAGCTGGATTATTATGTGTGGGAACAGACCTGTATCCAGCTTAGAAAGTGGCTGGATGAGGGAAAACAGCCGCTTCCGATATCTGTCAATCTTTCAAGAATCAGTTTGTATAACAAAGGACTGGTGGAAATGATCTGTGATCTGGTGGACCATTACCGGATTCCACGCAGACTTTTTCAGGTAGAACTGACAGAGAGCGCATACAATACGAATCCGAAAGCGGTGCAGGATATGATGCAGCATTTGCGTGATGAAGGATTTTATATTCTGATGGATGATTTTGGAAGCGGATATTCTTCTTTAAACGTTCTGAAAGATATTGTGGTAGATGTTTTAAAGATGGATATGAAATTCTTTGACGGTAAGGACAGAGAAGGGCGTGGAGAAAATATCATGGCGGCAGTGATCCGTATGGCAAAATGGCTGAATATGCCGGTTGTTGCGGAAGGCGTGGAACGGATCGAGCAGGTGGAATTTTTGCGGAGCATTGGTTGTGAATATGTACAGGGATATTATTTTGCAAAGCCTATGCCGGTGGAAGATTATGAAAAACTGCAGTTTGACAGACCGCATACGGAGAGAAAAAAGGATACGGAACGGTTAGTGGATATAGACAGCCTGTGGACACCTGCATCCCCGCTTGAATCACTCTTTTTAAATGCAAAGCAGGGTGTGGCAGTTTATGAGTATTGTAAAGAGCAGATAGAAATTATCCGCGTAAATAATGCGTATTATGAGTTGTTTGGATATCAGGATATCAGTCAGAAAAAAAATATTTTTCAGGGGATTTCCAAACGGTACCATAAACGTCTTCTGGATGCATTTTTTCATACAGCCGATACCGGACATGAGACACAATGTGAATTTTCAAAGAAAAATGAAGCAGGGGAAGAAATTTTTATATCATTAAAATTATATGATGTAGGAATTGTAGGAAATAAACATATTATTTATGGCGTATTTTTGAATGTGACAGAACCAAAACAACTGGAATGGGAATTAGAAAAGTATAGACTGTTGTTATCTGGAAAAACGAAAGACAGGGAGATGGAACAGGAAAAAGATCAATCGGAGGAATGATAGAAAAATGAGTGAGGTATTGGTAAAATTAAGAGCATGGGGATGCGATTTAGATGGGGCTTTAGAACGTTTTTTGGGGGATGAGGAATTATATAAAAACTGCCTTCCCATGGTGGCAGAAGATGAGTCTTTTGATGGATTAAAAGAAGCACTTGCGGCAGATGAGAAAAAAAAGGCATTTGACTGTGCACATACTTTAAAAGGTGTGTTTGCCAATATGGGAATCACACCGATGTTTGAGACAGTTGTAAAAATCGTAGAACCGCTTCGTGCCGGAAAAAATGACGGACTAATGTCGGTGTATGCAGAGTTATCAGAAGAAAGGGAATATCTTAGAAGTATTATTCAGACAGAGGGAGAATAAGACGCGTGAAGATTTTTATGACAGATATTGTTCCATTCAGGGATGATAAGATATTTTCGCAGATGCTGCCCTTTATTACAGAAGACCGGAAAAATAAAATCGTTCAATTAAAGAAAAAAGAAGACCGGTGCAGATCTTTAGCAGCAGGATTATTGTTAGAGTATGCCCTGAGGGAATATGGAATCAGTCTGTTACCTGGGAAAATGCAGCAAATGGTTCTTACATTCGGAGAGAATGGAAAGCCGGTATTAAAAGAAAATATCGGCATATATTTCAACCTGTCACATTCGGGAAGATATGTGGCAGGTGTTTTTTCGGACAGTGAAGTGGGAATTGATGTGGAACAGATCCGGAAAGGACAGATGAAAGTGGCAGAACGTTTTTTCTGTCCGGAGGAATATCTGGCATTACAAAAGGGAAAAATGAAAAAAGCAGACTGTTATTTTACAGAGTTATGGACAAGAAAAGAAAGTTATATCAAAGCGGTTGGAAAAGGGATAGCATTGGATCTTGCATCGTTTTGTGTACTGCAGGATCAGGTTAAATTTTTAAAAGCGGGGCAGACGGGAGAATGGTATCTGCAAAGCTATGATCCCGCAAGTGGATATATATTGTCAGTATGTGCGAAAAAATGTACAAAATGCGAAATTCAATGGATCAGTAAAGAGATGTTTACACAGAAATTTATTTGACGGAAAACTGGAAAGAATTTATAATAATCGCTGAAATGACAAGTAAGGAGGAAGATTCATGTACGACGAATTGACCGAACAGGATATAAAAAAGATGGAAGAGGAGATTGAGTACCGAAAACTTGTGGTGCGCAAAGAGGCCTTAGAGGCAGTGAAGGAGGCAAGAGCGCAGGGAGACTTAAGTGAGAATTTCGAGTACCATGCGGCAAAGAAAGATAAGAACCAGAATGAGAGCCGTATCCGCTATTTAGAGAGAATGATCAAAACAGCAAAAGTGATTTCAACGGATTCTGCAGAGGATGAAGTTGGTATGAATAATACGGTGACGGTTTATTTTGAGGAGGACGACGAGGAAGAGGTTTATAAGATCGTGACAACAGTCCGCGGTAATTCTTTAAAAAATTTAATCAGCAATGAGTCACCGCTTGGAAAGGCATTGCTTGGACATAAGGTTGGTGACCGCGTGGAAGTGGCTGTCAATGAGAATTATTCTTATTATGTCGTAATACGGAAGATCGAGAATACCGTGGATGACGGTTCCGATAAAATAAGACGCTTTTAGCAGAAAGAGGGATTTATGAGACTTACAGAATTATTAAATACAGAGGATGTAACGATTTCCTGCGAATTGTTTCCACCGAAACAGGGGGCGCAGTTAGATAATTACAAAAAGATCGTCGGCGATATGGCAGCGTTAAAACCGGCATATATGAGTGTCACTTATGGTGCAACCGGCGGAACTTCTGATTATACGGTAGAACTTGCAAATGAAGTGCGAAATGTGAATCATATTCCGGCACTGGCACATCTCACCTGTGCATCTTCGACTAAGGAGAAAGTTGCCTCTGTGATTCAGGAGTTAAAAGAAAAGCAGATTGAAAATGTACTTGCACTGCGCGGAGATATCCCGCAGAACGCGGATTTCCCGCTGCCAAATCAGTATAAACATGCAAGTGAGCTGATCTATGATATCAAATCACAGGGAGATTTCTGTATCGGCGGGGCCTGCTATCCGGAAGGACATCCTGAGTCACAGACATTAGAGGAAGATCTGATCCATCTGAAAGAAAAAGTGGATGCCGGATGTGAGTTCCTCACAACACAGATGTTTTTTGACAATAATATTCTTTATAACTTTATGTACAAAGCACTAAAACATGGAATCGATGTTCCGGTTGTGGCAGGAATCATGCCGATCACTAACGCAAATCAGGTAAAACGGAGCATTGCATTGTCGGGAAGTTTGGTGCCACGCCGTTTCCTTGCAATCGTCGACCGCTTTGGCAGTGACCCGGCTGCTATGAAACAGGCAGGTATCGCCTATGCGACAGACCAGATCATCGATCTGATCGCAAACGGTGTCAACCATGTACATATTTATACGATGAACAAGCCGGATGTTGCAGGAGCGATTCTTGAGAACCTTTCGGATATTTATGTGAGGGACTAGTACGGCTATTTGTTTCCGGGCAAAATATATAGCTTTTATGAAAAAATAATATCATTAGCTGCATAGAAATGGAGATTAATATGAAAAAACAGGAAGAAATTTTCCATGAGATCCAGGATATGATGGGAGAGACAAAAGAGGGAAGAATCCGCTGGAGTGTAGAGGTTCAGACTACGGAGGCAAATCCGGTAGAAGAAAAACCCGTTGAGCATGAAGATGGATTGGATTGGACGATTGATGAGTGTTATGTTTCTTATTATTGCAAATACAAAGGAAAAGATTTCTGTCTGATCACTTATGAAATGTTAAAGACTGCAAACAGCAGCACAGGAGAGCAGAAAGTAAAATCCAGCAATATGGTATTTTTACCACCGCTTGGGATGCGTTTTTTTGATATTCATGCGCTGCTGCCATACAGCATAGAGGTATCGAATGTATTACTTGATGCAATACACCGTCTCTGGGTAATGCTGCTTGATATGTATAAAGTGGACAAGGGCAGTATCTATTTGAATGTAAGACCCGGAACACTCACAATCGAGGATGAAAAGAATTGACAGGAACGATTTTTACGTCATGATCATTTAGGGGAGAAGAGGTAATATCTGTTGAAAAAACAAACCAAAACAGCCATGAAGCTGTCTGTTATTGCTATGATTGTGTCTGCATTTATGATGCTGGCAGCCTGCACAGAAACAGTGCAGAAACAAAAGATACCTGGTGCAACATATATGGGAGGGAACAATACGATTACTGAGATCTGTAAAGAACTTGACTCTGCGGGAGCTGCTCATGTAGATATATTTCGGGAATGGGCGGTTGATTTTGCAGATTCCGCAGGAAAAAATGCGAAGCTGGAAGATACATGGTCAGATCCTGGGAAAATGAAAGCGGATATCGGTAAATGTATGGATGGCTGGGAACAGAATCATGATTATTCAGATGCGGACTGTAGAATGACAGCTTTTCTCCTGTTAGATGGGGTGATCCATTCAGAATTAACGGAAGATCATTATGAGGGAACCTATCTGATGTTTGACACAGAAGCGATAGATAATGTGGACAGATATGAAATCATAAAAGAGAACAAAGACATGTTTACCACACTTTATGGTGAAAAGAGTGTTACGGATGACAGACATCCGGAATCTGCATTTTGCGACAGCTGGAAAGAATATGGATTTCAAATAGATAATGACAGAATATCACTTCTTAGTATCGTAATATATGATCCATATACGGATGCTGTTTTTGTAGGTCATACTGGTATCCTGATAAAGTATAGTGATTATTATTTGTTTGTAGAAAAGATTGCATTTGAACAGCCATATCAGGCAACTAAGGTGCAGACGATTGATGAACTGCTCGATATCTTGTCCTTAAGACCGGAATATTTTGGAGAAGAGGGAGAACCCGGACCATTTGTTTATCATAATGGAGATTATATTGGAACGTTAAAGAGAGCGACTTAAGAAAGCATAAGGAGAATTCAGATAAAAAGAAAGCTATACCGGTAATGGGAGAGACTTTCAGATACCTGCCGGGAGGTATCTGAAAGTCCGGGAGTGAATGAAAATAGAACCGTTGGGTATGATGTGCCGGTTATGTACAAAAGAGTATCATAAAAGGGTTATTTATTTGAGCTGTCTGCATCGATTACAGATTGGATCTGTTTCATCAGAGTATCATAGTTATCCTGATTATCGATTCCACCGAGCATCGGATCACCCACGATGTTACCATTTCTGTCGACGAGTATTGTGGTAGGAAATGCCATGATATTGGAGGCATATTTGCCTGCATCTGAAGATGAATCAATAGAAAGATTGCGGTATTTAGCACCTTGGCTTTCAAGAACAGAGGCAGCTTCTTTGATAGCCGATTCATTTCCATCGAAGGTTTCTGTGTTGATGCCGACTACTTCTCCTCCCATTGCCCTGACTGCATCATTTAATTCATTCAGTTTGGATAACTCAGCAACACAAGGCTTGCAGCCGGTAAACCAGAAATTGATGACAGTTACTGCATTTTCGGAAAAAAGACTTTCGTCAACAGAATTACCATCGAAATCCTGACCTGAGAAATTTTTGAATGGTGATGCATCTTCAGAATCAGTATTCTGCCCATTTTTATCGGATTCTGTAGTTTCTTTTTCAATTTCTGCGATCTGTTCTTCGATTTTTCGTATGGTTTCAATATCATCAGTAAGTGTTTTGAATTCGTCATCAGTAAAAGAATCTTTGTTTGATTCAGCGGTATCAGCCAGATAATCAGCATAATTTCCGTTTGAATCTGCAGTGTTTTTATTCATCAGACCAAATAATTTGTCCCATATATCTTTATGCTCTGCAAAGATCCGGTTCTCCTGCTGATATAAATCATCCAGCTTTGTGTTGGAATTGTCCGCAGATGCCGTGCTGTCTTCAGCCGTGGTATTCTGTGGTTCTGTGGTGCTTACAGTTTCTTTTCCGCTGCAGGATGTAAGCAGCAGTGCGATGCTGAGTGTGACAACTGAAATAAATGTAATTTTTGTTTTCATGGATAATTGCTCCTTTTTTAAATTGTAATAAGATTGATAGTTACTGGTTTATGACTGCTGGTTACTGTTGTTCTTTTTTTTACATGATTTCCCCATAAACTGGTAGTGGATCGCATCTTTAGGACAGGCTTTTATACAGGCTCCGCATCGTATGCATTCCGGATGATCTGGAGTTTTACACACATCCACATCCATTTTACATGCCTTTTGGCATTGCCCGCATCCGATGCATCTGCTGTTCTCAATTTTAATAGAAAGAAAGCTGACCTTATTAAATAATGAGTAGATTGCTCCAAGAGGACAGATCCATTTACAGAATGGTCTGTAAAACAAAATACTTAACACAATTACTGTGATTAAAATAAGGCATTTAAAAGAAAAAAGTTTTCCCAGTGCAGAACGTATAGCGGCATTTCCAAGTGCGAGAGGGATAGCTCCTTCCAGGACACCCTGAGGACAAATATATTTACAGAAGAAAGGATCTCCCATTCCGATAGAGTTCGTTACCAGCATCGGAAGAAGTATAACAAAAATGATCAGGATGATGTATTTTAAATAGCGCAGCGGTTTGAGCCGGGCTGTAGAAAATTTTTTCCCGGGTATTTTATGAAGTAAATCCTGAAACCATCCAAACGGACACAGAAAACCACATATAAATCTTCCGAGTGTTACACCGAGTAAAATAAAAAATCCGGTTATGTAGTATGAAAATTTAAATCCTGATGAACCAACAACCGCCTGAAAAGCGCCAATTGGGCATGCTCCTGTTGCCGCCGGACAGGAGTAACAATTTAATCCTGGTACACATACGTTTTTTACGCTGCCCTGATATATTTTTCCTTTCCATAAATTAGGAATATGGATATTCGTGAGCAGTGTGGCAGCTGCCTGTATCCATCCGCGTAGTACAGCTATTTTTTTTGATAGAAAATTCTTTTTTTTATCCAATTCCGACACACTCCAGACATAATTTTATTGCTTTACCGAGCACGACAGCTGCTTCTCCTCTGACCGCACCGTAACTTATCATGGTGATACCTGAGATGAGCAGGATCGACTGATAGATTTTTTTGCACTTCAAGATATTTTACTCCTTTCATTTGTTGTATTTATTGACCAGCTGATGTTAGTATTATACAATAGCTGTTGTAAAATTTGTGTTAAGAAGCGGGTGAATGAATTTTGAGATTATTGATAGTTGAAGATGAGAAACAAATGTGTGACATGGTTGCAAAACGGCTGTATGATGCAGGGTACGAGGTGGATACCTGTTATGATGGGGAAGAGGCTTTTGAAAGTGTCCTGACGGAAAATTATGATCTGATCGTTCTGGATCTGAATCTGCCCGGTATGGATGGAATGGAGATCTTAAAGGAACTCAGACAGAGAAATGAGGAGACAAAGGTTCTTATATTATCTGCAAGAGGGCAGATTGCGGATAAGGTTGAAGGACTGGATGCAGGGGCAAATGACTATATGGAAAAACCATTTCATCTGCAGGAACTTGAGGCGCGTATCAGAAGTCTGACAAGAAGAAAATTTGTGCAGAAAGATGTGTGTCTGGAAAGTGGTGGGATAAAGTTCGATACGGTAAGACGTGAGGCATATGCAAAAGGGAAAATGATTTCCCTGACAAGAAAAGAAAATGGCATTTTGGAATATTTACTTCTGAATCCTGGAAGACCGGTAAGTCAGGAGGAATTGATGGAACATGTCTGGGATGCATCCGTGGATAGCTTTAGTGGTGCCATCAGAGTACACATGTCTTCGCTTAGGAAAAAGCTTAAGGCTGAACTTGGATATGATCCGATTTTAAACAAGGTGGGAGAGGGATATAAAATACGGGAGGAGTCTGAACGATGAAAAGAATGTCACTGCAGTGGAGGCTTACCTGTATCATTACAGTATATATTGCAGTTATATGTGGATGTCTGACGATGTTTGTCTATAAAAATGGCGTGTATTATATTGATTCCCTGCAGGAGACTGTGGATGCCCAGGGAGAGGATAACGGGGAGAATACGGATGAAATATATATCAGCATTCCGGATGATAAGTGGGATGAGTTTGCCAATGATTTTTCTATCCAGGCATATAATAATAAGGAAGATTACAAAAAAAACAGTCTGCTGATATCAGCCATATTGGCTCTTATTGGCGGGGGAGTTACATATTTTATAAGTGGGCATGCACTCAGACCGATCCGTGAATTTTCTGATAAAATTGAAGAAGTACAGGCGCAAAATCTGGCAGCTTCACGAATAGAAGAAAATAAAGTTAAAGAATTGAACCAGCTTAGCGTTTCGTATAATAAGATGCTTGAACGTCTCTCGGACGCATTTGAGATACAGAGGCAATTTACAGCAAATGCAGCACATGAACTGCGGACGCCATTATCTTTGATGCAGGTACAGCTTGATCTTTATAATTCTACACGGCATCCGGATAATGATGCTGACACATTGCAGACAATAAAGATGGTTACCGAGCAGAATGGAAGACTCAGTAAAATGGTAAAAACGCTCCTTGATATGAGTGAACTTCAGACTGTGGGACGGGATGATAAAATTATGGTTGACGCGCTTGTTGATGAAGTGTTAGCAGATCTGGATCCTCTTGCACAGGAAAAAAACATAAAACTTACTGGAAAATGTAAAAATATAACGATGGTTGGAAGTGACATTCTTATTTACAGGCTGGTATACAATCTTGTTGAGAATGCCATAAAATATAATCATTCAGGCGGACAGGTTACAGTAACTGCATACCGGAAGGAAAAACATGTTTATCTGTCCGTGGAGGATACGGGGAACGGAATCCCTGAGGAACTCAGGGAACGCGTGTTTGAACCATTCTTTCGTGTGGATAAATCCAGAAGCCGAGAACTTGGCGGTGTAGGACTTGGACTTGCGCTTGTCCGTGAAATCGTGAGAGTGCATGATGGCAGTATTGCAGTCAGATCCAATCCGTCTGGAGGAACGGTTTTTGATGTAATATTACCACTGTGATCGATCATAACTGCTGGAAGGATTTTAGTGGAGACACCGGCATTATTTAATAAAGTCAGACAGGGCAGGGAATTTTTTTACATAATAAAGAGCAGCTCCAATTGCAGGAGTATACTGCCCGTGATCGCCAACGAAAAGCTGATCTTTTGTCATCTGGAAAAGGGAATGTTCATTAATTTTTTCCAGCAGATACGACATATCTGATTCCTCAAAATACGGTGCAAGGTATCCGCTTATAATGACTGGGCAGTCGATGACCAGATTCAGATTGCGGATCGCGAAAGCAAGATGATCCAGATAATTATGCCAGATCTGTAAAAGAGTGGGGGCCTGTGTGGTATGGAGGATATTGAAAAATTCTTTGATCGGCATACCGGCAGCAGTCTTTAGTGCATTCGCAGAACAATAGGTTTCGAGACATCCGTGATTACCGCAATAGCATTTTGGTCCGTCCGGATCAATGCAGATATGTTCAAAAAGCCCACTGCGCATGTGATTCCCCTGATGAACCTCATGGTTGGTGATAATGGCACCTCCAAGGTTCTGATTCAGAAGAAAGATCAGTGCACTGTCGAACTGTGGGTGATTCCAGAGTTCTAAATCTGCAGCGGCTTTGGAATCATGCTCTAAATGGCATGGATACGGAAGTCTGGATGAAAAATCAGAAAGCTGCATCATAGTATTTCCCATGATATCTCCATAGGTCACAGCGGTTCCGTCCGGAGAGATGATGCCCTGCGTGGCGATGGAAATTCCCTCAATTTTTTCTGGATCATATTGATGATTCTGGATAAATTGTTTTACATTTTTGGCAAGAGCTGAATAATAAGCATCGCTGTTTTCATAAGGCAGTGAAATTGTCTCAGTGGCAATCGCATCGCCATATAAATTCACTGCTGCCATATGAAACATGTCTTTTAAAATTCCAAGACCGATAGAAATACGGAAATCTTCGACAATCCGTATAATCTGGGCTTTCCGTCCACCGGTAGATTCGAAAAATCCATTGCGGCTGATCAGCCCGTCATTTTCAAGCTCATTTAAATTTTGACTGACCGTGGAAAGTCCCATCTGCAGATCTGAAACGATCTGTAGTTTGGAAGTTTCTTTTTTCTGATAGATATATTGGTAAACTTTATTACGGTTTATTTTTTTTAAGGTAATCGTGGTCAATCCTTTTTCTTTCATACTAATCTCCATTCCTGTGCTGCTTTTTGCGCATCTTAAGTTTGAGCGTAAGCATAAATCCTGCGTGTGAAAAATCTTATTTTTCACATGACTTCTTTTTTACTTATACATAAATCATACATCTAAGATTTAAATATATTCTAATATAAACAAGTTTATAAAACAAGATTTTGGACTTGTTTTGTGAAAAAGTAATAAAAAAATCAATTTAAAATTGTCTTTTTTATCAATAGACAAGAAAATATCATGGTTATATACTTAACTTACAACTTAGATATAAGCGTAAGTGAAAAACATAACAAAAAAGCAAAAGAGAATAAGGAGGAAAAAAATGAAGTTAACATTGGAAGGAATCAGAGATCGTGAAGGATGGGAGAAAGCAGGAATTGCGCTTCCTGGATATGATGTGGAGAAAGTGTCAGAAAAAGCAAAGAAAGAGCCGGGCTGGGTTCATTTTGGAATCGGAAATATTTTCCGGATCTTTATTGGTGGTATCGCAGATGGTCTTTTAGAAGAAGGTATCATGGACAAAGGAATCACCTGCGTAGAGACATTTGACTATGATGTGGTAGACAAGATTTATGAACCATACGATAATCTGGGACTTAGTGTAATACTGCACGGAGACGGAACAAGGGAATATAAAGTACTTGGCTCACTTGCGGAAGCGATAAAAGCACAGTCAAATGATCTGACACAGTGGAACCGCCTGAAGGAAGTCTTCACAAGTCCGTCATTACAGATGGTATCTTTTACAATTACGGAAAAAGGGTATGCACTCCAGAGGGCAGACGGAACGTGGTTTCCATTTGTGGAAGCTGATATCAAAAACGGACCGGATCAGGCAACAGGAGCAATGGCAGTATTGGTAGCAATGCTCTTTGAAAGATATAAGGCAGGAAAATATCCGCTTGCATTAGTATCTATGGATAACTGTTCTAAGAACGGTGCAAAACTGCGCGAGTCAGTACTTACGATGGCAGAAGAGTGGGAAAAAGAAGGATTTGTGGATGCAGGTTTCATTCATTATGTCAGTGATGAAAAGGTTGTAGCTTTCCCATGGACGATGATCGATAAGATCACTCCCCGTCCAAGCGAACAGATTGCGGCAGATTTAGAGACACTTGGTGTAGAAGATATGCAGCCGGTCATCACAGGAAAGAAAACATATATTGCACCATTTGTCAATGCAGAAAAACCTCAGTATCTTGTGATCGAAGATAGTTTTCCGAATGGCCGTCCGGCATTGGAAAAAGGTTTTGGTGTTTATCTTGCAGACCGGAATACGGTAAATCTTTCTGAGAGAATGAAAGTGACGGTATGTTTAAATCCGGTTCATTCCGCAACAGGTCCTTTGGGAGTTGTGCTTGGATACGATCTGTTTGCACATATGCTCAATACCAATGAAGATATGATGAAGATGGCACGCATGGTAGCTTATGATGAAGGACTTCCGGTAGTTGCCGATCCTGGAATTTTATCACCGCAGGCATTTGTGGATGAACTTTTCAATGATCGTTTCCCAAATGAGTATCTGGGAGATACAAACCTTCGTCTGGCAGTAGATGTATCACAGATGGTAGGAATCCGTTTTGGTGAAACCGTAAAAGCATATGTTGCAAAATATGGAGATGCGTCAAGACTTACAGCAATCCCGCTTGGAATTGCTGGCTGGCTCAGATATATGCTGGCAGTGGATGATGAGGGTAAGAAATATGAGCTTGCTCCGGATCCAATGAATGAAGAACTGACAAAGCAGCTTGGTGATATTGTAGTTGGAAATCCGGAGACGTTTAAAGACCAGTTGAAACCGATATTATCCAATGCGCGTATTTTCTTTACGGATCTTTATAAAGATGGAGTTGGTGAAAAGATTGAAGATATGTTCCGTGAGATGATTGCAGGACCAGGTGCAGTGAGAGCAGCCATTCATAAATATGTACGATAATCAAGACTGATATGGGAGGAAAAGAAAATGACAGAAGGGGTATTTGCATCAGATCCGACAAGGCTGCTGATCGCGGCGGTGGCAGGAATTGCATTGTTGCTGTTACTGATCATTAAATTTAAATTTCATCCGGTATTATCCCTGCTGATCTCTGCCTTAGTGATCGGACTCGGAGCAGGAATGCCGGTCCCGACACTTATAAATACTGTGGAAAAGGGTGCGGGTGAAACACTGCAGGGAATCGTATTGCTGATCGGTCTGGGTTCACTGTTTGGCGGCATACTGGAAGTGTCGGGAGGAGCCCAGTGTGTTGCACAGACATTAGTGAACCGATTCGGGGAGAAAAAAGCAGGACTTGCACTTGGAATAACAGGACTGGTCGTAGGAACAACCGTTTTTTTTGAGGCAGGAGTTGTGATCTTGATCCCGCTTGCATTTGGACTGGCGAAGAAAACAAAGAAATCTACATTATATTATGTGATTCCGCTTTTGGCAGGACTTGCAACCGGATTTGCGTTTATTCCGCCATCAGCTGGTTCGGTGCTGGTTGCAAACATGCTTGGTGTAGATCTTGGAATCCTGATCGCAGTCGGTGTACCAACCGGAATTTTGTCCCTGATCTTTGCAGGAATTTTGTGGTCAAAGTTCATTGGAAACAAAATTCACACAGGACTGCCATCCGCAGTTTCAGAGGTAAGAGAAGATGAGGAAGCAAATCTGCCGAAATTTCAGACTGTGATTGCAATTATTCTTGTCCCTTTGGTACTTATTTTATGCTGTACTCTTTCCGAATATATTCCGGCATTGGATGGAATCCGTCCGGTGATTAAGTTTGTGGGTACTCCATTTGTTGCATTGATCATTGCAGTTCTATGCGCAATGTATTTTCTCGGGAAAAAACAGGGATATGACGGGGAGCAGTTAAAAAAGATCATGGACCGTTCACTGCGCCCGACCGGTCAGATTCTTCTGGTGATCACCGGAGGCGGTATTATCCGCTGGGTTCTTCAGGACTGTGGAATGGGAGACATTATCGGACCGGTACTCGAAAAAAGTGGACTGCCGCTGATTTTAGTCGCATTTTTAATCGCAGCACTGGTAAGGGCTTCGGTAGGTGCGGCAGTGGTTGCAATGACGATGGCAGCAGGAATCATGGCATCCATGCCGGCGGTTGCAGGTCTGTCCCCGCTTTATCTGGCAGCGATGGTATGTGCGATCACCGGAGGTGCAACGGCATTCAGCCATGTGAATGACTCCGGGTTCTGGCTGGTTGGTTCACTGCTTGAGATTGATGAGAAGACAACTTTGAAATCATGGACTGTGATGGAGACGATCATTGGATTTACAGGTCTTATCTGTGCCATGGTAATCAGCTTATTTGCTTAGGAAAAATGTGAAAAGGAGTGTAGACATATTTTGGAAAAATTACTTGAAAACGGACTTTTGGCGGATACTTTTGATGCGGCGAAACGGTCGTTGTATGATATTACAACCTTTGGTGAGATTCTGATCGATTTCACCTGGCAGGGGGTCAACGAGGAGGGACAGACCTTATTTGCCCAGAATCCGGGAGGGGCACCTGCCAATGTTGCAGTTGCCGCTGCAAAGCTCGGGGCACATACTGCTTTTGTCGGAAAAGCGGGAAAAGACATGCATGGAGAGTTTTTGAAGTCTATACTGGAAAAAGAAAAGGTTGAGACAGACGGAATGATTTTAGATGAAAATTATTTCACAACACTCGCATTTGTAAGTGTAGCAGAAAATGGTGAAAGGTCTTTTTCTTTTGCAAGAAAACCGGGAGCCGATACAAGAATTGAAAAAGAGGAGATCAATGTCGACATTCTCAATCAGACGAAAGTGTTTCATGTAGGCTCTCTTTCCCTGACAGATCAACCGGCACGAGACACAACGTTCTATGCGATCCGCCGTGCAAAAGAAAAAGGAAGCATCATCTCTTATGATCCGAATTACAGAGCTTCATTGTGGAGAGATGAAGAGACAGCAAAAGCACAGATGCGCAGTCTTGTGCCATATGTAGATATGATGAAAATTTCGGATGAAGAAACAGAATTACTGACAGGTGAAAAAGAGCCGCAAAAAGCGGCAGAAATCTTATTCCGGAAGGGTGTAAAGATTGTTGCAGTAACGCTCGGCAGTAAAGGAGCCTATCTTTATTGTAAAGAGGGAGGGGCACAGATTCCGGGATTTGTCAGCAGCGCAGTCGATACAAACGGTGCAGGCGATTCCTTCTGGGGAGGTTTTTTATATTGTATCAGTAAAGCAGATAAGCATCCGGAGATGTTTACCATGAAAGAACTGAAAGAATATGTGCGGTTTGGAAATGCAGTAGCAAGCCTTTGCGTGGAAAAGAAAGGGGCAATACCGGCAATGCCGTCACTGGCCGAAGTGGAAGAAAGGATGGAAAGATAAATGGATCTGAAAACATACACAACAGGGATTCAGCACATTGGGATTCCGACAAATGATATTGAAAAAACAATTGCATTTTATAAGGAACTTGGATTTGAAGCTGCACTCCGGACAGTCAATGAGGAGGCAGGGGAAGAAGTGGCATTTTTAAAACTGGAGACACTTGTGATCGAAACTTATGAAAATAAGGCCGCAAAACTGGAAAGCGGAGCCATCGACCATGTAGCAATCAATGTGAAAGATATCGAAGAAGTCTATCAGTATATTGAAAAGAAGCAGATGAATACCACGAAAGATACCATTCATTTCCTTCCATTCTGGGAGAATGGTGTAAAGTTTTTTACAATAGAAGGACCAAATAAGGAAAAGGTAGAGTTTAGCCAGTATTTATAGGTTTTCATATATTTTACAACAGCTGAAAGCAGGAAAGATGTATGTTTCTGCTTTTGCTGTAATATGGCTCAGGATAAAAACCTTGCATTTTGAGAACAGGCGTGTATAATAAAGCTGTTATAAAAACAAAAGAACATCACAGCAGTGATGTGGATCATGAAAAATGGGGTGCTCGCACAGGCGGGCTGAGAGTAAGCGGACGCTTTAACCCGGAACCTGATTTGGATAATGCCAACGTAGGGAGATAATGGATCACAAGTGATTTTTTGTGCAGGAATCTTTGGTTGGGTTTCTGCACTTTTTTTATTACATGGAGAAAAGCAAGGAGGATTTTATGTACACAGCATTAACAATCGCTGGAAGCGATTCCAGTGGAGGCGCCGGCATCCAGGCAGATATTAAGACAATGACCGCAAACCGCGTATACGCGATGAGTGCAATCACGGCTCTGACTGCCCAGAATACGACCGGCGTAACAGATATTATGGAGGTAACTCCAAAATTTTTGGCAGAGCAGCTGGATAGTATTTTTACGGATATTCGTCCGGATGCAATTAAAACAGGAATGGTTTCATCAAGTGAACTGATCGAGACGATTGCGGAAAAACTGATAGAGTATCATGCAAAAAATATTGTAGTGGATCCTGTCATGGTGGCAACCAGCGGGGCAAGACTGATCAGCGAGGATGCCATCAGCACATTGAAAAGTAAATTATTGCCTCTTGCAACTGTTATCACTCCGAATATCCCGGAAGCAGAAGTGCTTTCCGAAATGGAGATCAAAACAGAAGCAGATATGGAAAAGGCAGCAGAAGTCATCTGTAACACTTTAGGCTGTGCGGTTTTGTTAAAGGGTGGACATCAGTTAAATGATGCCAATGACCTTCTTTTCCAGAAAGGGAAAGAGCCGGTATGGTTTCATGGAAAGAGAATTGACAACCCTAATACCCATGGAACAGGCTGCACGCTTTCTTCCGCAATCGCATCGAATCTTGCAAAAGGAAGGGATTTAGAAACTTCCGTCAGGTATGCGAAAAATTATATTTCCGGCGCACTTGCCGCCATGCTTGACCTTGGAAAAGGAAGCGGACCTATGAACCATGCATTTGCAATCGAAGGAGAGTACGAAGGATGAATGAAAAGAGAACTTCCGTTTTTTCAAACGGATTAATCTGGTTTGGTGCGGGTGTATCTTTAGCTGAAATACTGACAGGTACTTACTTTGCACCGCTTGGTTTTGGAAAAGCAATGGCAGCGATTCTGCTTGGACATCTGATCGGCGGAATTATGATGTTTGCCGCAGGAATGATCGGAGCGAAAGAGCGCAAAAGTGCCATGGAAACTGTAAAAATGAGTTTTGGTGAGAAGGGAAGCCTTCTTTTTGCAGTATTAAATGTGTTACAGCTTGTGGGATGGACTGCGATTATGATCTATGATGGCGCACTTGCAGCAGACGGCGTTTTACATACCGGAAACTGGGTGTGGGCGATCATTATTGGTGTTCTGATCGTTGTGTGGATTTTCATTGGACTGACCAACCTTGGCAAATTAAACACGGTTGCCATGACCGCACTTTTTATTTTATCACTGGTACTTTTTAAAGTGATCTTCTTTGGCAGCGGAAGCATGACAACGATCGTGGATGACGGAAGTTTAACGTTCGGAGCTGCCGTAGAGCTCGCGGTAGCAATGCCGCTTTCCTGGCTGCCGCTGATCAGCGATTATACAAGAGAAGCCGAAAAACCGTTTGCTGCAACACTCGCAAGTGTGATCGTCTATAGTCTGGTCAGCACTTTTATGTACATGATCGGCATGGGAGCAGCTATTTTTACCGGCGAATATGACATTGCACAGATTATGTTAAAAACCGGTTTCGGCGTTGTAGGACTTCTTATTATTGTATTTTCCACGGTTACAACAACCTTTCTGGATGCTTATTCCGCAGGAGTTTCAAGTGTTTCCATCTCCTCAAAGATTCAGGAAAAATGGGCAGCAATTGTTGTTACTGTGATTGGAACTGTCGCAGCGATCGTTTATCCGATGGATAACATTACAAACTTTTTATATCTGATCGGTTCTGTTTTTGCTCCGATGATCGCAGTGCAGATCGCAGATTACTTCATTTTAAAGAAAGCAGATGCCGGAAAATCTGCATTTCAGTGGCGTAATCTGATCGTATGGCTTGCCGGATTTGTGATTTACCGCATACTGATGCAGGTGGATACGCCGGTTGGAAATACGCTGCCGGATATGGTGGTCACAGTCATTCTCTGCCTGATTGTGGAAAAAGCTGCAGGGGCAGTAAAATCAAAATAGAAACTGTTGCAGTCAGACCATTTTTTAGAAGGCAGGATGTGACAGATTCTGGGAAAAGAGGACAAAAGAATGAATAAATTTAATTTAAAGAAATTGACAGTTACAGCAATCTTAGCGGCAGTAGCGGTGGTGGGAAGCTTATTTTCCTTCCCGGTATTCGGTTCAAAATGTGCACCGGTACAGCACCTGGTAAATATTTTATGTGCAGTTACCGTAGGACCGTGGTGGGCGCTCGCTCAGGCTTTTATCGCAGCGTTGATCCGTAACCTGTTAGGACTTGGAAGCCCTCTGGCATTCCCGGGAAGCATGTGCGGTGCATTGCTTGGCGGACTGCTTTATCAATATGGGAAAAAACTTCCGTTTGCTTATATTGGTGAAGTGGCAGGAACCGGAATCATTGGTGGAATGCTCTCTTATCCGGTGGCATATCTTGTCATGGGAAATAAAGCAGCGGCATTATTTACATTTGTTGTCCCGTTTCTGATCAGCACCTGTGGTGGAACGATCATTGCCATTATTATTACTCTGCCATTGAAAAAATCAGGTATGCTGGGCAGAATGAAAGAAAGTTTAGAAGAGTAAGATAGAAATCAAAAATTTTAGATTGGCATTTACCACGATCCGACCGGATATTGCGGTTTTTTAAAGAAAATGCCGGAGGCTCTGCTATTGTTGGCAGAGCTTTTTATATTGCTATTGTCAGATAAAGTAAAAATGTTTTATACTTTAAAAAGAAGGATAAAAATGCAGTTCTTTTATGCAATCAGTTGGAAGTATGGAGCATCTGGATGGATGATCCGGATCATGATATTAAATATCGCAGATTTAAGGCAGAAGAGTTATCGGAAACTGACATTGCATGGATCTTTGATCAGGAGTATTTCGAGCATCCGCAGTGTCTGAAAATGTATAAATGGAAGCGGGGATCAAAATAAATGTCCGGAAACTAAAATATAGGTATGATGAAAAAATCGTATAGAGGCAGGCAGCGTGAAAAATGTATTTTGCATATGCAAATGGAGATTAGAATGAACATTAGAAGAGCAAAAGAAAAAGATATCCCAAGACTGATTGAATTATTAGAACAGGTACTTCAAATCCATGCAGATATAAGACCTGATATCTTTATTCCAAGGACGACAAAGTACACAGATGATGAATTAAAAGAAATGTTAAAAGATGATACAAAGCCTGTTTATGTGGCTGCAGATGAAAATGATATATGTATAGGATATGCTTTCTGTCAGTTGAAACAGCAGCCATTTTCCAATAATATGGTGCCATTTACATCGCTTTTTATCGATGATCTGTGCGTCGATGCAAAAACCAGAGGACAGCATGTGGGAGAGAGCCTGTTTGAATATGTAAAGAGTGAAGCGAAACGGTTAGGCTGTTATGAAGTGACGCTGAATGTCTGGGCAGGAAATACCTCCGCGGAAAAATTCTATGAAAAAATGGGATTAAAAACCAAAGAGAGACAGATGGAATATATATTGTAGAAAAGTGAAAAAGCTATGTATATTTATCTGTTGTACCGCCCAACAAAAGTTAGTGAATATACATAGCTTTTTTATGAAGTTAATTGTTAAAAATTACCTTACGATCATCTGTCGGATCTGGTCGAGTGTCACCTCATAGTTATGGTCAGCAGAAATTTTTTTCAAATCTTCAAATTCCGCTTTCTCTTTTTCGACGCCGTACCCACTGCTTTTTTTGATTCGTACATCGCCGTATGCCAAGTGGCAGGTTTCGATTTCAGAGGTAAGTTTGGCGCGGTCAAACATCTGATAGCGCACACCGCGTGTCGTGGTGTGTAAAAAGAAAAGGGAAGTCAGACATTCACGGTCTTTTGGTTCACAGATACAGGTTAAAAGAATACCTGGACGGTTCTTTTTCATCTGGATCGGAATTGTGTACACGTCTAAAGCGCCCGCCTGTAAGAGCAATTCGGTTGCAAATCCGACCGCCTCGCCTGTCATATCATCGAGATTGCAGGAGATAGACAGCACGGAGTCGTCAAAAGATGGAACTGCTTTGGAAGTGGCAGAGGATTCGCCGAGAAAAACGCGCACGCAGTTGGCGGCAGCAAAATCCTTTGTCCCCATGCCATAACCGATCTCTGACACATTCATAGGCGGCATGGTTTTAAAAGAGGTCACAAAATGTTTTAAAACCGCAGCACCTGTCGGCGTACAGAGTTCGCCCTGAATATTTCCGCTGTAAAAAGGAATCCCTTTTAAAAGTTCTGCGGTGGCAGGTGCCGGAACCGGGAGCGTGCCGTGGGCACAGTGTACAAATCCGCTTCCGACATGAACCGGAGAACAGAGAATGGTTTCCGGTGCAAGCAGGAACAACAGATAGGCACATCCGGTCACATCCACAAGCGCATCGATCGATCCGACTTCGTGGAAATGGATCTGGTCTAATGTGGAGTGGTGCACTTTTGATTCGGCTTCCCCAATCAGACGGTAGACCGCAGCAGCGGAATCCTTTACGGATGATGGAAAAGGAAGCGTGTGGATCTGTTCTAAGATCTGGGTGTAGCTGGTGTGAGCGTGCGTGTGATGATGTTCATGGTGCGAGTTATTGTCGTGAGTATGCGTGTGCTCATTTTTGTCATGAGTATGTTCGTGAGCATGTATGTGCCCGTTTTCATGCACATGCTCCGGCAGAACATCATGGGAATGTTCTTCCTCCCCGTGTACAGCCACCCTCATGTGTGTGCCGCTGATCCCGCATTTTACTGCCGGTTCCGCAGAAAGCGTCACACCGTAAGGTGCAAAAGCATGGTTCATGTCCGATAAAAATTTATCTTTCTGATCACAGAGTTCGTAGAGGGCGCCCATTAACATATCGCCGGCAACACCCATATTACATTCTATATAAAGTATTTTCATAAATAATCCTCCCTGGCATTGAAATTGATAGTTTTTAATATGAAGAGTTATAGTTCATCCGTGTTTTTATGGCAGGATGATGGTCTGTCATCTGTTTTAGGGGCTGCCTGATGATTGATCATGCTGGCAAGGTAGCCTGCACCGAAACCGTTGTCGATGTTTACGACGGAAACACCGCTGGCGCAGGAATTAAGCATTGATAAAAGTGCAGAGATGCCGCCGAAACTTGCACCGTAACCAACACTTGTCGGAACACCGATGACAGGACAGTCAGTCAGACCGCCGATGACGCTCGCAAGCGCGCCTTCCATACCGGCAACTGCAATGATCGCATTTGCTTTTGATAAAAGTTCCATATTTGAGAGCAGACGGTGCAGCCCTGCAACGCCGACATCGTAAAGGCGGATGACATGATTGCCGAGTACTTCCGCGGTCAGTGCGGCTTCCTCCGCAACCGGGATATCGCTTGTCCCTCCGGTGGCGACAACGATCGTGCCGTCAGCGGAATAGCGTTCGGTGCGGTTTACGATGCCGATCTTTGACAGCTTATCGTAAAAAAGATCAAAACGTTCAGCCAGGTACGCCGCCGATTCTGCCGAAAGCCTTGTGATCAGGATATTTTCTTTGCAGTGGGAGAGCAGGCTGTTTATGATGCCCTCCATCTGTTCTTTTGTTTTCGATGCGCCGTAGATCACTTCCGGCGCCCCCTGTCTGACTTCGCGGTGATGATCCACCTTGGCATAACCAAGATCCTCAAAAGGTGCCAGCTTCAACTGGTCATAAGCATCGGAAGCAGTAAGCTGTCCCGCCTCTAACTGTTCTAATATATGTTTGATATGATCATTTTCCATAGTATGAATTTCTCCTTCATTACAATCCACTGCCTATTATACTCACATCACACCTCATTTGCAAAAATAAAATGTACACGTTCCTCTTATTTTTGGAAGAAATAGATAAAAAACGGAAACTATTTTTGGCAAATTAGTTTCTTGTGGGCACGAAAATGAGATGATACAATATAGGAAACGGAAATAATAAAAATAGTTTCCGAGTAATAAAGAAGAAACGGAGAACACGATGGAAGAATTAAGGGAGAGTATTTTAGAGGGAACCTTAAAGGCTTTTAATCAGAAAGGATTAAAATTTACCATGGATGACCTGGCAGGAATCCTTAGCATGAGTAAGAAAACAATCTATACCGTGTTCCGAGATAAGGAATCACTTTTTTTGGCGATGGTAGATTATCTATTCGATTCCATCAAAGAGAGCGAAAGACAGGTGTTAGAGAACGAAAATCTATCCATACTTGAAAAAATCCGGGCGATTTTAGGCGTTTTGCCGGAGAGTTACCGGGAAGTTGATTTCAGGCAGCTTTATCTGCTGCGGGAAAAGTATCCGAATATCTACAAACATGTAGAGGAACGGCTAGAGACTGGCTGGGAGACAACGATTTCCTTATTAGAGCAGGGAATGAATGAGGGTGTGATCCGGCCGGTTAAGATTCCGATCGTAAAAATGATGTTGGAGGCGGCATTAGAGCAGTTCTTCCAGAGAGATATCCTGATCTCCAACGGAATTTCTTATCAGGATGGTTTAGATGAAGTGGTCACGATCTTAGTGCAGGGAATCGTTGCAGAAGGGAAGTGATGACGATGGAAAGACGTATTTACTGGAATGATGGGTGGAAATTCATTGAATCTTACGAAAAAGAGATGAGAGAGGCTGCTTATCAGGATGATGCATGGGAGAATGTCAGACTGCCACACACCTGCAAGGAGACACCTCTTCACTATTTTGATGAGAGCAGTTACCAGATGGAGTGCTGCTACAGAAAGCATTTTTTTGCACCACTGGAATGGAAAGATCAGACTGTGATTGTGACGTTTGAAGGTATCGCGCATGAGGCAGATGTGTTTTTAAATGGAGAAAAGATCGGAGAGCACCATTGTGGCTACACGGCATTTTCCATTGATATCAGCGGAAAGCTGCGGACCGGGGCAGAAAATGTGCTCATAGTGCGGGTGGACAGCAGGGAGAACTTAAACATCCCGCCGTTCGGGTATGTGATCGATTATATGACTTACGGTGGAATTTACCGGGAAGTCTATGTGGATATCAAAAATAGAACTTATCTCGCGGATATATTTCTGCATAGTGAAATACCGGAAAGCCAAGAGGCAGAAGTAAAGCTGATCTCTGAAATAAAAATTAGAAACAGCGGAAAAACGGATGAAAAAAAAGAATTATCCATCCGGCAGAGTATCAAAGAGCGAGGTGCAGAAAACTATAGGCAGATCGGCGAGAGGCAGCTGGCATCAGATGGGAAGATTTCTTTTCCGGTGCCGGACGTAAAACTCTGGAATCTGGAGAATCCGGCACTCTATGAAGTTAAAACAGAACTTTTACAAGATGGAAATGTACTGGATGAAAATGTCACGCTGTTTGGATTCCGGAAGGCAGTTTTTTTGCAGGATGGCTTTTATTTAAACGACAGAAAAATAAAACTGTGCGGATTAAACCGCCACCAGAGTTATCCGTACGTCGGTTATGCAATGCCGGAATCCATGCAGAAATGGGATGCGGATATTTTGAAAAACGAACTGGGCGTAAATGCGGTGAGGACGTCCCATTATCCGCAGAGCCGGCATTTTGTGGAGCGTTGCGATGAACTGGGACTTTTGGTCTTTACAGAAATACCGGGCTGGCAGCACATCGGGGACGAAAATTGGAAAAAACGGGCGGTCGAAAACGTAAAAGACATGGTAGTACAGTATCGGAATCATCCGTCTGTGATCCTGTGGGGCGTGCGGATCAATGAGTCCGGGGATGACGATGCATTTTACCGGGAAACAAACCGCGTGGCACATGAACTGGATCCGACGAGACAGACCGGGGGAGTCCGGGCACATAAAAAGAGCAGTCTGCTGGAAGATGTCTATACCTACAATGATTTCAGCCACAATGGAACAAACCACGGATGTGAGAAAAAAAGTGCGGTTACCTCTGACAACAGCAGACCGTATCTGATTAGCGAATATAACGGACATATGTATCCAACGAAAAGCTACGACTGGGAGGAACACCGTGTGTGGCATGCCATGCGCCATGTCAATGTGCTGGATGCAGTTGCCGGGGAAACGGATATTGCAGGAAGTTTTGGCTGGTGCATGTTTGACTACAATACACATAAGGATTTTGGCAGTGGCGACCGTATCTGTTATCATGGTGTGATGGATATGTTCCGCAATGCGAAACTTGCGGCTACGGCATACGCTTGTCAACAGGAAAAAGAGCCGGTGTTAGAGATCAGTTCGTCCATGGATATCGGAGAGCATCCGGGCTGTAACCGTGGAACAATCTGGATTTTTACCAATGCGGACAGTGTACGGATGTACAAAAATGGCCGGTTTTTAAAGGAGTATACCGTATCAGATTCACCGTATAAAAATCTTTTACATGGGCCGGTCGCGGTAGATGATTTTATCGGAGATGCCATTGAAAAAGAGGAAGATTTTAAACCGGCACAGGCAAAGGCAGTGAAATATATCCTGAATGCGGCGGCGCGGTACGGACTTTCCGATCTTCCGAAAGGTGTGTATTTAGCGGCACTGAAGCTGATACTCTTTTATCATATGAAGCCGACGGACGCGGTAACTTTGTACAACCGCTATATCGGTGACTGGGGCGGAACTTCAACGAGTTACCGGTTTGAGGCAGTAAAAAATGGAAAAGTGGTAAAGGTGGTCAGAAAAGAGCCGGTCACTTCCTTGCATTTATCTGCAAAACCGGATCATCAGAGCCTGACAGAACGGCATACCTATGATGTTGCAGAGATCCGTATCCATGTATTAGATCAGAACGATAATATCGTAAGCTTTTACCAGGAGCCGGTTGTATTATCCGCGGAGGGACCGATTGCCATTATTGGACCCAAAATCATTTCCCTGCAGGGAGGTATGGGTGGTACTTATGTCAGAACGACCGGAGAAGAGGGCGTTGGCATTTTAAAGATAAGAGCGGCGCAGATGGAAGAACAGAGAATACAGTTTGAAGTAAAAAATGACAGAAAATAAACAGTCACTGTGATTTACAATTTGAAAAGAAAATTTGAAATGAATTTAAATAAACACAAAATAAGGAAGGAAGTAGTAGATGATGCAGGAACGATCAAAACAGATTTTTGGAAACAACATAGCACCGGGTGCCTATCGAAAAGCAGTCCGGTCGAAGCAGAAATTTATTCGTAAATTCGGGGATGACAGCACAAAAAATTATCCGACCTCGATCAAGGCAAATCCTTATATCGGACCGGAACTTGGTGTCTCTGATATCCGTGTGGGAGAAGAGGGCGCAGCGGATTTTCATACGGAGAAAGGAATCATTGTTGGAAATATCCGTATGGGATTTGGCCATTACCGCATTTCTATGGCAATCGCTTCCGCGGCGCATGCGCTGGGCTATGAACCGTACTGGATGGATCTGAATTCTTACGGACAGACCACCTGTACCAAAGTGATCGGTGCACAGAATGATCTTTACTCCATGGGTTCCCGCCTGTCACAGAAGAGCAGACTGTTTAACCGTCTGGTATGGGAGCCGATGAACTATGAGGGATTCCGCAAACTGACCTACAATGCAGCGGATCAGAAAAATGCAGAACTGATGGCTCCGGTGTATGCGAATATCCCAAAGGATATCCCGGTCGTCGCAACACATGTATGGCCGGCACAGGCTGCACTTCATGCCGGAATGAAATATGTGGTCAATGCAATTCCGGACAACTGGCAGATGGCGCTTCATTTAGCGGAAGGCAGCATTCACACGGTGCAGACGCATTATGCATACCAGGGATACCGCATTTTAAATGGAATGCAGGGAAATGATGTGTTGAATCCGATGCCGGAAGATGCTCTTTTTTATACCGGACATTACGTCGACCATGAGCTTGTCAGCAATATCGAGACAGACTGCGCAGCGAGAAAACAGAGAAAAGAAGAGGGAAAACCGATGCGTTTTCTCTTGACGATCGGAGGTGCCGGTGCACAGAAAGAAATTTTTGCAGAGATCATCCGTTTTCTGCTGCCACAGATCAAAGAAAAGAAAGCGGCACTTTATGTCAATGTTGGCGATTACCGCAATGTCTGGGAGGAACTTTTAAAGGAAATCCCGGAGATGGGACATTATGTGAAAGAACATTTTAATGACTGGGAGGATACGAAAAAATTTGCGGAGGATGCGCTTAACAAAGATATTATCGGAATCCACGGCTTCTGGCATGAAAATATTTTTGAGGCAGTATATTGCACGAATCTTCTGATGCGAAGCTGCGATGTGCTCGTCACAAAGCCGAGTGAGCTTTCATTTTATCCGGTGCCGAAACTTTTTATCAGGCGTGTTGGAGGACACGAACAGTGGGGAGCGATCCATTCCGCGGAGATCGGCGATGGTACATTAGAGTGCAGGGATATCCCACACACGCTTCAGATGATGAAACTGTTTCTGGAAGAAAAAACATTGCTCTGCGATATGTGTGACAACATTGTAAAAAATAAAGAAGCGGGAATCTATGACGGGGCATATAAGGTTGTGGAACTTGCATTTTCGATGAAATAGAAAAAATTTAAGGGAGGAAAATCGGATATGACATTAACAGGAAAAGAGAAAGTCTCATACGGACTTGGGGCGGTCGGAAAAGATATGGTCTATATGTTTTCGGCAAGTTATGTTTTATATTATTATCAGGATATTTTAGGCGTCAGTGCGATCGCAATGGGAATCATTCTGATGGCAGCGCGTGTGTTTGATGCATTTAACGATCCGATCATGGGTGTAATCGTTGCAAAGACACGTACAAAATGGGGAAAATTCCGCCCATGGCTGTTTATCGGGACACTGACGAATGCTGTGGTTTTGTATCTGATGTTTGCAGCACCGCCAAAACTCGACGGAAACGGACTGGTGGTATATGCGGCAGTGACTTATATTTTGTGGGGTGTTACATACACCATGATGGATATTCCGTACTGGTCGATGATCCCGGCTTTTACAGAGGGTGGAAAAGAGAGAGAGGGACTTTCCACGCTTGCGCGTTCCTGCGCCGGAGTCGGCTCTGCGATCGTGACGATCATCACCATGAAGTGCGTCTATATATTGGGACAGGAAAATGAGCGCGTTGGGTTCAAATGGTTTGCCCTTGTAGTTGCAATTTTGTTTTTTGTATTTATTTTGATCACCTGTTTAAACATCAAAGAAAAATCCACTGTCGATGTGGAGGCACCTTCGGTTGGACAGATGTTCCGTTCCCTGTTACAGAACGATCAGGCGATGACGGTCGTTGTGACAATCGTTTTGATCAACTGCTCGATTTACATTACATCAAACCTCGTTATTTATTTTTTCAAGTATGACTTTGGCGGCGACGGCTGGTACAACGCCTACACCTTATTTAATACGTTTGGCGGAGCGATGCAGATCCTTGCAATGATGCTGTTTTTCCCGATCCTGCGTAAATTTTTGGGAACAATCCAGGTGTTTTATACCAGTTTTGCAATGGCGATTTTAGGATATGCAGTTCTTCTGATCTTAATGTTTGGCAATATGTCAAACCTGTACCTGCTGTTTGTTCCTGCATTTTTTATTTTTTCTGCAAATGGAATGTTATCCGTCCTAACAACGGTATTTCTTGCGAATACGGTCGATTACGGTGAGTGGAAGAATCACAGGAGGGATGAGAGCGTGATCTTTTCCATGCAGACCTTTGTTGTAAAACTTGCTTCCGGTGTAGCGGCACTTGTGGCATCGATCTGCCTGACCGTCTGCAATTTAAGTCAGAATACGGACGGAGCAGCAGTTGCGGCAGCGGGAAGTTCGGTCGCAGGACTGCGCCTGACCATGACGGTGTTCCCGATTGCAGGGCTGCTTGTTGCAGTGTTTTATTTTCGAAAAAAGTATATTTTAAGTGAGCAGAAAGTGGAAGAAATCGCAAAAGAGATCAAGGAGATGAAAAAAGCATGATTACAGTTGAAAATCAGTTGTTTTCCCTGCATACCAGACATACTTCTTATCTGTTCCGTATTATGGAAACCGGACATTTAGAGCACTTATACTATGGAAGAAAGATTCATCCATCCATAGACGGACTGATGGAACAGCATGCATTTGCGCCAGGCAATACCAATATTTATGACAGCGGACATCCGCAGTTTTCCTTAGAGGACACATGTCTTGAGATGTCCTCTTTGGGGAAAGGCGATATCAGGGAGCCTTTTGTGGAACTGACACTTTCCGATGGAAGTGAAACGTCTGATTTCCTGTTTGAAAAATTTGAACAGGGAACCGGAAAGGAAGAATTTGAGACACTTCCGGGATCGTATGATGAGTCCGGTGAGGTGGAGCGGCTTAGTGTGACACTGCGCGATAAAAACAGTGGAGTCGTCTTAGAACTTCACTATTATGTCTATGAGGACTGTGATGTGATTACAAGGAGTGCAAAACTCATCAATGAGAGCGGGGATGCGGTAAAGTTGAACCGCCTGATGAGTTTACAGCTTGACTTAGAGCCGTCCGACTATGTGTTTACGACATTTCACGGTGCATGGGCGCGTGAGATGGGGCGCACGGATGTGCGGCTGGTGCCGGGAAAATATGTAAATGCCTCTTACACGGGAACTTCGTCGAGTCGTGCCAATCCCTTTGTAATGCTCGGGAAAGAGCACACCACGGAGGATGCGGGAGAATGTTTTGGATTTAACCTGATCTACAGCGGCAATCACTATGAGGCGGCGGAGGTCGGCAGTTTTGGAAAAGTAAGGATCGTATCCGGGATCAATCCGCAGTCGTTTAGTTTTACACTTGAGTCAGGGGAGAGTTTTGAGGCGCCGGAGGCGGTAATGACCTACGCATCAGGTGGATATAATGCCATGAGCCAGAATATGCACCGTTTTGTGCGGGAACACATTGTAAGGGGAGTCTGGAAGAAAAAGGAACGTCCGGTGCTCTTAAACAGCTGGGAGGCAGCTTACTTTGACATCAATGAAAGAAAATTGCTCCCGCTTGCAAAGGCGGGAAAAGAGGCGGGCATTGAACTTTTTGTCATGGATGACGGCTGGTTTGCAAAACGTGATAATGACACGAGATCACTGGGAGACTGGCAGCCAAATCCAAAGAAACTGCCGGGTGGTTTAAAAGGAATTGCAGATAAAATAAAAGCACTTGGCATGGATTTTGGAATCTGGGTGGAACCGGAGATGGTCAATGTGGACAGTGATCTCTACCGCAGCCATCCGGAATGGGTGATCGAGATTCCGGGAAAGGCACATTCGGAGGGACGCAATCAGAGAATCCTTGATCTGACGAATAAAGAGGTACAGGACCACATCATTGAGGAGATGGGCAGAGTATTTTCCTCTGCGGACATTTCCTATGTAAAATGGGATATGAACCGTACATTTTCGGATTATTTTTCGCAGAGCATCCGTCCTGACAGGCAGGGAGAGGTGGCACACCGGTATGTGATGGGACTTTACCGTTGCCTGAAAGAACTGACGGCAAGATTCCCGGACATTTTATTTGAGGGTTGCGCCGCGGGTGGCAACCGTTTTGACCTTGGTATGCTCTGCTATTTCACTCAGATCTGGGCGAGTGATGATACGGATGCACTCTGCCGAGCCGAGATCCAGACCGGATACAGTTACGGTTATCCGCTCTCTGTGATCAGTGCACACGTATCCGGATGCCCGAACCATCAGACATTGCGAACGACACCGCTTGAAACAAGATTTGCGGTTGCAGCGTTTGGACTGCTCGGATATGAGTGCAATTTCTGCGATCTGAAAAAAGAAGAGCGGGAAGCCATCAAAGCGCAGATCACTCTCTATAAAAAATGGCGCAGCGTACTGCAGCAGGGAACTTTTTACCGCGGCAGGAGTTTTACAGGGAACGAAAGTGGAAATGCATTTGGAAAAAACAGTGTCCTCTGGAATGATGACGGCAATGTGACGGAATGGACGTGCGTCTCGCCGGATCAGTCGAAGGCGGCCGGCTTTGTCTTGCAAAAGCTCGTTGTGCCAAACACGCAGTTCGGGTATTATAAACCACAGGGACTCTGTGAGGAAAAGAAGTATCATTTTTATAACCGTTCTTTAAAATACAATGTCAAAGAGTTCGGGGATCTGGTCAACACCGTATCACCGGTCCATATCAGACAGGATTCGATTGCACACAATCTTGTTGCAAAGTTTGTAAAAATGGACGGGGAAAAGGAGGACATCACGGCATACGGTGATACTCTGATGTATGGCGGCGTGAAGTTGAAACCGGCATTTTCCGGCAATGGATATAACGAAAATGTGAGATATTTTCAGGACTTCGGGGCGCGGATGTATTTTATGGAAGCGGATTTCGAAGATCATGCTCTATGATTTTGGTTCGTCGATCCGCAGGGACATCGGGGACAGTGAGCGTCCGCTTTACAGCCTGATTGCTGCGGGTGTTGCCAACACACGGCTGAACCGGGTGCTTGTGATCGCATATACGTTGCTGCGGAGAAAGGTTTTGGCAAAAGTAGTGTAAATTAAATTAGTTTGAATAAAAAATATAAGGGGAAAAAATGTCATATATCATATCCTACGTCGGAGCCGGCGGAAAGACCAGCAGCATTTATCAGGATGCTGCAGCGTATGTAAACGAAGGGAAAAAAGTCATGATCACAACTACAACGCATATGTATGTGCCAAAAGACCGGGTGTTCATTGATGGCAGGGAGAAAAGTTGTGAGAGGCTGCGGGAGGAAGTAGCTGTGGCTTTGAAAAAAAATGGAAGCTGTGTGTGTGGCACAACATTATCTGAAAAATTTAAAACATTGAGCATAGAACAGCTTACTGCAGTATGCAAAGAGGCAGATATTGTCCTGATCGAAGCAGACGGCGCCGCACATAAGGCGGCAAAAGCACCGGAAACATGGGAGCCTGCAGTGTATGAGGAAAGTGATAAAGTCGTGATCGTCATGGGACTTCATGCCGTCGGAGGAAGTGTGGATGAGGTCTGCCACAGACCGGAGTGTGTAAAGAAAGCGTTAGGCTGTGACGGGGCACATCTTTTGACGCGGACAGATCTGGATGTACTGATGGAAGTCTATGAAAAAAAGATCAGACGGCAGTTTCCGGGGATGGAGATGGAATATAGATACTATAAAAAAATGTGAAGCAGGATTCTGGCAGGCAAATGTATTAACGGAGATCAGTGATGGAAAAATTGAAGTAAATAAAGTATAATGTCCACGAGAATATAGAAATGGAGTCAATATTTTGAAAATGAAACAAGCCTGGTACATCGGGGCATTTGCTCTGCCGGTATTTTTGTGGGTAATTATATATGCACTTTGGAGACAGTTCCCTTTTGGTAAAAATACGCTTCTGATCTGGGATATGAAGTGGCAGTATACAGCATTTTTTTGTCATTTGAGGGATATTCTGCATGGACAGGCGTCAGGAGTTTATTCATTTTCCCGCGCAATTGGTGGAGAAATGCCGGGAGTTCTTGCATATTATCTGCTGAGCCCGTTTAATCTGCTCATTTATTTTTTTGATAGAAAGAATATTTATATTGGGATCATGATCATAGCATTGTGCAAGACAGGAGCCAGCGGTCTGACAATGTATACATTTCTTGCAGGAAGAAAGGCGGGATACGGGGCGCTGCTTTTTTCATGTGCGTATGCGTTAAATGCATATGTTGTAGGATATCAGTTTAACATTTTCTGGATGGATGCACTGATCATACTGCCGCTTATGGTATGGGGAATCGAAAAGCTGGTGGATGAGGGTAAAGATATTTTATATATTTGTATGGTTGCCCTGGCTGTGATAACAAATTTTTACACAGGATATATGATCTGTATTTTCTCTGTATTATATTTTTGGTGCTACCTGCTGCTGATCTCAGGACACAAGTGCCGGTTGAGAGAGATTTTAAGATATCATGCAGCGTCATTGATGGGTGGGATGCTTGCAGCCGGGGTGGCACTTCCGGTATTTTTTGCACTTAATGGAGGAAAAACAGACAGTGATCTGCAAAAGGTGCTTTCAGATAAAACAGTACTCTTAGGATACAGCGATCTGATTCGTGCAATTTTTTGCGGAGAGATAAATGAGGGACAGATGACAGCCGGCAAACCACTGCTCTATGGAAGCGTTCTGGCATTTGTGTTTGTGGTGTACTATTTTATCTTTTCAAAAGAAGCGATAAAAAGTAAAATAGCATATACATTGCTGTTTGCAGTATTTGCAGTATCATTTAAATACAACAATCTAAACTGTTTGTGGCATGGCATGCAGCCTCCGATGGGATCACCATACAGATTTTCTTTTTTGTTCATTTTTCTGCTGATCGAACTGGCATATCAGGGATTTATTGTATGGGAAGAAAAACAGGAAAAAGAAAAGAAGACCGGTAAGGTTATTTATGCTGCAGTTTTGGTGTTATTGTTCTTTGCCGGTTACCGTACATTACATGAGGCAGGATTCTGGCTTAATTTTTTACTGACAGGTATTTATGTTTTACTTATGATAGTTGTACATCGGAAAGGCAGAATACTTTTTTTATGTGTTCTTGCTCCGGAATTAATTCTAAATGCAGGAACTCTTTATCTGAACTCAGCAGCTTATCAGGCAGCGACAACGACAGATGAGTGGAATAGTTATATAGACAGGACAGGTCCGCTGATAGAGCAGGTGAAGCAGGATAAAGATTTCTTCAGAACCGTTCTGACAGGGGATGCGAGATTTGCAAATAATGATGGGCTTTTGTGGAATGTATATGCACTTGAGTCTTATACGTCTTTGGAAAAGTCGACGACACAGCTTCTGGCAAAAAATATGGGATACCGGTATAGCATTAAATATGGAATGTCGTATGGTACCGGTGCGGATAGTGTTTCGGATGCATTGCTTGGGGTGCGCTATCTGATATCGTCAGAACAGTACGGTGCGCCTTACGAGGAAGTATATGAGGAAAATGGATTGACGGTCTGGAAAAACAGAGCAGAATTTCCAATCGCATATCTGATGGATGAGTTTGTTCTGGAGATAGAACCGGAAAAACTGTCGCTTTTTGATTATGAAAATGAACTGTTGCACAGTTTATCTGTCGGATATGATGAGGATGTTTTTTCCGTGGGATCGCTTGAAATGAATGATATACGGAATGCCGTGCCGGATGAAGAAGGAAAATATGTAAGGGAAAATGAGAGTGAAGAAGCATATATTGAGTATTGCATAAAGGTTTCGGAAAAAGGCTGCGCATATCTTCAGGACGATCTGTCCGGTGTGACAAAGGACTGGTATAAGGGAAAAGATACCTGTCTTGAGGATGGCATGCACGGTGTATCAACGGTAAAAATGATTCTGAATGGAAAAGAACAGGATCTGAGCGGTCAGAGAGATGGAGTAAAAAAACTCGGGGAACTGACGCCGGAAGATCAGGTATATGTACGGTTTTATCCAGGCGAAGATGAAGCGTTCAGAGGAGAAACAGTGGCTCTTGCGGTGGAGCGTACGGATGTTTTAGAGACATATGCAAAAATGGTGCAGGCACAGAAGGTTGATGTGAGGATGAAAAAAGAGCAGGATATCGTGATACAGTGTACGAATGATGTTAAAGAGGACAGATACCTGATGCTTTCGATTCCATATGATACCGGGTGGCATGTATCTGTGGATGGAGAACAGACTGAAATCATAGAAAATGATCATCAGATGCTCATCATACCGGTAAAACCGGGTGAACACAGCATTGAGATTAGATATATACCGAGAGGTCTTTACATGGGTATTTTTATAAGCGTCATTGCATTGGGAATGATGATATGGAAAATTAAAAAAATTCTTGACATTACCACTTTACCATGCTAAAATCAAAACAATTAAAAAAACAAAGAGACGTTAAATCGTTGAGCAAAGAGAGTACTTCATAGGATATCTCACAGAGAGTCCGTGGCTGGTGGAAACGGACAGATGAATATGAAAGGAATGGGTTTGCGAGAGCAAAGCGAACAACGTACCGGTTGGTATGGTCAGTAGCGGATGCCGTGTCCTCACGTTACAGAGGGAAGATATCGGACAGCAGGGAAAAGCAGCTGTTCTGTGTCGGATGAGGTCAGACAAGATTGGTGGCGGATATTTCCAGTTTCTGGAAATATCCGTTTTTTTTCATTCATAGGAAATTACGTCCTATGAATGAAAAAGCCCTCTGGGCGGGACGCGCACCTCGCGGAGATGAAGTTTGCTGTAAACAGCACCGCTCGGGCGCGAAAGAGTCGCAAGCGACTCTTTGTCCTGCATGGAATCATAATGTCTGGCGAAACAGGGTGGCACCGCGTGAAAACGCCCCTGACTGGAAGAAAATTCCGGTCAGGGGCGTTTTTTAACAATAAAATTCGCGCAGAGTGTGAACTTTATTGTTTTGATAACATGATCTTGCAACAGGTGATTTGAGAATGGAGATTAGGATGAAAAAAATTTACAGAGTTTACAAAAAAACAGTCAGTATTGTAAATGAGACAGCAACGGGGATGTACCGGAATCTGGTGGGAAAGAAAAAAGGATTTTTGTTAGAGAGTTATGACAAGAATTATGACCGCTATACATTTTTCGGCGTAGAACCGGAAGAGATCATTTCCTCAAAGGGACAGTCACTGGTGATTACAAAAAAGGACGGTACAAAAGATATCAGAAAGGGAAATCCGCTTACGTTATTAAAAGAATATTATAACGAATTTGAAATCCGGAAGGACAATGAGGAACTGAATTTTTCGGGAGGGCTTGTGGGAAGTGTTGGTTATGACTTCGTGAGATACAGTGAGGTGCTGCCGGAAGAAAACCCGGATGAGATCGGGATCGAGACGATCCAGCTTATGCTGATGAAAGAATTTATTGTGGTTGACCATGTGGCAGAGACATTGACAGCGGTGATCTTAGAATCCGATGATGAAACGGGAAAAGAAGCCGCGGCGAAAAAAGCAGCGGAGCTGATCGCAACTGCCATGCAGGAACAGAAAGAAGCGGTAGTAAGACTGATCCCGGATGGGGCGATCACAAAAAAATCAGATACTTTAGAGGAATACAGCGCAAAGGTAAATAAGATCAAACAGTATATCCGCGATGGACATATTTTCCAGACCGTGTTATCACAGCGCTGGACAATCGAGACGGGGCAGGATGGATTTGATCTGTACTGTGAACTCCGCGAGTTAAATCCTTCCCCGTATCTTTATTATTTTAACTTTGGCGATTTTGAAGTGATCGGAAGTTCACCGGAGATGCTGGTAAAACAGCAGGGGAAACGTGTATTTACCTGTCCGATCGCCGGAACAAGACCAAGGGGAAAGACAAAGGAAGAAGATGACAGACTGCACAGGGAACTGCTTGCCGATGAAAAAGAACGTGCCGAGCATGTCATGTTAGTCGATCTTGCCCGCAATGATATGGGACGCATCTCAGAGTTTGGTACGGTAAAAGTTACAGACTTTATGAGCGTAAAAAATTATTCGCATGTCATGCATATCGTCTCGATGGTCGAGGGACGCAAGAAAGGCAGTTTTCATCCGTTTGATCTGCTGGCATCTTTTCTCCCGGCTGGAACTTTAAGCGGAGCACCAAAGATCAGGGCGATGGAGATCATCGAAGAACTGGAGAGTGTGAGAAGAGGTCTTTACGGTGGTGCAACCGGATATGTGGATTTTTCCGGCGATATGGATTTCTGTATCACGATCCGTACGATGATCAAAAAAGGAAAAAATGTTTATTTACAGGCTGGAGCCGGAATCGTTGCGGATTCTGTTCCGGAAAATGAATACAAAGAATGCTGTAACAAGGTCATGGCTCTGGCAAAAACCCTTGTGGAGGAGGAAAACTTATGATATTGCTGATCGATAACTACGATTCATTTACATTTAATCTGTACCAATATATTGGAACTTTTACGCAGGATATAAAGGTTGTCCGCAATGATAAGATTACGATCGGGGAGATAAGAGAGTTACATCCTGATAAAATTGTTCTTTCCCCAGGACCGAAAAGTCCGAAGGAAGCAGGAATCTGTATGGATGTGGTAAAGGAATTTTATAAAGAGATCCCGATTCTCGGTATCTGTCTCGGTCATCAGTGTATCGGTGAGGCATTTGGGGGAACAGTGACATACGCAAAAGCATTGTTTCATGGAAAACAGTCGGAAATCACCCATACCGGAACTGGAATCTTTGCGGGAATCACATCACCGGTCAAGGTGGCGAGATATCATTCACTGGCAGTGCAGATGGATGATCTGCCGGAATGTCTGACGGTTACGGCACAGACAAAAGATGGAGAGATTATGGCGATGCAGCATAAAGAATATCCGGTGATCGGTTTACAGTTTCATCCGGAATCTATCTATACAGAACATGGAAAACGAATGGTGGAAAATTTTATCAATGGAATCAATTAGGAGGTAGTTATGATACTCGATGTCATTGTAGAGGATAAAAAGAAGCGTCTGCCGGAACATAAAAAGAATATCAGTGAAATAAAAATGCGTGAACTGGCAGAGAAGTATGAAGGCAAAAAACACGGTTTTTATCAGGCATTAAGTAAAAGTGGTATTTCCATTATCGGAGAATTTAAAAATGCTTCCCCAAGTCTTGGGAAAATTAAAAGTAAAATAAATTTATTGGACAGAATTGATGAATACAACGAATCGGTAGACGCAATTTCCTGCCTGACCGAGGAAGATCATTTTGATGGAAATGTGGATTATCTGAAAAAAATAAGAACAATCACGGAACTTCCGATTTTAAGAAAGGATTTTATGATTGATCCATACCAGTTTTATGAGGCAAAGGCAATCGGTGCGGATGCAGTACTTTTGATTGCTGCAATTCTGGATGATGCGCAGATGAAAGACTTTTATCAGTTGTCAAAAGAACTGGGGTTAGATGCACTGGTGGAAGTGCACGATGAGCTGGAACTGGAGCGGGCAATGAAGATCGATGCAGATATCATCGGTGTTAACAACCGTAACCTCAAAGACTTTACGATCAGTCTCGATACGACAGTACGGCTTTCAAAACTGGTACCGGAAGATAAAGTCCTGGTTGCAGAGAGCGGTATCCTAAAAGATGCGGATGTGGAGCTATTAAAGGAATGCAGTGTGGATGCATTCCTGATCGGCAGGGCGCTGATGGAAGCGGAGCATCCGAAGGAGGTTGCAAAGAGGTGGAAAGCGTAAAACAGAAAGTCCCACAGATTAAAATCTGCGGGATCACGCAGAATGAGGAAATACGATGGCTGAATGAAGCAGGGATTTCTTATGCAGGATTTGTTTTATATAAAAAAAGCAGCCGGTATGTTTCAATCAATAAAATACAAGAATTGTTTAAAAAGTTAAATGATAATATAAAAAAGGTTGCTGTTGCGGTAAACCCGGATGTGACGATGGCAAAACAGATCATGGATGCCGGGTTCGATATCTTACAGATTCATGGAAATCTGACAGAAGATGTTCTTGCAATGTCAGAGATTCCAATCTGGCGGGCGGTGAATCTGACAGAGAAGAGCGATTTTGAAGCACTTGTGGAAACGTACATGAACGGAAAAAAAGGATTGACCGGTAAGCGTGCAGGAATGCTGTCTGAAAAGGGGAAGATAACCGCACTTCTTATGGATGCAAAGGAGTTTGGAAGTGGAAAAACCTTTGGATGGGATGCATATGAGAAGCCGGAAGGGCAGGAGCAGTTAAGAGGTTTTAAACAGGTATTGGAGGCAGAAAAAATTCAATTTGTACTTGCCGGAGGGCTTACGCCGGATAATGTCGACAGGGGGATAGATATTTTTTCACCGGATATCGTAGATGTCAGTTCGGGGGTGGAAAAAGAACCCGGACAGGGTACCGGAAAAGACAGGCGAAAGATACAGGAATTTGTGCAGAAAGTCCAGAAGACAGCAGAAAGAAGCATGATTAAAACAACGTAAGAGTATCAGAAATATGACAATGTTTTGTTATAGAAAGTAAAAAATAGAACAAAAAGTATAAATTAATTTAAGATTTAAGAAAGGAACACGGAAATTATGAACAAGAAAGCATATTATGGAGAATTTGGAGGACAGTATGTAGCGGAATCTCTGATGAATACATTAGAGGAATTAGACAAGGCATTTGAGGAAGCAATACATGATCCGGAATTTATAAAACAATATCATTACTATTTGAAACAGTATGTGGGACGTGAGACACCTCTTTATTATGCAGAACGTCTCAGCGAAAAGTATGGCACAAAGATTTATTTAAAACGCGAAGATTTAAATCACACCGGAGCACATAAAATCAATAATGTAATTGGTCAGATTTTACTTGCAAAACGTATGGGGAAAAAGAAAGTTATTGCAGAGACCGGTGCCGGACAGCATGGTGTGGCAACCGCAACAGGTGCAGCTTTGTTTGATATGGAATGTACCGTTTATATGGGTGAGGAAGATATTAAGCGACAGGCATTAAATGTTATGAGAATGGAGATGTTGGGAGCAAAAGTAGTCAGTGTCCGCTCCGGAAGCAATACATTGAAAGATGCCACCAATGAAGCAATCCGTACCTGGGCAAAAACAGCAGAAGATACATTTTATATCATCGGCTCTGCAGTAGGCCCATATCCTTATCCTAAAATGGTCAAGGAATTTCAGAGTGTTATCAGCAGAGAGGCAAAAAAACAGTTTCTGGAAGTGGAACATAAGCTGCCGGATGCTGTGATGGCATGTGTGGGTGGCGGTTCAAACTCCATCGGAATGTTTGCAGATTTTATTGAAGAACCATCGGTAAAAATGATCGGTGTAGAGGCAGCTGGAAAGGGAATTGAGACGGGCGAGCACGCATCGGCGATGGCACTTGGAGAGCCGGGGGTTTTACATGGAATGCGTTCTTATCTGCTGCAGGATGAGGATGGTAATGTAAAACTGGCACATTCCATTTCCGCAGGATTGGATTACCCGGGTGTCGGACCAGAGCATGCGTACTTAAGAGACAGTGGAAGAGCAGAATATGTTTCTGTAACAGACACAGAGGCGATGGACGCATTGATGGAACTCTGCAGATTAGAAGGAATCATTCCTGCCATTGAGAGTGCACATGCAGTAGCCTATGCTTGTAAATATGCGAAAGAACTTGTAAAAAAACTGGGAGCAGAGGAAGCAAAGTCTAAGACAATGATCATCTGCTTATCAGGTCGTGGAGACAAGGATGTCAATACGATTGCCGATTATCTTGCTGGAAAAGGATACCTGAACTAATTTGAAAAAATTGATTGGATAACCTGATTGAAATAAAAAATATAAACATGATTTAATAAAAGAAGGGAAATGTCAGATATGAATCGTATTGAATCAAAAATGAAAGCTTTACAGGAAAAAGGTGAAAAAGCATTTATTACTTATATTACGGCGGGACTTCCGGATCTGGAAGCAACGAAGAACATTTTAAAGGCACAGGAGGCAGCCGGTCTTGATGTGGTGGAACTCGGAATACCTTTTTCTGATCCGGTAGCAGATGGTCCGGTCATTCAGAATGCATCTTATAAGGCAATCTGTAATGGAATCAATTTAAAAAAGGTATTTGTGACCGTGGAGGAATTACGAAACGAAGGATCAGAGCTTCCAATCGTATTTATGATGTACTACAACACGATACTTCATTATGGGGTAGAAGCATTTGTAAAAAAATGTAACGAAGCCGGCGTAGATGGACTGATCATTCCGGATCTTCCACTTGAGGAGCAGAATGAAATCTCTAAATACTTAAATCAGGATGAAACAACAATTCTGATTCAGCTTGTTTCACCGGTTTCAGGTGAACGTATTCCGAAGATATTAGATGGCGCAAAAGGATTTGTATATTGTGTATCTTCTATGGGAGTAACCGGACAGGGGGCAGATTTTCATAAAGAGGTTTTAAGTTATCTGGAAAATGTGAAATCTGTCGCAAAGATTCCTGTCATGATGGGATTTGGTATCCGCACAGCTGAGGATGTAAAGCCGATGAAAGATACGATCGACGGTGCGATCGTGGGCAGTCATTTTATCTGCCTGATGGAAGAAAATGATTACAGCACAAAAGTGGCAGCAGAGTATTGCAGTACATTTAAGAAAGAATTAAATCAACTTTAAAGAATAGAGCATATGCTCTGTAAACAATCTATTCTCATAAACAGGAAAGGACAATATTATTATGAAAGAGTACATAGCAAAAGTAGTAGATGGAAAAGATTTAACAGAAGAAGAAGCAAAAAAAGCAATGGAGATCATGCTCAGTGGAGATGCAACACAGGCACAGATTGCAGCTTTTTTAATAGCAATGCGCATGAAGGGTGAAACGTTAGAGGAACTGATTGGTTTTGCTGCGGTATTGCGGGATAAAGCGGAGACGATCACACCAAAAGCAGAAAATTATGTGGATCTGGTTGGAACTGGTGGAGACTGTACTTATACGTTTAATGTTTCAACCACATCTGCGTTTGTGGTCGCAGCGGCAGGACTTCCGGTGGCGAAACATGGAAACCGTTCTATTTCTTCAAAATCCGGTGCGGGGGATGTGTTAGAAGCACTTGGAGTCAATATTATGGCAGAACCGGTACTTGTACAAAAATGTGTGGATGAAGTGGGAATCGGTTTCATGTTTGCACAGCTTTTTAACAAATCTATGAAATATGTAGGGCAGGCGAGAAAAGAGATGGGAGTCCGCACAGTTTTTAATATCTTAGGACCTCTTGCAAATCCATCCCGTGCAAAAAATATGGTTGTCGGCGTATATAGTTCAGCATTGACGGAAAAAATAGCAAAAGCTATGAGTAAACTTGGGGTGGAACGCGGATTTGTCATCAGTGGAAATGACAATATGGATGAATTTACATTAACCGGAACAACCACAGTATCAGAAATCGATGGAGAAACTGTAAAAACATATGAGGTGACGCCGGAGCAGTTTGGACTAAAGAGAGCATCCTTAGAGGAATTGCGCGGTGGCGATGGTGTGCAGAATGCCGAGATCACAAAAGCAATTTTGAGCGGAAAAGAAACAGGAGCAAAACGTGATATCGTTCTTTTGAATGCCGGAGCAACTCTTTATATCGGAGGGGTTGCAGAGTCTATAGAATCGGGTGTAAAATTAGCTGCAGAAACCATCGATTCCGGAAAGGCAATCAAAAAACTTGAGGAATTGGTCAGAGTTTCAAATTTATAGAGAAGCAGGGGAAAACAATGATACGATTTAACAGCGATTATACAGAAGGCTGCCATCCGGCAATTTTAAAAAAACTTGAAGAGACAAACATGGAACAGACGGCAGGGTATGGAGAGGATGAATATTGCAGGGAGGCGGCAAAACGGATAAAAGCTGTCTGTGATGCGCCGGATGCTGACGTACATTTTCTGGTAGGCGGAACTCAGACCAATGTTACGGTCATTGCATCTGCATTAAAATCTTATCAGGGAGCTATCACGGCGACAACCGGACATATCAATGTGCATGAAACAGGAGCACTGGAAGCCTGTGGACATAAGTGCCTGACGATCGATACACCGGATGGCAAGCTGACAGCAGAACAGGTTGAGGCATTTACAAAAGCACATTTTGCAGATGAGAGTTTTGAACATACCGTACAGCCGAAACTGGTATATATTTCCAATCCTACGGAATTGGGAACTATTTATAAAAAAGCGGAGCTTGAGGCATTATACCGTACATGCAGGGAGAATGACCTGTATCTGTTTTTAGATGGAGCAAGACTCGGATATGGGCTCGCATGCAGGGAAAATGATATGACGATGGCTGATATTGCTGCAAATACAGACGTTTTTTATATTGGAGGAACCAAGGTAGGAGCGTTATTTGGTGAGGCGGTTGTGATCAGCAATCCTGAGTTAAAAAAGGATTTCCGTTATAATATCAAGCAGCGGGGCGGTATGTTAGCAAAGGGAAGACTGCTCGGCATCCAGTTTTTGACTTTATTTGAAGAAAACCGCTATTTTGAAATCTCCGCACATGCGGCACGATTGGCAGAGAAATTAAAAGATGAGTTGACAAAAATGGGAGTTACATTCTATATTGATTCCCCAACGAACCAGCAGTTCCCGGTTTTACCGGATAGTGTGTTGGATAAACTGCGCGAAAAATACAGCTTTGCATATCAGGCAAGAGTAGACGAAACACACAGTGCAGTCCGGTTCTGCACCTGCTGGGCAACAAAAGAAGAAAATGTCGATGCGCTTCTTGCCAACATAAGAGCAATCATATAGAAATGGAGATTACCGGCATGTCGGCAAAGAAAAATATATTATTACTTGCAACGGGAGGTACCATTGCTTCTAAAAAATCTGAAAATGGATTAAAACCACAGATTACGCCGGAAGAACTATTAGAGTATATTCCGCAGGTAAAAGAATTCTGTGAGATATCTGCCGTACAGCTTTTAAATCTGGACAGTTCTAATATGGAGCCGAAACACTGGAAAAAGATTGTACATGCAATCCGTGAATATTATGACGATTATGATGGATTTGTAATTGCACACGGCACAGATACTATGGCATATACGGCTGCAGCATTGTCTTATATGATTCAGAATTCCACAAAACCGATTGTGATTACGGGAGCACAAAAACCGATCGATCTTGAGATTACAGATGCAAAATCGAATCTGATTGATAGTTTTTTATATGCATCCGATGAAAAGTCACAGGGAGTACAGATTGTTTTTGATGGCAAGGTTATAGCGGGAACGCGTGCAAAAAAAGTGAGATCGAAAAGCTATAATGCTTTTTCCAGCATTGATTTTCCATCACTGGCAGTGATACAGGACGGAAATATCATGCGTTATCTGCCGATGCTGCCGTATGAGGATGAAGTGCAGTTTTATGAGGAATTAGACGAAAATATTTTCCTGATGAAGCTGATTCCGGGAATCCGTCCACGGGTATTACAAAGCATCTTTGAAAATTATGATTGTATCATTGTGGAGAGCTTTGGAGTAGGCGGTATTCCAAAATCCATAGCGGATGAATTCTACCGTCTGTGTAAACAGTACCCGGACAGGCTGGTGGTCATGGCAACGCAGGTGGCACACGAAGGAAGCGATATGACAGTATATGAAGTCGGACATGACATGAAAAAATACTGTCGTTTCTTAGAGTCTTACGATATGACACTCGAATCGGTTATCGCTAAGACAATGTGGATGCTTGGGAATTTTGATCTTCAAAGCGTAGATGCAAACGATATTTTCTACCGCAGTATCAATTATGATGTGATCTTTGGAAAAAACAGAAAATGTTAGTGTAAAAAATGTATTGTTTTCTATAAAAAGGCAGTGCAGAATCAAAAATTAAATGTAAACAATATAAAATAAGTGGTTGACAATAGGAAAGAATCGGACTAGACTGTAAAAAACAAAAGTGGAATATGTTTTTCACAGAAAAGAGGAGAAATATGAAAATTTCAACAAAAACAATTGTTACCGTTGGAATGTTTACTGCAGTCCTCGCAGTTCTTTCCATTCTTCAGATTCCTATGCCGACCGGTGTTCCGATCACTTTGCAGACATTTGCAATGGCATTGTGTGGATATGTGTTAGGGTGGCAGCTTGGAATTGCTGCAACATTGCTTTATATTGTACTTGGAACCATTGGTGTACCAATTTTTGCAGGAATGAGTGCAGGCCCTGGCGTGCTGTTCGGCTATACAGGAGGATTTATTTTTGGATTTATATTCTTAACATTACTATGTGGTATTTCTGTGCGCAGAAAAAATCCGGCGGTAAAGATCATTTTAGGTGTAGTTGGTCTTGCAATCTGTCATCTGCTTGGTGCCATCCAGTATGCGGTTTTAGCTCATATTACGATTGGTGCATCTTTAGTAGCAGTGTCACTGCCTTACATTGTAAAAGATGTGATTTCAGTGGTTGGTGCTTATCTGGTTGCTATCGCTGTGCGCAAGGCACTTTATGCAGGAAATATCTTACAGGATGTAAAAGCAGCTTAAAGGTGGCGCATGTATGAAAAAATTTCGTGTTCATCATATTTTATGTACCGTCCTTTATCAGGGGGAAGGGTACAGTGGTGCATTCTGTGATAATATGACAGAGAAAGTGCGCGGATTAAAAGAAAACCCGGAAGAATCGCTGATTCTTGTGACAGATCCTGATATGATCTGTGCACGCTGTCCAAATCGGACACCGGATGATACCTGCATGGATGATAAAAATCATGTCAAAGTAAAAGATATGAACTTATTAAAACTATTCGGATGGCAGGAAGCAGAAAGTTATACTTATCAGGAATTATTACAGCAGGCAGTTGAAAAACTGAATGCAGAAAGTTTTAAAGAAAGCTGTGGCAGGTGTCTATGGTATCAGCAGGGACTGTGCAGCTATGAGACATGGTGTAAAAATGCAGAGAAAATCCTGCAGAAAGAATGATAAAAAAATAAAAGGCAGATAAATTCTTTTATAAATGAATTTATCTGCCTTTTATGATTATTCTGTTCTCTTATTAATATAATTGGTCTTATACTTTGAATAAATGATCTTCTGGCTGTGGTACAATCCAAAATATCCGGAAAGCATGTAACTGAAGGCCACTGCAAGTAAAAAGTATGGCATTCCATCATAACCGAACAACTCGAAGCTGATCAAAAGAGAAGTAATCGGGCAGTTGGTCACACCGCAGAAAACAGCGGCCATACCGACGGCTGTGCATAGAGTGGGTGAAAAACCAAGCAGGTTTCCAAACAGGCATCCAAAAGCTGCACCAGTGAAGAAGGAAGGCACGATCTCACCGCCTTTATAGCCGGCACCAAGTGTGGCGGCTGTAAAGATCATTTTCAGTAAAAACGCTTCCGGGCGTACGGTGCCGTCAATGCACTGTGCGATGATATTGACACCGGTGCCGTTGTAATTCTGGTTACCGACAAGCAATGTCAGCACGATCACGATACATCCACCAACGAAAACCCTTACATAAGGATTCTTGAAAAAATGTTTATAAAGAGCTTCGGACTGGTGCAGCATCACGCAGAACAGGATACTGATACCGGCGCAGAGAATTGCCAGCACGGAGATGCGGACGGCGTTGCCGATTCCGAAGGAAGGAATCGAATCAATGAGAAAAAGTTCCTGCGAAATCCCAAAAGAAACGGCAATCCCATGCGCAACAAGGGAAGAGATCACGCATGGAACCAGTGCAGCGTAATACATGATGCCGACACTTACAACTTCCATGGAGAAAATAGCAGCAGCCATAGGTGTGCCAAACAATGCGGAGAAACAGGCACTCATGCCGCACATGATCATAATATGTTTGTCCTTGTCGTCAAAATGAAATAGCTTTCCGATTCCGTTACCGATACTTCCGCCAAGCTGCAGGGCAGCACCTTCACGACCGGCAGAACCGCCGAAAAGATGTGTGATGAGCGTGGAGATAAAGATCAGTGGAGCCATTTTTAACGGAAGGTTGTCATCGGAATGGATCGCTGAGATCACGAGATTGGTACCGGTATCCTGTTCGTCATGCAAAAGCCGGTAACAGCCGACAATCACAAGCCCTCCAAAAGGAAGCAAAAAGATCAGCCATGGATGTTTGGTGCGTATTAATGTAACTAACGTCATACCGAAATAAAATAATGTGCCGGCACCTCCGGCGACAACACCGGAGATGATCGCAAATAAAACCCATTTAATAGAAGTTTCCACGCGCTTTAAATTATGTTTTATCTTATGTCTGATGATTTCTTTCATAATAATCCCCATTTCTGAGCAACTTGCTGCGAAGAGATGCCATCACACGAGTTCTCATTCTGAATAATTCCTAACAAAATCTTAGCATTTTCCTTCCTTTTTTACAATATAAAACCATAACAAGTGCAATGTGCACAAAAACAGGATGCAATATTTAGATAAAACATTGAAAATGTCAAAATGGTATTGCGTTTTTTTGAATAGCGTCCTATAATCTGACTATCAAATGAAAACGTTACCGGAAGCATTACCGCAAACAATACCGGAAACGTTTCACGAGATATCATACACAATTTCAGGAGGGTAAAAAAGATGAAAAGAAAAGTTTTATCAGTGATGTTAGCATCCGCTATGTTAGCAACTATGTTTGCAGGATGTGGTAACGGAAATACGGGAGATGCTTCCGGAACAGCAAATGCGGGAAACAAGACAGAAGAGGCTGCAAAGACAACCGAGGCATCTGATGCAGAAAAGACTGCAGACAGTGCATCAGGAAGCGGTTCTGTATATTATCTGAACTTTAAACCGGAGCAGGATCAGGCATGGCAGGATTTAGCAGGTATCTATACAGAGCAGACGGGTGTGCCGGTAACAGTTATCACCGCAGCAGACGGTACATATGAGCAGACATTAAAATCTGAAATGGCAAAGAGCGAAGCTCCTACATTATTTCAGGTAAATGGACCGGTAGGACTTGCAAACTGGAAAGATTACTGCTATGACTTATCTGACAGCGAGATCTGCAAACAGCTTTCAAGTGAAGATTTTGCATTAAAGAATGATGCCGGCGAGGTTTCCGGTGTCGCATATGTGCTCGAGACATACGGTATCATTTACAATAAGAAGATTTTAAATGATTACTGTACCATGGATAACGCAGTGATTTCTTCTCCGGATGAGATCAACAGCTTTGACAAATTAAAAGCAGTGGCAGATGATATTCAGGCGAGAAAAGATGAGATCAACAGCCAGTTTGGATATGATCTTCAGGGTGCATTTACATCTGCAGGTATGGATGGATCTTCTGACTGGAGATTTAAGACACATCTTGCAAATCTTCCAATTTACTATGAATACAAAGACAAAGGCATCACAAGCACAGATGCGATCGAGGGAACATACCTTGATAATTACAAACAGATCTGGGATTTATACATCACAGATTCTACCTGTGAGCCGGGCGTCCTTTCAAGCAAAACAGGTGATGAAGCTGAGTCAGAGTTCGGTATGGAAGAAGCAGTATTCTATCAGAATGGTACATGGGAGTATGGCAATCTGACAAACGAGGATAATGGATATTTAGTAACAGCAGATGATATGGGCATGATGCCGATTTACATTGGTGCTCCTGGTGAAGAAAATCAGGGACTCTGCACAGGTTCCGAAAACTACTGGTGTGTAAACAAACAGGCTTCGGAGGAAGATATTCAGGCAACACTTGATTTCTTAAGCTGGGTAATTAATTCGGATGAAGGACGTGACTCCATGGCGCATGTAATGGGATTTACAACACCATTCTTAACATTTACCGGTGACTATGTAGCTGACAACGTATTCATTCAGGATGCAAACCAGTATATTGCAGATGGCAAGACTCCTGTTTCATGGAACTTCTCAACCATTCCTTCTGAGACATGGAAAGATGGTGTTGGTTCTGCATTACTTGAGTATGCACAGGGTACCGGTGACTGGGATGCAGTTGTAAGTGCATTCGTAGACGGCTGGGCAACTGAGTATGCAGCAGCAAACGGACAGTAAAATAATAATTCCTCTTTTAGAAAATAGTAAATTTGTGGTTACTGTTCACTCGCAAGCTTGACACTTGCTGTCAAGCTTTGCGCCAAAGACTATATCATGCCAGATTACAGCCCCATGCATCGAAGATGCATTTAAAATGGGCTGTAATCGTTACTGCTCACACAGTATGTGTGAACAGTAACAATTTGTGCGGTATCTGTGCCGATACCGCACAAATCATATATAACAGAAATTTTCTGAAAGAACTGAATTTAGAGATTGAACGGATTTATGAGAGGTTAAAGACTATGGAGAAATCAATAAAAAAATATTTTCCAATTTTTGCGCTCCCGACTTTAGTGGCATTTACCATAGGTTTTATAGTTCCTTTTCTTATGGGTATCTATTTATCATTTTGTGAATTTACCACAGTAACGGATGCGTCATTTGTCGGACTGAAAAATTACCTGCGTGTATTTACCGATCCAACATTTGTACATGCGCTGTGGTATACCGCATTATTTACGGTGGTATCAGTGCTTACGATCAATGTACTTGCATTTACCATAGCGATGCTTTTAACAAAGGGAATTAAGGGAACAAATGTGTTCCGAACCGTATTTTTTATGCCGAACCTGATCGGAGGTATCGTTTTAGGATATATCTGGCAGATCCTTTTAAACGGAATTCTGGCAAACTTCGGAAAAACACTGACCTATTCTTCCTCATATGGTTTCTGGGGACTGATCGTTTTGATGAACTGGCAGCAGATCGGTTATATGATGATCATTTATATTGCAGGTATCCAGAACATTCCGGGTGAACTGATCGAGGCAGCAAAGATGGATGGTGCAAACAGCTGGCAGCTGTTAAAGAAAGTAACGATTCCGATGGTTATGCCATCCATCACGATTTGTACATTCCTGACACTGACGAACTCATTTAAGCTGTTCGACCAGAACCTTGCATTGACAGCAGGAGAACCGTCAAACAATTCACAGATGCTTGCGTTAAATATTTTTGATACATTTTATGGAAGAAATGGATGGGAAGGTGTCGGACAGGCGAAAGCGGTGATCTTCTTTATCATAGTGGCAGTTATCGCACTGGCACAGAACCGTCTGACCAGAAGTAAGGAGGTACAGCAGTAATGGCAAAACAGACAGACAATCAGGTAAGTGCAGTAAGGCGTGCAAAACACGGATGGATACTGACACTGTTTTTCAGCATTTTAGCTGTATTTTATCTGTATCCGATTTTTTTGGTGTTGATCAACTCGTTAAAGAAAAAAGGATTTATTATGAAAAGTCCTTTTGCACTTCCGGATGAGCGTTCTTTCTTCGGTATGACAAACTTTGTAAAGGGAATTGAGAAGACGAATTTCTTTGCAGCGTTCGGTAACTCGGTTATTATCACGGTAGGTTCCGTGGCAGTGATCATATTCTGCACATCCATGTGTGCATGGTTTATCACCAGAGTACATAATAAATTTACCATGGCACTTTACATGTTATGTCTTTTCTCCATGATCGTGCCGTTCCAGATGGTAATGTTCCCGTTATCTAAGCTGGCAAACATGATGCATTTGAGCAACCCGATCGGTATTATATTAGTATATCTGGGATTTGGAGCAGGGCTTGCGGTATTTATGTTCTGTGGATTTGTAAAGAGCATTCCGTTAGAGATCGAGGAGGCCGCCATGATCGATGGCTGTACACCAATCCAGACCTTCTTCCAGGTCGTATTCCCAATCATGAAACCGACGGTTATCACGGTTGCAATCTTACAGGCAATGTGGATCTGGAATGATTATCTGCTGCCGTATCTGGTACTTGACCTGAAAAAATATAAGACAATCCCGATTGTAATCCAGTATTTAAAAGGCGGTTACGGTGCGGTAGACTGGGGTACCATGATGGCGATGCTGGTACTCGCAATCATCCCGATCATCATTTTTTATGGAATCTGTCAGAAATATATTATTGAAGGAGTAGTTGCAGGAGCGGTAAAAGGCTGATATCTTATTAAGAAATGTATATTTTTTGTTGAAATTTGACAAAAATTCAAATTTCACGAAAAAATACGAAAAAATAGTAGACAGGAATGAAAAATATGGTTACGATAAAAGACATAGCCAGGGAATCAGGATATTCCGTCAGTACCGTGTCACGTGTGCTGAATCACAGAAATGATGTCAGTCCGGATGCAAAAAAGAAAATCGAAAAAGTAGTCGCAGCGTATAATTTTGTGCCAAACAATAATGCGAAACATCTAAAACAGAGTAATTCCAAATCCATTGGTGTGCTGGTAAAAGGTATCCAAAATATGCTTTTTGCCAGCATCGTGGAAGAAATCCAGTGTATGATTGAAAATACAGACTATACGCTGATCGTATCCTATTTAGATGAGGATGCAGATGAGGTGGAGCAGGCAGTTCTCCTCTGCAGGGAGAGAAAGCCGCTTGGACTGCTCTTTTTAGGAGGTAATCCGGAGTATTTCAAAAAAGAATTTGCGCAGGTCGATGTGCCGTGTGTGCTTGTGACAAACCTTGCAGACCAGATGGATTTTCCAAACCTTTCTTCTGTTGCGACAGACGATATTGCCGCTGCAAAATGTGCAGTGGATGCGTTATTTGATGCAGGTCATACGAAGATTGGTATTTTAGGTGGAGATATTGAAAAATCGTACACCAGCCATCAGCGTTTTATCGGCTGTCAGCAGAGTTTTTTGGAACATGATACTGTGTTTGTGCCGGAAAAAAGCTACGAAAAAGCACGATTTTCCTATGACAGCGCATATCGCGGTATGAAACGGCTGATCGCCAGATGTCCGGATATCACTGCTGTGTTTGCCATGTCGGATGTCATGGCGATCGGAGCAATCCGTGCACTGCGTGATTTAGAATACCGCGTGCCGGAGGATGTGTCGGTGATTGGATTTGATGGAACAGCTCTGGCAGAATACTATAATCCGAAACTTGCAACCATTAAACAACAGTATCAGACGCTTGCAACCAGAAGCGTGGAAATCCTGTTTGGACAGATCGAGTTAAAGCGGAGTCAGATTCATGAGATCGTTCCGTTTGAACTGGCAAGTGGAGAAAGTATTCAAAAAATCAGGTAACACATACAGATAGTAGGAGGAACAAATATTATGAGGACCAGCGGTGTGCTGATGCACATATCTTCCCTGCCGTCTCCTTACGGAATCGGTACCATGGGAAAAGAAGCAAGAAAATTTGCAGATTTTTTGAAAAAGGCAGGTCAGAAATATTGGCAGATCCTTCCAATCTGCCCGACCAGTTATGGAGATTCTCCATATCAGTCTTTTTCCAGCTTTGCAGGTAATCCTTATTTTATTGATTTAGAATATCTTTGCAAAGAGAAGCTGCTGACAAAAAAAGAGTGTGAGTCATTTCCGTGGGGAAGTAATCCGCACTATGTGGATTATGGACAGATGTATGCCTCACGTTATGCACTGTTAAAAAAGGCATATATACGTTTTAAGAAAAATGAGCCGGAAGATTTTGCCACATTCTGTAAAGATGAAGCAGAGTGGTTAGACGAGTATGCACTTTTTATGGCATTAAAAGATGCGAACGGCGGCGTGGCATGGTTTGAGTGGGACAAAGACTTAAAGACCAGAAAACCACAGGCATTAAAAGAAGCAAAAGCTGAGTATGCAGACGACATCGCATTTTATAAAATGTTACAGTATCTGTTCTTTAAACAGTGGTGGGATTTAAAAGCGTATGTCAATGATCTTGGCATTGAGATCATCGGTGACGTGCCGATCTATGTTGCCGGAGACAGTGCTGATGTATGGGCAAATCCGGGACAGTTTTATCTCGATGAGGAGTTAAATCCGATCGATGTGGCAGGATGCCCGCCGGACGCATTTTCCGCAGACGGACAGCTCTGGGGCAATCCATTATTCCGCTGGGATGCCATGAAAAAAGACGGTTACAGCTGGTGGACAAAGCGTGTGAAAGCAATGTCAAAATTATACGATATCGTTCGTATCGATCATTTCCGTGGATTTGATTCTTACTATGCGATTCCGGCAAAAGATGATACGGCGAGAAATGGTGAGTGGAGAAAAGGTCCTGGCATGGATCTGTTCCGTACGATGGAGAAAAAACTCGGAAAGTTAAATATCATCGTGGAGGATCTTGGTTTCCTTACACCTTCCGTTTTAAAACTGGTAAAAGATTCCGGATTCCCGGGAATGAAAGTCATCCAGTTTGCATTTGACTCGAGAGAGGGCAGCGACTATCTGCCGCACAATTATGAGAAACACTGTGTTGTTTATACCGGAACACATGACAATGATACGTTGATGGGTTGGATGAAGACGGCTCCGAAGGCAAGTGTCAAATTTGCAAAAGAGTACTTGAATCTCACAGAAGAAGAAGGGTTTAACTGGGGGATGATGCGCGGTGCATGGGCATCAGTCGGAGATATGGCGATCGTTCCGATGCAGGATCTGATCGGAATCGGATCCGAGGGACGTATGAATACACCATCCACACTCGGCGGTAACTGGGAGTGGAGAGCAACTTCAGACCAGATCACAGGAAAACTGGCAAAACGTCTCTATAAATATATGGAGATGTATGGACGTTTAAACAAAGATCAGGAAGAGGAAGAAGAAACCGAAGCGGAGGAGAAGAAAGTATCCGCAGAGGAAAAATAACAGACCGCATACAGGTCTGATGGCATGAAAAACAGAAGTTTAGAGGAGGATTCTGACCGGTCACAGGTTAGAATCCTCCTTTTTATATTATGGGTTCCTTTTTGTCGGAAAATGTTTTAAAATAAGAGATAATCTATTGCTTATATGGGGGGATACATGCTATATTTTATTGTCAATGAAAAGTCAAAAAGTGGAAATGCAAAGCAGATCTGGATGGATATTGAGGAAGTACTTAAAGTAAGAAATGTTTCCTATCAGGCATTCGTATCGGAGTACCGCGGACATGCCGGTAAACTTGCTGCAGAGATCAGCGCTATGGATGATGATGACATCTGCCTGGTCGCAGTTGGTGGGGATGGGACAGCAAATGAGGTGATCAATGGCATTACAGATTTTGAGAAGGTTCGTTTTGGCGTGATTCCAACCGGCTCTGGCAATGATCTTGCAAGGGGATTATCACTCTCAAAAGATCCGAAAAACGGTGTGATACATATTTTAAATGCAATGAAAAAAACGCGTGAGGATACCTGGTGTATGGATTTGGGAGAGGTGAGCTTTGGAGAGGAGAAACGGCTGTTTGCCATCAGCGCGGGGATCGGATTGGATGCGTTAGTCTGTAAAAAAGCATTAAAATCAAAGATCAAAGATCTTCTGAATAAAATCCGTCTTGGAAAACTGACGTATCTGGTACTGACCGTGCAGTCATTGTTTACAATGCAGACAGCAGATGCAGAGCTTATTTTTGATCAGGAAGAAGGTTTGCAGAAAAGGGGAATGATCTTTACGGCTGCTATGAATTTTAAAGCTGAGGGAGGCGGTGTGCCGATGGCTCCGGCTGCATCTGCCCGTGATGGGAAACTGTCATTTTGCGAAGCGGCAGGAATCCCGAAATGGAGAACGTTTCTCTGCCTGCCGTTTTTAGTGGCGGCAAAACATACATCCATCAAAGGCTTTTCTGTGACGGATGCAAAAGAATGTACGATCCGTTTAAACCGTCCGATGGTTGTCCATGCAGACGGGGAATACTGTGGGGAAGTGATGGAAGTTCATTTCCACTGTCTGCCGGGAAAACTTCGCGTGTTAAAATAATGAAATTGCGGACGCTGCCGTCATAAACAGGCGTTCTTCTTCATAAAATGTTACAACATATGGAGGAGAATATCTGATGGAACATTTCAGTGATAACAGGGAGTTTGACTTATACCGGGATATCAATACCCGTACCAATGGAGAGATCTACATAGGAGTTGTGGGGCCGGTGCGAACCGGAAAGTCCACATTTATTAAACGGTTTATGGATCTGATGGTGCTTCCGTTTATGGAGGATGAGCATGCGCGGGAGCGCACCATAGACGAGTTGCCACAATCCGCGGCTGGGAAAACGATCATGACAACGGAACCGAAATTTATCCCGCAGGAGGCGGCGGAAATCGTTCTGCCGGAACTGTCGGGGAGCAGCGTTGGCATGTCGCAGCCAGCACTTTCGCAGTCTGTGCTGCCGGGGACAGCAATACAGGGATCTGCCGCACAGCCGAAGATAAAGGTGCGTCTGATCGATTGTGTCGGGTTTATGGTGGAGGGTGCATCCGGTCATATGGAAGGAAATGAAAGCCGCATGGTAAAAACACCGTGGTCGGATCAGGAGATTCCATTTACGACAGCTGCGTCAATCGGTACCCAGAAAGTGATCCGGGATCATGCAACGATCGGAATCGTTGTGACGACCGATGGCACGATCGGGGAACTGCCGCGAAATGCGTATGTAAAAGCGGAAGAACAGACGGTGGAGGAACTGAATGCGATCGCAAAACCATATGTCATTCTGTTAAATTCACAGAAACCGTACAGTGATGAGACGATGGAACTTGCAGCCGAACTGAAAGAAAAATATCAGACTGCCGTTTTGCCGGTCAACTGTGAGCAGCTGCGGAAAGATGATATTGTCCACATTTTAGAGAATATCCTCTGTGAATTTCCGGTGACGCGTGTCGAATTTTTTATTCCAAAATGGACGGAAATGCTAAAGCCGGAGCATCCGATGAAAGCGGAAATCATTAAAACTGCATCCGGGATTTTAGACAGTATGCATAAAACGGGAGATGTAAGAGCACTTTCTTTTACACCGGAGCAGTATGTCTCACAGATCAAGATCGACGAGACGGATCTTGCGACCGGGCGCGTGGTGGTGCGGATGGATTTAGACGATAAATACTATTATGAAAATATAAGTGAACTGACCGGTGTGCCGATCGCAGGTGAATATGAACTGATCTCCATGATAAAAGAGATGGCAGGGCAGAAAGAGGCTTATGAAAAAGTGTCAGATGCTTTTGAGGCGGTGCAGATAAAAGGCTATGGAGTTGTGAGTCCGGGACTTTCCGATATCAAAATGGAAGAGCCGGTGCTGATCCGGCATGGCAATAAATTTGGCGTCAAAATGAAAGCGGTATCGCCGTCGATCCATATGATCCGTGCCAATATTGAGACCGAGATCGCTCCGATTGTCGGCAGCGAGGAGCAGGCAAATGATCTGATCTCTTACATCAAACAGGGACAGCAGAGCGAAGAGGGTGCATGGGAAACAAATATTTTCGGCAAATCGGTTGGAGAACTGATGGAGGATGGAATCCGTAACAAGATCGCAATGATGGATGATGAATGTCAGATGAAATTGCAGGATACAATGCAGAAAATTGTAAATGATAATACTGGTGGTATGGTATGCATTATCATTTGATGCGGTATTATTATTCATGATCGTAGAATGTTCATGGAGTGTATATTATATAGACGAAAAATAAGAGAGAAAAGAGAAAAACAGATGAAAAAATTTATTCAGGGAATGTATCAGAAAAAGAATTTTGGGGTAAGGCTGACTGCTGTGATCCTGTCCGTAATTGTGATGGGATTTGCACTGTCGTTGCTGGTGCTTGTGGATCTTGGAACAGATCCCTGTACCAGCATGAATCTTGCTATTTCGGAAAAACTTGGAATGGGAATCGGAAACTGGCAGGCACTGCTCAATACGATCATATTTGTCTTTGTCATTTTGCTTGGCAGGGAAAATATCGGATTTGGAACACTTGCCAACATGTTTTTGGTCGGTTATTCGCTGCAGTTCTTTTCCTGGGTATGGGATAAAATCTTACCGGCGGGACTTTTTGATTCTATGGAAGTGCGCATTCTGGTGCTGATCCCGGCACTGGCGGTCTTTGTTGTATCAGCGGCCGTATATATGGATGTAAAATTAGGAACAGCACCTTATGACGCGATTGCATTTATCATTGCAAAATGGATGCCGAAGGTACCGTTCCGTCTGATCCGTATGGCATTTGACTTTACCGTTATTGTGATCGCATTTTTATTCGGTGGCAAGATCGGAATCGTAACGATCCTGATGGGATTTACCCTTGGACCGGTCATCGGTGCTGTCGGTGAAAAGATCAGCCGGTTTATTGAGTGTGACTAAAGGATCAGATTTATTATCATCGGATGATTTTTGCGGGAGATGCTGGTATTTTCCGCTTTTTTGAAATTCGTTGTAGGCATCCTGATAAGCGGCGATGATGTATTCTTTCATGGGATCTTTGTCGCTTACCATCGACATGGTGTCCGAAAATACTTTGGCAGCTTCTTCCTTGCTTTTGCAGTGTTCTAACTGCTGTTCGAGAGAGTCGCGCATCGCCTGGATTCTGGCTGCCTGCATATAGAGCTGGGGATCTACTGCCTGAAGAAAACGCATTTCTTCTTCGGTCAGTTTTTTCCCACTTTTTAATTTTGCCTGGATTCTGGCTAATTCTGCCTGTTTTTCTTCTTCGGTCATACCGCAGGCGGGGCTTAAAAGCTCGGAGATGTTCTGCGTCAGGTCAAAGGCATCCATGCCGGAAACACTGCCTGCATTTAAAGTATCATCACCGGAAGAAAGACCGATGGAAGATTTGGATAAACGGTCTGTAATCTGATCGACCACATTCCTTTTGTTGGAAGATGGGTTTAAAATCTTTTTTAAACCGGAAAGATTGAACTGAGTCATAAAATTCTCCATTTCTGCACTGTGTCTCCGTGCATATGAAAAGTATAGCCTGTGATGTATTCTTACAAAATATATCGGGGAAAATCAGCTTTTGTTTAGGATGGAGATTGGATTTTATGATTTCTTCTGTTATAATCGAAAATGACAGTGTTGTAAAGAATTTTCAATTATGAAAAAATGAAGTAAGGAAGCATCAGCTGTTTTTGAAAGACAAGAAGGGAGAAGTTCCGGAGAAGCCGGAATTGACAGAATATAGGACAGGGAGAAGAATGGAGGATGATTATGAATCCGGCATACGAAAAATTATTAAAATGCTATGACAGCTATAAAGCAAAGATTGATTTTACTCCTAAGGTGGCATTGATCTTAGGTTCCGGTCTTGGCGATTATGCAGATGATATCCGTGTGGTGGATACGTTAGATTACCATGATATCGAAGGCTTTCCGGTGTCGACGGTTCCAGGGCATAAGGGCAGATTTATCTTCGGATATGTGGATGATGTTCCGGTTGTGTGTATGCAGGGGCGTGTGCATTATTATGAAGGATATGAGATGAGCGACGTTGTTTTACCGACAAGACTGATGAAAATGATGGGGGCAGAAGTCCTGTTTCTCACCAATGCAGCAGGCGGCATCCAGCTTGGCATGCATGCCGGGGATTTCATGCTGATCAAAGACCAGATTGCAAGTTTTGTGCCATCACCGCTCCGTGGAGCCAACATTGAGGAACTCGGTATGCGTTTCCCGGATATGAGCCAGATCTATGACTTAGATCTGCAGGATATTGTAAAACGAGCAGCATCAGCACTTGAGATCCGCATCAAAGAGGGCACTTACATCCAGCTTTCCGGACCGCAGTTTGAGACACCGCATGAAGTCGCCATGTGCCGCACTTTAGGTGCTGACGCCGTCGGCATGAGTACTGCCTGTGAGGCGATCGCTGCAAAACACATGGGAATGAAAGTGCTTGGAATCTCCTGTATCTCCAACCTTGCGAGCGGCATCTCAGCAATTCCGCTCTCACACGCAGAAGTTCAGGAGACGGCTGACGCCGTTGCCCCGAAATTTAAGGCGCTCGTAACTGAAACGATCAAAGCGATCGGAGCACAGCAGAATTAAAGTTACTACAACTCAGTAGATCAAAAACGGCGGTCACACTTTTTGATCCACTGAACGAAAAACACAAAAAGAAAAGAGGAAAAACAATGAACATACGTTTCTACAACGCAAAAATATTAGTTCCGGCAGAAAACCACAAATTCCAGATCACCGAAGGCGAACTCTGGGTCAAAGGCAAAGAGATCTGCTATATCGGGGACGGTAAGACAGGCGTGGATGCTGTCTGCAAAAACGGTGAAGTTTTGGTATGGGAGCGTGAGATCGACGCAAAAGGCAATCTTTTAATGCCGGGATTTAAAGATGCACACACCCACACGGCGATGACATTTTTACGTTCCTATGCAGACGATCTTCCGCTGCAGGACTGGCTCAACAAACAGGTATTTCCAAAAGAAGGACAGCTTACTGAGGATGATGTATACTGGCTCAATATTCTTGGAATCATGGAATACTTAACCAGTGGCATCACATCCAATTTTGATATGTACTTCTTCCCGCCGGTCGATGCAAAAGCATCTGTAGATACCGGATTCCGTACGGTACAGACCAGTGGATTAAACAACTTTGGCGGCACAGTGGAACTGATGGAAGAAAATTATCATATTGTAAATGAGATGAGCGACCTGACAAGCTTTATTGTGGGATTCCATGCAGAATACACGACATCCAAAGAACTGATGGAGGGTGTGGCAAAGCTGGCACAGAAATTAAAATCCCCGGTATGGCTGCACAATTCCGAAACCAAATTAGAAGTGGCAGAGTGTAAAGAACGCTGGGGAATGACACCAACCCAGCTTACGGATGCACTTGGCATGTACGAGTACGGCGGTGGCGGCTATCACTGTGTATGGTTTGAGGATGCTGATTTCGAAATTTATAAAAAGAAAAAGCTGACCGCAGTGACGAACCCGGCTTCCAATTTAAAACTTGCTTCCGGTATCTGCCCAACCAGACGGTTTGTGGATGAGGGCATTTCCATGGCAATCGGAACAGACGGTCCGGCAAGCAATAATTGCTTAGATATGTTCCGTGAGATGTTTTTAACATCCGCACTTGCAAAGGTGCGTGAGATGGATGCAGAGTGTGTCAGTGCAGATGAAATTTTATACATGGCAACCACAGGCGGTGCACATGCCATGCAGTTATTTGACTGTGACAGCCTTGCAGTCGGCAAAAAAGCAGACCTTGTCATGATCGACTTAAATCAGCCAAATATGCAGCCGGAAAATAATATCGTGAAAAATCTTGTATACAGCGGCAGCAAGCAGAATGTAAAACTGACTATGGTAAATGGAAAAATTTTATACGAAGACCAGAAATTTGACATCGGATTTGATCCGGCAGACATTTACCGTCGTGCAAATGAGATCATCCGCCGGATGAAATAATAGAATGAGTATTTTACGGACATTCTATTGCCATGAATAACAGACAAAAGGAGAATTATGCAGGTAATATTTATACATCACAGCTGCTTTTTAGTGGAAGTGGATGAAAAGGTGCTGATCTTTGACTGGTTTGCGGGGAACCGTATCAAAGGATATACGTTTCACGGTGTGATACCGGAATATGAACCGGACACGCCGATTTATGTGTTTGCAAGCCACAAGCATCAGGATCATTTTGATATGGATGTGCTGCACTGGGCAGAAAAATATAAAAATATTCATTATATTTTTTCGAAAGACTGCAAAATGAGTCCGCATTTTTTACAGAAACATGGATTTTTGGAAAATATCAGAGAGAAGATCACCTATGTTTCTGCAGGGGAAAAATACCAGGTAGATGATGTGAAGATTGAGACATTGCGCTCAACGGATGCAGGAGTTGCATTTTATGTAGAGACACGCGGTGCTACATTTTTCCATGCAGGTGATTTAAACGACTGGACATGGGAAGGTGCGGGAGATCTGATCAACGGCAGGATGAGAAGAGAATACCGGACTCAGATCAAAAAACTTGCGGGAAAACCGGTCAATCTTGCATTTGTTCCGATGGATCCAAGACAGGGGGCCAATCAGGAACTTGGCATGGACTACTTTTTAGAGACAACGTCAGCAGAATATGTGTTCCCGATGCATATGTGGCAGGATTATTCACATATCCCGGTTTATAAAAAGAAAATATGGAATCCGGGGATGGCGGAGCGTGTGGTGGAAATCACACATGAAAATCAGGTTTTCCTGATTGAGGAACAGTAGTGTTAACGCTACTGTTCACAGGCAGGCATTTT
>DMYD01000014.1:0-223 GCA_003483745.1 Roseburia sp. | reverse complement strand
CTGGAACGAGGTACGAGTGAATAGTAACATGTTAACGCTTGACGCATAGGAAAAAAGTGCGTTATACTGAATAAGTTATAGAAGATAGAAAGGCAGGGGTATCTATGGCAGTATTTGGATGGTTTGTACATTATGTGTTAATAATGGTAATTCTTGCAGCTGTTGCAGTTGCTGGAGTATTTGCCGGCAGAAAATGGGCAGAGAAAAGCAAAGCGAAAAAAGA
>DMYD01000048.1 GCA_003483745.1 Roseburia sp. | reverse complement strand
TCGGCTGTAAGCTCGGCTGTAAGTAACGTGAAAGAGTCCAAAATATGGACTATTTCACGTTGTACCTCCAGAGGAGGTACAGGCAAGCTAAACGCTTTTACGCTTGCATCGGATATTGCTGGGTAGCTTGCACCCTTTTGATTTTGCTCAACATAAGCAAAAAAATCAGTCGTAGCAATGTTATGATAAATCCATTTTGGAAGCACAATCTCTGTATTCGCTCTTAACACGCAAAAACCTGTACTGCAAATTTCATTATCATATGTTTCCGGAATCATACAATATCTTTTCAGCATTGGACGAGTAGTTCCTAAAAGAATATCATCTGTCTGTACAATTTGCTGTGCTCTGCTTGGTGCTGAATCCGAATTGATATTTTGTGTTTCCATTATACAATGTAAATCTCTATCCACTGAGCTTAAATCTATGTACTTTTTATCGTTTCCAGAATAACTTTTCCATTTAATATTTTTAACCTTTTGGGTACATTCTTGCAAAGTTAAAAATTCTGCTCCATCTGGGCACAATTTTTCAATTAATTTATCTAATCTGCTCATCGCATCATCTCCGTTATTTGTTCATGTGAATAATCCTTAACTTGCTTTCGCAGTATATATTCATCACTTGTTGTGTATTTATCATCATATTTCCTCTTTGCGATCGGAGAAAAATAATGGCCATAGCCTTCCAATACTGGATTAAAATCACTTGTAACTGCACAAGTCACCTTAGCTGTGTTCTTTCCTTTATAATCGCCCAAACGTAATGCTACCTCACGAAGTGAAAGTTTTTTAAACCCTTGTTCAAAAAACAAAAAACAAATGCCTCCCGTTTTGGCTTCTGAATAATATGCAAGACAATCTGGCCTTTCACGTCCTATTTTATCAATAAACTCTTTTTCGCTACGGGTCAATTCTTCATGGTTGCCAACTTTTTTCAAAATCTTATCAAATCCAAAATGAACACCATCAATTATCCGAATATTTTCAGCCGGATAAATTGTAGGAATAAAACTGCTCCCATCATCATATGCCCAAAATGTCAAAATATTATTACCTGATCCCCACTTTTTGATTTCTGCCCTTGCCGTTTGCGGACTGTCTGCCCAATATGACAGTTTTTGACCGGGAAAGAGATTTGAATACCTATTATCTTTTCTACTTAATCTCAGATTCCCGCTATGAAGTTCACTTACTGTTTTTCCATAATAACCATCGTTAAATTCAAGGCATCTAAAAAAATTAAAATCATGTGATTCTATTATCGGCAATTCTTGATGTTTCCATATCTCCATTCCCCAGTATTGATTCGGAAATAATTCTCCCATAAATCACACCTCGATTTCTGCGATGATCTTATCAATCTCATCACGAAGCACTTGCTCACGAGCAACAATCTCCTTAATTTCCGCATTCAACTTCACGATATCAATTTTCTCTCTGGTATCTTCGGCTTCGACATAAGTGGATACAGACAAATTATAATCATTGCCGGATACTTCTTCATAGCTTGCCAGATGTGCAAAATGCTCCACTTCTTCACGCTTAGCAAACACATCTACGATCCGATTGATATTCTCTGGTGTCAGCTTATTATTGTTGGTCACCTTCACGCATTCGCTTGTAGCATCAATAAACAAGGTCTTGTTGTCTGCCTTGTTCTTTTTCATTACCATGATACAGGTTGCAATCGAAGTGCCAAAGAACAAATTACTCGGCAACTGAATAACGCAATCCACATAGTTGTTATCTACCAGATATTTACGGATTTTCTGCTCTGCACCACCACGGTACATGATTCCCGGAAAACATACGATGGCAGCAGTTCCGTTAGACGCAAGCCATGACAAACTATGCATAATAAACGCCATATCCGCTTTGCTCTTAGGTGCCAGAACTCCAGCCGGAGCAAAACGAGGGTCATTGATGAGCAGTGGATTTTCGTCTCCCGCCCACTTGATAGAATACGGTGGATTAGATACGATCAACTCAAATGGCTCATCATCCCAGTGCTGAGGACTGAGCAATGTATCTTCACAAGCTATATCAAATTTATCAAATCCCACATCATGCAGGAACATATTAATACGGCACAGGTTGTAGGTTGTAATGTTGATCTCCTGACCATAAAAGCCGTTACGGATAGCATCCTTGCCAAGAATTTTCTCAGCCTTCAAAAGCAATGAACCCGAGCCACAAGCCGGATCATATACTTTATTGATTTCTGTTTTTCCTATAGTCCCAAGACGTGTAAGCAGTTCGGACACATCTGCCGGAGTAAAGAACTCTCCACCAGATTTTCCGGCATTCGATGCGTACATGGTCATAAGGTACTCATACGCATCACCAAAGGCATCAATAGAATGGTCTTTCACATCTCCCAGATTCATTTCGCCTACGCCATTCAGCAGTTTTACAAGTTTTTCATTACGCTTTGCAACTGTAGAACCCAGTTTATTGCTGTTTACATCATAGTCATCGAACAGTCCGGCAAAGTCGCTCTCTGCCTCACTGCCTTTCGCTGATTCCTCAATGTGACGGAACACACGCTCCAGTGTTTCATTTAAGTTTTCATCATTCGCAGCATTGGCACGGACATTACAGAAAAGTTCACTCGGAAGGATAAAAAATCCCTTTTCCTCTACCAGTCCTTCTCTTGCTTCTTCTGCATCCTCATCCGGCATTTTTGCAAAATCAAAATCGGTGTTACCTGCATCAATCTCACCGCTGTTTATGTAATTACACAGATTTTCAGAAATATAACGATAGAACATCGTGCCAAGAACATAATTTTTGAAGTCCCAACCATCGACTGCTCCGCGCAACTCATCTGCAATTGCCCATATTGC
>DMYD01000035.1 GCA_003483745.1 Roseburia sp. | reverse complement strand
CTTTTTTCACAGCCCCTTTTTTTTGTGAAGTAAAATAATCTACCAATTCATAGACTAATATAGCTTCGCGTTCAGAAAGTGTGGAAATATCAATGGTATTATTTTGTTCTAAACCCAGTAAAAAATCTGTAGAAACATGAAAAAGTAAGGCGAGTTCGATCAGGTAAGTGGTAGATGGAACGGAAATGCCCATTTCCCATGCATTGACACTGCTTCGCGTGATGTTTAACTTTTTTGCAAGCTCTGTCTGTGTCAGATGGCTTGCTTCCCGTAAAAGTTTAATTTTGTCTGCAATCATACATACCTCCATGTGTATGTGTATAGTATTCTATACAAAATGACATTGCATTATCAAAAAGATAATTTAAATTGACACAAATAAAAAACGATGATAATATGACAAAAGACAAGAAATGAATGGAGCGATAAATTTATGGGAACAAATAAGAAAAAATATCTGACATATCTGGCATGGTTTGGATTTGTGCTGGCATTTCTGATGTTGGCACGGTATCTGTATTTTCATGTGGAAGCGGAACTTGATGCGGATCTTGCCAGTGATCTTGTTTTTGCAGAATATGTTTCAGAAGAAAAAAATCCAGTCCCGACAGGCTGGTGCTACTCTACAGATTTGAGAGTTTTAAATACACAGCTGATATTTGCTCCATTATTTTATCTGATACAGAACTGGCATATGATAAGAGTGGTGGGAACCTTACTCTGCCTTGCGATTATGATCGGATCTTATGCATGGCTTGCATACAATTTGGAAGTGTCTTATTTTCCTGTGATGGCAGTTTTGTTTCTGTGCCCGCTTTCTAAAGAATATATTTATGTTGTATTGTGCGGGGCGGCATATACACCGCATATTACAATTTCTTTTCTGACTGTTGGAACATTCCTGTATCTCTGGAAACACTCTGTCAGTGAAAAGAAAAATAGAATCATATTGTTGTTTTTAGAGTTATTGTCATTTGGAGCAGGACTGGCCGGATACAGACAGCTTTTGGTATGCTATATTCCATTTATGATTACTGCAGGATTATTCTGGATGTTTTCGCCGAAAAATAAAGAGTATATAAAACTTGCCATGCTGGCAGTGTCTGCACTTATCTGTGCCATGATTGGTAATTTTGTGAATACCAGATGGTGTATGACAAAATATAATGTTACCAATTATAGCCTGATTCATTTGAAAGATTTTTCATTTGACAGGTTTGAAATGGTAATAAACGGATGGCTCAGTAACCTTGGGTATAAATCTGAGGTGGATCTGTTCAGTGCAGAGGGACTTTTCGGAAATGCATTTTTTGTAATTATCTTTTTAACTGTTGGCGCAGCAATTTTATTTGCCTGGAAACACCAAAGGCAGTATGACAAAAAACAAATGCTGGTGATTGTGTACTTTCTGTGCATGGCGGTTGTATTCTTAATGCTGTATCTGTTTACAGATGTTTATTATGAAAGCAGATATTTATTGCCGGTAACGATATGGATCGTTCCTGTGATCGCCATTTTATTTCAAAATGAAAATAAAAAAATCTGTACTGCGATGGCAGGTATATTGATGATATCCTGCCTGATCACAGCGTTTTCATATTATAACAGGACTATTATAAATCCGAACGAAGAATATGAAAATATGGCGCAGATATTGCAGGAGAATGATATGCATGAAGGCTATGCTACTTTCTGGCATGCGAATCTGCTGACGGAGATCAGTAATGGAAGTGAAGAAGTCTGGCACTGCGAAATCCAGAATGACCAGTTTATGATACAGAATGTAAGACCGTGGCTCCAGAAAAAAGAACATGGATTGCGGACTCCGGAAGGAAAATGTTTCATATTACTGTCCAAAGAAGAGTATGATGAACTTGCCTTTACAAAAAAACAGAAAAAATCCCATGTGTTATATCAGTCAGATCAGTTTGTGATATATGGATTTGAAAATTATGAGGACTTGTCAGGATATGTATCATCACGCTAAGATTAAGGAACACAGTCTGAAATTATGGGAAAATAAAAAAATCCGGGATATTGACTTGAAATCAAAATCGCTTTATAATAAAATCACTTATGCATACGGGAAAGAGATGAAAACGTGATGCATAAGTGATTTTTACGTGACAGGTTATTTTGCAGAAACGGAGAAAGATATGATAAAAAGTATGACCGGTTTTGGCCGGTGTGAATTTGCGGACGAAAACCGTAAATTTACGGTAGAGATAAAGGCGGTAAATCACCGTTATCTCGATGTCAATATCAAGATGCCGAAAAAGTTAAACTTCTTCGAGAGTGCGATTCGTACCTTGTTAAAAGAGTATATGGAACGCGGTAAGGTTGATATTTTTATCAGCTATGAAGATTATACGCAGGATAATGTTTCATTGAAATATAATGAAGCACTTGCAGCCCAGTATCTGACCTATCTGAATCGTATGGCAGAAAAGTTCGGACTTGATAATGACGTTCGTGTGAGTACGCTTTCAAAGTATCCGGAAGTGTTTACGATGGAGGAACAGGGCATTGACGAGAAATCGCTGTGGCTCGGACTTGAAAAAGCGATCCGTGGTGCGGCAGAACAGTTTGTGGAGAGCAGAATCAGGGAGGGAGAACACTTAAAGAAAGATTTATGTGAGAAACTTGATGGCATGCTTTCTTATGTCGACTTCATTGAGGAACGTTCCCCTGTGATCATTAAGGAGTACAAAGAACGGTTAGAGGCTAAGGTGGCAGAACTGTTGGGAGACCGCCAGATCGATGATGCGAGAATCGCGACAGAAGTAACGATCTTTGCAGATAAGATCTGCGTGGATGAAGAGACCGTCAGACTGCGCAGCCATATCAAGAGTACGAAAGATACCTTAGAAGCTGGTGGCAGCGTGGGAAGAAAACTTGACTTTATTGCACAGGAGATGAACCGCGAGGCAAATACCATCCTTTCTAAGACGAACGATCTTGCAATCTCTGATATTGGTATCAGTTTAAAAACAGATATTGAAAAGGTCAGGGAACAGATCCAGAATATAGAATAGGGACAGGTGGTATATGGCAAAGCTAATGAATATTGGATTTGGCAATATGGTCAATACCGATAAGATTGTCTGCATTGTATCTTCAGATTCGGCACCGGCAAAACGAATGGTGCAAAAGGGAAAAGAACAGGAAAATCTGATTGATGCGACACAGGGGCGCAGAACCAAAAGCGTCATTTTTACAGAAAATAACAAAATCATTTTATCAGCATTGCAGCCGGAGACGCTTGCCGGCAGATTTAATGGCAATGCCACAGAGGTATATGATGATACGAAAGAATAGAGGAATCCTTACCGTGGTATCCGGATTTTCCGGCTCGGGAAAAGGAACCATCATGAAAGAATTAATGAAAAAATATGCTGTCAGCTATGCATTATCCATTTCGGCGACGACAAGAAATCCAAGACCGGGTGAAACGGATGGTGTGGAATATTTTTTCCGCACAAAAGAGCAGTTTGAGCAGATGATAAAAGAAGATGCACTGATCGAATATGCACAGTTTGTCGGTAATTATTATGGAACACCAAGAGCATATGTGGAAGAACAGTTAGAAGCTGGAAAAGATGTTATCTTAGAGATCGAGATTCAGGGAGCATTGAAAGTCAAAGAAAAATTCCCGGATACATTGCTTTTATTTGTGACACCGCCGAGTGCCGAAGAATTAAAAAATCGTCTGATAGGCAGAGGAACAGAGACCATGGACGTGATTGAGTCAAGACTCGCAAGAGCCGTTGAAGAGGCGGAGGGAATTGAGTCCTATGACTATCTTGTGGTCAATGATGTGTTAGAAGATTGTGTCGAAGAGGTTCATCAGATCATTCAGAATGAACATTACCGTGTAAACCGTAATGAGTCGGCAATACAGGAAATGCGCAGTGAATTAAAAGCATTTTCAAAATAATTAGTCCATGACACAGATAAAAATCTGTAGCATAAATATAAGAATCTAGGAGCGGAAAACCGCCATATGCGCAATGCGCTAAGAAAGGGGAATTATTATGATACATCCATCTTATGTAGAATTAATGAAAGTAGTAAACGACGGTGTAGAGATTGGTGAGGAGCCGGTTGTAAACAGCCGTTATTCCATTGTGATCGCAGCAGCAAAAAGAGCACGCCAGATCATCGCTGGAGATGAGCCGATGGCAGAGAAAAAAGTTTGTCCGAAACCATTATCTATCGCTGTAGAAGAACTTTACGAAGGAAAGGTAAAAATTTTGCCGGAGACATCGGATGAAGAATAATTTAAAACTTTTATTTGTATCACTCGGATGTGATAAAAATCTGGTTGACACAGAGTTTATGCTTGGTATGTTAAGAGACGATGGAATCGAAATGACAGATGATGAGCAGGAAGCGGATATTATCATTGTCAATACCTGCTGCTTTATCAATGATGCAAAAGAGGAAAGCATCAATACGATTCTTGAGATGGCTGAATTGAAAAAAGAAGCCAGATTAAAGTCTCTGATTGTGACTGGATGTCTTGCACAGCGTTATAAAGAGGAAATCGTGAAAGAGATCCCGGAAGTGGATGCAATTCTTGGCACAAATTCCTATGAAGATATCGTAAACGCAGTACACCAGTCCTTAGAGGGCAAACATTACGAGAATTTCAAGACGTTAGAGGGACTTCCGACGCTGCACACCAAACGTTCTGTGACAACAGGCGGACATTTTGCATATCTGAAAATTGCAGAAGGCTGCAACAAACGCTGTACTTACTGTATCATTCCATATATCCGTGGTAATTACCGCAGCGTTCCGATGGAAGATCTGATTGCACAGGCAAAAGAGCTGGTTGCTGCAGGAGCAAAAGAACTCATTCTGGTTGCCCAGGAGACGACGCTCTACGGAGTCGATCTCTATGGTGAGAAGTCACTGCACCGTTTGTTAGATGAATTAAATAAAATCGAAGGTCTGTTCTGGATCCGTATTATGTATTGCTATCCGGAAGAAATATATGAAGACCTGATTGATGCCATGATCCGCAACAAAAAAGTATGCCATTATTTGGATATCCCGATCCAGCATGCAAATGACACCATATTAAAACGTATGGGACGAAGAACGAGTAATGCAGATCTTGTAAGGATCATTACACATTTACGTGAGCGCATCCCGGATATTACGCTGCGTACGACACTGATCTGTGGTTTCCCGGGGGAAACACAGGAAATGCATGAGGAACTGATGCAGTTTATCAATGACATGGAATTTGACCGTCTTGGTGCTTTTACCTATTCACCGGAAGAGGGAACACCCGCTGCAGAATTTACCGATCAGGTGGATGAAGAACTGAAAAAAGACTGGCAGGCAGATGTCATGGAATTGCAGGAAGAGATTATTTTTGATAAAAATGAGACCATGAAAGGCAGAGAATTATACGTTTTCATTGAAGGAAAAGTAAGCGATGAAAATGCATACGTTGGAAGAACTTACCGTGATGCACCGGATGTGGATGGTTACATTTTTATTAATACAGAGGAGGAACTCATGACAGGCGACATTGCAAAAGTACGTGTGACAGGCGCTTATGAGTATGATCTTATTGGAGAATTAATCTAGTATACTAGCAGTATTTAAAATTTATTGTGCAGAAATGGAGAGTGTAAATTATGAATTTGCCAAATAAACTGACGGTAATGCGCATGATATTGATTCCGTTTTTTGTTTTCTTTATGCTTGCTCCGTATTTTGAAGGTTATGGCAACTATATTGCAGTAGCTATTTTTATCATTGCAAGTCTTACGGATATGTTGGATGGAAAAATTGCAAGAAAGTACAATCTGGTTACTGATTTTGGAAAATTTATGGATCCTCTGGCAGACAAGCTGCTTGTCTGTTCTGCAATGATCTGTCTGATTGAAAAAGGACAGCTTGCAGCCTGGATCGTTATTATTATCATTGCAAGAGAATTTATTATCAGTGGCTTTCGTCTGATCGCTGCGGATAATGGGATTGTGATCGCAGCCAGCTACTGGGGAAAATTTAAAACAGTTTTTCAGATGCTGATGGTGATCGTATTGATTTTAGACATTCGAAATCAGTTCTTTGCAGTGCTTGGCACGGTTCTTACATACATTGCATTGGTACTTACGGTTGTATCCCTGACCGACTATATTGCCAAGAATAAAAATGTTTTAAAAGAGCAGAAATAGGAGAATAGCAGTTGGCTGAACATGTATATGATTCCAGTGATTCCTGTACCGGTAAAAATGCGGTACAGGAACCGCTGGAATATTCCATTTATAGTTTGTTAAAAAAATATCAAATTACGATTACAACAGCGGAGTCTGCCACTGGCGGGATGATTGCATCTACGCTGATCAATGTTCCGGGAATTTCAGAATTTTTTACGGAAGGTTATGTGACATATTCGAATGAAGCAAAAGTAAAAATGATCCATGTTTCACCTGAGACAATCGATACCTATGGCGTGGTAAGCAGTGAGACAGCCGCAGATATGGCAGTCTCTGCCGCAAAAACAGCGCAGACGATGGCGGCAGTATCTGTAACAGGTGTTGCGGGGCCGGATGGAGGAACCAAAGAATGCCCGGTCGGGCTGGTTTTTATTGGCTGTTATTTAAATGGAAAAACAGTAACAGAGCGTCATATGTTTTCCGGTGACCGCATGGATGTAAGAAAGAGTGCTGCAAAAAGTGCACTTTCCCTGTTAAAAAAATGTATAGAAGAAACGTATGCAGCGTGAGAATGGAGATTAATATGAGAATTATTGCAGGAACAGCGAGAAGCCTTCCTTTAAAAACTGTAGAAGGACTTGATACCAGACCTACCACAGACCGCATCAAAGAGACATTGTTTAATATCATACAGGACGAAGTCCCAGGATGCTATTTTTTGGATCTGTTTGCAGGAAGCGGACAGATGGGATTAGAAGCAGTCAGCCGTGGCGCGCAGTATGCCGTTTTTGTCGAAAACAATAAAAAAGCTGCAGCGTGTGTGGAGGACAACATACGTTTTACAAAATTTACAAAAGAAACAAAATTATATAACGCGGATGTATTGTCTGCCTTAAGAGCAATGGAGGGAAAATACAGGTTTGACATTATTTTTATGGATCCCCCTTATAAGCAGGAACTTGAATATGATGTACTTTCTTATCTGAAAGCTTCCTCACTTTTGAAAGAAAATGGTATGATTATTGTTGAGGCATCTTTAGATACGGCATTTGACTATCTGCCGGATCTGGGATTTACATTGAAGCGCTTAAAGACATATAAGACAAATGAACATGCATTTATTATCAAAAAATAATTGGGAAAATACGTGATCCATCTGTATGGGAGGAACCTATGAAAAAAGCAATTTATCCGGGAAGTTTTGATCCGCTGACGTTAGGACATTTAGATATTATAGAACGCTCTGCTAAAATTGTGGACGAACTTGTTGTTGGAGTACTTAATAACAGCGCAAAAAATTCGTTGTTTTCTTTAGATGAACGTGTTAGTATGATTAAAGAGATGACAGATTCCATGCCAAATGTTACAGTGACATGCTTTGATGGTCTCTTAGTTGATTATATGAGAGAAATTGATGCAACGATTATCGTAAGAGGATTACGTGCGGTAACAGATTTTGAATATGAGCTGCAGATTGCACAGACAAATCATGTGGAAAATCCGGAAGTGGAGACGATTTTTCTGACAACCAGTCTTCAGTATTCTTATTTAAGTTCTACGATCGTGAAAGAATTTGCATCTTATGGAGGAGATTTATCCAAGTTTGTGCCGGCACGTTTTATCGACCGGATTTATGAGAAGTATCAGATTAAAAAATAAGGAGTGGTTACTATGGCCAGTAGAATTGAACAGATAATAGACGAGATAGAAGACTATATTGATGGCTGTAAGACACAGGCTTTTGCACCGTCTAAGATCATTGTAAACCGCGAGACGATGGAAGAATTATTAAATGAACTCCGCAGCAAGACACCGGATGAGATTAAACGTTATCAGAAGATTATCAGTAATAAAGAGGCAATCTTAGCGGATGCACAGGCAAAAGCGGATGCAATCATTGCACAGGCACAGGTAAAAACAGATGAACTTGTCAGCGAACATGAAATTATGCAACAGGCATATGCACAGGCAAATGAAGTCGTTATGATCGCAACCAAGCAGGCACAGGAAATCTTAGATAACGCGACAAATGATGCAAATAACATTCGTATGGGTGCTATGCAATATACGGATGATATCTTAAAGAATTTAGAAAGTACGATCTCACATGCAATGGATTCTTCCAAAGCAAGAAGTGAAGCATATATGAGTGCTCTGCAGGGATTCCTTGATGTTGTTACAACCAACCGTGCTGAATTAAATCCTACGGTAGATCTACAGGAGGAACAGCAGATAAATACACAAGATTTACAGCAGTCCATGCCAGAACAGCAGTAAGTACGGTCATGACCAGCTTAAAGATTCCATATTTTTTTATGGAAAGTCCGGTTCCTTTTATCATGGAACTAGTCTGTGCCAGACCGGAGAATCCGCCAAAAGCGGTAAATGCCATGGCAAGTGAATAACGGCAGGCAGGTGTGAGGGAAGATTGGCTGACGGCTTTGATGCCGTTTGTGATTTCCGTAAATCCTGTCAGAATCAGCTTTATGTTTTCCGGTAATGGAATCAGCCGGAGCATGGAAGATATCATGGAAAACAGCATAATATAACCTCCAAGTCTGGTTAGTGTTTCGAAACCGTTCATGATGCCGGCGTCTATGATTTTAAAATTTATTTGAGATCCAGATGCTGGCTTTTTGTATGTACCCGCGTTTGTATTGCCCGGAGAGTCGGACACACCGTTACCTGCGAAGTTTCTTTTTTTACTTTTCTGGAGGTAAAAAAGAATTTTTCCGGTGATGATGGGTGGCAGAAATAATACCAGATAACTGAGCGGTATCAGGGACGGCATATGAAGTTCCTGACAGAGGATATATCCGCTGATAAATACGGGACTGATGTTATTTGTTACCATAAATAATATCTCGGATTCCCAGTATTCCAGCTGCCCACATTTCCACATTTCGGCACAGTTTTTGCTTCCCATGGGGAAACCAAACAGAAAACCGGACAGCAATACAAAAGAACCATTTCTGCTGGTTGGTAAGATCAGATGCAGAAGCGGATAAAGAAGTTTTACGAGATATCCTGTAAAGTTAGAGTAGATCAGTATATTGGATAAAATTGCAAATGGTAGCAGAGATGGAAGCACGCGTTCATACCAGAGAACGAGCCCGTTCGCAGCGGCAGTCACCGCATCCTGCGGTAAAAATAAAATATAAACAATAAAAATAAGGATACACAAGAATATTAATTTCTTTTTCATATTAGAATATATGAGAAACAGGAGGCATCTATGAAGAACAAATTAAATTTACCAGAGTTAGAATCAAAGAAAGTATTTGCATATTTTGAGGAATTAGCAGCAATTCCACATGGTTCAAGAAATACAAAACAGATCAGTGATTATCTGATTTCTTTTGCGAAAGAACGTGGCTTAGAATGCTATCAGGATAGTGCAAACAATGTTGTGATCATTCAGGAAGCATCTGCCGGTTATGAAAAGGCAGATCCGATCATTATGCAGGGACATATGGACATGGTCTGTGAAAAAGAAAAAGGTGTGGAGATCGATTTTGAAAAAGATGGTCTTGATCTTTATGTGGATGGAGATTTCTTAAAAGCAAAAGGTACGACGTTAGGCGGTGATGATGGTATTGCGGTTGCCTATATACTTGCAATCATGGATTCGCCGGAAATCGTACATCCGAGGTTAGAGGCTGTGGTCACAGTAGATGAAGAAATCGGCATGCTCGGTGCAGAGGTGATTGATCTTTCTATGTTAAAAGGTCATAAGATGTTAAATATCGACTCTGATGTGGAAGGACATTTTTTGACAAGCTGTGCGGGTGGCATGACCGTGGATACAGTGATCCCTGTTACATGGCAGAAACAACAGGGATATGGCGTAGGATTGACTGTGACAGGTTTAGAGGGCGGCCACTCCGGCAGTGAGATCGATAAAGAACATGCCAATGCCAATATTCTTATGGGACGTGTATTAAAGTATCTTTCCGACCGTATGGAACTGGCAGTGGTATCACTTGCAGGTGGATTGAAAGATAATGCAATCCCACGAGAGTGTGAGGCAGAGCTTGTCATTCCGGAAGAAAAGAAAGTTGAACTTTTAAATTATATTACAGAATTAGAAAAGATCTTTAAAAAAGAGTATGCTGTTTCAGATCCGGCTGTCTGCATTGAAATAAAAGAGGATGGAGCAGGGGAGTATGACGTATTATCCTATTCTTCCATGACAAAAGTGATCTTTTATCTGCGCAATGTGCCAAACGGCGTGCAGCATATGAGCATGGTAATGCCAGGACTGGTGGAGACTTCTTTAAATACAGGAATCATGAAACTGACAACAGATGGTCTGGAACTGACCGCATCTGTGCGAAGCAGCGTTTCTACAAGAAAAGAAGAATTAAAAGATAAATTAGAGTATATGGCAGAATTTTTAGGCGGTGAGATTTCTGTGAGCGGAGACTATCCGGCGTGGGAGTACCGTGCCAAGTCTGATATCCGTGAGGGAATCAGTGCCGTATATGAAGAGTTATTCCACGAGGAGCCGGTGTTTGAGGCAATTCATGCAGGACTTGAGTGCGGTATCTTATCCGGTAAGATTGCAGACCTCGACTGTGTTTCCTTTGGCCCGAATAACTTTGATATCCATACGCCGAAAGAACGCCTTAGTATTTCTTCTACCGAAAAAGTATGGAAACTGATCGTGGAATTTTTAAAGAGATGTAAATAAAAAATGCTTATTGTAAATTTGATATTGTAAAGATGAGGGAGTACGGACTGATCTTATGAAAAAAGTCAGATTGTGGATGCTGGTGTTTTTATGTATGATTGCAGTGTTTCAGGTACTTTTGACAGAAGAACTTTTAGAGAGTGCACACAGGAGAAACTGTTTTTCTTATGAAACAGCATTTCGCAATCTGCGGAATCATAATCTGACAAAAGAACAGATCGATACCTATTTTGACGAGGCCGGAGCAGATATGGATGACTTCAGTGAGCTTTTGACGATGTATTTTGCATCGGACTGTCAGATCACAGATCCTAAGCTGCTGAAGAAACAGATTACAGACGCAAAAAAATATCGTGGAAATGAATTTGCAGAGATAAATGGATATGTGAAAAGTGCATGGAGTGATCTTATGTGTTTCCCGGTGGGAAAGATCACGGGGAAACCGGATGATAATGTTGTTTTTGAAAACAGCTGGATGCAGAGCCGGACTTTTGGCGGGGATCGTGGACACGAGGGAACGGATATCATGGCAACGGAAAATATCCGTGGAATTTATCCGGTATACAGTATGACGGACGGTATGGTGGAAAATATCGGATGGCTCCGCCTTGGCGGCTATCGGATTGGAATTCGCAGTCCGTCCGGCGCATATTTTTATTATGCCCATCTGGCGGAGTATGCAAGAGACTTTCAGATTGGTGAAACAGTATCGGCGGGAACATTCCTTGGCTTTATGGGAGATACTGGTTACAGTGATGTGGAGGGCACGACAGGTAATTTTGCAGTGCATCTTCATATGGGAATTTATCTGAATGATAAAGATGGAACAGAGTTTTCAATAAATTCCTATCCGATGCTTTCTTATTTATGGGAAAAACAGGGAAGCACACTCAGGTGAGCCGTGCCGCTTTCAGACAATATAATTTGCAGCATAATAAAAAAATTACACAAAGATAGTAAATAATAGTTACTTTTACAGATAGATTTTAGAGAATGGAGAGAGCATGCGGCTGGATAAATTACTGACCGAACTTGGCACGGGGAGCAGAAGTGAAGTAAAAAAATATATCCGTCTGGGACTTGTCACGGTCAATGGGGAAGTTATAAAAAAGCCGGAGCAGAAAGTGGATGAAAAAAATGATGTCGTCTGTTTTCGGGGAAATCAGTTGACTTATACGGAATATGAATATTATCTGTTTCACAAACCGGCAGGGTGTGTGACTGCGACGGAAGATAATCTGCACCGGACGGTCATGGACTATCTGACAGATACAACGCGGCACGATCTTTTTCCAGTGGGAAGACTTGATCTTGATACGGAAGGACTGCTGCTCATCACAAATGATGGGGCATTAGCACATGAACTGCTCAGTCCAACAAAACATGTTTCAAAGGTTTACTTTGCAAAAATAGACGGCAATGTAACAGAAGAAGATGTTAACCTTTTTAAAAATGGAGTTGACATAGGAGAAGAAAAGCCCACAAAACCGGCACTTCTGGAGATCCTGCATTCGGGTAACATTTCAGAAGTAAGGTTAACAATTACAGAAGGCAAGTTTCATCAGGTCAAACGGATGTTTGAGACGGTCGGAAAAAAAGTAACCTACTTAAAACGTGAGGCAATGGGACCACTGGTACTGCCGGACGATCTTGCACCTGGTGAATACCGCCCGCTGACCGAAGAAGAATTACAGGAACTCTGTCAACGTTGACAGACAGAAATGAGGATTAATATGAAAAACGGTTTTTTACCAATCAGCAAAGAGGATATGAGAGAAGCTGGCATAGACCAGCTTGATTTTGTTTATGTGTGCGGTGATGCCTATGTCGATCATCCATCGTTTGGACATGCCATCATATCCCGGTTGTTAGAGGCACATGGATATAAAGTCGGTATCATTGCACAGCCGGACTGGCATGACAAAGAGTCCATTAATATTTTAGGAGAACCGCGGCTCGGTTTTCTTGTCTCTGCAGGAAATATGGATTCTATGGTAAACCATTATTCTGTTTCGAAAAAGAGACGGCAGAATGATGCGTTCACGCCGGGAGGCGTGATGGGAAAACGACCGGATTATGCAACCATTGTTTACTGTAATCTGATCCGGCAGACATATAAGCACAAACCGATCATCATCGGAGGAATCGAGGCAAGTTTAAGACGGCTTGCACATTATGATTACTGGTCAAATAAATTAAAACGTTCCATTCTGTTAGATTCCGGTGCAGATATTATTTCCTATGGTATGGGTGAACACAGTATCATAGAAATCGCAGATGCTTTGGATAGTGGGTTGGATATCAAAGATATTACATTTATCGACGGAACGGTTTATAAGACCAGAAAACGTGAGGATATTTATGATGCAATTGAGCTGCCGCATTACGAAGCACTGCTTGCAGATAAAAAAGAGTATGCAAAAAGTTTTTATGTGCAGTACAGTAATACGGATCCGTTTGTGGCAAAACGTCTGTTCGAAACATACGATGGAAAAATGTTTGTCGTACAGAATCCACCGTCAAAACCGCTGACACAGAGTGAGATGGATCAGGTTTATGCGCTTCCTTATATGAGAACCTATCATCCATCCTATGAGGCAGCGGGCGGTGTGCCGGCAATCGAGGAAGTAAAATTTTCTTTAGTCAGCAACCGTGGCTGTTACGGCGGCTGCAGTTTCTGTGCATTGACCTTCCATCAGGGACGTATCATTCAGACCAGAAGCCATGAGTCGATTTTAGCAGAGGCAAACCAGATCGTCTGGGAACCGGACTTTAAGGGATATATACATGATGTGGGTGGACCGACTGCAAACTTCCGTGCGCCGGCATGTGACAAGCAGCTTACCAAAGGTGTCTGTCCACACAAACAGTGTCTGTTTCCGCAGCCGTGTAAAAATCTGAAAGTAGACCATAAAGATTATTTGTCACTGCTTCGAAAGTTGAGAGAACTTCCGAACGTGAAAAAAGTTTTTATACGTTCCGGTATCCGCTTTGATTACCTGATTTATGATGAAGACCGTACTTTTTTGCGGGAACTCTGTGAGCACCATGTCAGCGGTCAGCTTAAAGTTGCACCGGAACACATCTCCAATGCAGTATTGGAGAAAATGGGCAAACCGAGCGTTGAAGTATATAAAAAGTTTGTGAAAGCATATAAAGATATGAACGAAAAACTTGGGAAAAAACAATATCTTGTTCCATATCTTATGTCCTCTCATCCGGGATCTACATTAAAGGAAGCGGTAGAACTTGCTGAATTTTTACGGGATCTTGGTTATATGCCGGAACAGGTACAGGATTTTTATCCAACGCCGTCTACAATATCAACCTGCATGTATTATACCGGGTTAGATCCACGTACAATGAAACCGGTATATGTTGCGGTCAATCCGCATGAAAAAGCAATGCAGAGGGCACTGATCCAGTATCGCAACCCGAAAAATTATGATCTGGTGGTTGAGGCACTTACGAAAGCGGGCAGAACGGATCTGATCGGATTTGACAAGCATTGTCTGATCCGTCCGAGAAAAGAAAGATATGGGGAACATTCTTTTGATAGGAACGGCGCAAAAAAATACGGAGAAAACAATTCCAACAGGAACAGTATGAAAAACGACAGACGGACGGTCACATCCGGTAATCGTAAAAAGATTACGACGTCCGGAAATGGTCAGCAGACAACTGGTGCAAAGAAGAAAAAAACAATCCGCAACATTCATAAAAAGAAATAGAAAGAAAATTTTATGCGTGAATTTAAAATCAATGAAAACGAAGCGGGACAACGCTTTGACAAATATTTAAAAAAGCTGCTTGGCAATGCGCCGGGCAGCTTTATATACAAAATGCTCCGCAAAAAAAATATTACTTTAAATGGTAAAAAGGCAGACGGAACCGAAAAATTGAGCAAAGGTGACGATATAAAACTTTTCTTTTCCGATGAAACCTTTGAAAAATTCAGTGGAAGCGGCACACCGGATCCTGAATTCGAGACACTTAAAGTACTTTCGAAGGAGTTTATGTCAGGGAAACGGAAACTTCCGGTTGTCTATGAAGATAAAGATGTTATTTTTATCAATAAGCCAACCGGCATGCTTTCCCAGAAGGCAAAACCGGAGGATACTTCCGCAAACGAAAATATCCTTGCGTATCTCATCGCGGATGGAGAATTGACGGAAAATTCCTTCCGTACCTTCCGTCCATCTATCTGCAACCGTCTTGACCGCAATACATCCGGTCTTTTAGCTGCAGGAAAGACTTTAAAGGGACTTCAGGAGATGGCAAAAGCCTTAAAGGAACGTTCGGTCCGGAAATATTATCGCTGTATCGTAAAGGGAACGATACAGGAATCTTCTTATCTGAAAGGTTACCTGCAAAAAGATGAGGCTTCTAATCAGGTTTCAATCCGCAAGATGAAACCTTCTGAAGGAGAGTGGCTTCCAATCGAGACGGAGTACAAACCGATCCGCTGCAAGGGTGGTTATACAGAACTTGAAGTACATTTGATGACCGGACGTTCTCATCAGATCCGTGCGCATCTTGCGTCCATTGGACATCCGATTATCGGAGACTATAAATATGGAAATGCTGATACAAATGCATATTTTAAGAAAAATGCAAAGATAACGTCCCAGCTTCTTCATGCGAGCCGCTTTGTTTTTGAGGATGGCAGAGAGATCACTGCTCCATGTGGGGCTGAATTTGAGCGGACATGGAATGTGATTGAAAATTTGTAAACAGATTTTTCCCGGAACAAATTATTTTTTTGCAAAGGAGTACCATCATGGCAACCTGGAATTCAAGAGGCCTCCGCGGCTCCACCTTAGAGGAGTTTATCAACCGTACCAATGAAATATATCTGTCAAATGGTCTTGCACTCATTCAGAAAGTGCCGACACCGATCACACCGATCAATATTGATAAAGAAACCAGACATATCACTTTAGCATATTTTGACCAGAAAAGTACTGTCGATTACATTGGGGCGGTACAGGGGATTCCGATATGTTTCGATGCAAAGGAATGTGCGACGGACACCTTTCCACTTCAGAATATCCATGAACATCAGGTGACGTTCATGGAAAATTTTGAAAAGCAGGGAGGAGTTTCATTTTTTCTGATCAGTTTTACGGCACGGGATGAATTTTATTATCTGCGCCTTACCAAGCTGCTTACATTCTGGAATCGCGCCAAAGAGGGTGGAAGAAAAAGTTTCCGCTATGAGGAATTAGAACCGGATTATTTTCTGCCCAAGGGAAAAGCCGTACTTGTTCCATATCTGGATGCACTGCAAAAAGATTTGCTGGCAAGGGATTGACATTCCCCTTTTTTTCCAATATAATAAACAACAGTTTCATGTGGTAGCAAGGTAGCACACTAAAGTGTGAGAAAAATGTGTGCAGGGACAGCAGAAATCATTTATTACATAACGTCCCGGAATGGAGATTTGATGAAAAGACAGTTGTTACATACACCTGAGGGTGTCAGAGATATTTACAATGACGAATGCGAAAAGAAACTGATTTTGCAGGATGATTTATTAAAAGTGCAGAAACAATACGGTTATCATCCGATTCAGACGCCGACATTTGAGTTTTTTGATACATTTGGCAGAGAGATCGGAACAACGCCTTCAAAGGATCTGTATAAGTTTTTCGACCGGGAGGGAAATACGTTGGTGCTTCGCCCGGATATTACACCTTCCATTGCACGATGTGCTGCAATGTATTTCAGCGAGGATAATATGCCGATACGTCTCTGTTATATGGGAAATACATTTTTAAATAACAGCAGCTATCAGGGCAGATTAAAAGAAAGTACACAGCTCGGTGCAGAGCTGTTAGGAGATTCCACAGTGGATGCGGATGCAGAGATCATTGCTATGGTAATTGACTGCCTGAAAAAGGCAGGTTTAAAAGAGTTTCAGCTTTCTGTTGGTCATGCTGAATTTTTCCGCGGTTTAACAGATGCGGCAGGATTGAATGAAGAACAGGAAGAAGAACTTCACGATCTTATCTCGAACAAAAATTATTTTGGAGTGACTGAGTTTGCGGAGACGTTGAACTTAAACGATAACTTAAAGGCACTGTTTGGAATGCTCGGCAATCTGTATACCGGGGCAGATGAATTGCAGAGCGCAAAGAAATATGCAGCTGCATATCCGCGTATTTTAACTGCAATCGAGCGTCTTGAGGAATTGCATCAGGTTTTAAAAATTTACGGCATTGATAAATACGTTTCGGTAGAACTGGGAATTGTCAGCAATTATCAGTATTATACCGGTATTATTTTTGCAGGATACACGTTTGGAAGCGGCGAACCGATCGTAAAAGGCGGACGTTATGATGAACTTTTAACATATTTTGGAAAAGAATCCGCATCTATCGGTTTTGCAATCGTTATTGACCAGCTGATGGCAGCACTTTCCAGACAGAAAATTGAGATTCCGGTACAGTATCAGAATGAACTGATTATTTACGATGCAAAGATGCGCAGTGAAGCGATCAAAAGGGCGGTGGAACTGCGCGCTGACGGCGGCAATGTGGAGCTGATGGCAAGAGATATCTCAAAAACGGAAAAAGATTATCGCACCTATGCAGCGCAGAATCACTTTGTGAATGTGACATTTATGTAAGGAGACGGATACGATGGAAGATATGAGATATTTAACTTTTGCCCTTGGAAAAGGCAGACTTGCAAAGAAAACCTTAGAGATGTTTGAACAGATCGGCATTACCTGCGAAGAAATGAAAGACAAAGATACCAGAAAGCTGATCTTTGTCAACGAAGAGTTGAAACTCCGTTTTTTCCTCGCAAAGGGACCTGATGTGCCAACATACGTTGAATACGGTGCAGCGGACATTGGTATCGTAGGAAAAGATACGATCTTAGAGGAAGGCAGAAATATATACGAAGTGCTTGATCTGGGATTTGGAAAATGCCGCATGTGTATCTGTGGACCGGAAAGTGCAAAAGATCTGTTAAATCATCATGAATTGATCCGCGTTGCAACCAAATATCCGCGGATTGCAAAAGATTATTTCTATAATAAGAAACATCAGACTGTGGAGATCATCAAATTGAACGGATCTATCGAACTTGCACCGATTGTCGGCTTGTCAGAGGTGATCTGCGATATTGTAGAGACAGGTTCGACATTGCGTGAAAATGGATTGTCGGTGTTAGAAGAAGTATGTCCGCTTTCTGCCCGCATGGTAGTGAATCAGGTGAGCATGAAGATGGAAAATGAGCGTATCACGAAACTGATTTCCGATTTAAAGACTGTGATTAAATAATTGGAAAATATTTGTTATCGCAGAGTTTTGAAGAAACGAACAGAGATTCTGGAATGGAGGAGAAGTATGCGAATTATAGAACTGACAGAAGAAGCAAGAACAAATATATTGGAAAACCTTTTAAAAAGAAGTCCAAATTCTTATGGTGAATTTGAAGGCAGGGTAAACGAGATCATAGAAAATGTAAGAGAAAAACGCGATGCAGCGATTTTTGATTATACAAAGCGTTTTGATGGCGCTGACATCAACGCAGAAAATATTCTTGTGACAGAGGATGAAATCAAAGAGGCTTACGAGAAGGTTGATGAAAAGCTGCTTGAAGTCATTCGCAAGGCACTGGTAAACATCCGGAAATATCATGAAAAACAGCGCCAGTATTCCTGGTTTGATTCTGAAGAGTCCGGTATTATTTTGGGACAGAAAGTGACCGCATTAGAAAAAGTCGGCGTCTATGTACCTGGTGGAAAGGCAGTGTATCCTTCCTCTGTACTTATGAATATTGTTCCGGCAAGAGTCGCAGGCGTAAAGAAAATCGTCATGACAACACCTCCTGGAAAAGACGGAAAAGTCAATCCGGCGACTTTAGTTGCGGCAAAAGAGGCAGGTGTAGATGCCATCTATAAGGTGGGCGGCGCTCAGGCGATCGCAGCGCTGGCATTTGGTACCGAGAGTGTTCCAAAGGTAGACAAAATCGTAGGACCTGGAAATATCTATGTTGCCCTGGCTAAGAAAGCCGTATTTGGTTTTGTAAGCATTGACTCTATTGCCGGTCCGAGTGAGATCATGGTATTAGCAGACGAGACTGCGAACCCACGTTTTGTTGCTGCAGATCTTCTCTCACAGGCAGAGCATGACGAGATGGCATCCGCGATCCTTGTTACAACGAGCAGAGACTTAGCCGAACAGGTATCAAAAGAGGTCGAAGGTTTTGTGGCACAGTTATCCAGAAAAGAGATCATCCAGAAATCTTTGGATAATTATGGATATATTCTGGTGGCAGAAAGTATGGACGAGGCGATCGCGACAGTAAATGAGATCGCGTCCGAACATCTTGAACTTGTCACAAAGAATCCGTTTGAGACAATGACAAAGATCCGCAACGCAGGAGCAATTTTTGTCGGAGAATATTCCAGTGAACCGCTTGGGGATTACTTTGCAGGACCAAACCATGTGCTGCCGACAAACGGAACTGCGAAATTCTTCTCACCGCTTAGTGTGGATGATTTTATCAAAAAGTCAAGCATTATCTCTTATTCCAGAGAGGCATTAGAGCCGATTTATAAAGACATCGTACAGTTTGCAGAGTGTGAACAGTTAACAGCACATGCAAATTCAATCCGTGTACGGTTTGAAGACTAGAGAGGAATGTGGTAAAATGGAAAGAACGGCGGAGTACATACGAAAAACGAAAGAAACGGATATTAAGATCAATCTGAACATAGATGGAACCGGTCAGGCAGATATTGATACCGGGATAGGCTTTTTTGATCATATGTTAGAAGGATTTGCAAGGCATGGTTTTTTTGACCTTACAGCAAAAGTGGAAGGTGATCTTGCTGTGGATTGTCATCATACGATCGAGGATACAGGAATTGTACTGGGCAATGCAATCCGCAAAGCATTAAAAAATAAAAAAGGCATCAAACGTTTTGGAAGCTGTATTTTGCCGATGGATGAAACGCTGGTGCTTTGTGCTGTGGATCTCTCAGGCAGACCTTATCTTGTTTTTGACGGAGAATTTACCGTAGAGAGGGTAGGATATATGGATACGGAGATGGTAAAAGAATTTTTCTATGCCGTTTCCTATGCAGCGGGAATGAATCTGCATATCCGTGTATTATCCGGCGGTAATAACCATCATATGATTGAAGCAATGTTCAAGGCTTTTGCCAGGGCTTTGGATGAAGCAACCGGATATGATCCACGTATCACGGATGTGCTGTCTACAAAGGGCAGTCTGTAGGAAGCTTAAAGTTCCTGCAGAGTCCGGCTGTGGTCGATGAGAGAGAAAAACATATTGATTATCAGGAAAATGCAGGAATGGAGAGTTTTATAATATGGAACATAAAAATATTGTTGCCACCATTTATTTGAAAAATGGACAGGCAGTAAAAGGTATGGATAATTTTGAACCGATGGGATGGGATGTGATCAGTCTGGCGCGTCTTTATAATGACAGCGGTATTGACAAGATCATTATCTTTGATCTTTCAGATGATGACGATGAACACGAGAAGAATATCCATACGATTAAGAATATCAATCGCAACGTCGAAATTAAGGTTTGTGCCGGTGGAAATATCAGCCGTTTTGAGGATGTTAAGAAGTTTATTTATGCCGGATGTCTGCAGGTGATTGTAAATGGCGCAAAATCAAACAGTATGGATATTGCAAGAGAGGCAAGTGACCGTTTTGGAAAAGAGCGTATCCTTGTTTCTGTGGCAAATGTTGATTTTGTATTTAAACATCAGGAGGAAATGCAGGAGCATTTTCACGAACTGCTGGTTTTAAATACCGGCGTTTTAAATGCGATTGAAAATATTACAGACGTTCCGTATGTCGTATATTTTGAAGAATGTGATTATGAGAAAATTATTGAGACATTAAAACGCGAAAATGTTCGCGGAATCGCGGGCTCTTTTATCAATGATCCTGAGACAGACATCATGGAAATGAAATCACAGCTGTCAGCAGGCGGAATCAAGATGGATAACTTTGAACCGGCATTAAAATGGGCGGATCTAAAGAAAAATTCGGATGGTATGGTTCCGGTTATTGTACAGGATTACCGCACCGATGAGGTTTTGATGCTTGCCTATATGAACGAAGAGGCATTCGAGACAACAATCAATATCGGGAAGATGACCTATTACAGCAGAAGCCGTCAGGAATTATGGATCAAGGGCATGACCTCCGGACATATTCAGTATGTAAAATCACTGACTGCTGACTGTGATTATGATACGATCTTAGCGAAAGTATCTCAGATTGGTGCAGCATGTCACACCGGAAATGTTTCCTGCTTCTTTAATGAAATTGTAAAGAAGGAGTACATGGAGAAAAATCCGCTTAAAGTGTTAGAAGATGTCTATGCAATCATTTTAGACCGCAAGGCAAACCCGAAAGAGGGTTCTTATACAAATTATCTGTTTGACAAGGGACTGGATAAAATTTTAAAGAAAATCGGAGAAGAGGCGTCAGAAATCATCATTGCAGCCAAAAATCCGGATCCGGAAGATACCAAATATGAGATATCCGATTTCATGTATCACATGATGGTGCTGATGGCAGAAAAGGGAGTTACATGGGAGGAGATCACACAGGAACTTTCACAGAGATAAATTCATGTGTTACACAGTAGGTATAATCTGTTATTGAGTGAGGGGAAAAACTTTGCTATACTTAAAAAGTATGGCGAAGTTTTTTTGATATGTGTAATAATCTGCCAAAGGGAGACACCATGTTTGAAAAAATAAAAGAACTTATGATTGGAAATATGTCAAAGGGAAACAGGAAGGTTTATATTGATGATCTGCGTGTTGTGGCAACCATATTCGTGATCGGGGTGCACACAGTTTCGCTGGCAGCTTCGATGACAGAGTATGGAAACATCCCATTTCGGGTGCTTACCATATTTAATTTTATATTCTTGTCATGCAACCTGCTTTTTGTCATGTTAAGCGGAGCATTACTACTTCCGGTAAAAAATGAGCCGGTCGGCGTTTTTTTTCGGAAACGGTTTACAAAAGTTGCGATTCCTCTTGTCGTTTACTATATTTTGTATATTGTTGCGAAAGAAGGAATTGACTGGTTAAGACCAGATCACTGGCTTCTGATGTTACAAAAGATTCTGACAGGTGCCCCGGTGGAGGCACCTCATTTCTGGCTGGTCTATGTGATCATCTGGCTGTATGTGCTGACTCCGTTTATGCGGTATATTGTACATAATATTCCCGATACCGTATTGTCGGGGGTGATAGGAGTCGTATTTGCAATTTGTGCATTGGACACATATCTGCCACTTTACGGAATCAACTCTGTGTTTGGCATTGTGGTGGATTCTTATGCAGGTACTTTTTTACTGGGATATTTTCTTTCTGAAAAATGTAGCAGAAAGACAGAAAATTTTTTCATGTTTGCAGGATTTCTATCATTTATTGAAACCTGTATGTGGATCTGGAACGGAAATGATTATGTCAATTATATTTATCAGAATTCGCCCACAATGATGTGTTTTACGGCAGCTATTTTTGTGTTGGTAAAGCGTCTTGCGTCCAAAAAAACAAAGAGCAATTTCTTTGTGCAGTGGATCAGCCGGTACAGTTATTCTATTTTACTGATCCACTGGGGCGTACTTCATTTTGTGGTGAAACAGAAACTGCATGTCAATGTGCTCGGCGGTGGCATTGCTGGCGGCTGTATCGTGATGATGGTGCTGACTCTTTTTATCTCGGCAATAGGCGCAATGATCCTCGACAATACGCTGCTGAAATGGCTTCAGATGCCGTTTATAAAAAAAAGCAGGTATGAAAAATAACACTGAAAATTCAGGTATGAATTTGTCCATAGATTCATAAAATGTCATTGAAAATCAGAATAAAAAAGAGTGTTCTATGGACAGACAGGCAATCGAACGGCGCAGGGAATATGTGCAGAATATCCGCAACTCATTTTATGAAGAGAATGGAATGCAAAAGAGAGGTACAGAAGAAATAGAGTATTCTGCACCGGAAATGGGGATTGCGGCAGCACTGAAACTGCGCATTTTTTTATCCATATGCATATTTGTGGCTTTTTTAGGCTGCATGTATACCCATACAAATCTGTGTGGTTACAGTACGCAGACGATCACAGAAATGATCTGCGATAATCATTATTATACAAATCTGAAAAATTATGTTATGATACATTGAGCGCAAGTGAGTCAACGTACATGTATGATTAACGAATGGCGGAATTTGAGCGCGAAAGAAGAAATGGAAAGGATTTTTTAAATGACGAAATTAGCTTTATCCGATGAGATACTGATGAAAATCGATAAACCGGCACGCTATATCGGCAACGAATTAAACAGCGTAGTAAAAGAGAAAGATGCGGTCGATATCCGGTTTGTGATGTGTTTTCCGGATGTTTATGAGATTGGAATGTCACATCTTGGTATCCAGATTTTATATGATATGTTAAATAAAAGAGAGGACGTCTGGTGTGAACGTGTCTATTCCCCGTGGCCGGATCTGCATGCAATTTTAAAAGAAAAGAAGATTCCACTGTTTTCTTTAGAATCACAGCAGCCTGTAAAGGATGCGGATTTTCTTGGAATCACGATCCAGTACGAGATGTGTTATACCAATATTTTGCAGATCTTAGATTTGAGCCAGATCCCGATCGAAGCGGCGGACCGGACGGAGAATGATCCTATTGTGATTGGAGGAGGACCATGTACCTATAACCCGGAACCGATCGCAGAATTTTTTGATCTGTTTTATATGGGAGAAGGCGAAATTTCCTATGATGCCCTGTTGGATCTGTACAAAAAAATGAAGCAGGAAGGGGCATCACGCAAGGAATTTTTACATGAGGCAGCAAAGATTCCCGGTATTTATGTACCGTCTTTATATGAAGTAAGTTATAAAGAAGACGGCACGATCGCAGGGGTTGAACCGGTTTATGAAGATGTGCCGCGCACAGTCACAAAACAGATCGTTACGGATATGACACAGGCAGTCTATCCGGAAAAACCGATTGTACCATTTATCAAGGCAACACAGGACCGTGTTGTGCTTGAAATCCAGCGTGGATGTATCCGTGGCTGCCGTTTCTGTCAGGCGGGTATGGTCTACCGTCCGACGCGTGAAAAAAATGTGGAACGGTTAAAGAAACTTGCCTACCAGATGTTAAAGTCAACCGGACATGAAGAAATCTCCTTAAGTTCTTTGAGTTCTTCCGACTATTCACAGTTACAGGAACTTGTAACATTTTTAATTGAGGAATTTAAGGGAAAAGGAGTGAATATTTCTCTTCCATCTCTGCGTATTGATGCATTTTCCTTAGACGTAATGGGAAAAGTGCAGGATATCAAAAAAAGCAGCCTGACATTTGCGCCGGAGGCAGGTTCCCAGCGGCTCAGGGATGTTATTAATAAGGGACTTACAAAAGAAGTTATTTTAGAAGGTGCCGGAATGGCATTTGAAGGCGGTTGGAATAAGGTAAAGCTTTACTTTATGTTAGGACTTCCTACAGAGACGGAAGAGGACATGAAGGCGATACCGGAACTGGCGAATGATATTGCGGTACGTTATTATGAGATTCCGAAGGATCAGCGGAATGGAAAATGCCAGATCACAATATCAACATCATTCTTCGTACCAAAGCCGTTTACACCTTTCCAGTGGGCATCCATGCATGATCCAGAGGATTATATTGCGCGTGCTAAGGTTGTGAATGATACAGTAAAGGAACAGCTGAACCGTAAAAGTATCAAATATAACTGGCATGAGGCGGATGTGACGGTATTAGAGGGCGTGTTAGCACGTGGCGACCGTAAGGTTGGAAGTGTGATCCGCACTGTGTATGAGCGTGGCGGTATATTTGATGCATGGTCTGAATATTTTGATTATCAGAGATGGTTAGATGCATTTACAGACTGCGGTGTGGATATGGATTTTTATACCAAAAGAGAGCGCTCTTTAGATGAAGTATTTCCATGGGATTTTATTGATACCGGCGTGACGAAAGAATTCTTGAAACGTGAATGGAAAAATGCCATGTCAGAGAATGTGACTCCAAACTGCAGGATGCGCTGCTCTGGTTGTGGTGCAGCCCAGTTTAAAACGGGAGTATGTATGGCAGAACGTTAAAGCAGATACTTAACGTTTTCCTTGAGATACTTAATGTGAAAGAAGAAAGGGTTAATGTAAGGTTGACATTATGATAAAGATAAGGATTAAATTCCGTAAATACGGTGTAATGCGTTTTATCGGGCATCTGGATATTATGCGTTATTTTCAGAAGGCAATGCGCAGGGCAGAAATAGATATCTGTTACTCGGAAGGTTTTTCCCCGCACCAGATCATGTCTTTTGCGGCACCGCTTGGTGTCGGGATCACCAGCGATGGAGAGTATCTTGATATTGAAGTAAATTCTACCAGATCAAGTGAAGTGTCCATTAAGGCACTGAATGAAACCATGGTGGAGGGCGTGGAAGTCACAGAGTATGTAAAACTGCCGGACAATGCCAAAACAGCGATGTCCATGGTTGCAGCGGCAGACTATGACCTTTACTTTAAAGAGGGATATGAACCGGCTGCAGATGTTAAGACTTTTGCAGATGGCATCCGCCAGCATTTTACGGAAAAAGAAGAATTTCTGGTCACAAAACAGACGAAAAAAAGTGAAAAAGTCATGGATTTAAAGCAGCTTGTATACGCATTTGAAGTGTCGGAAAGAGATGGCAGACCGGTATTTTATTTAAAGGTATCCACTGGAAGTACGGATAACTTAAAACCGGAACTTGTACTAGAAGCAATGTTTCAGGCAATGGGATATACTTATGATCAGAATGCGATCCAGATCCATCGTAGAGATGTATATGCTAAGGATTCAAAGGGCGATGGATTTATTTCCCTTGGAAAAATGGGAGAAGTGATCGGGTAATATGAACCGTTTTATTATTACAACAACAGAAATCGAAAAAAAAGAATACCGTATTGCGGCTCTCTGCGATGACAGACAAAAACTGATCGAAGTGACGCCGGAATCTTTGACAGGTACATCTTTGCTTGGAAATATTTATATAGGCAGGGTGGAAAATGTTGTAAAAAACCTGAATTCTGCCTTTGTCTGTATTGCACCGGGACAGAATTGTTATCTTCCGCTGCAGGAACTGAAAAATCCTGTTTTTACAAAGAAACAGTCAGAGAAAAAAGCAATCTGTGCGGGGGATGAACTTCTGGTCCAGGTGGTAAAAGAAGCATTAAAGACAAAGGATCCTTCCGTAAGTACGAACCTTACGTTTACCGGAAAGTATGTGATCCTTACGACTGGGAAACGAAAAATCGGTGCTTCTTCCAAGCTGCCAAAAGAAAAAAGAGAAGAACTGTTAAAGATCGTCGAAGATTTTCTCTCGGGCAAGGAACAGCCTCCATATGGTGTGATCATCCGTACCAATGCCGCTTTGGCATCAAAGGAGGAAATGCTTTGGGAATTAGCACAGCTTGAGGCAGAAGTTCAAAAAATCATCTCTGGCGCAAAACATTTCACACGCTATTCTTTGGTACGTAAAGAGGAACAGCCATGGCAGAAGATGTTAAACGGACTTTATGAGACAGAGCTGGGGGAAGTGGTAACCGATGACAGAGCTATCTTTGAGACGATTTGTGGCATGTATGGTGTCGGCGCAGAACAGCTTGTAACGAGAGGAAGTGTGAAATCCAGGGTAGATGAAATATTTACCGGACATGGTCTTAAAATCCGTTATTATGAAGATAAAATGGTTTCTTTAGCTGCACTTAGCGGAATCGCATCGCAGCTTCATGATGCATTGAGGGAGAGGGTATGGTTAAAGTCAGGTGCATACCTTGTTATCCAGCCGACGGAAGCTCTGACGGTGATTGATGTAAATACCGGAAAAAACATTGCTAAAAAAGAAATGCAGGAGAACTTCCTTAAAGTGAATATCGAAGCGGCAGAAGAAATTGCAAGGCAGTTAAGGCTCCGCAATATTTCCGGAATTATCATTGTTGATTTCATTAACCTGGAGGCAAAGTCAGCAGAGAGTAAACTTTTAAATTTATTTGGGGCAGCACTGAAAAAAGATCCGATACCAACGCAGATCGTTGAGATGACAAAACTCGGACTTGTTGAGGTTACCCGGAAGAAAATAAAAAAATCATTGCGGGAGAGTTTATCCTGACAAAATATAAGAAAGTATAGAGAGAATAAAAATGGACTTAAATTTTATTGAGATTTTGAAAGTGATTTTTCTTGGAATCGTGGAGGGAATCACAGAATGGCTGCCAATCAGCAGCACCGGTCACATGCTTTTAGTAGATGAGTTTTTACAGTTAAATGCGAGCGATTCCTTTAAGGAAATGTTTTTTATTATTATTCAGTTAGGGGCGATTCTTGCGGTTGTAGTCCTTTACTGGAACCGGATGTTTCCGTTTCAGTTTAAGGACAAAACAAAGCCGGTGATAAGAAAAGATATCTTTTCCTTATGGTTTAAGGTAGTAGTAGCATGCATCCCGGGAGCTGCCGTAACGATTTTGTTTGATGATTATATTGAAGCCCATCTTCATACACCGGTCGTGATTGCCATTGCACTGATTTTTTATGGTGTTGCATTTATTCTGATTGAAAACTGGAATAAGACGAGAGAACCTAAAATCAAAACACTTGCTGATATTTCTTATCAGACTGCATTTATGATTGGATTATTTCAGGTGCTTTCCATTATCCCTGGAACTTCACGTTCCGGTGCAACGATCATCGGCGGACTGATCATCGGTGTCTCTCGTGTTGCTGTTGCAGAGTTTACATTTTACCTTGCAGTTCCGGTCATGCTAGGCATGAGCCTTTTAAAACTCTTAAAGTTCGGATTTGCGTTTACGGGAGCAGAACTTGTGATTTTAGGACTTGGAACAGTTGTTGCATTCCTTGTATCTATTATTGTCATCCGTTTCTTAATGTCTTACATCCGGAAACACGACTTTAAGGTATTTGGATGGTATCGTATCGTACTGGGGGCATTGGTGTTAATATATTTTGCCTTTGTGTAAAATTATTTTTGAAATATGCAAAAAATGGTTGACGTAACAAAAAAAATATGCTAAAGTAACGAAGTATGCCGCACAGTGAGGTCTAAAAGTCCGTCTATTCTGTATCAATACAAGGTAGAAGGCACCACAACTGGCGAGTAATGATAATAGGAGGTGCCATATGTACGCAATTATAGCAACAGGTGGTAAACAGTACAAAGTATCCGAAGGCGATATCATTACCATTGAAAAGCTCGGAAAAGAAGCTGGTGAGAAAGTAACTTTTGATCAGGTTTTAGCTGTATCTGACAACGGTATCAAAGTTGGTTCTGATGTAGCAAACGCTTCTGTTGAGGCTTCTGTCGTAAAAGAGGGCAGAGGTAAAAAAGTTATCGTTTACAAGTACAAGAGAAAGACTGGCTATCACAAGAAAAACGGTCACAGACAGGCGTTTACACAGGTTAAGATTGAAAAAATCAACGCGTAATCGACAGGGAAAGTTGTTATGACAAAGATAACGATTTTCAGAAACCGTGACAACGAGTTTTTAGGCTTTGAATGTCTTGGACATGCCGGATATGCAGAGGAAGGCGAAGATATTGTATGTGCAGGGATTTCCGCATTGGTTATCAATACGGTAAACAGCCTTGGCTTATATACGAAAGATGCCTTTTCCACAGATTCGGATGAGGAGACAGGAAAGATAAGCTTATCGTTTTCTTCCCCGGCAGGACATGATGCCGATCTACTTATGAGGTCATTGGTTTTAGGTTTGCAGGGAATACAAAACACTTATGGAAATGATTATATCATTCTAAAATTCAGGGAGGTGTAAGACATGTTAAATATGAACCTTCAGTTTTTTGCTCATAAAAAGGGAGTTGGTTCTACAAAGAACGGTCGTGATTCCGAATCTAAAAGATTAGGAGCAAAAAGAGCAGACGGACAGTTTGTAAAAGCTGGAAACATTTTATACAGACAGCGTGGAACAAAGATTCATCCAGGCGTTAATGTAGGTATCGGTGGAGATGATACATTATTTGCTTTAACAGATGGTATTTTAAGATTCGAAAGAAAAGGAAGAGATAAGAAACAGGCTTCCGTTTATCCAGTAGCTGAATAAGATGTACTGTGGACCCGACTATGAACACCCATCACAGATGGCACATCCATCGCAGATGGACGTGATAGCCGGGTTCTATTTGTATTAAGAATGTGACAGGTAATTCACATGTATTCAAAGTCAGGATGAACCCTGCTTTATGTACATGTTTTTGTTAAATTTGAGGTAGAAAAATATGTTTGCAGACAGAGCAACAATTATTATAAAATCGGGAAAAGGCGGAGATGGTCATGTTAGTTTCCGCAGGGAAAAATATGTGCCGGACGGTGGCCCGGATGGCGGAGACGGTGGCCGTGGCGGAGATATCGTATTCGTAGTGGATGATGGACTAAACACACTTACGGATTACCGCCATAGAAGAAAATTCGCCGCACAGCCGGGAGAGGAAGGCGGAAAGCGTAACTGCCATGGAAAGAACGGAGAAGATCTGATCTTAAAGGTTCCTGCAGGAACTGTGATCAAAGATGCGGAATCCGGAAAGGTAATTGCTGATATGTCTGGCGATAATCGCAGACAGGTGATCTTAAAAGGCGGGCGTGGAGGTCTTGGTAACCAGCATTTTGCAACGTCTACCATGCAGGCACCAAAGTATGCACAGCCTGGTGGAGATGCCATTGAACTGGAAGTAAAGTTAGAATTAAAGGTGATCGCGGATGTTGGACTGGTTGGTTTCCCGAATGTCGGAAAGTCAACGTTATTATCAAGAGTGACAAATGCACAGCCAAAGATTGCCAATTATCATTTTACGACGCTGCAGCCAAATCTTGGAGTTGTAGACTTAGATGGTGCAAAGGGATTCGTTATTGCAGATATTCCTGGACTCATTGAGGGTGCATCGGAAGGTATCGGACTCGGACTTGAGTTTTTGCGTCATATTGAGCGTACAAAAGTTATGATCCATGTGGTCGACGCAGCTGGAACGGAAGGACGTGATCCGATTGCAGATATCCGTGCCATTATGAAAGAGTTAGAGGCATATGATCCGAAACTCTTAGAAAAACCGCAGGTCATTGCTGCAAATAAAATGGATGCCGTCTATGGTGATGAAAATGAGATCGTACAATCACTCAGACAGGAGTTTGAAAAAGACGGTATTCGTGTATTCCCGATTTCAGCTGTCAGCGGAAAGGGATTAAAGGAGTTACTGTATCACGTACAGGAACTTCTTGATAATTGTGGCAGCGAACCGGTGATTTATGAACCTGAGTTTGATCCGGCACTTCGTTTCTTTAAGGATGAACCGTATACAATTTCCCAGGCTGCGGATGGGGCATTTGAGATTGAGGGACCAAAAATCGAAAAGATGCTTGGGTATACAAATATTGATTCTGAAAAAGGATTTTTGTTCTTCCAGAAGTTTATGAAGGAACAGGGCATTTTGAAAGAATTAGAAGCGCAGGGAATCGAAGATGGCGACACTGTGCGCATGTATGGGTTTGAATTTGATTACTATAAATAATGAAATACGGATGCAATTTAATTGCACTGGAAAACAGTGCGGAAATGAGGAATATTATGGCATTAACAAGTAAACAGCGGGCATACCTTGGTGGATGTGCAAGCACGATGGATCCGATTTTTCATATCGGAAAAGCAAGTCTGACACCGGAGATCATTACAGCATTGGATGAAGCACTCGAAAAGAGAGAACTGATCAAGGTGGCTGTATTAAAAAACTGTATCGACGATCCGAGAGAGATTGCTGCAATGACAGCAGAGCGGACACATTCTGATGTTGTAAAAGTAATTGGAAAGAAAATTATTTTGTTCCGTCAGGCAAAGAAAAATACGAAGTATGAACTGCCAGACTGATATGGAAGATGCAGAGCGCGGGATTGGACAAAAAAATTTAAAGAGGGTTGGAATTTTAGGCGGCTCTTTTGATCCGATCCATAGGGGACATTTAAATATCGCACAGAGTGCTTATGAAGAGTTTGCATTAGATGAAGTATGGTTTATTCCGGCAGGGCATTCTCCAAATAAAGATGAGAAAAAAATGACTGCGGCAGATATACGGGCCGAAATGACATCCCTGGCTATCTGTGATATTCCATATTTTAAACTTTCACGAATGGAAATTGATGCAGAGGGGACAAGCTATACGTATCTGACACTCACAAAATTAAAAGAAATCTATCCGGATACTACTTTTTTCTTTATTATGGGTGCAGATTCGCTTGATTATTTAGAAAAATGGTATCATCCGGATATTATTTGTGAGAAGGCAGTGATTCTGACTGCGGTGCGGGATGAAATGAATTTGTCAGAGGTCAGGGAAAAGATTTCTGCCTTAAAAAAGTTATTCCCAGCTGATATTTATCCAATCACAGGTGGAAAAACAGATATTTCATCCAGTGAGATTCGGGCAGCTTTAAGAGGTGGAGAAACAGATATTTCCCTGATTCCTTCTAAAGTACTTGCATATATCCGGGAACACCATTTATATGAAGAGGATTAGCGGTAAGGATAGGGATTCATATATAAAAATTTTGCAGAAAATCTGACAATCATGGGAATTCTTCGCAACAAGTCGGTCTGAAATGGAGATTAGTGATGCAAATGGAAATATTGTTTTCATTGAAAAACGGGCAGGAATGGAGATTATCATGGAATTAAGTGAAATTCGTAAAAAATTAAAAAAAGAACTGGATAAAGGGCGCTATGAGCACACAAAGGGTGTGATGTATACGGCGGGCTGTCTTGCCATGGCACATGGGTATTCTATAGAAAAGGCAATGCTTGCAGGTTTACTTCATGACTGTGCAAAATGTATCCCAAATGATCAGAAAATAGAAATGTGTGAAAAGAACCATATTTTGATCAATCCGGTAGAATATAAAAGTCCATATCTGCTACATGCAAAATTAGGAGCTTTTCTGGCAGAAACTGTGTATGAAGTAATGGATCCACAGATTTTGCATGCAATCAAAGTGCATACGACCGGTGAACCGGATATGAGTCTCTTAGACAAAATCATTTATATCGCAGATTATATTGAACCTGGGCGGGATAAGGCAGAAAATCTTCCCTATATAAGAAAGATTGCCTTCGAGGATTTAGATGCCTGTATGGCAGAAATACTGCATGATACACTAGCTTATTTGTCCAGCCGCGGTGGAAGTATCGATGCAACGACAAAAATGACATATGATTTTTACCGTCAGTACAGGAAAAACCATGATTAACGCCTCAAAATAAAAATATATCTTGGGTGACACACAGCGTTAAACTACCCGGAAGAAAAATAAAAATGACAGGAGAGTAACTATATGACTTCAGCAGAATATTGTAAAATAGCAGTAAAAGCACTGGAAGATAAGAAAGCAGAGGATGTGAAAGTAATTGATATCCGTGAAATTTCACCGATTGCAGACTTTTTTATTATTGCAGACGGAATGAACCAGAACCAGATTCAGGCAATGCGTGATGCGGTGGATGAAGCTTTATACAAAGCAGATCTTAAAGTACGACAGGTGGAAGGTAATCAGTCTTCTACATGGATTCTGATGGATTATAATGATATCATTATTCATATTTTCTCGAAAGAGGACAGATTATTTTATGATCTTGAGCGTATCTGGAAAGATGGAAAAGAGATCAGCGTGGATGAACTGTAAAAAATAGAGATATGTCTTACAGATAAAGATATGTTTGAAAAATAGAGTTTTCCTTCATGCTGGTCTCCTTCTGTTTGTTCCAGGTAAATCTGTGCAAACCGGAAATTTCTGATGAATAACATGGTGCAGGATCGTTTTCGATTATTATATTTTACTGTGAGATTGTGATATTAGCA